>JAZSQE010000027.1:0-29364 GCA_045537795.1 Kiritimatiellia bacterium | reverse complement strand
TTTGTCTTCCTAAGACCGCTTGGCCTCCGACTTGAAAGCCGTATGCGGGAAATCCGCACGTACGGTTTGACGAGGGGGAAGTCGCACCGGCAGCAAAGCCGAGGCGTGGGTCTCTACTCTACAGATGGGAGTCATAGCGATGGCGAAAAGTCGAATCTTCAACACCATAACGATTGCTTTGTCTTTTGTCTGCCCTGCGGCGGTGGCGGCGACGTGCACGTACAGCGGGGGGCAATGGGATCGGTCTCCTGCCGAAGGCGACGACATTGTAATCGATTCGGGGGATCTTGTCTGGAATTCATCGCTCCCTATGACGGTGGGGAGCTGGACGCAGAACGAGTCATACGAGAATACCGTTACATTCGATACCGGACTTGAGACGTTCGTTGTTTCGGGAAACGTCACTCTCAAGGGCGGCTCTTGGACGCATACGGCAAATCCGAGTTTCTCGCAGACGAGCGAGGGGTGGATATCCGGGCGAGGATCGAAGCAGCTTATCGTTCAAGTCGGCGGTAATTTCGATCTTTCGGCAGGCGCATCGATAAATGTCGTCAACAAAGGCTTTGTCAGGTCTCAAGGTCCGGGAGGCGGCGCGCAGGGACGTGGAGCTTCGCACGGAGGGTGCGGTAATGGCGCAACGCGAAAATGCTACGGGTCTTTTTCGCGCCCGGTTATGCTCGGTTCGGGCGGCAGAGACTACGCGGGCGGCGGTGCAGTGCGCCTCACCGTCGCGGGCCAGGCGAGGATCGACGGGAGCGTAAACGCGAACAGCAACGCTGGTAGCGGTGATTTTCACGGTGCAGGCGGAAGTGTCTTGATAGAGGCGTCTGCGATATCGGGAAGCGGTGAAATATCGGCAGACGGCGGAGGCTATGGCAACAATTCAAATGCCGGCGGCGGCGGACGCATCGCGTTGATATTGACGGGCGAAGGCGATTTCTCGTCATTTGCGGGGTCCGTCCATGCCTACTCGAACGGGAAGTCCACCCAGACGCATAAAGGTTCGTGCGGCACGATATATTATGAGAAGAAATCCGATGTCGCCGGTGCAGGGACGCTCGTCATAAAAGGGCGTTCCACCGCGTTTCCCGGACAGTCGGCCGAATTGATCGCCGGCGAAGCGGGTGTTGCATACGATTTTTCAGAACTGATTATCTCCAACTGCGGTGTTCTCGCCGTCCATTCGAACGTTACGGTAAGAGCGGCGAACTTAATGTCGTTTTCAAATTCTAAAAGCCGCATCCGTCTGGACGGCGGCAGGATGGAAATACCTGAAGGCGCGATGTATACGAACATAAGCATCGTAGCCTCTACTCCCGGCAGTGAGATCGCCTGCGGTGGAGCGCACGATCTTGTTCTTGGCAATGGTGCGCAGCTGATCGCGAACAACGCGACGTTCGAAACAACGAACCTCGTCATGAAAGCGGGGTCTTCGATTGAACATTCCGCAAATGGCGCCTCCGAGCAATATAGGCTGAACATTGTCGTTTACGCGGATGCGCATATCGAAGAGGGCGCGAAGGTGTCGGCGAACGAAAAAGGCCTTAACGGAGCGAAAACGATGCCTGACGGCAGTACGACAGCCGGCTGTCACGGCGGTATTGTTTCTACCGCTCCCAGCGAGGCGGCGTACGGGTCTTTAAAGTATCCCGTCAATATGGGTTCTGCGCCCGTAGGCCGTGCGGAGTATGGCGGAGGTGCAATCAAGATGACCGTCTACGGTGATCTTATTCTTGATGGCGGCATCGAGGCGATCGGCGCCACGTCGCACGGAGCGCATCAGTCGCCCGCGGGCGGGAGTATATGGCTTACGGTTTCGGGCGCCTTATCGGGAAGCGGCAACATAAGCGCGAACGGAGGGTATAGTAAGACCTCAAGCAATCAATGCGGATCGGGAGGACGCGTCGCCGTGTATCTGACGAAGGCGGGAGAGTCTTATGACGGGTTTTTCGCCTCGGGCGGCGTAATAGAAGCCTCGGGCGCCAATTCGCAGGACAATAAAACCTCATCGGCGCCGTGGGGAGGCCCAGGCACCGTGTATCTGTCTAAAATCGTCAATGGCGCTGCTGAGGGTACTCTCGTTATCGCCAACCGCAATTCGACGCAAAGGCAGTGTGCCGCGACAATCGGAGTGAATGTGACCGATGCCGAAGTCGATCATGTCGAGATCGCCTCAAACGGTGTTCTGAAAATCGGACGAGACGCCACGCTGAAGGTTTCCGGTAATTTCTTCAAGCATCCCAAAGGCGTATTCGTCGCCGAGTCGGGCGACGCTGAGCACGTGGCGGGTAACATAGAATTCAACGGCGCCGGCGAGTCATTGATAACGGGTACGAACGAATTCGCGCGTTTGTCGTGCAAGACGCCGGGCAAGACAATCCGCTTCGGCTCCGCAAATGACACTCTGACGCGAATCCTCTCGTTCGGAGGCCTCGATATCGCGGGTGCGCAAGACTCCCCCGTGAAACTTCTCGGCGTCGACGCAGAGACGCCTTGGATCATCGACGCCGTTTCGGGCAGCGACAACAATGTCGCGTTTGCCGAAGTTAAAAATTCGAACGCGGGAGCTTTCGGCGGCTCCGCGATTATCGCTAAGGATTCGGTCGATGCGGGAGGCAACGAGAACTGGATATTTCCGACGATCGTAGCGGGAGAGAAAAACACGTGGACCGGCGCAGCCGACCGTCAATGGGGCAATCCCGCGAACTGGGATCTTCAGAGAACTCCCGTGGAGACGGATGTTATCGTCATATCTGCAGACGCGCCGAATATGCCGTATCTTCCGGCGGCGGTTAAAGCCAATTCGCTCAGCATCGAAAGCGGCGCGTCGCTGACGCTCGCGGGATATTTCCTCACCGTGACGAATGAGCTGCGCGTAGCGGGTTCGCTCGTCTGCGAGGCGTCTGAAACGGTGGAGTTTTCAGGGAATGTTCTCTCGTTTTCGGACGGATCGTTTTCAAAGGCCTCATCTACGTTTCTTATAACGGGGGGCGGTGCGCAGAGCATAGATGTCGGGGGAAATGTTTTCAATGTCGTTCGTATAGCCAAGGACGGCGGAAGTGTTTTCTTCGCCGACGGCCTTGAGGCGTATCAGATACGGGTCGAAAACGCAACGTCTTCGGTTGACGCGTCGTTCGCCGCGGGCTCCACCGTCAGCGCGGACGATGTTTTCATTGATATAACGGACGCGGAAAAACTGCTCGTGATGCGTAGCTCGCTTCCCGGAGAAAAATGGAATTTCGCCGTTTCTCGTATCGCGCGGGTTTCGGGCGTTGCCGTCAGCGATTGCAACGCGAGCGCTCTCGAGATATACGACGACCTCCCGGGCGCCGACCTCGGCGGCAATAGCCGCTGGCATTTCGGCGTGGATCTGTGCAAGTGGACGGGAGCGGTGTCGGCGTCTTTCACCAATGGCGCCAACTGGGCGGGCGGAATCGCTCCTGGCGCCTCTTCGCGTGTGCAGTTTCTCTCTGACGCCGAGGTTGTTCTCGAGAGCCCGGTCAGCGTGCGTCAGTTCGAGGTTCTTGCGGGCGAGGTCGTGTTCGCGGCGGCGACGAACGGAGCGCTGAATGTAACGCGATCCGGCACGATAGACGGCGGCGCGACGCTTTCGATGAACATTCCCATGAGCGTCGGCAGCGATTTTGTACTGCGTTCCGGAGCGACTCTCACCCACAGGATAATCAATTCAACCGACCTCGCGAAAGGAATCACGAACAGGATCGACCTTTCCGTGGGAAGAAATATGGTGATTGAGGAGGGCGGCATCGTTACCGCAACGGCAAAGGGATTCGGTTACGGCGGTGTTAAAGGCGGTCTCGGGTATACGGCGAGAGGCGATTGTCCGCCGTCACACGGTTCCACCTCGCTTGGCAGGGGGGCAAGCGTATATGGTAGCGTTTTTGCGCCGATTCATCCCGGTTCCTCGTGCACAAGCAGCGATGTCGGGAACACGGCCGGCGGCGTCATACGGCTGCGTGTCGGGGGAACATTGACTGTAGACGGAGCTGTTTCCGCCGATTCGGACAGAGGCAACTGGTATGTCGCAACTCCTGGTTCCATCTGGATTACGGCGGGGGATCTCTCCGGCTCGGGGGATATCGGCGCTGATGCAGGAGCGTTTTCACACGTCAGCGGGGATAATGTAGTCGGCGGCGGACGAGTCGCGGTAATACTGACAGAAGGCGCTTTTTCCGGTTGGAGCGGCGTTATAACGGCGAATCCGAACATCGCGACCATGTCAGGCAATTTCAATGTCGGCTCTCCAGGCACGGTGTACCTCGAGACCGCCGCCGACGGCGATAAAGGTGGCTGTGTATATGTCGTCAACACCCTCTCCGCAAACCGGCGTACTGTGCCGGCGGACTGTGTCACGATGTTCCCGGGGCGGGACGAGCCGTCTGATTTCGAACGCGTCAAGTTTGTCGTCGGTGCTCCTTCTCGAATAGGATTCGCGGAGAATATGCGTATTGCCGACATAATGTTCGAAAAAAGATCGAACGCTGCGCTCGCGAACGCCGAAATGAACGATTGCAAGGTAAAGGTGGCCGGTGAAGAGCACCGCGACGGCAAAGGGTGGGATTGGCCGTACGCCGACGTCGTTCTCCCCGGCGACGCCGGCATCGGTGGATTCGTCTGGAATGCGATCGGTTTTAGAATTATATTGCGGTAAGGTGATATTTCGTGGGCAAGAGACGGAAAACTCCCGGTCAAACGTCCTGTGGCGAAATGACGGACGTTATTTATGAAGATGCGGATATTGTCGTCGTGAACAAAGACGCGTCTGTCATAGTGCATAGGGCGCCCGGGTATGAGACGCTTTCTCTCGCCGATTCTCTGGCGGCCACGCGTCCCGGGATGAAGAGCGCGGGGTCTGCCGAAAGGCCTGGTGTCGTGCACAGGCTTGATATCGAAACGAGCGGAGTTATGGTGTTTGCGAAAACACCACGCGCATATCGCACGCTGCGCGCCGATTTCGAGTCGCACGCAAAGATAGAGAAGACATATCTCGCCGTTCTTCACGGCACGATCGTGCCGGCCGAAGGCAGGCTCGAGACTTTAATCGGCCGCAAGCCGTGGGACAAGAAGCGCATGGCGGTCGTGGAATCGGGCGGACGCCGCGCCGTCACCAAGTGGCGCGTTCTGCAGAAGCAGGGGCCGATTTCGCTTGTTGAATTCAGAATCGAGACGGGGAGAACGCATCAGATAAGAGTTCACGCCGCGCATCTCGGCCATCCGATCGCCGGCGATGCGCTTTACGGTGACAGGGTGAAGGATTCGCGCCTCAGGCACAAACCGTCCAGGCATCTTCTCCATGCGGTTGAACTCGCGTTTCCCCATCCCGTGACCGGAGAATATATGTCTTTTGCCGCGCCGCCGCCCGCAGATATAATATATGCGGGATAGTGCATCGGGTTATGGTATAATATCTGACATGGAATCATTGAAAGAGTGGTATGTCCGAACGGACGAAGGTAAAGTATACGGGCCGGCGAACATAGAGTCGCTCAAGGAATGGGCGAGGGATGGGCGCATAGAGCCGACCGGGTTTCTGTCGCGAGACCGCATTTCATGGGTGCCCGCTCAGACGATGGCGGAGCTTGAAATGAAATGGCTCGTCGAAATCGAGCCCGGCAAAGTCTTCGGGCCGTTCAACCGCGCCGTTGTCAGCAGATTGTATCGAAACAAAACGATAGCTCCGACGGCCAAGTCGTATCGTCTGCACGAATTCAAGATAGATGAAGACGCTCCGCCCGTGGAGAAAATCGTCGAAGTCGAGAAGATCGTCGAGAAGGAAGTGCGCGTGGAGGTGCCTGTCGAGAAGATCGTCGAAGTCGAGAAGGTCGTCGAAGTTCCCGTCGAAAAGATCGTCGAGAAGGTCGTTGAAGTTCCCGTCGAAAAGATCGTCGAAGTGGAGAAGATCGTCGAGAAGGAAGTGCGCGTGGAGGTGCCTGTCGAAAAGATCGTCGAGAAGATCGTCGAAGTCGAAAAGGTGATTGAGGTTGAGCCGCCGGCGCGACGTGAAATCGTCGTTCCAGAGGTCGTCGAACCGCTTGATATGGCGCCGCCGCCCAAGGCGCCGGGTTCGATTTTCGGCAATGCCGACAGAGGCCAGCTCGCAGCGCTTGAGGCGGCCGCGCGTCGTGAACTTCAGGCCGCGAAGGGGCGCCGTTTCGGCATTTCCGGCAATATATTCGGGAGACTGAAAAAATGAACGAAGCGAAATGGTTTCTGCGAACGCAGGATGAAACGTTCGGCCCTGAGACCGAGGCGAAGCTCGTTGAGTGGGCTAAACTCGGGCGTATACAGCCGGGGCAGGAGATTTCGGACGATAATATCATCTGGAAGAAGGTCGAGGACGTCGCGTTTCTCGACATGCGCTTTTCTATCGATATTGGCGACGGCAATCCGCGCGGACCTTTCAACAAGGCCGCGGCCGATGCTCTTCTCGCCAGCGGAAGACTCCCGTCGATTTCGACGCTCGTCGAAGTGAGGCCTCCGTTCGAGACGCAGACGTCTGCGCAGGAAGTAGCCGAAGAGGAGCCCTTGCAGGAGTCTTCTGTCGACGGCGCGCGGGGGAACGTTGAAGCACCTTCCGAGAAGGTCGTAGAGGTCGAAAAAATCGTCGAGAAGCAAGTGCGTGTGGAGGTACCTGTCGAAAAGATCGTCGAAGTCGAGAAGGTCGTGGAAGTTCCCGTGGAAAAGATCGTCGTCGACGAGAGCCGCGTCAGGGAACTCGAGCAGATTCTCGAGGAAGAGCGCCGCCACACGGCCGAACTGCAATCGCGCATGGATTCGTCGCTGAAGGCCGCATCCGAGGCCTCGCAGGCGGCCATGGTGAAGCGTTCCGAACTCGAGGCGGAGATGACGAAGACGCAAGGCGAGCTCAAGGACGCGCTGCGGCGCGAGACGAAATACATTGAGCAGATCCGCGCGCTTGAAGACGAACTGCGGCGGCTGCCGCAGGCGGCGAGCGAAGTGGCGGACATACAGGCGGGGATGTTCAAGCTCATGACCGATGAGACCGAGGAGATCGCCAAGTTGATGGAGATCGAAAAACGCGAATTCGAAGAAGCGAAAAAGCGCTATGAAGACCGTTCCGACCGGCTGCTCGGCCACAGACGGGAGATGCTCAAGCGCGCCGGCACCGATATAGCGGAGATGACGCGCAAAGCTCTTCTCACAAGGCCTGAAGATCCCCGCACGATCCAATGCCGGAAGGAGCTTGAGGAGCTTCGGCGCATCCACGAAAAGAAGATGTACGACAGCGAGACGAAAATACGCGACCTTGAAAGCCGTCTCGCCCAGCGAAAGGCCGAGGAGTCGCGTATCGCCGAAAGCATGAAGGACGTGACGGAACTCAGGCGCGAAGCCGAGGAACTTCGCGAAAAACTTCAGGCTCGCGAAAAGGAACTTCTCGGAGAGCGCCAGAGAAACGAAGAGATGAGCCGACAGCAGGCGACGCGTCAGCAGGCCCTTATGGCGCGTCTCGCTTCGCTTGAATCGCCGTCGATCGGCACGGTCCAGTCGCTTTCCACAAACCAGAGCCGCGAAGCCAAACAAGTGAAACTCCCGAGTTGGATGAGGCTTAAAAAATGAATATCGCGTTTCTTCTTCTGGCGGTCCTTCCGATATGGGATTATCCCGCGCGTCAGCCCGAGCACGACAGGCTCCGCATGAGATTCGTCGCGGCCGTTCGACAGGGCGATACCGAAACGATGGAGAAGACGTGCCGCGCGGGAGTTAAGCTTCTCCCCGACGATCCCACATGGCGTTACAATCTGGCCTGCTCTCTCGCGTACTTTCCCAAGCGCGCCGACAAGGCGCTCTCCGAACTCGAGAAGGCGATAGATCTGGGGTTCCGCGATGCCGATCACATCGCCAAGGATGCCGACCTCAGGCGACTGTCGAAGAATCCGCGCTTCAAGGAACTCGTCGAATACGCCAAGGAGATGAAGTTCAAGCCTCTTACGACGGGGCCGATGGCGAGCGTGCCGGCGCTCGGCGTTTTCGGCAAGCCTCTCGTCGTCGGAGCGCACAATCTTACATGGGATTTCCAGAGCGGGTGTTTCGTCGCCAATGTCAAACTCGCCGCCGCCTCCGCCCCGACGAACAACACGGGTGATTTGTATTTCAACCGCGACGCGCTCCACTCCAATCTGAAAGTGGCGGATTTTCCGGGGGTGACGCCCGTCAGGCTCGATGCCGAGGGCATAAAACGCGGCATGCATCTGAACATGCCGAACATGCTTTTCCCATATCCCGTGTTCGGCAACTGCTCGCGTGCGTTCGTGGGCGGGCCGTTCTGGCGCTCGCTTCCGCGCGCCGTGATGACGCGCGAATCGCACCTTCTCAAAACTATGGCGAAACTCTATCTTTCGAATCAGACGTGGGTCTTTCCGTCGAACGCCGATACGCCTCCCGTAGGAACAAACGGCGACGTCTTCGCCTCGATTACGCCGTACTGGATAACGTCCGCCGGGCGCAGCTGGTCCGATCAGCAGTTTCTTCGCGCCGCCCTCGCGGCCTCCGCAGCGTTCAAGGATGACGTAAAGGCCGAGCTCGTCAAGCGCGGGATGCTCGCGCCCGTCATACAAACGCTCATGCGAAAGTCGCTAAAGGCCGTCAAGTGCGAAGACGACTATCTGACGGCCAAAGCCCATCCGAGCGCATTCCCGCCCAGCGGCGTCGATGTCGCGAAGCTGAAAAAGGCGGCCGGCGCGTTTACGGTGGACGCGATTTCGCCGCTCGCACCCGTGACGGTCGAGATGGCGCCCGTCGAAAAACGCCCGGAAATACCCGAAATAACTTACGCCACGGCGTTCGCGTGGGCGTTCATCCTTCGCGCCGAGGAGCGCGTCAGGTCGTTCAAGATCAAGGCGCACGGCAAGGCCGATGAATTCCGTTTCGTCCAGACTCACGGCGAGAACGTCGACGTCAAGATCGAAAAACTCTCGCCGGACGAAGCGAGGGTGACGATCGACAAAAGGGGTATGTCGCCCACGAACAGAGTCGACATAACGCTCGTCGCCAGAAACAAGTCGACGTCGTGGGGCGCTCCCTCATACGTTTCTTTCGCCGTCGTCGACGCGAAAGCGCCGTATTCCGATCCTCTTCTTACGCCGGGCGTCAAGATCCCCCGGCCTCCGACCGAAACGAAGGCGCCGCACTTGAAACCGAAAAAGGCTCACGCCGCGAAAGTGTCCGCCGCGAAGAAAAGCGGCGACAAACCCGTCAAAAAATGAAACTTGTTCTCGCGCCTTTGGCGGGATTCACGGACGCGCCCTTCAGGCTTATGTGCCGCGAAGGGGGCGCCGATCTTGCATATACCGAAATGGTTTCGGCCGCCGGTCTCGCGCACGGCAGTTCGCCGACGCGCCATCTCATGGAAACGCTCCCCGGCGAAGGCCCCGTCGCCTGTCAGATATTCGGTTCTAAAGAATCCGACATAGCCTTTGCCGCGAATACGGTGCCGCTTGTTTTCACGGAACTCAATCTCAACGCAGGCTGCCCCATGACGAAAGTGACGCGCGAAGGCGCGGGGGCGAAACTCGCCGATGATCCGGAGAAGATATATCGTCTCGTCAAGGCGATGACAGGGAACACGTCTTTGCCGGTGACGCTGAAAACGCGTCTCGGGCCGCATCCAGAGAGAACGCGCGTTTTCGAACTTGTCGACGCGGCCGCGTCGGCCGGCGCAAAGGGCGTCATCCTCCACGCCCGCTACACTTCGCAGATGCACGGAGGAGCCGTTCATCTCGAAACGCTGGCCGAAGCCGTTTCGCGCTCGCCGGTGCCGGTGACGGGCAACGGCTCCGTCGTCGACGCGAAAACGCTCGCCGCTATGGAGAAAACGGGCGTCGCCGCCGTCATGATAGGCAGGGCGGCGCTGGCCGATCCCGGGATATTCGCGAGGTTGAAAGGCGTGACGGGAACGTCTTCGACGCGGTCGAAAACCGATTGGTGCCGCCGTCATCTCGAAGCGATACTTTCTTTCAGAGCCGCTCTCGCCGCGAAATTCCCGCACGATCGCGTCCCGGGCGAAGACGCCTTCGCTTCGGTTAAGATGCACACGCATCTTTTCCGCTATTTTTCGGGGCGCCCCGGCGCCGCCGCATTGCGCGCCAGACTCAATACCTTACGCACACTCGCCGAAATCCGCGCTTTGCTGCACGATTGAACGCCTGCGTTCCGAAAGAGACGTTTGGCTTTTCCGACGTCCGACACGTGGTTTGACATCGCGACGATACATTTGATATTATTGGCAAAATCGTCGTCACAAGGAAGGAAAATATGAAAAAAGCACTGTTTGCCCTGTCTGCGGCGTTTGCCGCAACGCTTCTCCGCGCGGATATGCGCGAGTTGTCGTTCATGACCGCCATGCAGGTCGATAAAGCGCCCGTCGTCGACGGAGAGCTCACGGACGAAGCCTGGAAGAAGGGCGTCGCCAACAAAAACTACTACAAGTATCTCGACCCGAAAGGTACGCATTTCAAGGAATATCAGACGCGTTGCACCATCGTCTATGACGACAAGGGTATTTTCGTCGGCGTGATCAACTATCAGGAAGATATGTCGAAACTGCGTCGCAAGGTTCTCAAGAACAACGACGCTTCCATTTGGACGGACGATTGCGCCGAACTTTATTTCGATCCCGCCGCCAACGGAGTCGGGTATTTCAAGTTCGTTGTGAACTCCAACGGCAAGAACGATTCGGCTTGGCGTATGGATTCGGCGAACTTTCATGAGGACTGGCGCGCGCCCGGCGTCGTTTCCGCCGCGAAGATATTCGACGACCGTTGGGAGTTCGAACTTTTCGTCCCGTGGGAGGCTTACGGGCTGAAATCCAAGCCTGACTCGGGCTCGTTCTGGACGTTCAACCACTCGCGCTTCACGTGGTATCGCGGCTGGGGGCCGTTCTGCTCGTCCGCTCCCTGCGCGAGCGGCGTGTCGCCCGACCGTTTCGGGCTTCTCTACTTCTCCGAAGGCGTCGCTCCCACCCCCGAGAAGATTCTCGCGATGCTTGAAGAGCGTCTTCAGAGCGACTGGGGCATCGACCTCGGAGGCAGCACGTATCTGCACACCCTCGAGGGTACGCGCAAGATCGATCAGACTCTCCCCGAACTCATCGCCAGGATGGAGGCCGAAGCCAAGGCGTTTGACGCTTCATGCAAGAGCAATCTCGTAAAGATCATGACCGGCGACGAGCCGATCAAGGCACTTGACCTCAAACTTGCGGGGACGTACGATCTTGAAGAGAGTGAAGAATACGACGGCTACAGCGGCTGGTACCGCCAGAACGCCGACATGAAGGTGGCATCTCCCCATCTCGACTGGGCCGACGGCCTCACCGACAAGCCGCGCGTTCTCTTTATCACCTCGCTCGGCGGCAGCATGCGCGACATGGTTGAATTCACGTCGCGCTTCGGCTTTGAGGCCGACGTCATGGCCGGCCGTTTCAATCTCGCAGGCATCTGGGAAGACTGCGTCAAGGGCGGTACGCATCTCGACAAGTGCCGTCAGATCGAGACTCTTTTGGCGAAGAATCCCGACGTGATCGTCTGCACGAGCGGCGACATCTGGCTCGGTGTTCCCGCCAAATACCGCATGGAAATCGCCCGTCGTGTACGTGATGAAGGCGTCGGTCTCGTGCTGAGCGGATGGCAGGTGCGCAATCTCTTCGGCAAAGAATACAAGAACGTCGCCAAAGACAACGTCATGCGCGACAGTCTCGCCGCCGCCGTGCCGTTCGCGGAGATCGCCGGTTTCGGTTCGTATGCCCAAAGCCGCGATCTCACGAAGAGCCAGGCGCTCATGAATTGCTACAAAATCGGCAAGGGCCGCATCATCGTCGACGAATCTCTCTCCCGCAACTGGAATATCGCCGATCCCGACTGGATCAACATCTGGGCGAGTTCCTTCGAGACGCGCTACGCGCATCTCTTCGTCGTTCTGCGCGCGGCGCAGAACCGCGAGGCGAAGGTGGAATTCTTTTTCGACGCCAAGGGCGTCGACCGCGTCGAGGCAGGCCCCGGCAGCGTCTTCACCCCGATCGGCGTGAAGGTCTCCGGTTCGGGCGTCTTCAGGCCGGCAAAGCTGCGCATGAGGCTGCGCGACAGCTGGAACAACGTCGTCAGAGACGAGACGCGCGATCTCGGGGAGGGCGAAAACTGCATCGCATGGTCTTTCGCGGATCTCCACGGCGGCAACTTCACGCTCGATCTCATCGCCTCCGTCGGCGGCAAGACCGAAGCCGTCGCCACGCGCGCGATCACGGTCGTTCCGCGCGTGCTCGATTTCGAGATCGCGCGCGGCCGCACGAATCTCGTCGACCGCGTCATCAAGAGCAGAACCGGGGTCGCCGCCAGCTGGAAGCGTGCCCTTGACGAGCCGCTCAAGGTCCGCATGACGCTCAAGACGCTTCCCCACGGCGATCTCGTCTGGACCCGCGAGGACACGGTCGCCCCCCGCCGCGGCTCTTCCCCGAGCGTCGTTCTCGGCGACAAGCCTTTCCCCGCGCTCGCGGGCACGCTCACGGCGGAGCTCTTCACGACAAACGGCATCAAACTCGCCGACTCGGTCAGAACGTACTTCTTCCCGAACCACGACTTCGACAAGTACACGCTTATCATGTGGGACAATCTCGCGTGCGGCGGCAGTCTCATGATTCCGCTTCTCGCGCCTTCGGCCATCGATGAATTCGGTTACCGCAACTATCTCGGCGAGAGCGGTTTCAACAGCGCGCTTTTCAATACGCGTTCGGTGCCTTACATCTCGCACGTCAGCCTGCGCGTGGCGGATAACGGCGGCGTGTCGTGGGGTACCTACAACCACACGCTCGGCTGGAGCAAGGAGGTGAACGCTGAGAGGGATATCTTCGAAGGCAAGAGCGCCAAGGAGACGAATCCCTACGATCCGCGCCTCAAGAAGATTCTCGACAAGTATTTCGACGCGAAGGTTAAGAGAGCCGCGCCCTACGGCGTGTGCGTGTGGAATCTCGGCGACGAGTGCAACTTCAGCTACGACGCGGGCGTCGGACCGCAGGACAAGGTTCCGTTCGCGGAATTCCTGAAGAAGAAATACGGCACGATCGCGAAGTTCAACGCCGTGCACAAGACGAACGTGGCCGATTTCGCTTCGGCGCCTCACGTCAACGCCGACAACGCCATCAAGCTCAAGAACTGGCCGATGTACTACGACCACGTCCAGTACATGGACAAGATGTACAGCGACTTTTATCAGACGCTTTCTAAGATCATCAAGCGCCACGACCCGAAGGCGCGCGTCGGCGCAGAAGGTTCGAACGCGGGTGAGCTCGAACAGACCGTCGAAAAACTCGAATTCTGGGGCCCGTACCGCAACATGATCTCCGACGAGCTTCTTCGCTGCATCGATCCTAACAAGGTTCGCGGCATCTGGTGGGGAGGCTACTTCGACAACCTGCGCGACGGCTTCCCCGTCAAGCAGTGGGAGTTCGTCCTTACGGGGACTCTCAACGCCGACCAGTGGTTCGCGATGAGTCCGGGCAGTTCGCAAGGTGCCTACGGCGGCGATTTCAAGTTCGCTCCGTACGTCTCCAGGATGCTCCCCTACCTCAAACCCATCCGCCGCGGCATGGCGCAGAGCTTTATCGAGACGCCTTTCCGCGATGACGGCTTCGCGTTATGGTATTCGTACGCTTCGGGACACGCTTCCAGACTCGACGAGCGCTTCACGCCCCCCGGCGATTCGCTGGGCTCGCTCATCCGCTTCTGTTACCGCAAGGGTTACGGCGTCAAGATGGTCACCGAACGCATGGCGAAGAAACTCGCCGGCACGAAGGTGCTGTTCCTCTCCGGCGCGAGCTCGCTCTCCGACAATGAGGTGGCGATCATCAGGGCGTGGATGAAGAAGGGCGGCAAGCTCGTCGCCGACAGCGAACCCGGCATCCTCGACGGATTCCTCGCCGAGCGCAAGACGCCGCCTTTCAAGGGCGAATGGGAGATGTTCAAGTGGAGTTCCTACGAAGACGACGAAAAGCTCCAGAAGCTTCTCAAGGCCAACGGAATCGAGAACAAAGAATCCATCAGCGGTCTGCGCCCCGCCGAAGTCGTCTTCCGCGTGCGCGAGAAGGACGATATGCGTCTTGTGGGCTTCAAGTGCATCAAGAAGTCTCTCGGCGCGGACGTCACGATCGACCTCGGTGAAGAAGGGTATGTCTACGAGTTCGATTCGGGCAAGTGTCTCGGCAAGATGTCGAAGATCGAAATCCCCGCGCTTTCGATTCCCTTCAAGTGCTTCAGCGTTTTCAAGAGCGAACAGAAGGCTCCCGACGCGAAGAACCTCATCCCCGGGCGCGTTTATCGCATTATGGCGTTCGACGCCGGCGGCAACGAGATCGTCCGCCGCACGAAGATAGTCACCGCCGTCAAGGGTGTGAACCCGATGAAAGACTTTTTCATCCCGCTCGACGAGCCCGAGGGCATCACCTACCGCGTGCGTGATGTCAACACGGGTCTTGAGAGCCCCGCGTGCCCCGTTGACGCCAAGGAGGCGAAATGATCCTCCGCGGCGTATGGGCGGTGCCGTCCGCCGCTGTGCTGCTCGCGTTGTCGGGCTGCGGCGGTGACGGCGCCAAATGCCCCTGCTGCGCTCCGCGGAAAGCGCAAAACGTCAAGTATGTCATGCGCGAGCCGTACGACGGCAAGCCCGACATCGAATGGATAGAGGACAGCGTGCGAGATCCCGCCGAAGCCGAGAAGATCGCGCGCGATTACCACAAGAAGTTCCCCTATCGTCTGATGGGCTATCGCCACGGCAAGGACGCCGACGCCGTCGCGCCCGCGATATTCAAGGCCGTCGAAAAGGCGACGGGATACCGTTGCGCCTCCTGTCTCAAAGGCGACAGGAAAGAGGCTGCGCAGCGTTATTCGCGCCAGCCCTGGTTTTGGCAGCTCGGCGCCACTTACGTCGAGAACGGCGACGGCACGATGACGCGCATCGACGTCAGGCCTCCCGTCAAGCGTGAAAGGAAGCTCGTCTGGTCCGATGAATTCAACGGGGATTCTCTCGACACGAACACATGGTGGGCGGCGGATTGCTGGCACGGTGCCGAGCCGCAGTATTACACTTCGCGCAAGAAGAACGTGCGCGTCGAAAACGGCGTGCTCGTTCTCGAATGCCATCGCGAGAAATTCGACACAGCCATGCGTCCTAAGACGGCGATCTCGATGAACGGCAACGTGAAGGGTCTCGATTGCTACAATCCCGATCGCAGGTATTGCGGGTTCACGAGCGGCTGTGTCGTCACTTACAAGAAGCGCGACTTTCTCTACGGGCGCATCGAAATCCGGGCGAAAATCCCGACGGGCAAGTGGAGTTGGCCGGCCCTCTGGTTGCTCGGCGTCAATATTCAGGAAATAGGCTGGCCGCGATGCGGAGAAATCGACATTCTCGAATACTGGGGGAGCAGCCCGCGCACGGCGTTCGCCACCTGCCATGTATACAGGCCGGATTCCGTCTACGGCGCGAAGACAGGACACAACCGCGCGGCGCGCGGAGACGGCATGTACAAGGTCGACATCGAGGAGGGCTTTCACGTGTACGCCGTGGAGTGGGACAAGGAACGGATGGATTTCTACTACGACGGCGTCCATTACTTCACCTATCCCGTGAAAATGGCGGAAGTGGACGGTTTCAATCCCTTCCATCACAACCAGTATCTTCTCATCAATTACGCGCTCGATCACGGTTCCGTAGGGCCGGTAGCCGCCGATTTTGAAATGCCGCGGCGCTTCGAGATCGACTACGTGCGTTATTACAGGTAAATCTATCGCGTTACGACGGAGATAACGATGAAAAAATGGAATGTGGCGGCGGTGAAGGCCGCGAAGGGCATCGAAAAGCTCGGTTGCTGCACGGCGTATGACGCCGCGTTCGCCGCGCTCGCCGATTCGGCCGGAGTGCCGATCGTGCTCGTCGGGGATTCGATGGGCATGAACACGCTGGGTTATTCCACGACGCTTCCGGTAGAGATGTCCGAGACGCTTTCCGCCACGGCGGCCGTCGCGCGTGCCGTGAAGGACGCGATGGTCGTCGCCGATCTTCCGTTCGGTTCATACCAGTGCGGTGACGACGAGGCGATGAAAAACGCCGTCGCGTGTCTCAAACGCGGCGCCGACGCCGTCAAGCTCGAAGGCGCGTCGCCGCGCATCCTCGCGCTCATTTCGCGGATGTGCGAGGCGGGTATACCCGTTCTTGCCCATGTCGGGATGATGCCGCAGAGCGTCAACGGCTACGGCGGTTTCAAGCGTCAGGGCAAGACGCGCGAAGACGCGGCCGCGATTCTCGCGGACGCCGAAGCCGTCGAGGCGGCGGGGGCGTTCGCGGTCACGCTCGAGTGCATCCCCGCCGAACTCGCTGCCGAGATAACGGCCGCCGTGAAGATACCGACGATCGGCATCGGAGCTGGCCCCGTATGCGACGCACAGTGGCTCGTCATGCACGATCTGCTCGGGCTCAACGAAAACGTGCCTTCGTTCGTGAAGAAATACGCCGATCTCGCGGGCGTGGTGCGCGAGGCTTTCCGCGCGTACGTGGACGACGTGAAGGACGGGACTTTTCCCGCCGTCCGATGAAAAAGGTCTTTTTCTACGCCAATTCCCGGAAACCCGCCGCTCTGAAGGCGCGCGAGGTTCTTTCCGGCGCGGCGCGCGCCGCCGGGCTTGAGCCGTGCGAGGCGCGGTGTGCGGAAGCGGTGATCGCCCTCGGCGGAGACGGTACGATACTCAGAGCCGTCAGAGACGTGCCGGGTGTGCCCGTCATAGGTTTCAATCTCGGAGGCCTCGGTTATCTTTCGAGCGTCGAGGAGAAGGATTTCGCTTCGGCGCTCGAGAGGCTGGCGGCCGGGCGCTACGGTGTCGCGAAACGCAGCCTTCTGGAACTCGTCTCGCCGGACGGTTCGCGCGCCGTCGCGCTCAATGACATCGTCATCATGCGCGAGATGTCGGGGCACGCCGCCGTTCTTGATCTCGAGATAGATTCGCGTCTCGCCGCGAGATACATGGCCGACGGGCTCGTCATAGCCACGCCCACGGGTTCGACCGCCTATTCCCTTTCGGCGGGCGGTCCAGTCGTGATGCCGGGCTCGCCGAGTTTCGTCGTAACCCCGATGAATCCGCACGCGCTCGGCATTCGCCCTATGGTCGTTTCGGATTCGGTCGTCTTCAAAGTCACATCGCGCGAACGGGCCGACGGCCAAGCCGACAAGCTCGGCGTGTATGCCGACGGAGAAAGCGTTTTCATGCTTGAGGGCGGCAACAGTCTCGAGATCGTCAAATCCGCCCGGAGCGTCGGAATGATTGAGCTGGAAGGGCACGATCCCTACGACGTTCTCGCGAGAAAACTCGGCTGGTCCGGCACGATTGTGGACCGCTCGCCATCGAAGGAAGGATGAAAGATGGAAATAACCCTTGAATACCTGAACGAGGCCGTCGCCGACGGAACGATCGACGAAGTCATCCGTGTGGCGGAGGCGCGTCAGCGCAAGCGTCTCGGCGCGATAGCCGACGCTATATGCGGAAAGGATTCGGTGCGCATCGTTTTCGTCGCCGGAGCGTCTTCGGCCGGCAAGACGACGACGGCCACGAGACTTTGCACCCAGTTGAGAGTGAACGAGCGCGATGCGCTTCTCGTATCGACCGATGATTATTTCGTCGGAGACAAGCTCAATCCGCGCGACGAAAACGGCAATCTCGACTATGAGCATATCGAGTGCGTGGATATCGCCAAGTTCACGGACGACATGAACGCGCTTCTTGCGGGCGAGACCCTGTTCAGGCGCCGTTTCGATTTTCAGAAGCATGAAGGGTACGTTTCTGACGAGAAGCGCAAGCTTCCGCCCGGAGGGATTATCGTGGTCGAAGGCATACACGCCTTGAATCCGCGTCTTTCGCAGGATATAGCCGAGAAGAGACGCTTCGGCGTTTTCATCGAGCCTGTGCCCTCGGTCGACATTTTCGCGGGAATAAAACCTAAGTCTTCCGAAGCGCGGCTGCTCAGGCGTCTGGTCAGGGATTACCAGTTCCGAAAGATGCGTCCCGCCGAAACGTTCAACATGTGGCCTAGCGTTCTCGCGGGCGAAGAGAAGTGGATCAATCCCTTCAAACCGCTCGCCGACGAAACGTTCGACTCGTATCTGTGCTATGAACTTTCGGTGCTGAAGTTCTACGCGGGCGGCCTTCTCGAGATTGCGCGCCGCGAGCTCGGCGACAGGACCGATATAATGAATCTCGTGCGGATGCTCGCGCCGTTCACCCCCGTCTCGTCCGTCTCGGTGCCGGGAGATTCTATTCTCCGCGAAACGATAGGAGGCAGTCAGCTTGAATACTGAGATTCGGAGGTGTCTAAATGTTTGAAGTGACGCTGTTGGCGGTTTTGCAGGGAGTGGCGGAGTTTCTGCCCATATCAAGTTCAGGTCATCTTGTCATCGCCCAGAACATGCTCGATATGGATGGGCCGGGGATGCGGCTTAATGTGATGCTCCATCTCGGTACTCTCGTGAGCATAGCCGTCTTTTATTTCAAAACTCTGTGCGGAATCTTTGCGCAAAGACGTTGGAGGTTCGTTCTGAAACTCGCCGCGAGTTCCATGCCGGCGGTCATCGTCTATTTTCTGTTCAGCGATTTTTTCGAATCGATGTTCTCGAACGTGCGCATGACGGGGGCGCTCATGATGTTCACGGGGGCGGTTTTGATCGGCACGCGTTTTCTTCCTCGCGGCAAGCGTGAAGTGTCGTTCGCGAGCGCGCTTATGATGGGGATGGGGCAGGCGCTCGCCATTTTGCCGGGCGTTTCGCGGAGCGGTATGACCCTCGCGTGCGCGCGCATGCGGCGCATCGATGCGCAGAAGAGCGCGGAGTTTTCGTTTCTGATGTCGGCGCCGCTTATCGCGGGCGGTGCGGTTCTCGAATTTCTGAAGGCGGGCAGCGCCTGTGCCGACGCCGGCGAACCTTCCTGGGCGCTTACCGCCTACGGAGCGCTTCTCTCTGCCGTCGTCGGATATTTTTCGCTGAAACTTCTGATAAAAGCGCTCGGCGGCAGATGGTTCTGGATGTTCGGCCCGTACTGCGTGACGGCCGGACTTCTGACGCTTCTTCTGAATTCCTGACGGCGCAAGGAGGATAGATGAACAAGATTACGATGGAGTACCGCGTCCCGTATGCCGATACGGATATGATGGGTGTCGTTTACTATGCGAATTACCTCGTCCTTTTCGAGCGGGCAAGAAACGAGTTGATGCGCGCGTGCGGTTATACGTACAAAGAATTCGAGGCGCAGGGGTGGGGGTTGCCGGTGACGCACGCGCAATGCGATTATCGCGGAAGCGCGCGGTACGACGATCTTCTCGAGGTGTCCGCCTGGGTCCGTTCGCTCAAGGGGGTGCGCATCGAAATCGCCTGTGAAATAAAGCGCAAGGGAGAGGAGCGCGTGCTCGCGAGCGGGTTCACCCGTCATGCGTTCATCGATCTGAAAACGTTCCGTCCGTGTCCGCCGCCGGAGAGATTCATCGCCGCCACGGCGAGCGTGACGTCTCTCTAAACGGCGAGCCGCCGTTTAGCGCTCAAGTGGCCGAGCAGGCAGATCAGCCCCATCGCGAAATACCACAGAAAGCACTCCGCGATGGACCACGGCGGGATTTCGACGCATGAAAACGGCAGTGAAGCCGTCAGGCGCGATATCTCAAGCATCGCTTCGGAGGCGAGGGCGGCGAGGTTGTTCATGTGCGAGGCGAGCCTTTTCGAGATGTAGCTTGACATGATGCCGAGCGCGCCGCCGGTAACGCTTATTCCGGCGATGGGCATCACTATCATGTTGGCGAATATGCCGCCGGGGGTGATCTGCCCGAAAACGCGCGCCGCGATCGGCAATCCTCCGGCCCATGCGGCGAATGTCACTCCAGCGGCGCGCAAACGCGGCGGGGCGATTTTCAGCCACAGCAGAATAGAGAGCATCACCGTAAACGAAAGCAGATTGCCGACGTCGAAGAGCATTCGCGGAGAAAGCGTGTGTACGATGAAAAATGTGAGAGCCCACGCTCTCAAGGCGTCGGGCTTGCGGTGAAATACGCCCGCCATGAAATAAAACACGGCCATCGTCGCCGCCCGGACGGCGCTCGGCGGAAAACCTATGACCGATACATATCCCCATAAAAACGGAAGAGCCGCGAGCGGCGCGAGGCGCACGGGAAACGCCGCCATGCACAGAATGACAAGAAACGTCTGGGCTATCACCATCACGTGAAATCCCGACACGGCGAAAATATGCATCGTCCCCGATTCGATGAACGATTTTCTCGTGTCGTATGTTATGCGCGCTTTTTCTCCGAGAATGATGGCGCGGTTGATGTCGGCGATGGCGGGCCGGTTTTCAAGGCCGATGCCTGCACGGCGCGATAGGCTTTCGCGTATGCGCGAGGGAATGTCGCCGCGTCCGGCGAGGCGTTGCCCGATGTGTCGGTTTCTCATCCAGGGATTGTCGCGCAACGAGATTTCGAGCGAACGCGAAGATACGAGCGCGAGGACTGTGCCGATGAAGAAGACGGCGAGAAGCGGCCAGAGCCGCCATCGCCGCGCGAATCCCGCAAGGGCGATCAGCACGGCCGTGATGGCGAAAAAGGGCCATGTCCTCGAAGAGAGGTTCGACGTGAGCGCCAAGGCTTCGCCGGCGGCCAGCGCCGCGCAAAACGGAAGTAGTTTCATGACATAATGATAACATATTTTACGAAAAGAAAAATAACATGAAAATTACATCTATGCACAAATCGTCCGTTGTTCGCCGGGCAAAATGTTTTCTCATGCCACCCCCTTGCGTAATTTCGGCAAAAATAGTACAATATACGGAAATACATTTCCCAAACAAGAGGATAAAACAACATGGCTAATATCAAAGGCGGCCGCGCCGCCCGTAAACGTGACCGTCAGAACGAAAAGGCCCGCAAGCGCAACGCGAGCTGCAAGGCGAAGCTTCATGATTCGCACAAGAAGCTCTTCAAGGCCGCCGATGCCGCAGACAAGGAAGTCGCCGAGAAGAAGTTCAAAGAGTTCGTCTCTGGTCTCGACAAAGCCGTCAAGAAGGGCATCATCAAGCGCAATACGGCCGATCGCAAGAAAAGCCGCGCGCAGTTGAAGCTCAACAAGATGGCGAAGGCCGAAGCGGCCAAGTAACCGGTAGGCATCTCGAGCGCTTTCGACAGCAGTCGATTGCAATCGTCACGACGGCAATCGAAAGCGTTCGACGGCCGTCGTAAATTTTATCGTAAATTCCGAACAAACGGAGAAACAAACAATGGCAAAGAAAACCCTCAGAGATGTAGCGCTTGCAGGAAAGCGTGTTGTGATGCGTGTCGATTTCAACGTTCCGATGGCCAAGGACGGCAGCGGCAAGATTACCGACGATACCCGTATCGTCGCCGCGCTTCCTTCCATCAAGTATGTGCTCGAGCAGGGCGGCAGCCTCGTGCTCATGAGTCACCTCGGCCGTCCGAAGGGCAAGGGATACGAAGAGGCGTTCTCGCTCAAACCCGTCGCGGAGGAACTTTCCGGAAAGCTTGGCCTTGAAGTCAAGTTCGCTCCCGATTGCATGGCGGCCGACGATGTCGTCGCCGCGCTCAAGCCCGGCGAAGTCGCGCTTCTCGAGAACACTCGCTTCTACAAGGCCGAAGACGGCAAGGTCAAGAAGGATGACGAGAAGAAGGGTATCCACCTCACGGACGAAGAGTTCGCCGCCAAGAAGGCGGAGCTCAAGGCCGCCCGTCAGGAGATGGCCAAGAAACTCGCTTCCTACGGCGATATCTACTGCAACGACGCTTTCGGCACGGCTCACCGCGCCCACGCTTCGACGGCCGTCATCGCCGATTACATCCAGCCTGCCGTTTCGGGCTTTCTCCTCGAGAAGGAGATAAAATTCCTCGGCGACGCTGTCGAGAATCCCGTGCGTCCGTTCGTCGCGATTCTCGGCGGAGCCAAGGTCTCCGATAAGCTCGCGGTCGTCAAGAATCTTCTTAACAAGGTCGATACGCTCATCATCGGCGGCGGTATGGCCTACACCTTCAAGAAGGCTCAGGGGCTCAAGATCGGCGCTTCGCTCTGTGAAGACGAGCAGGTCGCATACTGCAAAGAGATGATGGAAGCCGCGGCCGCGAAGGGCATCAAGCTTCTTCTCCCCGTCGACAACGTCATCGCCGACAAGTTCCCGGCCGAGAAGGACGCCAGCGACATCAAGATGGAGATTTGCGACGGCGATATTCCCGACGGTTGGATGGGGCTTGATATCGGACCCAAGTCGATTGAACTTTTCTCCGAAGCCGTCAAGGGCGCGAAGACGGTCGTCTGGAACGGTCCTATGGGCTGCTTCGAGTTCGCTCCTCTTGCCAAGGGCACTTACGGCGTTTGCGAAGCGGTCGCCACGGTCAAGGCGAACGGCGGTACCTCGATCATCGGCGGCGGCGATAGCGTCTCGGCGGTGAAGAAGAGCGGCAAGGCCGACGAAATGTCGCACATCTCGACGGGCGGCGGCGCTTCTCTCGAATTCCTCGAGGGCAAGGTTCTTCCCGGCGTCGCGGCTCTCGCCGATCTCTGATCGCGCGCGATGCGGCGCGAAAAAAAGAAGGCTTCCTTTTATTGTAACCTTAAACAGCGATAATCCTGGTTCTATCTTGAGGTCACAAATTGTGACCTCAAGATGGGGCGGTACGAGATATCTGCCTTATGCTTTTACCGAACATGGCATAATTATGCTCGCTTCGGTATTAAACTCTCCAACTGCCGTTGAAGCTTCCGTTCGCATCACGGATACTTTCGTTGCCATGCGCCGGGCATTGGCTTCTATCGCACCGCTTTTGTCGCGGATAGAGGCAACAGAGCGCCGACAGTTGAAGCTTGAGGATTCGCAAGTGAAGAACGAAGAACGCTTTAAGTTAATTCTTGACGCGATGCAAGACAAGAAGTTTCCGCCGCAAAAAGTATTCTTTGATGGGCGGGTTTATGATGCGTTCGAGCAGATGAAGAAGTTCGTACGCATGGCGAAGAAGGAGTTGATAATTATCGACCCGTATTTTGCCGATTCAGTTTTGCCGCTCATCGCACAGAAGCGAAAAGATGTTGAAGTTCTTGTTGTCAAAAATTCACGCAGCAAACTTCTTCATGATGTCGATGTCGCGCAGTTTAATACGCAGTATGCGAACTCGCTCACAGTCAAGGTTTCAGACCGCTTCCACGACCGCTTTCTCATTATCGACAAAACGACGTTGATTCACGTGGGCGCGTCGCTGAATAATCTTGGAAAGAAGTGCTTTGCTTTCTCATCGCTTGATAAGTCCAACATCCCGGACATCTTGGCGAAGATCTAATTTCAAAACCCGAAGAGCTGAACAATGAAAGGAAGAACTCAATAACTCAGTAAAACGGACATAGGACGGAGCAACCGCTTCGTCACCATAACAATTTGCAACAACTGCAAAGCGATCGTCCAGAGAAATGTGAGAGTTTCAAGACTGACGACACCTTGCAGAGGAAAACGCAACTGCGTTTCGCCTCTCTTTGTGTTTCAGTCAAGGCATCTCTCACAGCCCCTCTGGAGACGCGAAGAGAGGCTTTTATTTTGCCCCTGATTCGTGTTTGACCGCAGAGCCGCGACACTGAACAAGAGCAAGCCCGACTCTTGGGAGGTGAACAATAATGAGGGCAAGGAGGTGTAAATGAAAATTGAAGATTGGGAAAAGGAAATGGCAAAAGATGACGCTAAACTTGCTGCATTGGAGCGCGAAATTGATCAAGCAAGCATCGAGATGGATCGCGCATTAAATGATTATAATCGTGCATCAGAATCGTCTTATTCGAGTTCCGCTACAGAACCAATACGCCGACAATACACGCCGGAGGAAATGAAAAAGGGGCAGGAAATGCTTGAAAAGGCAGGTATGTTTGTAATGAAATCGGCTGCAACAACTGTAGCATGCGCAGGAGCCGGTGTGGTTTCTCTTTTTAAAAGAGATTCTGAGCCTTTAAGTAAAACATTTGAGTGGTGCAAAAAATCATTATGGGGAAAATGAGATATGAGACATGTAGCAAACGCCGTATATAAGGCTGGATACGTGGATGTGTTTGATGAACGTGGAGTAATGTTGACGCGTATGCGTTGTGATGAATTGGTTGGTTATGGCCCTGACGGATTTGTTGTACGACGAGCAAATTCTTATTGGGCGCATAAGGCAAATGGGATGAATGCAATGTCTCCAATGACACCTTATGATTTCAATAAAAAGAAGTGGGATATGCATGATACATATCTTCGAGTAATTCTTTGACAGTTGATGTAGAATCAATTAATACATTTGTAAATGATCTTTCGCGAACAAACGAATGTGTTCGCAAAATTAACAATAAAAAGAAAGGATAACTAAAATGGGGTTCTTCGGCGACATGTTCAAAAGTGCTATGAATGGATTGAAGAGCGGGTTAAGCGATATGGCGCGGTTTCGCTCTGAATACGCATCGTATTCAGACGATAGGCTTATCTCTATCGCACGCGGCGAGGGAATATTTGGTAGTAAGTTCACTGAAAAGGCTGCGGCCTTGGCGGTACTTAAGGATCGTTATGGAGAAGAAGGGGCAAAAGAAAAGATTCGCAATGGATTTTAATGCTTGTGCATATGTGTAGCACTGTCATGGTGCTACACATATGCGTGTTAGCAAATGTATCGCTCACATAACGGGATTCGCTCATTATGCATTAAGTGATACAATAGACGATGAAAAGGGAGTTATCATGAACAACGAAAACCTATTCGACCCGAATTTGACGGCAACTCTTGAACAAGAGATAGATCAGGTAGATAAACTTAATACTCTGCGTATGGATCTTGATGCTACGCTTGAAAATGCAATCAATGAA
The DNA here is from genome assembly GCA_045537795.1 of Kiritimatiellia bacterium. Taxonomy (GTDB): domain Bacteria; phylum Verrucomicrobiota; class Kiritimatiellia; order RFP12; family UBA1067; genus UBA1067. The sequence continues at coordinate 4,435 of JAZSQE010000027.1, read as the reverse complement.
TTGAATGCGCTTCAAGACGAGTATTCTCAAGACAACGCGGAAAACCTGATCGATCTCTGCAAGAGCAATGTAATGTCAACTATCGTCGGACAATTCGGCATTGCCAGTATTCTTCTCGAGGCGAAGGATGGGGGGAGCGTAACTACGGAACATAATTTTGAAAAAGGGATAGTTGCTACCGCAGACGATAAGGCAAAATACGAAACCTATCGAACCAATAATGATGGCAGCCGGAAGTGGGAGGATGTCAGGACGGAAGGTGGATATGATAAGCCATTGTCGGCTATGCGCAAGGAAGCCTTCAAAAATCAATCGGCAATAATAGATGAATGTACAGGTAAGGAATTGCCAAAGGATGGTCGCGCGCATTTAGATCATGTAGTGTCTGCAAAAGAAATCGAAAGCGATTCGGGTGCGCACCTTTTTATGTCGGCAGAAGAGCGGGCGAAAATGGCCACTTCAGAAGAAAATCTCGCTTGGACGGAAGGGTCGGCGAACCAGTCCAAGGGTGACCAGAAGATGGAGGATTGGCTGAATAAGGAAAAGAACGGCGAAACGAACGAAAAACGTTTTGGCATAGACAAAGATCGCGCAATGAAAAAAGACAAGGAAGCGCGTAAATTCATCAACAATACGATAAACAAGGAAGCATTCAAAAAATACTCAAAAGAACTTCTTGTGACAGGCGGAAAGGATGCGGCGCGAATGGCGACATACTCGGCTATTGGCGTGATTATGCATGATTTGTCGCTTGCGGTTGTTGAAGAACTCAAGTACATTTTGAAAAACCGAAAGGAAAAAACGAACCGGGAACTTTTCTGTCATTTCAAGGAACGGATGTCTAAGGTTGTTGAAGAACTGAAAGCAAAATGGAAAGAAATCATTTCGGGATCATTTGAAGCCGGCATAATGGCCTTTTTGTCAAATATTGTAGTATTTGTTATAAACCTTTTTGCGACAACTCTCAAGAAACTTGTCTCCATGATCAGGGCGGGATTTGTCTCGCTTTGTCAGGCGTTGAAAACCATAGTCAATCCGCCTGTCGGCATGACCCGGGAGGAGGCTAATCAGCAAGCCGCCAAAATATTGGTAGCCGGAGTTGTTGGCGCGTTGTCGTTGGGATTGTCAGCAACGATTGAGAAGTTTCTGCAGTCGATTCCCGGTCTTCAGCCGATTATGATGTTTCCTATCCCTTCGTTCGGTGAAGAGACACGGACTGTGAGCGATGTGTTGGCGGTAACGCTGTCTGCAGTTGCCGGCGGATTGATAACCACTATACTTCTGTATTATATGGATAGGTGGTTTGCCGCAGGTAAAAAAGACAAACTTCAAATTCAACTTATTGCCGCAAACGGCGTGGTTGTCCAGTGCCGTTTGGCACAAGGGTGGTTTGCGATAAAAGACGCATACGACTTTTTGAATGATCGGCTGAAAAAAGACATCCGGACGTGCGTTGAAACAGCACAAGTCATTCAAAACGAGAATGAAAAAACGCGGGAAAGTTTAAAAGGCTGGGATGCCATCATGCGCCGAATGAACAATAATTAATAGTCTGAGAAAGGAAAAATACAATGGAAAACAATTCGTTAGTAAAATCAAGTCAAGACTATAATGCAATTCGTAAAATGTCAAAAGAAGAACTTACGAAATATGCTGAAACAAAGTCAAAAGAGATTTTAAGTTTAATAGATCAGTCATGTAAGAAAGTCGCGGCGGCAAAAGTTGATTCGGTAAATGCTGAGCGTATGAAAATTGGCTTTTTGGGGCGCTCTAAAGCCAAGACCGATGCAGTCGCTTCTGCACTTCTTCGAACCAACGATGCAGTCGCTGAGTTAGCAAATCTTCAAAAGGAGGCTATCACCTTTACATGCGTTTCTGTAGAGTTTGCTCACGTAATGCATCAAACGATGGCAAAGTTGATGGCAGTTGGTTTTAGGGATACGAATGGTAATCTCAGGAAATTAGACAAGAATACACAAGAATTTGCTCAACAAATACTTGACGAGGCCGAAAGATTTGTAAAAAATCAACAGGCCGTTGAAAGTGAATTAAATAGGCAAAGCGAATCGATAAATGCCGTTGCAAAGGTAGCGGAAGACAACCGCAGGCGGCTCACAGAAAAAGATGATTTGGATAAGAAACAAGAAGAGAGTATTGCGGCTAACAGAAAATCTATCGATGAAAATCATGAAGCAATCGATTTAAATTGTACTCAGATTTCTGCAATTAAGGCAAGGTCTACAATTGCAATGGTAGTATCGATTTTTTCGATTGTGCTTTCCGTTGTTGCTATCGTGTTTGTGTTTTTGAAGAATTAATTTGGTCAAAACAAATGCAAACAGTAATCCATAACAATGTAACCACCCGTCTACGCGAAATTTCAGCCGAGTTGGCCAAGACCATCTCGGCTGATGCCGCATCTATTTGGCGGTTGCGTGATATCGCCAAGGAGATAATGTCATTGGCTAACTCCCTTTCAAGATGTGAACGCGTTTGTTTTGCCGATGTTTGGCCAAAGGAATTAAGCAAAGAGGATGCTGAACATCATCGCTTGCCTCTTTATTTAGGCGTCACATCTGAAGGCAAGACTCATGTGATGGATTTAGCGAAGACGGCGCATTTGCTTATTGGTGGAGAAGACGTCTCAGGCATGTCAAATCTGATGCGCTCTATCGTGTGTGGTCTCACACAACTTTTGTCGCCAGAGCAGGTTCGTTTTGTGGTTCTTGATTCATCGTGTGCGGACTTTGCTTCGTATATGAAACTCCCTCACCTTGCGCTTCCCATCATAGCAGAGGACGGAGAATATGGCTCTGTGCTTAATTCTCTTGTCGGTGAAATGGAGCGCCGGTTAAAACTTTTTGCGAAAGCGGGATGTCATAATATTGATGGTTTTAATAGCCGTAAAGAAAATTCGAATGGGGAAGCGGTTGAAGATTTGTTTGGAATCGGGATTGATAATGAACTTCCCGATTCTCTTCCATACATTGTCGTTGTGATGAATGAGATTAGAAGGCTTCCAATAATAGATCATTTCTTGATATCGAGATTGACATCTAAGGGGTGTTCTGCAGGAATTCATTTGATCGTATCAACACAATTCATTGATGCTCTAACGTTGCCAGCTTCTTTGCGTGCATGCTTTCGCACACATATCGTTTTTAAGACAAATAGCGGAGAAGAATCGAAGCTTCTTATCAATTCCCCATATGCGGAAATGCTTAACGGAACAGGGGATATGATTGTGCGGCAACAGGATGACGCATTCCTCGTTCGGACGCAAAGTACGGATATTTCATCAACAGAGGAGATGGCTATCATTGCTGAGGCGCAAAAGATGTATACTCCCATGAAGCCATTGTTTGAAATAAATTCTGATCCGTTTGCACACAAGTTCAACACGCCGCAAATTGATGATGAAGAACTTTATAAAAAGGCATTGGAAGTAATCCGTGCAACCAAACGCGCATCTATTCCGCTGTTCCAAAGACGCATGGGGATCGGTTATAACCATGCCTCTCGTTTGATGGATTTATTGGAAGAACGAGGCGTTGTTGGCGAGGCTGGTGGGGCAGGAAATGGGTTTCAAAGAGAAATTAAAATTGATCTGGAGAAGGATAATGAAATGGGTAGATGATATCAAGGATTCGGCTTCGGCGTTCAAGGAGTGGGGGCGGCTACTGACGATTATAGGCGTTGTAATGGCTGTATCCCTCGTTATCATCGCCATAGAACTGCTGGTCATTTGCATTAGGCTTTAGCGCAACCTAATTGGAAATTGGCAACATTGGCAAATGACAACACTGTCACATTGGCAACATTCCCTCTTCCCCATTCCCCTCTTTCGTGTATTTCTGTATTTCGTGTTTTCGTGGTTAAAACCACCAACCTATCGTTTGCTATAATATATGACAAATGGGCGTGGAACACATTCGATATAAAACTCTATTGGCGGCGGTTCGTCGCATTGCTGTTGTCATATCAGCAAGCGCGATGAGCTTGTCGCCTTGTGTTGTCTTTGCTGAAAAGACAAATGTCTTTTTCATTCATGGCGCAAATGTAAGTGAGCAAGATGCTCGTGCTTGGGCGGCGGTGATGTTTAAGGGCTTGTATCAGGCAGGAGCGAACATGGAATTTTATCCAGTTGCATGGCAATCAGATATCGGGCCTTCGTATAATTACCATATAAACGCCTCAAACGCTTTTGTAACGGCATCGTTTCTCGCGCCGCGCATAAACAGCGTCCCCGGCAGGCGGATTGTCATCGCGCACAGTCTCGGAACGATGGTTGCCGCGGCGGCGATTCAGGATTATGGGATGCAGGTTGATAAACTCATCATGCTTAATTCGGCAATTCCTTCGGAGGCGTTCGATCCGTCGCTTGTAGATGAAAGTCCAAATAACAAATTGGTTCATAACGATTGGATAAGCTACA
>JAZSQE010000070.1:0-34011 GCA_045537795.1 Kiritimatiellia bacterium | reverse complement strand
AATATTCTACCACAATCCGCCCAAAAAGCATACCCCCCTAAATTAGGGGGGGGCTTCAATCTGCGGCGGGGGCAAAAGCCGCCCCCGCGAATGCAACCGCCATGACCTTTCTCATAGCCTGTCCTGCGGATTACTTCTTCGCGGGCTTGTTGCGCATCACAACCGTGACGGACTGGACCGAGTTCGGCCCGACCTCAACGTTCAGAACGTCATAGTCGCCGGCAGGCGCCTCGTAGGCTCCGCCGCTCGCGTAGCCGGTCTGCGTGTCCTCATAGGCGATCTCCTCCCAGAGCTTTGCCTCACCGGGGACTTCGCGGCAGTCGATGTACTTCGGGTCCTTGATGCGGGCGATGCGGTAGGTCGGCGCGGCGAACTGCTTGCCGGGAACCGTGACCTTGACCTTCTCCGCCGTCTCGCGCGTGTTGACCATCACGAGGCAAAGCCTCCGGTTATCGGCGCTGGTGAGCGCCACCCACTCAACCTCTCCGGGAACTCCCGGAGACTTCTTTCCCGCCTTAAGTGCCCGACGATGGGCGTAAACCTGATCCGTGACGCGCGAAGAGGTATAGAACGTATCTTCGGTATCCATTTCCTTTGATGTGCCGTGATGCCACAAACGCGGATTAAGCCTGACGGCGTTGCCGATGACGTGGTAGACCGAGCCCTGCGGCCCCACCTCCATGCGGGGACGGTTGAGAGGGCTGTCGAGGTCGGCATAGTCGGGACCCTCGTCCATCCACTGGACGTTCCACCCCTTGCCGTTCGAGATGTAGAGACCGCCGGCGAGGTTGCACATATTGTGATGATAAAAGCCGTCGACCTCCGGCTGACATATCATCATCAGCGAATAGTGGCCCATGATAAGCGCTTCGCGGAAGATTCGCTGGCAGCGGTTGTCCTCGTCGGAGCGCGGGCGGATCTCCGTCCACCACGTGCGCTTGCCCTTGATCTCGGGGAACGCCTCGGCGAAACCGCGGATGCGCTTCACGCCGTAATAGGAGCAGCTGTAGGGCGTCTCCGCGCCGTAGGTGTGGTAGGTGATGTGGGAGATCTTGTCAAGGACGTTGTTCGTGGCGAGCCCCAGAATGAAGTAGGCCGAGTACTTGTTGAAGTCTGCCGCCGCAAAATACGTATCGCGCTTTATCTCGCCGGCGGCGAGCATGCGCGCGCGGACGTGCGCGATGTCGGGGTTAAGCTCGAAGTTCTCCGCGACGGGAACGCCCAGCTGGCACTTCGGCCAGATCTTGAGAATTTTCGGCACAAGCGCGGACCAGAGTTTGATGAGCGCATCTTGGCGTTCGTATGGCAAGTAGTAGGTCTCGCAACCAAGTTCGAAACCCTGCACGACGTCCTTGTACTTATTGTCGATAATCCACTTCACGAACTCCATCCTGTTGGAGACAGCCGCGTTGAACTGCGCTTCATCGGCGGCCTGCTTCGGGCCGATGCCGGTCATGCCGAGCAGAACCTTGAAGCCGTTCGCCTTCCAGAAGTCGAACTGCGCTTTGGGGTTGGAACGGTACTTCGGATTCTTGTGGTTGCGCCGCGCGAACCATTGGTCGGAGCTCCATGTCGCGGTGTTGTAGCACCCTGCCTTCTTCATGGCGGCCGCCGTCTGCACCTTGTTGGTGACAAACCAATAATCGTCACCGTACTCGTGCATCGCGCTGATGTAGCCGACGATGGCCTTCGAGGTTGTCTTCGAGAGATCGCGCATCGGCTTCCCGGAGAGATCGAGCTTTATTTCAAAGTCCGCGAACGCGCCCAAGGCGCATCCCGCCGCGACAAGTCCAACTATCATGTGCTGTTTCATATCTATTATTCCTTTCGAAGAGATTGTAGCAAACCCGGGCTTCGAAAAACACCCCCTCAAATTAGGGGGTGCCGCCGGACGTTATGCCTGCGCCGTAGTTGCCGCCGGATGACGTTGTCATCTGCAGATCCTGGATGCTCACGTTGTCGTTCCAGTAGCGCCACCTAAGGCCGACGACTTCGTAGAGGCGGTCGCGAAGTTCGATGCAACCGCGGGGGATATTGGTGGTGAAGGCGACGATCAGCTCGTTGTCGCGGTCGACAAGAGCCTCGGAGCCGCCGGCGCCGCCGTGTCCGAAGACGCGATCCATGCGCCCGGCCTCGCCCCAGAGCCCGTAGCCCATCCCGAAGAGCATGAACCAGTCGCGCTTCATCGACTCGGGCGACGGTAGCGGGTCGCCCGGATGGCGGCAGGGCCGCAAAGCCTCGTCCAGCGTCTCCTTCCGGATCAGCGGCGGCTTGCCGTCATAACCGCAGAGACGGTTGTAGAACCGGCACAGGGCTTCCGCCGACGAGACCGCCCATGCGGACGGCATGAGCGCCTGCCGCGCCCAGTCTTCGTTCATGTTCTCCACGAACTGTCCCGAAAACATGGTCGCGACGCGCGGGTATTCAGTGCGCGGGACGACGAAGTAGAAATCCTTCTCGATGCCGGCCGGACGCAGCACCTCTTCATCCAGAACCTGCTTCAAAGGCTTCTTGAGCGCAACTTCGAGCGGATGGCCCACCATCCACGCATAGGCGTACGGGAGGTAGGCCTGCACCGTGCCGGGAACGCCGTTCGGCTTGTCTGCGGCCGCGACGCGGCAGACGAAATCCCAGTCGCAGAGCTCGCGGTCCGAGAGGGCGTGGTCGCAGACGGGGTTGTTTTTCCCGCCGGGTGCGCCGCCCGGGAGGCATGTGCGGTAGGCGAGCGTCTCGCGCAGTGTCAGCTTCTCCTTGCCGTCGCCTTTCAGCTCGGGCCACCATGTGCAGAGCGGCTTGTCGTAGTCCATCAGCCCGCGCTCGACGGCGCGATGGCACGCAGTGGCGAGAAGCGGCTTCTCTGTCGAGAAGATCGGGAAAAGCGTATCGCCCTTCACGGCGGCGGCGTTCGCGTTCGACGAAACCGTCCCCGCGAAGACGTCGACTATCTTCCTGCCGTTCCTGTAGGCGCAGAACTGCATGCCGCCCTGCATCCCCTCGGCGATGGCGAGGTCGCAGAGCCGCTGGCACTCGGCCTGCATGTCGAAATCGCGCACGAGCTTCCAGCCTGACGGCAAGGTCTGCGACACGGTCGCCATCTCGTCCGCGCTCTCGCGCATCCAGCGGATGTCGAGGATGCCGTCTCTGACGGGAATCTTCACGCCGCAGAAGACAAGTCCGTTGCGGACCGTCGGGTCGATCGTGACCGTCTTCGCATCTTCGTCAATGAACTTGAGCCCGAGCCCCCGCCGGATGGCGGCATCCATCTTCGCGCGGTCGCAGACCCTTTTCGCCGCCGCAAAGTCCGCGTTGAGACGCGCTTCGCTCGACACGAACGAGGTCGCGGCCGTCGCACCGTCGGCGACCGTCGTGAAACCGACACCCGACAACTCGAACGCGCCGCTCAGCGCCTCGAATCCGATCGCATCGGCATCGGCGAGCGAGACGGGCGAGAACGCGACGCCGCCCGGCTTTTCCCCGACGAGCGTCATCTCGCGCGAGCCCCAGCTAACCTTGAGCGTGCCCGGCTCCAGACAATGGATCGTTGCCGAGGGAAAGCCGCGATACGTCCCGTCCGCGCGAAAAACGAGCCGCCGACCGGCCTTAAGGACGTGGAGCCAAAGGCGTTTCTCGGCGCAGACGAGCTTCGCGCTGCCGAGGACATTGTCCGAGACCGCGACCTTCGCGGCTTGCGCGCCGGAAAGGACGGTAACGCCGATGCCATGCGGCATAACCTCGCTCGTGAACGTCGCCTGACGAAACCCTCTGCCGCCCACGAGGCGGAAATACGACGGCGCACTCCCGCCCGCCGTCCAGCCCTGGAGCTTCCCGTCGACCGACACTTTGCAGGGTGCGGCGGATGTCACCGCGACGGTGATCGGTTTCTCTCTAAAAGAAAACCACTTTACGAGCGTCCCGGCCACGCAGGGCTGCGCCAATGAAGCAGCCAGACAGACCATGAAAATACGTGCATTCATTTTAAAACCCTCAACCTTCCATTGATTACCGCGCCTTGAGCGGTATTGTCACCGACTGGACGGTGTTATGTTCGATCGGGATTGCTCCCGACGTCCCCGACATCGGCTTGCACTTCTCCTCTTTGATGATCCAGAGAGGACGCTCCCCGGGAATGAGATGCGCATAAAGGTATTTCTCGGGAATCGTAACAGACTTCACGACCGGCTCGCCCGCGAACTCCACGCCTTTGAGATTGATCGGCATGTCGATTTTTCGCGCGAGCGTATTGACCATCAGAAGCGAAAGAGACGACTTGTCGGCGCTCATCGTCACCGCCCACTCGACATTACCCATCAGCTTCGGCCATTTCTCCTTGGGGCGACCCATGGCCATCGCGCGCATCTGCGCCGTCGACGAGCCGTAGTACAACGCGCTCGCCCAGATGACCGCGCCCTTGCCCTGCCTCTCGCAGTTGCCGTGATTGAGAACGAGCGGATGCTTCTTCAGCGCGTCGGTGTAGATCGCGAACACAGGCGCGGCGGGACCGATCTCCATGCGCGGCGTGCCGGTGTAGTCCGGGTCAATGTAGTTGCGCTGCGTCGGACAGAACTGAAAGTTCCAATCACCCGTCGAAACAGAAATGCCGCCGGCGAGCGAGCCGAGGTTGTGGAGCGAGATTCCGTCGAGATACGGCTGGGCGAGACACGAAAGGAGGTAATGTCCCTTCCACAACGAAGACTGGAATGTCTGATGGCAACGGTTGTCCTCATCCGCGCGCTCGCGCCATTCGGTGATCCACACGCGTTTGTCGGCGACTTCGGGGAAAACCTTTGCGAAGTTCTTGATGCGGGCGAAGCCGCTCGCGCTGCAGCCGTACGCGCCGTCACCGCCATAGAAGTGGTAGATGACATGGCTTACGTTGTGGATCTGATTCGAGAGTGCGACGATAAACCGACCCGACCACTGATTGAGACGGCTGAACGAAAACTCGCCGCCGCCCTGCACCCATTCCAGCCCCGTCGCGCGCGCTCTTACCGCCGCGATGTCGGGGTCGCCGGCGCGATACTCGGCGAGCGGAATGCCTATTTTCACGTCGGGCCAGATTCTCTTCATCTCGGGGATTATCTCGCTCCAGCGCGCGCCGTACAACTCGGGATCGTTGCCCCAGTACGACTCGTTGCCGCACTCGAAACCGGCGACGCAATCTTTATAGCCGTTGTCGACAATCCAGCGCAGGTAGTCGCAGATCACTTTTTTAACGCTCCCTATGTCGGAGACGCGCGTTCCCTTTTCGACGTCACCGTACACACCGTAGATCTCAAGGCAGAGAATCGCCTTCATCGAGTTTTCTTTCCAGAACGAAAAGTAGGCGTGCGGATCGATGAAGACCGAGTGCGGATGGCGCTTCTGCAGCGCCGCGCGATTCTTGGTCGCGACCCAGGCGAGCCCGCGCTGCCAACAGTCGTTCGCGCTCCACGGCCTCACGACCCACGCGCCCGCGTCGCGCACGAGCTTCGCCGACTCGACGCGGTTCGAGATGTAGAACCATTCCGCGACGAGCGTCGAAGACTCGAGCATCGCTCCGGCGTAGCCGAGGTCGGGGGCGCTCGTCGAATTGCGCAGATCCTTGATCGGCTCTGCGTGCGCGTCGACTTCAATGGGCAGAGGCCACGATTTCTTCGCGTCCGCCATCACGGAGGCGGCGAACATGGCAATCATGGCGGAAAAGAACGTCTTGTAAGTCATCTTTGCTCCCTTCTTTCGATTATTGGAAACAACTCAGGCAATTTATATGTTGTCAATGTTGTTTTCATGCTAACTCAGCAAAACTTGTCGTCATTTCACCTAAGATATATCGTCACCGTCTCGACGGAGTTCGCAGGAACTTCCACCGTCCACGGGTAAATGTCCGCCGCGCGCGGCGGCTGCCAGGCGGCGGTCGTCCACGTCTTGCCGCCGTCCTCGCTGTAGACGCGGCGGTAGACGGGCTCGTACATTTTGCCGCGCTTGAGCTCGACCTCCGCCGTGAGATTCTCCTTCTTTCTGTTGACGATCAGCAGCACGAAGGAGTTGCGGGCATTGTTCGCGCGGACCGCGTAATCGACATCCTTGTCGACGTCCTCAATCTCGTCTGCGGCAACCACTCCTTCCTCAAGATCATCGAGCATATCCCCGCTGCTCTCAAACGTCTTCTGCTGCCCGAGAAGCGCGGCGTGTCCGCTCGAAAGAAGAACGGGATGCGTCTTCTCCGCAAACTTGAAATACCGCTCGGACGCCTTCTCCGCGCCCTTCGGGAACTTGGATGGCGCCGAAGCCCCCGGCTCCGGCCGGTCCTGAAGGTCGACCTTGATTTTGAACGAATCGGCAAGCACCGGCCAGGCCAGCGCGATCAAGGCGGCCGCCATCGTAAACCTCACAGTCTTTTTCATGTCATTCTCCTTGCTTTTTTCTTATCGTGACGGGCACCCAGCGCTTTTTCTTCTCCGCGCCGTAGCCGTCGGCAAGCGCGACGATTGCCACGGCGGAGGCGATCTTTATGCATGAGCGAAATTTCATGTACGATATTATACAAAACCGCCCCGCAACTGCCCACCCCACTATTTTAGGGGGGGGGGGCAACTTAATCGGTTGCGCCAATAGCCCGGTTTTCAGGACATATCCGGAATCAACATGGACATGTAAAGTGGCAGTTTAAGCACAACGGAAGAAAAATCCGCATCGCCCGGATGAAGGACAATGGGCCTTGCAATCACCGGCGCAAACTTCTTCCGAAACTTGTCCATTGACACCGTTGTGTAGTCGTTGGCGCTTTTGACCTCGACCGGATAGACGTTGTGCCTTGCGGAAACCTTCGATTTGGAAAGAAGAAACTCTATCTCCATCCTGCTGTCGCGGTCATCCTGCGTCCCGTTGAAATGATAGAACAACTCCTGTCCGGCGGCCCGCAGCATCTGAGCGACCACGTTTTCCATGAGCATTCCCCTGTTCACCTCCAGTTTGCCGGTCAATATCTTCCACTGCATGTCGCATGTGGCGTTCCCGTTCTCCGAAAACGCATGGCTGACAAGAAGCCCCGTGTCGCCCATATAGCACTTTATAAGCGTCCTGTCCTCTGACATCCTCAGCCCGGCGTTCGGATTTGTCACATTGCTGGCGATATTTACCGTCATCGACTCCGCAAGCCACTCAAAAGGGGAATCTAGATCGCGCATCTTTACGCCTTCTTTCACAAGCCCGGGTTTGAAGTGCTTTTCCTGGGCGCTTAGTGCGCCGGGTATGTTGTTCCAGATGGCGCGAACCTTGTGCTTAAGCCTGCCGGCGAACTTTCCGATATCGTAGCTGTACAAATCGAGAATTGCCCGCTTCGCCTTTTCTGCGCCTCTTATGTCATATCCGTTGGCAAACGCCTCGACAGCCTGCGGCATTCCGCCGACCACCAGGTATTGCCGGAACGCTTCCATTGCCAGACGATGATCTGTCTGACCCATTGGGCGTCCTTCTGAAAACCGGGTGCGGATTAGATTCGCAAGACCTTCTCTTCCCAAAGCCCAAAGAAACTCCTCGAAGTCCATGGGGAACATCTGGATTTTCAGTTCCTCGCTTGGTATGACAATGTCCTCGACATTCTTCTTGATTGAAATCAGCGATCCCGTCTCGATATAATGGAAACGTCCATCCTCCACTAGATACTTAATCGACTCGCGAGCACGGGGAAACCGTTGAACCTCGTCAAAAACTATTAGCGTTTCACCCCGAATCAATGCCGTGCGGGTTCTGGCTTCCAGAAGCATGAAAAACTCGTCAAGGTCATCGAGTTTTTCCTCGAACAACTCTTTGATCTTTCTGTTCGTCTTGGCAAAATCAATAACAAGGGACGACTTGTACTCGTTCCTGGCAAATTCCCTCACTATCCAACTCTTGCCGACACGGCGAGCTCCTTCGATGAGAAGCGCATACTTGCTTGCGCTTTCATTCTTCCATTGCAGCAGTTTATCATATATTTTACGTCTCATGGCGCGAATTATATCATTTATTGTTCGCACCAGTCAACATAGATTACACTTTTTTAAGAAGAGTCATACTTTGTCAAATACACCTTTTTAAGAAGAGTCATACTTTGTTAGATACACCTTTTTAAGAAGACAGACATGCAATTCAACACACCAGTCACAATCCTCCGCCACTCTGCATGGGCGTAACTGTCTTTCCCGCCGCCTCGCGCGACGTTCTGCGATTATTCCGCCATCGTCTTTCGGCGCGCCTAGCCCAGAACGTCAATGGCTTGGGCTTGTTCCCTCACGATTCCAAAACCCTTGAGAATAAAGGCTTTTTCGGGGTCTGTCCCCCGCCCGTTCTGGCATTTTCATTTCGTGAATACAAAGAACTCAGGCAGCATCTGCCCGAAGACGCACTTGGGCGACCAGAGAGCGGCAACCTTTCCGCCCTTCTCACCGCGTCCATCGACGCAAAGCCGCGAAACGCTCGCGCCTACCCATTCATCGGCAAGGGAGAAAGAAAGGTTCTCGCGCATGTCACCCGAAAGGTTGTTGACCATCACCATCATCTCTCGCCCATCCTCGGAAACGCTTGCGAGCGTCCAGATGCCAGGCGCATCGAGCGCCATTACGGGTATCGCGTCAGGCGCAAGCTTGCGAAAGAGGTTCTGCCACAGCTCCTGCTTTCTCAGGTTGAGAAGCCCCGACGAGCGGTTGCCGACAAGCGATGTCGCCATCACCGCGGCACATCCGCCGCGCGAGTTTCGCGCCACCGTGAGCGACGGCGTCACCTCCTTGCCGCCAACACCCGAGAAACGGCTCCACACCTCGGTGCCCTCGTGCGGCGTTAGCGTAGCAAAGGTGTGAACCGTTCCTTCCGTTCCCGCGCTGAAGATATAGAACGCATTGACGTCGCGCCCTCTTCGCTTGAGACCCGCCGCAGGAAGAATTTCCTCGCGTATTACCGGAAGCCGCCCTCCCGCAATCTTTACGTCCGTCCCGAGGTCGCTCCCGAAGCCGCGCTTCACGAGCAAGTCGGCAGCAGGCGCATCAACGAGGACGCCGCCCGAGAGAATCTTGCCAAGCTCCTCGTCAGTAAGCGACTCGACTATGTTCCCCGCCAGGATCGCAGGCCCGTTGCCGCGCATCGCGTAGGGAAGGCCGAACTTCGCCAATATAAACGCCTCGTCTGCAAGCTGCGCGTCGCGTCCGCCGCCAAGCCCGCGCGTAAGCGCCATGGCGTCTGACGTCCAGACGATGCGCACGCCGAGCAAAGTCGCCCGGCGCGAGCGGTTGAAATCACGCACCGCCTCAAGACGCGGCTTTAGGCGGTTGTACTCGTCAGCGTAGCCACGATCCTCAAATGGATCGTCGAGATACTGGAGGCAGTAGAGCAGGAGATTTTGAGAGCCCGCGAAAACAGCGCCGGACATAAGCGAGCCCATCTGCGCGGCGGAGGCAAAGAAGCGGTTGTGCGGATAGGGGTCCGCCTCGTAGAACGTCTCGATGTCCTTGGGCAGCCGCTCAAGCGTGTAGAACGTGTGGGCGAGAGCTCCCGGGATGTCCGCAGGAGTCGTCTGTGCGCCGTAGATCGCGCCGGATGGGCGTATAGCGGGGCGCGTGTTCGGTCCTGCGAACGCACGGGCGACCGCCTCGACGGACGAGCCGTCCTTGTCGGCGTTTAACCCCGGCTCGCAGACGCAGATGCGAACCGTGGGATCGACTTCGTCTACGGCTGCGCGGACTTTCCTTGCGAGGACGCACAGCGACTCGCGCACGGTGCCCGCAAACGCGCGGCGAATCGGCAGGTTCTCGTCCGTGCGGTTCTTGAAAGCGTCGGCGATTTCGGCGGAGGAAAGCTTCTTGCCGTAGATTTCGGCGAAGAGCTCGAGATGGCGTTCGCAGAAGCAGCCGCCGCCGTCAAGCCCCCTTCCCCACCCGAGCGTGTAGTCGTCTTCGATGTTGACCATGCGCGGATGCGCCGAGGCGACCACCGACTTCACCTTCGCGGCCCAGTCGTCTTGGAACGCGGGGTCAAGCGGACACTTCTTGTTGTCCGCGCTCCGTCCGCCGCGCGAGTCCTCGACGGGGCTGAAGCCGGAGACGTAGCGGATTGACGGCGAGCACCACCAGCCTACTTCGATTCCGTCAGGCGCGACGCGTTTCGCGATTTCGCCGATCTCGCGCCCCATCTCGGCGTAGAGATTCGCGGCGAACGGCGCATACATCACCTCGTTGAAGCCAGGCCCAGCGATGAAGAACCGGCGAAGGCCCGACTGCCGCGCAATCGCCTTCAGGTCGTTCGCCGTCTCTTCTACAGCCCCGCGCCGCCATACGACCGGCACAATCGGCTCCATCGCCTCCGCACAGGCGGCGCAAGCCGCCAGAACGAGACCAGTAAATATAGTCAGTTTCTTCATACCTACCGCACGAATATGGTGAGGCCGCTGGCGCTGGCGGGTTGGTCGGGGAGATAGACGGTCTCGGACCACTTGCCGTCGCCGGTGTAGAAGCGGACGTAAACGGTGTCGCGCGCGAGGGTCGGCGTCGTGAACTGCGCCGTCTGGGCGTTTTCCGCAAACGCGCCGAGTTGCGCCGTGTGCGCCCATTCTGCCGCGTCCATCGCGGCGTAATCCGCCCCCCACACGGCATGGACATCGGCCTCCGCCGTCGAGGCCCCATCGCGGCATAACGTCACCGTCAGCGTCCGGCCGACGAAACTCACAGAGTTGGTGGTCAGAACGTCTCCGCCGACGACCGCAGGGCCTGCGAGGAACGGCGTGGCGCTTCCGTTCGGGCACCAGGCGTATGCGACGACATCATAGACGCCGATGGCGTTGTCCGATTTTCTCTTCGCCGGCACGAACTCGTGTGTCAGCTCGCTCGGGCTGACGCCGTCATTATATGTCTTAAGCGAATAAATGCGCATCACCCCATACTGGTTCGTAGTCCCCGCACCATTGCAAGCTGCGGCAAGAAACAAGTTAGGGCCGTTGAGGCTGCTGTTGGTAAAACTGGTGCTGTTCGTCGTCGTGCCGACAATCGTCGTGTACTTCCCCCCTCCCACGAGAAACCTCATCCGCTCATTGCGGACAAGTCCCGCATTTTTCGCCCCGTTGTAGAGAAACATTCCGCCAGGATAAATACCAGAACCTCCGGTGCTGGAGGACAAAACAAGATTCGCCGATGCTGTCAGGTAGCAGCCGTATCCATCGTCGCGATTTCCCTTGTCGTAGTAGGCCCCGCGCTGAAACGCATTGTATCCGATAAAATCGAGGTCGAAGCCGAAGCGGCCCGTTGGCGCGAATCCGCAATCGATGCACTGGTTGCCCGTGTCAGTCGATTCAATGTATTCAAGTTCGGTATATCCCGCCGGCAGCCGACTTAGAATGAGATCGTCGGCTGACGCGAAATTGACCGCATCGCCCGTGCTTACGGCTCCGTTCGCGGAGACGGCGCCGAACCGGAGCGTGTAGCCCGCGCCAAGCCTGAGACCTGTCACCTTGGTTTCGCAAATCCCCGTCAACGTCGTCGCGCGCGCCAGCCAGTTCGTGTCGGCATGGTCGCCCGTGCGGCATTCGACGAAAAGGTCGTATGGATCGACCGTCTGCCCGGCCGGGAGAATCGACACCTTCGCATCCACCGAGCCATCGCCGTTCACGGACTGGATTTCGGTTCCATAGAAAGCAACGTCGCGCGCATCTTCGTCATCCGGGCCAAGCAGCCCCGACATGGTTATTTCGCCGAGCGAGACATAATCACCAGCCGGATTCCCCTGTGTAAACGTGAAGCGGACATGACGGGTCGGGACAAGCGCGTCGGCCGTGAAATCGGCCGAGTAATAACTGTTGTCCACATTCGAATATGAAATCGGCCTCTCCCGGCTGTCAACAAGTGTCCAGTCGTCCTCGCTCGACGGCGTCTCCACGCCGCTCACATGGACGGTCCAGGTGCCGGGCATTCGGTTGGCGACATTCCATCCGACAGCGGTGGCCTTGTGCCACATGCGGAAGCCATATTGCCGCAAGAAAACATGACGATTCCCGAAGACCGCCGGATTGAAGGAAACCGTGATCGACGGCCCTTTCGAAATCGTAAAGATGGCGCGGCCGTTCTGATCGGCAGCCTTGGAGCCGTCGGCGGTCAAGTCCCCGTCGAAAAGCTGCTCGCTGTGGCTGCCGTCGTTCTCTCCGGTTGTGGAAAACGTAAACGGCGACTCGACTTCGCTCTGACGCACCGTCTCCATGATGTCGATGGGTGTGAACGCATCGATGCCCGTCGCCCGCGCGGTTTGGATTGAAAAAATCATCACCGCTGCGCCAGCAACGGAAGTCAACGTGCGATTCTTCAAAGCTGTCATGGCACAATCCTCCTTTGTGTTTGACTGGATTATACCATATCAGTTATGATTTATACGGCAAAGCGGATTGACTTTTCGGGCAACAAGGTGATATACTTCCCGTCATGAAGCATAAACCGGCAAGGAGAAACGTGCTGCTCACGTACGACAGCGACTACTCAAGCAGCCGCAGAATCGTCTCCGGGGCGCTTCGTCGCATATCCGAAATGTCAGACTGGGACGTGACGACGCTCAACTTCCGCAACCGCGGCTTCCAGCGTTCCGTGCGCCTGCTCGCCGAGCGGCAGCCTTTCGACGGCGTAATCATAGACTCGGACGTTCCGTGCGCCGAAGGTTTGAACAGGACGCTGCCGGACGCCATCTTTGTAAACGCCGTCGCCCCCACGCCCGGATGGACGCGCTTCGGATGCATACCTGACAACTGGGCAGTGGCAAAAGCGGCCGCCGACTCCCTTCTGCGTCTCAGGCTCCCGCACTTCGCCTATGTCGGCGCACGGGCGCACGACCTCGAGAACTCCCACTCCGTCCTCCGCGAACGGAGCTTTCGAAAGATTCTCGCACGGGAAGGCTTCAAGATCTCGACCCTCTTCGTGGACAATCCCGTCTTCACGCAGCTTCTCTCCGAACTCCCGAAACCTGTCGGCATCTTCGCCTACAACGACGTCACAGCGGCAAAAGTCCTCTCAGTGCTGCACGAGACGGGAATTTCCGTGCCTGAACAGGCGGCCGTCGTCGGTGTTGACAACGATACCGACATCTGCGAAAACACTCACCCGCCGCTTTCAAGCGTCGCCCTGGACTTCGAGTCTGCCGGACGGCTCGCCGTCGAGATACTTGCTGCGGCTCTTGACGGCCGGCGCCGTGTTCCGCACCGCATATTCGGCGTCTTGGGCGTCACCGAGCGCGGATCGACGCAGAGCGGCAGAACTGGCAGTCGGATGATCCTTGCAGTGCGAGACATTCTCCGCCGGGAGTACGGCGAAAAGCTGTCTCTTGACTCGATTGCGCGGCGGTTGAACGTCTCGCCACGACTCCTGACGCTGCGCTTCCGCGAGATAACGGGGCACTCCGTCCATAAAGAACTTCAGGAAATCCGCCTCTCTGCGGCACACAAGATGCTCATGTCGCGCACGCGGCCTGTCAAAGAAATCGCCGCCGCATGCGGATTTCCGACGCTCGAGAACTTCTACCGCCGCTACCGCCAACGTTTCGGCCGCACGCCGCGGGGTTGAGTCCCTCCGCCAAAGGTTACCATGCGGCATAGCACTCATACACCAATCGGCGGAAAAACGTCAACCCCCTGCAACTGCAGTGGAGGTGGCTTCATGCCAAGGTATGAGGATGTCTGATCCCGAAGAAAGCGCCAACCGCATAGAGAGGGATGTTCCGCATCCAATCTTGTTCACGATACGGGGAGAGGGAAAAGCGGACGCCGGAGAGGTTTTCGTGAGCGGCGATGAAAGTGCGGAGCGACTTCGAACGGAGGTTTTCCGCGGCTTTGACTTCAATAGGCATGATTCCTGAATCCGTCTGGACGATAAAATCAATTTCAGTGGAGCCGGCAGAGTCGCTGAAGTAGAACGCTTGCGAAACGCCGGATGCCAGGATTTCGGAAAGTACGTATGCTTCTGTGAAAGCGCCTTTATACTCTTCAAACCCCGTGTTGACGCGCTCCGCGAAGAATAAGCGGCTTGCGTTGTGGCGACATTTTCCATTCAACGAGAGATTTATATGCAAATCGTTCCATTTTTCTCTACTATTGGCGAATTACGAGAGCATTGTAACATTTTTCTGAACGAACTTCAACGGCAAACTTACATTTTTCCTGACGAACTTTATTGGCAAGTCTACATTTTTCAGGACGAACTTTTCCGCAAACTCGATGAAATCAAAAGGTAGATTGCTCCTGTTACCATGGGGTCTGCCCCCATAGTATTCCGAAAAACTCGTGGGAACTCGTGGGAACTCGTGGGGACAGGCCCCGCCGATGGCCTGAAAAACAAGGGTTTCGCGGGGTCTGTCCCCGCCAAATCCCGGCCGCGCGCCGCATCCCGCTAATTCCGGTCAAGGGCATAGTCACCAGGTCGTCTACGCGGCCGTCTTACTCGGTTGACGTCCTCGTTCAGACGGGGCTGGACTTCATCAACAGCAATTTCCACACCGGCATCACGGTTTTGTCCGTCTCCCGCGCAATGGGCGTCTCACGACGGCTGGCCGAGCTGCGCTTCCGGCAGGTCAAGGGCACATCAATCGGCGCGGCGCATCCGACGCGCGCCTTTGCCAGCGTCACCGCACGATTATGACGAAGCCGGTGCTATAGCGGACGGTGCGAAGTTCGATCTCCGAGCAGTTCGCGTTCGTGATGCCACGGAAGCGGATGTAGCGCGGCGGCTTGGTCCGCTGGCTCCAGACATACGGCACGAAGAACCTCGTCGGCGAAATCTCCAGCGTCGTCTTGACGATGTCGGTGACGTCGTTCGTCCAGACAATGTTCTCCGGTACGCCGCTCACCACCCCGTACACCCGCTTCTGGCCGTTCGTGTTCCAGCTAGTCACGTCCCAGTTGACAGACCCTTCCGCCGGATCATAGCCGTAGTCGACATAGCTGCCGACTATCCTTTCCGGGTATCCGCTGCGAGGCCACATCCGCCAGCCGACCGGCCGATTGCGGGCGAAGTTCACCCCCTCGAGGTCGAAGACGATCCAGACGTCGCTTGTGGTCTCGGGATTGTTGCCGGCATTCCCGTCGTAAAACCTTGAAAGCGCAGTGTTCTTCAGATACGCCTTGGGCAGGATGACCTGCGAGCCGACGGTGAACGAAGGCAGCACCTGCGACGCGGAGTGCGTCCCGCCGCGCGTCGCGAAGATGCGCCACTGCCAGAGTCCCTTGCCGAGCCCCGCGAGCCGCGTCTGGAAGGTCTGTCCTTCCGTCAGCTCGCCGATGTCGAAGCGGCGTCCGTTGGCGCTCCACTGCGCGTAGCTGTCGCCGTAGTCCCGGTCGGCCGCGAAGACGGTGACCGCTGCCGCGCCGTCCGGCGAGGAGGTGAGCTTGCCCTTCACCAGCACGCCATCAGCCGCGTCCGCCGACTCGACGGCCGTGCTCGCGAAGGGATTGGGGTCCGCCGTCGCCTCGACCATCAGGTCCTTGGCGAATCCCCAGACCTCGGTGACGTTGAGCTGCGTGACGTTGTCGAGCACGATATACCGGACGGAAGCGCCGTTCTCGACCGCGTTGAGCTTGAAGAGGTTGATCTTGCCCTCGGTCAACCCCACGACGTTCGTGTGGAGAAGCGTCCAGTTCGCGAGGTCGTTCGAGCCCTTGATGCGGAAGTTCTTGCTCCTGACGGACAGCGATTCACCGCCCATCCTCGGGGCGACGCCGATCGCCTTGATGATCCGCGCGGTGCCGAAGTCCAGGAGCGCCGCGTATGCAGTACCGCTGCCGGCATCGAAGAAGTCGTTGTAGATGTTGTTGTGGAGTTTCATCGTCTCCGAGCGGAACACGCCCTTCTCCAGCGACGTAAGGCTGGAAGAGACGATGGAGTACTGCGCCGGAATCGGCTGAAGGTCCGTCATCACCGTGAAGTTGAGCGACGCCTCGTTGCCGATGAAGTCCCCGATGCCGATCACGGTCACCGTCATCGCGCCGAAGCCGGTCGTGTCGTTGTACTCGAGCCGGTAGTGGACGCCCTCCGTCAGGACCGCCTGCGTCGCGACGCTCCGCACCGTGACGACGGGGTAGTACGAGTGGACGAGGTCGTTCGTCGTGACCGTGGAGGAAAGCGACGCCTCGAAGGCCGGCAGCACGTCGTAGTGGTACTTGACCTCGCTGCCTTCGTAGGCGCCGATGCCGGTCACCGTGGCCGTCGCGGTGCCGATCTGATCCCAGTTTTCGTAGCTGACCGTATAGTGGACGCCTTCCGTCAGCGTGATCGACTCGTCAGCCGAGTCCACCACCGTCGGCACCGGCTTGTGGGTGTTCGACGATGCGTAGTACACCACGCTCTCGTCGCAGGTCGCGCGGAACGCGTCCCAGTCGAAGGCGAGCGGATAGCTGACGCCGCCGTTCCACCAGGTGTAGGTCGTCGTCGGCCAGGCGACGTCCGTGCGGGTGTCGGCAACCGTCCAGTCCACGCCGTTCGTGCTGCACTCGACGATCCAACCGGTCGGCGAACGCGAACCCACAGAGTCGTTCGCGGTGGCGAGGTTGTAGGCGACCGGCTTCGTGTTGGCGGCAAGCCGCATCGTAATGACGATCCAGGTGCTTTCCGTCGCCGGATCCAGGGTGACGTTGGCCGACCGGAACAGCTTTGTGCCGGTGCTTTTGTCGAACAGGTACACCAGCCCCTCGGACGAGTTGCTGAAGGGATTGCCGGAAAGTCCGCCCGCGACATAGCCGGAAGCCTGGCCGACGGCGAGATCGGTCGCTGCGGTGCCGTCCGCCACGACCGTGAGCGGACTGTTCACCCGATCGCCCTGCCAGTTGTAGAGCGCAAACTCGCTGAACTGGAGGGCCTTGCCGCCGTTCGTCTTCTGGAAGCGCACCCGCGCCCAGCAGCCTTTGTCGGCAAACGCGCTCGCCGCGGACAACGCGACCGCGGCGGCGATCAGAAGGCTACGATATCTGCCCCCCCCCCCTGGAAAACTTGTTGTTTTGCGAAATTATCATAGCTTGCTCCTTTTACGAGTTTGGGAATATTATACCACAATCCGCCCAAAATGCCTACCCCCCTAAATTAGGGGGAGGGTCATACAACTCGCTCAACAAGGGACTCCACGTCAACGGAAAGCGCGGCGGCAAGCGGCATAAGCGTGTCTATACCCGCACGGTTGATGTCCTTTCGACCCTGCTCAAGCTCCTGTATCGTCCTTATCGATACGCCGGAGCGTTCGGATAGCTCGCGTTGGCTCAAGTTGATGCTGCGCCGGATGCGCTGCAGGTTCCGTTCGGGATACTTCAGCCGGTAAAGCCTGTCCATCTCGTCGCAGAACCGCGAGATGTCCATCTCGTGATATGGATGATACATCGCCACGATGTCGTCTATCGGGGCGAACCATTGTGCGGTGCTACCGCACAATGATGCTCAAGCCGTTCGACCTTCCGGCGTAGTGGAAGCCGAGGCCTGTCGGCAGGTCGCCTGCCGCGGCCGGTTCGGTGGTATTGCCCGCGCCGTAGGTCCAGTAGAAGTAGTCGCCTTTCTGGTTTGGCACGTTCGCCTCCATGCCCGCGCCGAAGGCCGCGAAATCGAAGCTGTTGGTGATGATCGTCCCGCTGTCGGTCTTCCTGATAAGCGGCAGTTCAAGCGCGCGCGACGGGCTGTCCGCCCCGAAGACGACGTTCACGAGAAATTTTCCGTTGCCGTCCACCTTGCCGAACGGGTGGTCATTGTTTACATCCGCAGGGCGCAGCGGCGCCGCGTCATAGCCGCTCCAGCTGCCGCCCGGAATCTCATAGCGCAGCTCGCAGAGCGCGCCGCTGCCGAACAGCATGCGGTGGCTGCTGGGCGCCAGGAACTGCCCGCCGCCCGGGCGGAAGACGATATGCCCGCGCTTGGGGCTGCTCTCGCCCGACCAGGTGAAGTAGCCGGCATTCCTGACCGTGCCGCCGTCAAGGACAATCTCGAAGTCGTTGCAGAAGAACCTGGGCCACATCGACGGAGCCGTAAGATTCATGTAGAGCCTCGCGCCGGAATACAGCTCGATGCCCGCCCGCGCCCCGTTGACGTCCGCCGGCATGATGTAGCACTCCGCTCCGTTCTGGAGCTTGATGCGCGCGTCGGCGGCGAAAGCGGGAAAGCCCGAATAGCGGACGACGAGCCCGTCCAGAATGTTCGTCCCTTTCAGCGAACCCGACACGCCGGCGATCTGCAGCGTCACGGACGAGCCGCCCTTCAGCGTCACTGTCGCCGCGGACGACGCCGGCGGCGCGAACCGAACCGTGCGCGAGGCGCCGAGCGTCGCCTCCACCGGCGTCGCCGGGTCGAGCAGGGCGAAGCTCGCCGTCGCGTATTGATGGGACGGATAGGCGAGCCGCGCGTCGTTGAGGCTGTTAGACCAGCAGGCGGCGTCCTCCCATGAGCCGGCGGCGACTTCCGGAAGCCAGTAGTAGATCGCGTTATCGTAGTTCACGAATGTCGCGACCTCGTTCGTCGAGCACCAGCTGCTTGCGCCGCTGGTGTTGATGGTCTCGAAGCGGTAGCTGATAGTCAGGCCCACGGCATCGAACGTCTTGGTGAAGACGTAGTCAACGCCGGTCTCGGTGACAATGGCCGAGTCCGACAGGGAATAGTCCACGCCGTTGGTGCTCGTCCAGAGGTTGACCGTCGCCGAGTCGCTCGCGCCCAGGCTCGATAGCTGCGCCGTCCAATCGACCTTGAAGCAGTCGTTTGAGACTGTGACCGAACGCGAGTCGAAGATGGCCGGGCCAGACGACATGGCGCCTTCCGCCTCGACCTCGGCCCAGCAGGCGTCATAGCCATGATAGTATGCGAGAACGCGCACGCCGGTGACACCGCTTGCGATCGGCTCGCCGTCGCTGCGCCGCAGGATCGCGTAGTTCGAGCCCGTCGTTCCCGACACGGTTTCGATGTTCTTGCCGGTGCCGACCATCGCGTAGTTCTCGGCATCCGTGCGGATTGTCCAGACGCCGTTCTCGTCGCGCGTCTCGAACTTCCAGATCGAGATGTCGTCGCGGCCGCCGTCGCCCCAGCGGGAGAAGACGCGGAAGGAATAGAGGTCGAACGGCTGGTCGAAGAGCCAGGCCATGGTGTTGCCGCTGGCGACCCATGCGTTGTTGACCTGCGCGACCGACTTGTCGGTCATGAAGTCGTAGGAAGAAGTGGCCGTGCCGTTTTTCTGGATGGACCAGCAGTAGGCCATCATGTTGCTTTCGGCGACGAGCGGCGTCCAGGCGCCCGGCGAATAGCCGCCGACCGTCCAGACGTAGGGGCTTTCCTCCTCCGGCTCGGAAGATGGCTCGAGCGAGCCGAGCAGCTCGGCCTCCGCAAAGTTGATCCAGCTGTTCTCCTGGGTGGGGAAGACCAGCTTGACCGCCACCACGTCCTCGGCGAGATTGTAGCCTTCCGGCGCGGCGAAGCCCGCGAAGAGCTTCTTCTGCATCGTGCTCGTGTGGTTGTGCGTGACCCCGGAGTTCGCAAGCGTCACCCACTCGCCGTCGGCGGAGTACCGGACCTGCACGGAAGTGAGGCGGATGTCGTCGCGGCCTGAATCAGTATGGTTTGAATACATCTTGACGCCCGTCAGCGTCGCCTTGCGCGGGAATTCCCAGACCACGGAGCAGTTGCCGTAAAACGAGAACGACGCCGAGCAACCGTCGCAAAGCGTGAAGTAGGTGTAACTCTGGTTCTCCGCAAGATATCGCGGGCGCGAAATGGCGTCGGGCGACGCGGTGAACGTAGTCCAGGTCGATTTCGTCCATTCGCCTTCCGCAGTCGCCGCCCGCGCGGCGGATGCGCCGCAGAAAAGCGCGGCCGCAACCAGGAGGCTACGATAATTGCCCCCCCCCCCGGAAAACTTGTTGTTTCGCGAAATTATCATAGCTTGCTCCTTTTGCGAGTTTGAGAATATTATACCACAACCCGCCCCAAAAGCATACCCCCCTAAATTAGGGGGGGGTGCGGGGATCGTGAAAAGAAGGCTCCTAACGCAGCACCAGAACCATGCCGCGCTGGGGCCTGAAGCCCCAGAAACGGAAGAAGCCGTTGCCGGCATCGGCCGCCACAGGGCAGTTTGTTTGTGGCGCCTTATCCTTCTTTGCCCTTCGGAGGGTTGATGTGGTCAGGAGGGTTCTTTATCCATTCAGGGTGGGAAGCGCAGCCTTCGGCCTCCTTCGGTATCTTCGTGCGGAATTCGTTGACGTAGAGGCCGCAGCCCTTCATCACGAGCGGATGGATGCCAAGCTTCTTCATGACGACCTTGTTCTTTGGCGTGAAGTCGCCTTGCGCGGGCGCGACGAAGCCGATGTCCTCGGATATCACAGAATGGGCGTCGAGCCCCCATTTGCGCCTCCAGGTGTCCTTCCAGTCGACGCCGTCGCGGAAACGCGGATACTTCGCGTCCCTGCCGGGGCATATCCAGTTGTAGTCGAACGTGCTGCGCGTGCAGTCCGCGCCCTGAACGAGCACGTAGATCTGGTTCGGGCAGTTCGGATAGTACCAGATGTTGTGGACGAGCCGATTCGAGTAGGCAACACCCTCGCGGAAGTCGTCCGGCCCCTCGGACTTCTTAGACGACAGGTTCATAGCGTACGACCACGGGCCGAGCTCGGGCCGCCCAATGCAGTGGAGAACGTTGTTCGAGACGACCTGCGTGTTGTTGCCGTCGATCTTGAACGCCATGCCGCTCACGCGCTCGATCACGTTGTCGTAGACATAGCCGTGGTTCGGCCCGGAGTCGAAGTAGAGCCCGTGGCTGTTGTTGTAGAACGCAAGCGGACCGTATCCCGCGCACTTGGCGAAGCCTATTCCGTCCGAAATCCAGTTGCGCGCCGTCACAGTCTCGACGCCGCCGTTGCCGTTGCACGTATAGAACGCGCCGCCGTCCTCGGACTCGAGCATGTAGTGGTGGACGCGATTGTCCGTAAGCTCGTGGTGGTTGCCGGTGTGGAACACGGCCCATCCGGGCAGGTCGTGGAAGAGGTTGTGGCGGATGCGGTAGCCGTATCCCTCCATGAACACGGCCTGCGAGACGTGGTCAAGCTTGCCTACGTGGTGGATGTAGCAGTTCTCGACAGTGTTCGGCTGGGTCACGCCGCCGCCAGTGATGTGTATCGCCCCGCGGCCGAGCTCGAACAAGTCGCTGTCCCGCAGCTCGTTGTCGTGCCCCCACGAGAACTCGATCGCCCTCTCGCACATGTCGTGTATGCTGCAGCCGCGTATCGATATGAAGGAGCATTGCGTCGTGTCGACCGCCTTGCGCCCGGCGCAAAGCTCAAGGTTCTCTATCGAGACATGATGCGCGTTCTCAAGGCAAAATATCGAGTTGACCGATGGAACAGTTACAAGGCACTTGTTGGGATTCTTTCCCTTCGGCGGGATGAAGTACACCTTCTTCTCCTTCAGGTCATGGAACCACTCGCCGAAGTCGTCCAGCTCCTCGCGGAAGCCGCTGAGGATGTATGTGTCGCCCGGACGCGGCACGTCGCAGAGATTTCCGGAAAACTTGAGCATCCTGTTTTCGCGGTCGAGATCTGCGATGCGGATGTAGGACGAGCCGTAGCGCTGACGCGGGAAGATCACGATCCGCCCTTCGCTCGGAACGGCCCAGTTGTGCCAGTCCTTCTTCCCGACGCGCATCTCCGTGCGGCCACCGGCCGGCTCGGGCTTAGGGAATTGGTACATGCTGACCCAGCGTCCCGGCACGTAGGCCCACCCTCCCGAATACGGCATCTTCGGATTGAAGTTCGGATAGCGGGCGAGCGTCATCATCGCCCCGTCCAGGAAAAGCGCGTCAAGCTGGTCTACAGGATCCAATGCCGACACGTCCGCGACCCAGACGTCAGAGCGGCCGTTCATCTTCTTCCCGACGCGCTTCCAGTTCTTCACGGGCACGCTGCCGAATATCCTCGGGCGCATCCCCTTCGCGCCCCTGACGGTCAGCTTGCCCGCGCCAGGCGGCTGGAGCTCGCGGTCTATGTAGATCGGCTTCAGCAGCGCGAAGCCCTTCACGCCGATTTCAAGCACGACGTCGGCCTTCTGGTCGCGGGCACGCTCCGCCGCGACCTGGTCGAGCGCGGCCGTGAACGGCACGCCGTTCGTCGCCTGTATCAGTACAGCTGCAAAAAGCGACAGCATGGCAAAGCGTCAACGCGCTTTCAAGTTCATTTTCTCCTTCGCCTTCTTGCCGTACTTCGTTATTCCGAAGTCCACAACCTTAAATGATGGCTTGGCCATTTCACCCTCTCCTTTGGTTAATTCGGTTAGACGTTATTATACCAAAAAAACAGTTCCGAAATCCGCGGAATCCGCGGGGACAAAATCCGCGGGGACAGACCCTAAAAATGCCTTGTTTTTCAGGCATTTCGAGGAGTATATCCCCAAATTTTCACAATTCTACTCAAACCGCATCCAGTCGACGGCGACGCGCGCGTGCATGATGGGGCAGGCCTCGAACCAGAGCTCGTCGACCATGCCCTTCCAGTCCGGATTCGCCGCCAGGTCAAGCGCATATTCGTGAAACTCGCCGTCCGCCTTTACCGGGCAGCTGGCGACGCAGCGCCATTCGTCGATCGCGAGCCCGGGGCCGACGATCGGACGCTCCGCCGTTCCCCACTTGAGCCGCATGTCCGGGCTTTTCACGTTCCCAAGACCCGCCTTGGCGTTTGGCGTCACGCGCATCCGCACGCGGAAGGTCTTGTACTTCGCGGCCTCGAACGGAACGACGCGCTGGCGGATGTTGTAGTTGCGCCGCGGAAAGTTGATCCAGAAATTGAGGCAGCCGTCCTTCGCCTCCAGCTCGCCGCCGCCGTAAGGCTGCCGATACCAGCCCTCGACCGAGTCCGCGAACTCCCAGCGCGGCGTCGGCGAGCGGAAGGACGGCGGGAAGTCATACGGACCCATGCCGACATCGCCGGGACTGATGTTCTTCGGCCAGCCGCCGGCCGGCTTCTCGCAGAAGGCGTCGCGGATGGCGTCGTACATGCCGAAGCCGTATTCCTCGTTCGGCTCGATGTAGCTCCCCTCCTGCCATTCGTTGATCGGCAGGACGATGGCGTGCTTTCGGCCGTACTTGTCGCAGAACGCCTTCGCCCGGCGGCAGATCTCGGCGAACTTCTCCGGCGTGCGGCCGGTGATGACGCGCGAGTGGGTGAACGAGCGCGGACGGTCGTCCCAGCCGGTCGGAATGATCACCCAGAACGGCAGGACATTCTGCCGCGAAAGCTCGTCCCAGATCTTCGGCGCGGTGGCGACGACGGCGTCGTAGCCGAATCGGTTGCGCGTGTCGCCCGGCTTCATCGCCTCGGGCGAAAGATCCGGCGAGAAATGCTCGATGCCGTAGTGGATGGCGGCGCGGTAGCCCTGCTCGACGCGGCGAAAAGCGTAGTCCGGGTCGAACTTCTTCGTCCGCCACATGTCGATCCAGTAGATGCCCGGGAGCCCGGCCTCGCGAACCATCCGCTCGCTGATTGCAAACGCGCGCTTGATGCCTTCGCCGGACTTAAGCGTCTCGCCCTTCGCGGCCGCCTCGTCGATGAAGTCGCGGTCGAGGTTCCCGGCGTCCCAGATGCAGACAGCGGGCTTGCCGTCGATGGTGTAGTATTCGGGCGTCTTGAAGTAGTTGTCGATCCAGTATTTGGTGACGGCGATCTGGTCCTCGGTCGAGTGCGACCCCGGCTGGTTGTGGTTCGCGTACATCATGAACCACTTCAGGTACCCGCGGTACTTCGCGCGGTAGTATCCCTTCAGCCAGTGCCCGAGGCGGCGGTAGCCCTTGTTCCAGTACCAGTCGACGCAGAAGCTCGTGATGCCGTGCTCGACCGCCCACTTGATCTGCCAGTCGATTGCCTCGGGGTTGCCCTCGTCGAACCACCCTAAAAGCGGCTTGCGCTCAGGGCACGTCCCTGCAATCACGTCCCATTCGGACATCTGCTCCGTGCCGGGATAGTAGATCGCGGTTATCTCGACGTCGCTTTTCACCGGCTGCGGCTCGGGGACGTACGCAAACGCCGTCGGCGCACCGCCGGCAAGCAGCGCAAGAACGCCCAAAGCATGTTTGATTGTGCGCATATGGAATGTACCCGTATTAATCTTCATTGGACTCTACCTCACAATGACGACAAACCCGCAAGCCGTCAGCGGCAGAACCCCGGTGCTGGCCGTGACCGCGTAGCCGTTGTCGGCAACCGCCGCGCCATCCGGCGAAATCGCCGCGCTGGGATGCAGGTAGGTCTTGCTGACTCTGTCGTAGAAGCAGACTTCGCCGTTCACGCTGCACGGCAGCAGGTCGAGCGCGAGGCTGGACTGCGCGTCCCAGGCGCGGAAATGATAGAACCGCCCCGTGAAGTTGTTGTCATACGAGGTGTTGCCGTAGTGCGACGCAAAGAGCGCCAGGCGCCCGGCGGCCGTAAACTGTCCCGCAGTCGCCGAGATAACCTGGTTGCCGTCAACCGACAGGCCCGAGGAATCCGTCTCGATGAGGTAGGCGCGGTCCGCCTCCGCCTCGACCGCGGACGAGTTCTGGCTTGAGCCGAAGTCGAACCGCCAGCCCGCGTCCGCGATGTAGAACATGGTGTATGTGTTCGCCGACGTGGACGTTCCGCGCGCGCAGAACGGAGTCTGGCTCGCGGACACGTCGGTGAACGCCAGCTTCATCTCGGTTTTCGTGTCCCTGGTCGGGACGAATTGGGTCTCGACGTATTTCGACGCGCCGACCGTCACATACTCGTATCTTTCGTCGCAGGGAATCACGTCGCGCTCAAGGAGGAAGAACCTGGTCTGCCCGCTCCACTCCACCGAAACGGAAAACACCAGATCGGTCGTAGCGCCGGGAGGAATCTCGGCGACTTCGTCGCAGTCGCTCCAGCTGGCCGGATTGCCGGCATCTCCCGCGCAGTTCCCATGGGCCACATAAAGCCAGCGGGTGGCGGCGCCGGCGGTAATGGAGAGGCTGACTTCTGTGAGGCGGTTGTTCTCGTCACGCGTAGTCGATGTCACGCGCACCTTCCTCTCTGCGCCGAAGTTTCCGGTCACCGCCCCGGTCCGGCCCTGAACGTCATAGGCAGCGACACCGCCGGCGGACGCCGCAAGCCCGACGCCCTCGCGGTCGGTCAGGAAAGAGCCGTCCACCCGGTTGTAGAGACCAGCAACGCCGTTTGATGAGGCCGGAACAAGATCCAGCGCCAGCGACTCGTCCACCCAGTGCGTTGACCAGGCCTTGAGGCCGCGCAGACGGCCCTTGGCCTCGTATTTGGTATCGCCGTCGTGGAGCCCGAAGAGCGTCAGGGGGTTTTCGCTGGAGAAGTTCTTTCCCGTGTAGTTCGCCACCAAAGTCCCGTTCACCGACGCCTGGCCGTTCGACGTCACGATATGGCAGTCGATTCCGGGTTCAGACAAAGGGGAATTGGCGAAACCAGAGGTGCCGTAGTCAAAGCGCCAGCCGCTGCCAGAAATGTAGAAAAGCGTGTATGGCCCGGAAGTATCTGGCTTGCGGCTTGAAAAGACGCAGGCCGTGTCGAGCGTGGTCGGTTCATAGTCCATTTCGATTTTGGCAAGGCCTGTCGCCACGAACGGCGTCTCGACGGTCTGGCGTCCGTCAACTTCGACGTAGTCAAGCCATCTGTCGATGGGCATGGATTCGCCGCTCAGGAGGAAAAACCTGGCGGTGCCGCTCCACTTGGACAAGAACTCGTGCGTGTGGCGCGTCGTGCCGCCGGGGATGACGGCGACCTTTTCCACGCCGCTCCAGTTGTGCCAGTCCGTCCCCTTGTCCTCCGTATCGGACGCGAGATACAGGAACGACGGCTCGTCGGCGGCGGTGAAGCCCAGTGTCACCGACTCGATGTCTCCACCGGCGCTGCGGTTGACCGATTCGATCGAAATATCCCGCCCCCATGCCGCAAAGGCCGCGAACAGCGCGATTGCGCCCATGATGTGCTTGACTGGCCGCGTGTACATCCTGGCAACTCCTTCCTTTGGTAACTTATACTTTATGGTTGGGTATTATAATCAATTATGCGGCGACTTTTCAATATGAAATATTGGCGACTTGCATATTTTGGCGATTGTGGTATACTTCACCCCCATGAGCACCCAGTTTAGATATTTCGCGCAGGACAAAGCCTCCATGGGCTGGGGGCTTTGTATCTACGATGTCGGCTGGCAGAGGATTTCGCCGCATACCGACTATCCAATGCGGCAACATCCGAGCGGCTATTACTACACATGGGAGACGGGGCGACGCCTTTCGGAATACCAGCTGTGCTTTGTCTTTTCTGGCGAAGGCGTCGTGGAATTCGAGCCGAACAGACCGATTGCGCTCTCCCAAGGAAAGTTGCTTCTCTTGGCCCCTGGCGAATGGCACCGGTGCCGTCCCGATCCCGAGACCGGATGGGGCACTCTCTGGATCGGGTTCGGCGGGAAGATGGCGCGTTCCATCGTCCGCCGCGTCTTTCACCAGGACGGAAGCTTTGTCATGCCGGTGGCGAAGGCGAATGTGTTCGAATCGTCCGCCATGCGGTTGGTGAAACAGATGCTGAAGTTCGGCGAAAGGAGGCCCTTGTCGTCGGCAGGCGACCTCATGAGCCTTTTGGGGCGAATTGCGGAGGATGATTTCGACAGCGAGGCGGTCACGACATCTGGCGCAATCCGCGAGGCGCAATCCGAAATCGCCCGTCGCGCCTGCGAGACGATAGACTTCATGGAGCTTGCGAAGTCCGTCGGCATGACCTACGACAGGTTCAGGCATCATTTTGCCATCACGACGGGATTCTCGCCGCTTCAGTTCCAGCTGGCGGAGCGCATGCGGGTGGCGAAGAACCTCGTTGCCAACACGAACCTGCCGATTTCGGAAATCGCGCTGCGCACCGGTTTTTCCTCGGCGGCCTACTTCGCGCGTTCCTTCAGAGCGGCGACAAAGCTGTCGCCGATATTATTCCGCCGGACATTTCCCCTACCCTGATTTGCCAAACCCCATCGCCCGCGCCCGCGTCAATTGGCTCGTCACAGGCTGACACCACTTGGCTGCAGACAGACGAACGCTGCCGAAAACAGCCCAGGGGTGGAATCGGCGTCATGCCAAGGTATGAGGATGTCTGATCCCGAAGAAAGCGCCAACCGCGTAGAGAGGGATGTTCCGCATCCAATCTTGTTCACGATACGGGGATTGGCAAGTCTACATTTTTCAGGACGAACTTTTCCGCAAACTCGATGAAATCAAAAGGTTACCATGGGGTCTGTCCCCATAGTATTCCGTTTCGCAGGGTCTGTCCCCCGCCCGTTCTAAACCGCCCCGCAACTGCCCACCCCACTATTTTAGGGGGTGGCAACCGACGGCTATCTTGCGGTCTGAAAGGTTGCGCATATCGGCGTCGAACGCCACGCCCGCGAGCGTCACCTTCTTGCCGCTGCGGAGGTACTTCTCGTGGTAGCCCTTCTCCTTGATCTGCGCAAGAGCCTCCTCCGCCGTGCCGTTCAGCTTGAACTCGAAGACGTAGATGCCGCACGGCGTCTCCACGACCGCGTCGACTCTGCCGCGGTTAGTCCAGCACTCGGCCGATGTGCGTGCGCCAATAAGGACGAAGACCGCGTAGAAAAGGGCCTGGTAGTACTTCTCGCGCTTGACCGTGATGTTCGCCGGGATGTTCGCGAAGAAGCACGAGAGCGCGTCAAGCATGTCGTTCACGTCGTCGTGCCGCAGCGCCTCCACCATCTGCGTAAGGAGAGAGGCGTGCTCGAGTTCGTCGAGGTTCGCGAACTCCACGGACAGCGACTGGCTGAACGCCGTCTCCACCTCGAAGTTCGGCGGAACAAGACGGTAGAGACGTATTCCGCCATCGTCGCGCGCGCTCTTGATGGTGAGATAGCCCGTCTGGTAGAGAATGGACATGAGCCCGGGTTTCGCTGGTTCGTAGACGGAGAACGCGGTCTGCGGAATCTCGACGTCGTTAATCGTCACGGGGTTCTCGCGCATCATCTTCAGGAGAAAGGCGGGAGTCCCGGTCTCAAACCAGTACGGATCGAACTTCTGAGTTGAAAGGCACTTGCCGACGGAGACGGGATTGAAAACTGGAGCAGCGTTTTCCTCAAACCTGTAGCCGTCGTACCATTTCACCAGCTTCGCGAACGTAGCCTCGGCATCGAGCCCGAGCTTTTCGCCGAGCGCCGCGAGCGACTCCGGAAAGTTCGCCTTCACCTCCTCATGCGTGTAGCCGAAGAGAAGCGCCACCCTCGCATCCATCGAGAACTCGTTGAGGTTGTTGAGATCGGAGAAGATCGACACCTTCGAGAACTTGCTCACGCCCGTGATGAACGCGAAACGCTGGTATCCCTCGCACGTCTTGATGACGGAGTAGAACTCCTTGAGCGCGTCGCGGATGTCGTTGACGTCTTCCTTGCCGAGATGCCCGAGAAGCGGCTTGTCGTACTCGTCGACGAGCAGCACCATCTTGTCGACGCACGACTGCGGATCCTTTTCTTTCACCTTCTTGTCGGCGGCGGCGATCATGTCGGACATGAGAAAGCGGAACTTGCCGGAAGACGGCTCGTCCGTGCGCAGAGGAACTCCAAGTCGCTCCGACTCGGCCTTGAGCATTGTATCAATCTTGCGCCAGAGATCCTTTACCGACGCCGCCTGGCAGGAGCCCATGTCGAGCTTCAAAACGGGATATGTCTTCGACCAGTCCCACGATGGCTCGATGGCAAGCCCCTTGAACAGCTCGCGCCGTCCCTCGAAGAGGCACTGGAGAGTGGAGATGGCGAGCGACTTCCCGAACCGCCGCGGACGCGCGACGAAAAACTGTTTGCCGAGCGAGCCGTCGGCCAGTGTCTTCAGAATCGCCGTCTTGTCTACGTAGACGAATCCGCCAGAGCGGATATCCGAAAACGAATAAGTGTCTGTCGCAATCTTCTCCATGCGCATATTGTATCAAAATCCATCCACGCGCGGCAATTCCGCCGCGCGGAAAGACCTGTTTTATGGGGTTTTTCGGGGTCTGTCCCCATAGCATTCCCGATAGATCCGCTACCATGCCGCCGGAAGCTCGTCGAAGCCGATGACGGCGATCCCGCTCTCCTTCGCGGTCGCGAGAATGCGCTCAAGCCAATCGGTCTTCATGTGGATGCCCTTGGCGTCCGGAGAGATGCCGTGCGATGTAATGGAAAGCACTTCCTTGCGCTCGGCGGCTCGGCGGACGCAGTCGCAGATCTCGTCGATGTCGGTATGGTACGCCTCTCCGACGATGATGGTGTCGATGCGGAAGCGCTTCTTGAGCTCGGCCGCGGGGAAGAACACCGCCTCGTTGGTGACAAGCGGCTTGCGGTCTGCCTGCTTCTTGCCGTCGGGGTCGTAGGGCGTAGCGCCTTTCACGCCGCCCCTGACATGCATGAAGCCCTTTGCCCGGAGCAGCGCGTCGCTCTCGTCGCTGAAGCGGCAGTTGGGGTATGCGAATGACTCGTATGGAATGTATGCCTTGTCCGCGCCGTCCTTCTGGGGCCAGACTTCCTCGGCGAAGTAGCGCTCGGCACCGCGCTCCGCGACGGTCGCAGCGGCGTCAAGGTGATTGAGGCCGTGCAGCCCGATGGAGTGGCCGTCCGCCACGAGGTGCTTGAGCGTGCGGACCGCCTCCTGGTCGAAGGAGCCGGAGACGAAGAACGTGGCGTGCGCTCCGTACTTGGCGAACAACGGCCTCGCGGCCTCCCAGCCGGCGAAGTTGCGGTCGTCGAAGGAAAGCAGCAGGACGCCCCGGGAGCCGGCGGCGGGTAGCGGGGTGCAGTCAACCGTCTCCACCTTGCCGACGGGCCCCTTGGTCTGCAGGAATTCCCGGCTGCGCTTGCCGTTGTACCAGAACCACTGGCGTCCCTGGCGGACGCGCACGCGCGGGATCTGCTTGTAGGAGCAGCTGCGGAAGACTATGTTTTCGGGCCGGCTCTTTTCGGTGCCGCTGATGCAGGATTGCAGAAGGGCCTCAAAGCGGCAGTTCTCGAAAAGTACGTCCGCGACACGCGCGTCGCCGTTCGGCATCGAGATCAGGACCGGCCGTTCGCTTTCGATAGAGACGCAGTTGCGGATGCGGATGTCTTCAATGTACACGTTCCTGCCGCCGTTTATCCAGGCCGGCGTGAAGGCGAAGCCGGATGACGATTCGTGGAAGCAGCAGTTGTCGACCGATACGTCGCGGATAGTGCCTGTCCCGACGCCGAAGCGGATGCCGTAGCAGCAGCTCCAGACATCGCAGTTCTCGATGCGGATGTTCTCGCAGACGTTGGTCGCGGCATGGAGCCTGCAGCTCGCGCGAATGGCG
The DNA here is from genome assembly GCA_045537795.1 of Kiritimatiellia bacterium. Lineage (GTDB taxonomy): Bacteria > Verrucomicrobiota > Kiritimatiellia > RFP12 > UBA1067 > UBA1067. Next base: position 3,728 of record JAZSQE010000070.1, on the reverse strand, counting down.
AAGCCGTCGTCGCCGGTCTTGATTACACAGTCCTTCACGACGACATTCTTGGTGCAGTCGATGGAAAAGCCGTCGGAATTTGCGATCTCGCGGTCTGCGTCGATCGTCACCCCGCTGACATCGAGCCCGTCGCAGCAGCGGAAGTGGGCTGTCCAGCAAGGTGTATTCCTGAGCGTCACGCCCTCAAGTCGGATGTTCTTGGATAGGAACATTGCTATCATCGGCCCCGGGCGGAACCACTCGCGGTCGGTCGGGTGGAGCTTGATGCCGTACTTGTAGGCGGGGAACCATCCTTCCTCCTGCGTCTCGCCGAAAAACGCGCCGCCGTTGCCGTCAATCACTCCCTCACCGGTGATCGCGACGTCAGTCGCCTTGTACGCGAGAACGAGGTGACCGCCGCTCCACTCCTCGCCGACAGAATTGAAGTTCTCGGGGAAGGCATCGTTGGCGTTGTAGTCCGCCGCCTTCTCGGAGCCGAGTATCGTCGCGCCCTTCTCGAGATGGAGCTCGCAGTGGTCCTTGAGCCAGATTGTGCCGCTTTTCCAGACGCCAGACGGCACGACGATGCGTCCGCCGCCCGCCTGCGCGGCGGCTTCGGCCGCCCTGGCGACGCTGCCGCCGTAATCGCGGATGTTGAAATCCGTCTTTCCCTGCGGCTCCGCCGCGCTCGCGATTGCCGCATACGCGGCCACCACAAACGACAACATTATTTTCATATATTTAGCGAACGACAATGACAAAACCTGCACCGCCGGGGTGCCATTCGAGGACGTACTTGATCGGCTCGCCGGAGTAGGTTGCGGTGACCTTCCCGCCCTTCGTGCGCTCGGCGAGCGTCCACGCGCCAGTCGTGTCGTTGTACGTGTAGCGCGCAATCGACTTGACGTGCATCTGGTGCCCGGTCGTCTTCACCGTGTTCGTCTCCGCAAGCTCAAACTCCCAGCCGGACTCCATCTCGGCACAGCCGTAGGGAATCGTCGGCTCGCCAATCCGCGACGGCTCGCCGTCGATGTAGACCGCAGAGGACAGATCGCCGGCAAAGTCCTCCGCGGCGTTCTCGACGATGTTGGTGAAGAATCCGCCGGTCACGTAGTCGTAGAGCCCGCGGAGACCTGTCTCGGTCGACCGCGCCGGGACGAGGTCCCGCTGATACGTCGTGTCGGTTCCGACGCGCTCGCCGAGCTTGGTGCCGTAGATGGTCATGCTGTCGTAGCCGTTGAACGGGGCGGTGAGACCGAAGAGCCTGAACGTCGTCGACTGTGTCTGATCCTCCGCGCGCTGCTTGATTCCTATTAGCGTGTCCCCATATTGTGCTCCGCCATCCGTCATGTGGATAATGAGGCTGCTGCGGTTCTTGACGGTATTGGCGGTAGTTGTCACTTGGCGGATTTCACTCTCGCCGCCGGTGGCGTAGTTGTAGCGGGTCCATAAAAAGAGCGTTGTTCCTTGGTTGGCATTGCCGCCGAAATTGGCGGAAAAGATCAACCCGTCGGCCGCCGGTGCGCCAAAGGGGCTGACGCTACCTTGGTAGTTGTAGGTGTTGCCGGTAAACTTGAGGTCGATCACACAATAGGTATGGTAGTTCGGGTGGTATCCCGTGTCGATCATCTGGTTGCCGTTGGCGACGAGGCCGTCGAGGCGAGCATATCCAGCCGGGAAGTCCCGCCACTTCGCCGTGTGGAAGACGAGGCGGTGACGGCGCGAGTCGGGCAGATACGACGCCTCGCAGGTCGCGCCGTGCGCCTCCTCCTCCCAGACGTCGGTGCTCGTTTCCACGTAGCGCGTCCACCCGACGCAGAGCGACTGGTAGTCGCCGTCCGGCACGGAGTAGGCGACGCGGTGGGAAAAGGCCTCGCCAGGCACCGGCCAGCAGTAGTATCCCTTGCGGACCGACGCGCCGGCGCCGTCGTACGCAATCTGGAGCGGCGCAGCCGCGTTGTCCGTCATCTCGCCGGTCACGCGGAGCCTGTCGGCCCAGGCGTTCCCCGCGAGTTCACTGCTCGTCAGCCGCCGGTTGTAGACGCGGATGGCGAAGAACTCGATCTCGGTGCGGGGATTGTTGAAGAACTTCCAACTGCTCCCGAGGTTGGCGGAATAGTTGTCGTACACGAGCGTTTGCGCGGCGGCGTTGATGAACAGCCCGTTCTGGGCCGACGACGAGTTGCGCGTGATGCGCCCGGCAATGGTCTGGCATTCGGTAACCTTGGCGCCACCGGTTCCGGTGTTGATGTTGTAGAGCTTCGCCTGGCCGGCGTTGTTTCCGTTTGGCGGAAGGTAGGCGTAGAAGGCGTCGTTCTGGTTGAACCGGTACCCGAAATGCCCCCATGGCGAAGTGAAGAATGACTGGAGGTTCCCGTAGTCGTCGGTCTGCGTCCAGCGGACGCGCCTCGCCGCGACCTCGATCGTGACGTCGTCGCCGTCGAGGCCGGTGATCGACGCAAGTTCAGGATACGTCCTCGACTCGGACGAGCCGACTGAATCCATCCCCTTCGCCGTGGCCGAGACCCATGCAGGCAGAGTGATGTCATTCGAGCCGACGAGGTCCTTCCAGACGGTCGGGCTGTCGGAATGGACGCCGCGCCCGGCGTTCTCGACGCCGTCCCACTGCGCCACCAGGCCGGACGACACATACGAAGTGGAGTCGAGGGAGAAGGCCGGCACCGTCTTGGTCGCCGTGACGTAGGACTTGCCGTTGGTGTCCTCCGCCTCAAGCCGCCAGTAGGTCGTGGTGGTGCGCACGAACGAGACGGCGGAGGTGACGACGGTGTTGGCGGGGATGGCACCGAGACTGCGGGCGACGCCGTCCGAGAGATCCGGCTCGAATCCGCTCACGAAGCGGACGGTCGCCAACGGAACCGACTCCCCTATAGACACATACGACCAGACGAGGCCCGCGCTGTTGGTGCTGACGTTCTCCAGCGCGGACTTGAGCCTGCCGCCGGAAATCTTCCCCTCGACAAAGCGCACGTTGTCCACGGCGGCGTTGGCCGTAACCTCGGCGTCGGTCAGCTTGCGGTTGTATACGCGGATGGCGTGGAGGCGGACATCAGCGCGCGGCGCGCTGAAGAACGTCCAGTTGGTTGGCGGATCGGTCGGCATTCCGTCGGATCCCTCCTTCGCCCAGCCGGGAACCGTCGCCGCATCGACGAGCAGCGTGTTGGACTCGTCCTTTGGCATGGTGACCCTTGCAGTGTACGTGTGGCATTCAGAAACGTCGAAACTTCCGCTTGTGCTCGTGTAGAGCCACAGCCTGTTGTTCGTGCCGATTGGCATCTGGTAAAAGACGCCCGCCGTGGAGTCCTGACGATAGCCAAACTTCGCGTAGGGCGAAGTGATGACAGGCTGGAGATTCCCGTAGTTGGTCTTATCGCGCCACATCACGCGCTCGGCAACGACCTCGATCGTCACGTCGTTGCCCAGACCGGAAATCGAGGAGATGGTCGGATAGGTTCGCGTGGCGGTCGAGGAGGTTGAATAGAAGCCGTTCGACTCCACCGTCACCCATTCCGGAATGGCTATCTCCAGCCCGCCGACGATGTCCACCCACGCGCTCGGCGAGTCTTCGTGCAGCCCGACCCCGGCGTTCTCGACGCCGTCCCACTGCGCCACCAGTCCGCCCTGGACATAGTCGCTCGCAGACTTGCCTTCGTCTGCGATTGCATCAAGCGGCGCAGTCGCCGCGAGCGCGGAGATGGCGGCGGCGATCAGGAGGCTGCGATATTTACCCC
>JAZSQE010000017.1:0-7706 GCA_045537795.1 Kiritimatiellia bacterium | reverse complement strand
GTCGGGCTGAACTTCCGAAACCTTGTGGCAACAGTCCCACGCCGTGGTCGTGACTTGCCCGGCGAGGTTCTCGCGCTGGACGACCTTCCCCTCGTCATTGTAGGCGCGGCGCTCGCGGGCAATGACATGCCATGTGCCCTCAATAAACGCTTCGGTTCTCTCCTCGACGGTTTCGCCTCTGGCGTTGATCAGCGTGATGTCGCGGGTCGTCTTGCCGGAGACGGGCGCGGGCGATTGTTCGTGGAGATGGATGACGGTGCGAACCCAAGTGTTGGATGAAAGCTCGTAGTCGTAGAGATCAAGCCTGCCGTCCTCGTGGCGGAAGGAGGAAACGAGGCCGGAGCGCAAGTCGTTCGCGACGATTGGGTAGAACGCCGTCACGGTGCGGAGAACGTTGGTGCCGCCATAGGGCACGCCCTGTGCGCCGACGCGCTCCACGATGTTGGTAAAAGGCAGATAGGCATAGTAGGTGCGCTCGCACTCGATGCCGTCGAGCGTCTTGACAATTGTGCGCGGGCGGGTGTCGACGGGGAGCGCCGGGTCACTTGGATCGACGGGGGTGTAGCCATACGTCGTCGTCTCGGTCATCATGTCGGGACCGGAACGAGTCTCGGATATTATCCTGTCAAGGTTGTCGTAGGCATACTGTATGAGCAATCCCGACTGGCGCTTTTCCGTCTTGACCTGCCCCTTGCCATTGCCGGAGGTGTAGTATGTCCAGGTCGTAGTGTCGGTTACTCCGTCAAAGCCATCGATGCGGTTGGTCATCGCGAAGCCCCAGGACTCCCACTTGTAGTTGGACTCGCGGCGCGAAAGCATGGCTCCGCCCGGCGACCTCGTCGTGCTGACGATCTGCGCCGCTCGCTCGTCCTGCGTGTAGCGCCCCTTCTCCACCCTGACGCCGGATGGCCTGGCAAGCGACCATTCGCCGAGGGCGTAGTCGAACTGGAACGTCTCGGGTTCGCCGCCGCCGCTCTGGATCGTGACGACGGCCCGCTTCCCGCCGTTGCTGGAGCGTAGTGAAAGACGCTTGACTGGGCTGGACTGCGGTAGGGCATACAGCCCTGTCGCGGCGTCCTTCGCGGGCGGATCCTGCAGCGCGTAGACCGCGACGTCGTAGCCGGTGAACCCGGGAAACGGCGTCACGTCGGCGAGGCGCGAAGGCGTCAGGAACTGCCGGACGCCGTTGGAGTCGTAGACTATATCAACCCCCATGTCGGCGGGAGTCACCGTGACGCCGCGCGCGTCGGTGACGGAGACGAGCGCCCCGAGCGCCCCGGTCGCGTTCGTCGCGAGGAACCGGCGGCGGGTGCCGTCGCCGACGTAGAGGTCGTAGTAGACCGGGCCGGACGCAGTCGCCCAGCCCTCCGCGTCGACCATCTGGAGCCGCTCGTCCATCTTGACGTGGACGCCCGGGTCGGGACGACCGAGGGACTCGCCGTTCGCGAAGACGAAATGGACGGGCTCGCCGTTGGGGTGAGAGAAGACGACCTCAGCCGGCGTCGCCCCGTCCGGCATCGTCTTCTGCCCGAGCCGCTTAAAGGTGTAGCCGCCGAGGACTGCGTAGAGGGACTCCAGAGTGAATACCGACGGCGAGCCGCCGTCCGCGAACACCTTGAGCGAACACTCGAGCGAGCCGGTCCACGGGGTCGTCACGCCGAGGCCGAGCCATGCCTTTATGCACCCGTTGTCGACGCCACTGTCGCCACCCACTGGACATCCGCAGGTGTTGTTGGCCGGGTTGCACTCGGAAGGCGGATTAGCCTGCGTGGCAGCCCCGCCGTAAAGGACCGCAGGCAGGAGCGTCAGCACCAGCGCGGCAAGCAGCACATACATCTCTCTGGTCGTCGTCATCTGCTACAGATTATATCATATTCCAGTCCCGGCGTAGCGGAGAAATCCCGTCCCAAGCAACACAAGGACGCCGAGGAGCGCGAAGACGACGCCGAGCGCGATTTTCGCCGGGACCACGTTGCGCGATGACCACTTCGCCATCTGGAAGGCGTCGGTCGTCTTTGAGGCGAGAACGAACACGGCGACAAGCGGCGAAATGAACGCGAGGTTGTAGGCGACGAGGAGCGCGAAGGAGCGCCAAGCGCCCGGCTCGCGGGAGATGAGCGCAAGGACGGGCACATAGACCTGTCCGGTGCAGAGCGCGTCGAGAAGTGTCACGAGAAAGGCGCAGCCAAAACCCGCAAGGGCGACAGTTGGACCGCTCCAGCTCTCCATCGCAATTTTGCGGATGAGCACCTTCACACCTTCCGGCAGCTTCAATGTCACGACAGAAAAGACTGGCACCTTCTTGAACTTCAGCGCATCGCGGAAGCTCAGGAACGACAGGACAAACAGCGCAAGCGCGAGAACGACCATCACGACGTCGTGGACGACGCGGAGCCCCTCAAGCGCCTTCAGGGCCTGCATAAGACCGAGTCCCATCAGCATGTAGGTGACGAACGTGCCGGCGCAGAATGCGAGGCCGCCGATCATGCGCGCGCGGCGCTTGCGGCCTCCGATGGCGAGGATGCCGGCAAGCGAAATCACAATCGCGAAGGAGCACGGATTGAATCCGTCGACGATTCCGGCGAGGAGGACGGTCAGAAGCGTCCATCGCGATGCGGCGGCGGCGGTCTTCGACTCGACGGCCGTGCCAGTCACCGGGATGTTGATCACCGGACTTTCGGGATCGTCGCAGAGTATTCGGACGTGCTTCGAGAACTCGCCCGGGAGCATGGCCTTAAGCGAAACCGTAAGCGTCGCGGCAGACGACGGCTCGATACGCATCGAGGAAAGCGATGCTTCAGCACCGCAGCAGCCCTTGACCTGCGAGACGGTGACGGGAGACGGCGAGGCGTTGCGGAGTTCAATCGACTTCGACGCGGCCTCCCCTGCGGCTATCTCGCCGAACGCCACGCCTTCAGGTGGGATGGCGAGACGTGGGGATGCCAGAGCAGTGGCGAACATGAGGCCGATGACGCAGAATATGACAGTACGGTAATTCATCTCTGAACCTTTTTGATGGAGTTGCGCTCCGTTATTCTCTTGACTGCGACATTTGCCGCTGTTGCGCGTCGGGAGTCGGACGAAAAGCGCGAAAGGAGCGCAATGTCGCCCATGTCGCCGAGAAGTCCGACCGATCCGATTGCAACGATGTCGAGAACGGCGTCGCGCCGCTCTCCCGAAAGCGTCTCGCGGAGGAACGGCAGCGCCTCGGCGTACCCGCGTTCGCCCGCGAGCTGGATCGCAGCGATGCGCGCGGCGGAGTTGGCTTCCGGCCTACAGAGCGCCAGCGTGAGGCGCTTCAGCTCCGCATTCTGCGCGAAAGTGCCGCGCCTGTCGTCTGCAAGGGAATAGAGGGCCGTTCCGGCGTAGGACTGCCCCGCCCGGCGGGCGGCCCCGACGAGCACCTCGCGGATCCGGCGGCGAGTGGCGTCGTTGGCGATCTCGTTCTGCATCGCGCCAAGGTGCTGGACGCAGTAGTCGAGGACTACGGGAGGATGTGGGTGAGTGGGTGAGTTGGGAGTGGAGGAGTTGTGTGTTGAGATGCCGCGTCCTTCAAACATCACAATCAAGGTTTCCGCAAGTCCTTCCACTGGCGGCTCCTGGCTACGCAGGAGGTTCATGATGTCGTTCTTGAGCGCCGCGACACGCTCCACGCGCAAGACGTCGTTGGTGGAGGCAAGATAGTCCATCAGCGCCACGACGTCACACTCCGGCAGGTCGCGCCGCCGCGCAACCGACCTGAGCGCGTCGTTTCGCGCCTCGTAGCGGTCGGCTGTCGCCTCGTCCGCGCCGCAGACAATCGCGACGGCGCGGGACGCGGTCGCGGCATTTGGCCTGGCCACAGTTGTAGATTTGCGCTCCACCGCCTTGACACGCACTTCTGCGGGCGACGCCGCAACAGGCACCTCCGGCGGCGTAGGTGGCTGCTGACAGTTGCGCAATGCAACGACAACGGCAACCGCCACCGCAATCAGCAGCACAGTCCCGCAGACAATTACTATTAGCCGTTTTGTCATCTTACAAACAGAAAAGCCCAACCCTATTGTCACCCAACTTCTTTTCAGACACCGTTCATTCTGTTAGTTCAGCCGAGATTTGCTCAGCATACCTGACCTTGATTGCCCAAAATTCGATTCTTTATCATAAAGCATAGAGTCTTCACTTAGAGAATTCGCTATGAGCTTATAGTTTGGTCGCACCGCACTTCCTGTGAAATAAAATAGCGCAGATACATCCAACATGATATCTTCAGCGCAAATATCATCAATATTTATAACTGATCCAAGCACTACTATGTGACTTGTGAAACCATACCACGTAGATAAAGACCAAATTTCTTCAAAACTAATAATCTTGACCTTACTGCCTTTACGTATATGTACTAAAATCTCATCCTCAAAATATTTACAATTCCTTGAATCAATTACAACAAGTTTTGGATGTCTGCGTAAAGATACTGGGCGGAGAACAACAACATCTACTTTCAATTCATATAAATTACTCGAATTATTTGCCTCAATTTTAACATCAGCGACAGTGTGCACAAGATCACAACCAGGCACTAATGGTAACGAAAACAATATCAATAACAGTCCGACTATCAGACAACCGAAAACAATATACCAAATATTCTTATTCTTCATTATCTACGCTCCCGCAACAGCCATTTCTCTCTTGAGCTTTTTTATATGGCCCATCACCCCATTCTCTAACAGCTTTGAAATATGTTTCAGCATAATTCTCACATTTCGCACGAGGCATATCTCTACAAATAGTGTAACTATGCGTATATGGGCTAAAGCACCATCCTTCCACGACCTCTGGATATTTACTACATACATCCATCATGTCTTTGAAGAAGCCGCTGTCGCAATCATCTTTACCCATTCCGCATGTATCATAACAATTGTCATGATTCTCACATGGCAAGGAAAAGTCAAAGCCGCCAGGTGAATCTGGTACAAAAATTTCACTCCATCCTGAGCCACATGCTAATCCGAGATAATCTGTATACGACACAGGATTGTTTCCAACAAAACATACATCTTGGACAGGAACTACATAGAGCCTCCGTGGATGATTTTGTATCCATGGCTTATCCATCATCAGCTTCAAAATTAGCAGATCGCGCATTATCCACCTACCACAATCAAAATGATAATGTCTATAATTGTAATACATAAGACCTGATGTATCATCAGCATACTCCGACGAAAATCGAAAGGGATTGTAAAAACTAAATTCAAAGGGCGTAGAATTTGAATTGCGAGTTAAAGCCGTGGGTACCCCAAACGGCGCATACTCATAGTGGGCGGTAATTAATTGAGTGGAATCGATAAGTTCAGAAATATTCTTGTTGCCGTCGTGAGTGTAATACCGTGATGGCGCATTGGAAAAATAGAAGACGAGCGGACGGGTGGCAACGGGTTCTGTCGGATCCCAGATGAAGCGGTCGGACTCAAATACGCTGTCAGAGTTATTGCGATGGCGGGCAACAAGAAGATAGTTGTCGTAGGTGAAGGTATTGTTGGCATTTGTTGTAGAACCGCTTGTTTCAAGATACTGGACGCGCCGCTCCATGCGGTCAAACTTCATAGTAATATTGGTAGCACCATTCGACCATAGCACAGGGCGGTTTTCGCCGTTGTATTGAATTTGCCAGACACCGGTCGCGGTCTTGATTAGTGTTTGATTACCATCATCGTCGAATTGCGGAGTAAATTCCTCACGCAGAGACGCGGAGAGCGCAGAGTTGGAAATTGAGGTATACTGATTGAGGTTGTTGGCTGTGTAAGTACGATTAGTGCCAAGGTCGTAGGATGAAATACGATTACCAATATCATCGTACTGATATTGATACTCCAACACCTTTGTACCCTTTGTGTTCTTTATGGCTGAAATAAGTTCGCCTCGAATATTGTAACCGTATTCATCGGCACGATTTTCTGACATTGCCGAGCCAGACCGTGCAATCTGCACACGCCGCCCAGCGACATCATAAATGCAATCATATTGCGAGATTGTGTTAGTTGGAAATGCATTTTTTACCTGTAAGAGTTGGTTGTTGGCGTCGTACTGCCAAGAGGCAGTGAGTCCATAGAGATAAAGAAGCGTTGATTTTAAATCGGAGCCTTCTAAATACGTCCATCTAAAATAGTTGTAGAGATTAGTTGTAGTTGTAGAATGGTTGTCTGCAATTTCCATTGTGGCGATTCTGCCTTTATCAGGCTCGTAACAAATTGTCGTTTGGCGCATTACATTTAACGCATAACCTGCCGTACGACCGAACTCATCCCAATAACGTTCAATAGTGTTTGTTCCTGCGACACCAATAACTGTTTCATTAGTCAACGAACCGAAAGAATCATACAGGAATGTCGTCACACCAGCGGCATCACGAGCTTCGGTTTGGCGATTAAGGGCATCGTATTTAAGTGAAACGGTCGGCGTATTATCTGAGTAAACTGTATTAGTAAGATTACCCCAATTGTCGTAAGAATAATCTGTCGTTATACCCCTCGCCCAAGTTCGCTTTGCAAGCTTGCCGTCGGGGGTGTAGTCATACTTAGGGCCTTTACCGTCGGCATAGACTTTATTTGTCATTACTCCTGACGCTTCGTCATAAAGCCAAGTAGTCGTATCACCCACACTTCCCTCTTCCCCATTCCCTCTTCCCTCTCTTCGATATGTCATCATAGTGGTCTTGTTACCAAAAACATCATATGTGTAGCGCACTGGATAGGTCGCACCACCTTCGTATGTCTTGCGCCCGCGAAGGTCGTATTCATAGATGGTGGCATGACCGAGAGGATCGGTTACGAAAGAAAGGTTGCCGAATTGGTCGTAGGCGTAGGTTGTGCGGTTGCCGAGGGCGTCGATGGAGGCAACGCGCTGACCGAAGGAGTTGTATTCGGTGTGACGGGTATTGCCGCGACCATCGGTGTGGGCGATAGCGCGGCCAAGGGAACCATAGGCAACAGTGTTGGTTACGGCGGAAACAGACACATCCATCAGCGAGACACCGTAGCGAGAAAGCGACAATGGCTTGTTGGTCGCGTAGGGAAGCATCTGACGCGAAGCAACAAAAGACGAAGAAACCAACATTTCGTTTTCTGTCATGTTGCCGCGGACGTCGAAAGAACGCGAACGCGCTGGGAGCGCGGCGGTCAGACCGGTTAACTGACGGGTAGAAGAGGTTACGAGAGGTGCAATTGCGGAATCGGAACAGGAGACGAAGTTGGTTTGGGTGAGCCAAACGATGGCGTCGTTGAGGGCGAAAGAGGAGAGCGTTTCGGTTTTGCGCCATTCGGACGGGCGAGCGGGGACGCTCGCCCCTACCGAGCGCGTCGTCGCGATGCGATTGCCGAGTGCGTCGTAGGTGTACTCTGTGATAGGCTCGTAGTCGGTGGTAGTCGTGACGAGGCGGCCGAGGGAATCATAGCTATAAACAGTTGCAAGGACTGCACCTTGAAACCCTGAGCGCTCTTCGCGGATGGTCTGGTCAAGAAGGTTTTCGTAGCGCTTGGCGAAACGCGGCGAAGATGCAGTTTCGCCCTGCACGGTACGCGACCAGCGCGTGCCATCGGCGAGGATGCCGTAGGTGTGGAACTCTGGGGTTACGGCGGAACCGGTGACGGAGAGCGTGTCGCCGTCAGCGGAGCGGGTTGTGATGCGGGTGGAGGTGTTGGGATTATGGACGGACACGG
>JAZSQE010000043.1:0-17393 GCA_045537795.1 Kiritimatiellia bacterium | reverse complement strand
CCCCCCCCCCTGCAAAATCTTCAAATAAGCGTGTGTTGTTACAGTTGACATAAGTATCTCCTTAGTTTAAGTATTAGTTAAATTTCCTTTGTTGTTGTTAGATTATCAAATCTATAATAATATGTCAAAAAAAGCTATGTCATTTTGCGCAACAATATTTGTGTTTAATTGTATTTTCACCATTTTTAACCTGATGGCGCTTGCCATTTAGAATAAGCGTAAAGGGATGATTCGTTTTAACGACGACCTTTTCTTTTGTAGCGATAACCGAACAGACGATTTTTCCAAAACGGTAATTCTCCACGCCGATTCGGCCTTTGATGTCTTTTGGAAAATCGCAGACCAAAGTGTTCGTAAACGCGTTCGCGCTCTTAATGCCGATCACATCTTCAATGAAAAGCGAGATGGGCCCGAGCGCGGACCAGCCGCAGAAATCGCTCCGTACAATCTTACCGGACTTGGGCGTAATCGCGGGTTTAGCTTCGGTCGGCGAATAGCACTCCCATATCGTGTGCGGTTCATACTCGACATAAGTCTTGTACATGTGCTCAACGACTTTTCGCGCGACATCGCGCGCCAAATTATATTTACCGTAGCCGTCGAGCGCCTTTACCGTCATATACGTCGTCGGTAGCCACATCGCGCCGCGCCAATATCCGCCGTCGGCTCTGAAATCGGCGTCACCGCGCGAAAGCGAAACCGTCGGAAGAAGCCCGCCTAAAGTCTTGTCTTCCGTCAGCCGCAGCGCCATGCGCCGTGTCTGTTCCGGCGATGACATCTCCGCAAGAGCGGGCCAGAACGCGGCGGGCGTCATGACCTTGACTTTGGCGCGGTTCGACCTCAGAATGTCGTAATAAAAACCGTCGGACTCATCCCAGTAAAGCGTATTGATTTTATTTTTTATTTCTTCATACTTCGCTTTCCATTCTTTAGACTCCTCCGCCCTCCCGAGCAATTCCGCGATACGCGAAAGGTAAAGCGCCGAAAGCCCCTGCTGGGCGAGCGCGTCTACCCACAGAAGATCGGGGTTGTCGGGGCACTTCCCGTCATGGCCGGGATCATCCGACCCGGTGCGCCCGCGCGGCGTATTGTCCATACCGCTCGCGCAGCCGCTCCATGAATAGCCGTCCTCGAATTTCTTTATCCTGACCGGCATCACGGAGCCGTGGGGTTTAGGCCCTGCGGGGTCGAATCCGTCAAACATTTCATACCACCGCTGAAGATAACGCTCTTTGAGATAAACCTTTTCGAGACGGGCGCGATCCCCCGTCTGCAAAGCGTAAACGTATTCGGTCCAGGCGAAAAGCGGCGGATTGTCGGGATGGTGGATTTTGAAATCAAGCGTTTTCCCCTCATCCGCACCGCACCAGCGGTTGCCCTTGACCTTCGGGAGCGCCATCGCCTTATCGGCAAGCATAACGCCGTAAAAATTCTCAAGCGACTGAATCCCCGGGAACTCCTTCGGACAATACTTGCAGAAGTGTACCATGAAGCAGGTATCCCAGATCCAGATGCGGTCTGAACGGTGAGCCTCGTCCATATAGCGCGGCGCGGGCAGCCCTGGCACCTCGTCGATTCGCGAATGCGCCAACTCCCACGCCTTGTAATAAAAATCGACAAGTTCCGGTTTTTCGTCGAAAACCGGTCTCGGCAATTCATCGCGCCAATTCTGAGCGGCCGGCAATGAAGCGAACGGAACGGCCGCCAGAAAAGCGGCGGCCAGACTCACGGAAAATCCTTTACTCATCATTCTCACCTTCCGGAATCATCGTGAGATATTCACATTCTTCCGGATTATCGACCGTCGGCGACGATTCCCCGCGGGCGATGCGCCTGAGCCATGCGAGAAGAAGTCTCTCCCAGCGATAGACGTCGTTGTGAGGTTTTGTCGAAACGCCGAACCCGTGGCAGCCCGCAGGATAGAAATGCGCCTCGACCTTCGGGCACTTTTCCGCCTTTGTGCATGCGTCGAAAAATCCCACGGTGCTGAAACGGTAAAGGTCGGCAAGCCCCGTCAGCATGAACATTCTGATATCGGTATTGAACGCCGCTTTTACGCTGGGACTTATGTTGCCTTTGTCCGTAAAATACGCGCCGTAAACGAACACCGCAAAAGAAGGTTTCGCGCTCAACGAGTCAATCTCGTCAATCGGCTCATATACGCGCTTGCCGTCAACCGCGACAGTACACATCGCCAGATGCCCGCCGGCGGAATACCCCATGATGCCGACATGATCAGGCGAAACATTCCACTTTTTCGCGTTTGATCTTATGAAAGAAAGCGAGCGTTGCACATCGGCAAGGCGCGCTTTCGGAGGATATTGCCTCAGGCGATATTTCATCACGAACGCGGCAACTCCGCATTTTTGGAAAAACCGCGCAGTTCTTCGACCTTCGCGACCGTAATCGAGGCACCCGTACGCGCCGCCCGGACAAATCAAAATCGCCATGGAGCGTTTTGCGCCGTTCGTCGGAAGAAACACCTCGAACCCCGGAACCGAAACGCCCTTGACGATGCCGTTCTCCGATTCCGTCTCTTCGCCGATGGTTTGATTCTTTTTAGAAGCGAAAGGCATTTTGCCATCCGGCCAGACCGAGACGAAATCCGCGCCGCGGGCGAACGCCGCGGCGAGAATGAAAAAGCTCAATGCGATGTACTTCATATCACTCTTTTTCCGTTTCGTTTTTCACTTCGGCCTCAGCCTCGGAAATCTCGATCGGCGTCAGATCGTACGTATCGTCGGCCGTGCTGACATTGGCTTTTATGCCGCGCCCGATGCGCCTGAGCCATGTCGCGAGAAGTCTCTCCCATTTGACCGCGTCACTCTTCGCTCGCGGAGTCACGCCAAAACCGTGGCCCGCGTCGGGGAAGAAGTGCGCCTCGATGCTCGGCCACTTGTTCGCCTTGACGTGCGCCGTGAAAAAGTCGACCGTATTGTGGCGGTAGAGATCGGTAAGCCCCGCAACCATAAAAAGCTTCCTTTCCCCGGGCTTAAGAGCGGGTTTCACATCTTCGTTAATCGCGCCTTTGTTGTTCTTCGTGAGATAGGCCGCATACACGAAAACGCCGAACGAAGGATCCGCGCTTTGCTCGTCGATTTCGTCAACCTTCTCGTAAACGCGTTCGCCGAATTTAGCGACGGAGCGCATCGCCAGATGCCCGCCGGCGGAATAACCCATTACGCCGACATAGCCGGGAGAAATGTTCCACTTCTTCGCATTGGCTCTCACGACCGCCATCGCGCGCTGCAAGTCAGCGAGACGCGCTTTGGCGGGATACTGGCGAAGGCGATACTTCATTACAAAGGCGGCGACGCCGATCTTCTGAAGATAGCGGGCCGTTCTGCGCCCTTCTCGCTCGTAATCGAGACACCCGTACGCGCCGCCGGGGCAAATGATGATAGCCATATTGCCTCTCGAAGATTTATTTTCCGGAAGAAAGACTTCAAAACCAGGAACGGTAACGTTTTTGACGATTCCTTTTTCAGAAACGGTCTCGGGACCGATTACAACATCCTTTTTCGGGCTAAAAGGCATCTTGCCCTCCGGCCAGATCGGCACGAACTCTTCGGCCGAAAGAACGCTCGTCGATAAGGCTAACGCCGCAAATATAGTTTTGACTATTGATTGTTTCATAATAATTTCTCCTTTATTTTGCCTCATCAAGAAGTTTCGTGTCGACTAAGACGGCATCGCGAAGAGCGATTTCGACGGCGTTGCCCGAAGTTCCCGACGTGAAACGCAGATAGTCGCCGCTCTTAATGTCCGCGCGCGCGACATGGACGAGCTGCCAGACTTCTTCGCCGGCCGAGCCGAAAATCTTCTGCGAGGCGATCACGGTCGGCTTTTCTCCCTTCTTCGCGCCCGGGCGGCAAAGTTCAAGCTTGCCCGCCGCCGCGTCGAGAACCTTTGAGTTGACGACTCTCACGCGGGCGAAAAGCTCATACTCTCCCGCTTCCTTGGCGCCGAAGCGCACATGAAGTTCCTCGGACGGATTTTCTTTCACGTTCGCGCAGCGGTATGCGTAGTTGTCGATCGTGTCGCGCGCGCCCGAGCCTCGCATCGCGGGAACGCACTTGGCGAAAAACTTCGCGGGGTCGACGAACGCGAAATTCTTGACATCGAGAAAACGCGACGCCGCCAATACGCCCGGCATGATCCATACGCGCGCGCCCGTGTAAAGCGTCTTTTCGCCGAGCGTGACCCAGCGCCAGTCGTCCTCGCCCGGCGACGAGGGTATCGTCATCGACGCTATCTCGCTCTGCCTGCGGCCGATCTGCGCACCGTTCACGATCCACGGCGAATAAATGCCCATATAGGCCGCAGCGGGATTGTTCTCACGGGTCGAGCCGACGCGCATCTTCGAAAGGACAACCCATGTGCCTGTAAGCTCGTTCGAGACGGTGTGTCCGACCTCCGCGTAATTTGGACGCATAAAAATCCTCTCTCCGCCGCCGAAACCGAATGTGAGTTTCGCGTACTTGCCCGTCGCGTCGGATTCGATCGACATCGCTGTGCCGCCCGTGAGCTTTTCTGTCGGGATTACATAAGAGCCTTGAGTCTTCGCCGGATACTCGGCAGGCTTCGTGCCGGCGGCCATGATCTTGCTGAAATACTTATTGCCCCAGTTGATCCAGCCGGAGCCCTCGTGACACTGCTGAGGATAGCCGATCTGCGAGCGGCGGTTGCGGTAATCGGTGATGTAAGAGTACCACTGATTGGTGTAGCTTTCCCACGAGCCGAGTTTGTATTTCATCTTTTTCGCGGGCTCGATAAGGTCTGGATAGCGCATCGCCGCCGTGTGGATGCCGGCATATCTCAGACGCCACGCGGCGATCTGCATCTCTTCCGGCGAATTGCCCGTCGCCTTAACGAGATTGTCGAGAGCGCGCATCATTTCGATGACGTCTTTCGGAGTGAGATAATTGGCGGTGTCGCCGACATAGCAACCGACCCAGATGCCGCGGTTGCGCAGTTTCGCGTGGCGGATGATCTCCATGTAACGGCGCACGTGCGGCGCGCCGGGGCCGTAAACGCCTTTGACGAAATCATCCGTGATCTTCTCGGTGTCGGCATCGGGGTTCCACATGAGCTTGCCCATCAGATACCAGTTGAGATCGGCGAGCGGAGCCATGCGCGTATGGGGCATCTGCGCGAAGCCACCGATAAAGTGGTTGTCGCGGTAGAACTTGAACGCGGGGCCGAGGATGTCGAGATTGGGGAACGGGTTGAGATATCCGGCGAAGTTGGCGTAGTAGTCCCAGTAGATGAAATTGTCGGACATGTCGAGCCACGCCTTGACGCGCGGAGCGAAACGCTCGTTGCAGTCGATCGGGAACCCGTGGTTGCGCCAGAGCGACGCGAAACCTACGCCGCAGTTGTCTCTTAAGCGCCACTTCTTCGTGTCGGCGGGCGGCTCGGTCGTCGACCAGTAGGAAAGAAGATTGAAAGTCGCCTCGGGATATTTCTCGCGGAAATGATCCGCGACGAAACGCTGCAGGTCGAGATAGAGAATTGTCGCCGCCTTGCTCGCGTCGGTGTTCATGAGCGCGGTGCACTTTTCGCAATGGCAGTAATCACCCATGTCGCTCGGAGAGAGGGATACGGATTTCTGGTAAGGATAATTCTTCTCGAGAAACGCGCCGATTTCCTTCAGCAGCTCTTCGCGCATTTCGCCGTTCGTCATGCACAGGGCGCCGTTGATGCGGACTTTCTTTTTCTCGCCCGTCTCCTTGTCGGTACGCTCGACGAGCGCGAACCATTCGGGCTTTGTCTTGAAAAACTTCTTGCGCGGAATCCACTTCAGAACAAGAGAGTGCATGATGTTCTCGTCCTCGCCGGGAGAAATGCCGATTTCTTCGGAACCGCGCTTATTCTCGTTCGCGCGAAGCTTGACCATGAACTTCGCGCCGGTCGTATAGTGATTGCCGCAGCGGTAGCGCATGGCGGGCGCGTCGCGCTTGACGTATCCGGCAGGAAGCGAAATGTTGGGCGACGACGGGACGGTTTCGGAATTCGGCGTCCAGAAACCGCAGCCGAACGTCTCCAAAAGATCGTAGACGGCGTAGATGACGGCGCGCGGACGCTCGCCCGCGATCGTAAGAGTGCGCGAATCCTTCGAAAGGCGGATGTCGATCCCGTCGAACGCCTTCTGATCGGTCTTGCCGCCGACTACAATCGTATTCCAGCCATCGATGGGCGCCGATGTCAGCGGGAACGAGCTCTTCGTCATCTTATTGAGATACTTGGCGAGCTCTCCCGCGGCGTATTTGACTGCCACGGGCGCGTCTTCGGCGACCACGATCGCCGCTTTCGGCATTGAGTTTGTAGCGATGATGAAATCGCCCGACGCGAAAAGCGGCTGTACCGCAAGCATCGACAACGAGACGACCTTCAGTATTTTATTAGACATTTTATTTCTCCTTATTTTTCAATTATAAGCCAAGCCTTGCGCGACGACGCGAACATTACGCCGACACAGTTTTCGGGGGCGAACTTCGCTTCAACGCCTTCATACTCCGAAGCGAGCGCCTCCCACGAGCCGTCGGAATTCTTTACTCTAATGACGCAGGGCTTCGCTTTTTCGGCTGTATTGGCTACAGGTCTTACACCGTTAAAGAGACGCTTGAACGGCCCGAGTCTCGGCGCCGGACCAGTCCAGATTACCTCCTTCAGGGAGCGCGACGCGTTGAAAGGCGGCCACGATTCGCCGATCACTCTCAGGTGCGGCGTATTCATTTCAATCACTTCAAGGCTCCTGAGCCCCGAGCAGCAGCCGCGCGTCTCGCCCATGACTTCGAGCTTCGGCGCGTCGAACTTGGCGCGTTTCAGATTCGGAATGTCGGCAAAGTTATTGGAACCCAAAGAAACAAGCCCTGCCGCTCGCACCTCGAGATTGGTGAGATTCGGGCAGACCGTGAATACGCCGTACGAAACGCCTCCGGAGCTGCCGCCCTTGGGGAATTCCGCGAGAGCGTCGTCGCAACCGAGGCGGATCGAATCGAACCCCGCGCACAGAAACGCCGTGCCGCCGACCGACTTTATGCGATCCGTCACGAGCTCGCCGCGCAGACGCGGGCAGTTCCAAAACGCCGACGTGCCGATACTCTCAATCGAGCGCGGAACGATTTTGGCTACATCGCTCGAGAGATTCGTCGAACCCGCGAACGCGGCGTCACCGATGCGTTTGAGCGGCAGATCCAGCACGACCTCCTTAAGAGCGGGACAATCCGAAAATACGCCACTGCGAATCGCAGGATGGGTCGCATAGGAGCCGTTCGGAATAGTATCTGCCGAACCCGACAAGATTACGCGCTCAAGCTTTTCGGCGCGAGAAAATGCGCAGTATCCGACAGAAGAGACCTTGTCGGCGTAAAATTCGCTCACGGCCGAATTTTTGCGAAGAAGATTCTTGCCGATTGAAAGCGACTTTACTTCAATAATGCCCTTATCGGATTTAAGCTTAAGCCCTCTTAAATCAAGCGCTCCCGATATATCAGAACCAAGCGCACAAAGCTCAATGACGCCGGAAGAATAATCCGTCTGAGGAGCGCATTTTATATAAAGCTTTTTAGCCCCGTCTTCGGAAACGATAGGCCAACCGCGCCTTTTCTCGAAATCGCCTAAATTCCAGACGTTGCCTGCCGACGACGCGAAAACGACGGAACAGAAACCGAGCGTGCAGAAAATTTTGAAATTCATCGTGTGCCCTCCTTCAGGCTTTTGAGCAGACTTGCGAAATTGCGCGGCTGCGGACCTTCACGCCAGCACCAGCTATAGAAATCTTTGCCGATCGCCTCGAATCTGGCTACGAGTTCGAGACGCTTCGGAAGCGCGATATTCGCGACCGCCGGATCGTTCATCGACTTTCTGGCCTCCTCGAAAACGGCCTTGACCTCGTCGTAGCGTTCAATGACGAGCATAAGCATGCCGGCGCTCAAGCAGCGCACGTTCGAACGGGTGAACTTGTCGCCCTCGGTCTTCGCCAGCGCGTTTTCGAAAAGCATGAACGATCTGGCGAGATTCGCCGCGCTGAGCCACCATCTGCCGGGATTGTAACCGTGCATGCTGACGCGCGTCTTGCGCTTCTTGGGTTCATCGCCCCATACGGCTTTTTCGAGAAGCTTGTAATAAGCGTTGATTTCGGCGGCGCCCGCGCCGCAGCAGTGATCGATCCACTCCTTGGCCATCTCGTCAGTATCAAGTTCAGGATTCCAAAGAAGCTTCGCGTAAAGGTATGTACGAAGTTCAACAAAATCGGCAAAGACGGCACCGTGTTCCATCTGAGTGCTGACGCGCTTTACGCCAAGATCGCGGAACGTCTTGAAATCGTCGGCGTAAAGGTGATATATGGGATAAGGCGTGATATAATTGCGGAAACACGCATCCCAATCCCAGATTGTAAGTCGCCCGGGCGCGATCTTGCCCCATTCGGTCAAACGGCGCATCGGCGTCTGCTGAACCTTGACGGGCAGAGCCTTGTTGCCGTTCTGGCAGATCGTGACGTATACGTTGCGGTGAAGTTCTCTCGGCACCTTTTTAGGCGGCTCGACCCAATCCCAATAAGCGAGAGTTAGAATACGCGCCTTAGGATATTCTTCTTCAATACCTGAGGCGACATAGTTGCAGATATCAAGAAGCGGGCCCACGCGCGAGCCGCCCCACTCGGCGAGAAGCTTTTTGCACTCGGGGCATTTGCAGAAGCGGTTGCTGTCGAGATACGAAAGGCTCACGTAAGTTATGCCGTCCAAATCGAACGCCCCGGAATCTTTGCGGGCCTTAAGTTTGGCTTTTACCTCTTCCAAGAGCTGCTTTCGCATTTCTTGATTTGAATGGCAAAGCTGCGCTCCCTTCGTGCGCTTTCCGCCGACAAGTCCGTACCATTCGGGGTGAGCTTCAAAGTACTTCTGGGGATTGATATAATACTTGTTCCCCAAGGAATGGCCGCCGCCCATCTGAGCGTCGCGCTTACCGCCGATCTTGCCGTACTCGCGGCTGATGCGCAGCTTGACCGCCCACGCGGGCCCGACATTGCGGTCGAGGGGAATCGAACCGGGGAAGCGCTGCTCGAACGGCGGCGCGTAGCTGTAGGAGAGATCGCGCGGCACGGCGAGCGTGGTCTTCGAAGGAATCCTGTCACTCTTGGGATCGACGCCGAAGAACCTCACGCCCCAACGCTCTAAAAGTTCATAAGCGGCGTTGATCGCGCCGCGAGGACCTTCGCCGTAAAGTTCCATCGTCGCTCCGTCGGCGGAAACCTTAAGACATATCTCGTCGCGCTTGAGGCCCTTACGGTTGTTCGAAATGAGAATCGTGCAACCCGAAACCTCGTTCGTCGCGAGAACCTTCAGCTCCGCCCCGCTCATCGCCTTGACGTATTTCTGAAGTTCCTTCGCCGCGAACCTCGCTCCGCTGGAATTGTCCGCGAGACGGATGGCTGCTTTGGCGGACGAATTTTCGACGACGGTAAACCCGGACGCGTCAAACGGCACGGCCGTTACGCTCATAAAAAGCGCAAGCGCGGTCACCGCGTTTTTAACATATTCTGTCACTGTCATTCCTTTCTTAATTCAGTTATTGATTCAATTTATGCCGAACATTTCAAACGCCCATGAAAGCTTGAGCGGTAATTATATCAAAAAAATATAACTGGACTGCGATTACAATATGTTATTTCGCGCAAGACTTTTTATGTCAAAAACACTTAACAAGCCATAAACCATTATGTTATACTGTCAATCATGAACAAGCAGAATAAAAATAACATCAACAAAATCATTGTCGCGATCAGCATTTCGTACGCCTCCGGCAGAGATATGCTGTCGGGAATCTTCAAATTCCTTGAAAGGAATATAAAATGGCAGATGCATCTTGTCCAATACAGAGAAGACTTCACGGCCGAATTGATCTCATCCGCAGCCGATAAAGGTTTCGCCGGAATAATCGCGACATTCCCGTCATCCGACGACGCGCTTGAAGCTCTCGCGGCAACACCGCTGCCTGTAGTTTTAGTCAATCTGGTATCGCCGATTCTGTCGAAACGCACCGGCCCGACCGCATACATCCACAACGACAATGAAACCATCGGTCGCAAGGCCGCGTCGGTATTTCTGAAAAACGGCAACTACGCCTCTTTCGCATGCGTTTCAAAATCGAAAGATTCGTGGTATCTCGAGCGATGCAACGGTTTCACAAAGGCATTGGAAGCAAACGGCAAAACCTGCACGCGCTTTACGCCTCAGACCTCGACCGAAGACACCGACAAAAAAGACGCCTCGCTTGAATCGTTCATCCGCGATCTTCCGAAACCTACGGGCGTATATGCGGCCAGCGACGAATACGCCGTCAAAGTTCTAAACACAGCCAGCGCCTTGCACATGAAAGTCCCCGAACAGATCGCCATCATAGGCACCGACAACGACATGTTTCTCGTCTGTCACGCCAACCCGCCCATCTCCAGCATCATTCCCGGCCATGCGATGATGGGCACAAGGGCCGCCCTTGAAATCAAAAAACTGATCGAAGGCGAGAAAAGCCCCGATGAAAACATTTTCATAGCCCCCGTCGGAATTGCGGAGCGCACTTCATCAAAATCGACGTTACCTGCGACAACGATGGTGCGCAACATCAAGAAATTCATCGAAAACAACAAGACCAACCACTACGGCATAGCCGACATCGTCCAATATCTCGGAGTTTCAAGACGTTTAGCCGAACTTCGCTTCCAACAACTTGAAGGAAAAACGATCCACCAGGCGATAGAAAGCGCCCGGCTGAACGAAGCCAAACGCCTTTTACGCAAAACGAGCTACTCTATTTCCGAAATAGCCAAGCGATCCGGCTTTTCGGGGCAGAACAGATTCTCCCACCTTTTCAAGGAACGCTTCGGAATGTCCCCGAAACGTTGGAGATGTGAATCGGCGCAATAGTCTACCTGACGATAATATAAAAATGACTGTACTTTATATCGCAACTAAGCCATTCGGCTGGTGCACCTGCTCCGCGTCGAGTGACGCGCATTAAATTCCAATCTGGTCGATAAAGCCAAGGAGGGATGTTCGTTGTAATCTCAGTATCGGCATAAGGTGACACAGGCAAAGGCGAAACGTTGAATGTCCTTGCAAACGCGGAAAACGGAAGGAGACTCGCCAAAAGTGTCAGATGAAACGCATTACATATCATAAACTCACCTTTTCGGAATAGAGCCTAAAGAGATGCGCAACAATTTCAGGTTCGCTTGTATGAGGCGCGAGGCCGTAAGCTTTCATGACGGCGGCATCGTTGGCGGCGTGAGCTTTACGAAGTTCTATCGGCATTGTGAGCGAGTCGTAAAGATCGGCGAGGGAACTATCGGGATAAAGAGAGCGCGCGTCGAGGATTGATTGGGCGGTTTGAGTGATATTTTTAACCACGGAAGACACGGAACACACGGAATTGTTTAGCCGTGTAGAAGTGTAGAAATGTAGAGTTTTTTTGACAGGATTTACAGGATTATCAGGATTTTCATCATCCCCAATTCTGTCAATCTTGTTAATCCTGTCTAAAACATTCTCCACACTCTCCCCCTCTACACGGCTAAACTCCCCCACCTTCGGCCACGGAAAGTTGTTGTAGACGATGTCATTAGAATAACGATAATCACTTTTTATTCGACCGCATACACAACGAACCCACGCCATGTGAACTGATGAGGTCAAAACGCCAAAATGAAACAAAGACGCATTAGGAATCATATTATTTGCGTCACCACAAATAATATCACAAGACATAAAACCAAAAGGAATATATTTTCGCCCCTCTGATGTATGACGAGGAATCAAAATATAATCAGTTTTCGGTTGCCTCATTTCCATAAATCTTGTAGGATAATCAGCGTATTTTCTCGTCGCAGCTTTAGTACTTTTAAGCCTAAATTCTCTAACTTTAGCGATTCGAGACATTATATCTGGCATACTTTTTAATTCAGATGGCGACGCACCTTCTATCCATAAGCACCAGCGATCTATGCTATGTAAATACTCTCTCGCCCCATAAAATCTTTTTATATATTTCTGAGCCTTGGGTTCTTTTTTAATTAACTCATCAACCTCTTCTTTTGCAAGAAAGAAATTGCCATCATCAACAGGACTACTTCCTTTTATTACGTTTGGCACATTGCAAATCGGTTTTGTGCGGCTTTCGACCCATACATCTGGTCCATCCATCAAATAGCCGTTGATATGCTCCGCTTCTATCACCTTATCACCATCAAATATTTTTCTCACGCGGAGACGCGGAGTTCGCGGAGATTCTTTCTCTACACTTTGCGAACTTTGCGTGAGTTTATCTCCCCTCACCCCAAAACCAATAATCACGCAATGAACATGCGCCTTTGCCTGCGCTTCATTGTCCCACCTGAATGTACGATGCGCAAAATCAATTTCCAAGCCCATCTCAAAAAGCGGCTTCCACATTGCCGCCACCGACTCACCCTGACAGATTGAATTGGTCGACACAAATGCGCATTTGGTATTTTTAATCACGGAAGACACGGAAGATTTCTTTTCCGTGTTTTCAGTGTATTCCGTGGTTCCTAAAATATAATCCGCAGCCTTTTTATACCAAGCGCAAACATAATCAAGCTTACCGTAATTTACATCCTTGCAATCGGCATAAACATTATCCATATCTTCGGCTTGTTCCCTGTTTCGATATTGATGCCCCACAAACGGCGGATTGCCCATGATGTAGTTGGAGTAAGGCCACTCCATCCTGAGCGCATTGCCCTCAACAATTCCGTCATAATCTTTGAGCGGCAGATAATCCGGTTCGCGGTGCAGTATCTCCGCCGTCTCTTTGAGCATTTGCGCCTCGGCGATCCACATCGCCGTTTTTGCGACAGAAACAGCGAAGTCGTTTATTTCAATTCCATGAAACTGAGAAATCGACACTTTCACCGTTGTTCCAAGATCAAACTCCCCTTGACCTTGTTGAAGTGCGGCAATGATTTTGTTTTCCAAGCGGCGAAGACAGATAAATGTTTCCGTAAGAAAATTACCGGAGCCGCTTGCCGGGTCGAGGAATTTTGTCGTCCCTTTCATGGGGACGGGCACTTGGTATTGAACATGAGATTTTACATCCTCCAATCCCAGCACTTCAGCCAAAAGAGAATTCCAAAACTGCTGATCCTCGCCTTTTTCGCTACCGCGTTGAAATGTCCAGTATTCGACAAACTTACGGGCCGACTGCTTCTGCGTCATCTTCAAATCTCCTTTCCCATCGCTGATATTATACAATAACAATCCTTACGGCTCTCTCGGAGGATTAATCACCTCTTCGGCTCAAGGTTTGTGTCGTTGGGAGTTGGATTGAAGACGCGCCTCTACACATCGCTTGAAATACATCGTACTCTCCTGCCAATCTTGAGCTTCCTTGACCAATTCGACAGGTGTGTTTTCATGGGAATAAAAAGCTATTCCCATATCATAACCCCATGTGTTAGCACAGCCACGCATTCTTTGATGTAACTTTCGCCGCGATTCTGACGATAACTCTGCGCGCGAGAAAACAAGTGCTATTTCAGAATGACAACGATCCCACGGGTGTCTTTCTACAAATGACAGCAACGTATCCTCTGGGAAAACAATACTCTCATCATTCAAGGCATCGACCAAGGCCTGAAATTCTGGTGTACGTTTTAGCCGTCCACCAAGGTATATATTCTTTCCATCAGCAGGATAAAACTCTATTGGAATCGACAAGATGGCTTCGGGCGTCTTGACGATTTGCGCTTTACAAGTTTCATAACGCGACTGCAATTCATATTTCTGATACAAGTCGTATGGCACGAATGCGGTATCAATTACAGGAGTTACCACCAACGGATCAATCATCACGACCGGTAACATGCCTAAAGCAAACAACAATTCAATCGGCCCCGGATTAGGCCAACTACCGCTATTGTTGTTCCCAAACATAGGTTTCAGCGGCCTTAAAGCCCACCCCACTAACCGAACTCGCCGTTCCTCTCCATCAAACGCATGGCGAGTATAGCAGTAGAGCTGGCCTTTTCTTTCACATGGGGGAATAGCCTCAGGCATGACACAACACCCTGATGCCATAGCCAAAGTCATTAACGCAAGAATTTGTTTCTTCATCTTACGACCCATCTTTCGCGTGAGGCTATTTCCCTGGACGTGACAAAAGCCTGACATTTCTTCCATCCTCTATATTCGGGTCGTTTGGCGTCATGTTCAAGTAGATTCCAGCTTCGTCAGCCGCGGAATCATGCGTATTGAACAGCAGTTCAAGCAATCCGCCAAATTCACCATTGATCTTGCCATAATGCGCTGAAACAAGTCGGCCCTTTTCATCAATGATACAGCGAGTGCGAAATACTAGGTATTTGTCGGCGGCGATTTTATCAGTCGTCTGCTTATTGGGAGAGATACCCTTTCTTCCTTTGCTTGTGAATGTAATCATACGCTCGGCATACGCCGAGTCATTCGTCAACGCCGTGTAACAAGTTTTCATGGTCGAAAAAGCGTCTTTCTGCATCATATAGAACCCAGCATAAGGAACATTCTCAAATGAAATCTCGGTCTTTGTGTCCCAAGTGAAATCGTCAACAATGGTGCCGCTGAACCGCACCAATACATCATCATGTTTACCGTTTCCGTATGGCTTGCACCATTGCCCCGCTTCAAAATCAAGCCCGATCCAAACATTTGTCGCAGGTGCGCGATAACCGTCACTCCCCCAATTGTGAAACTTCATCTCAACAGGAGCCTTTATACGCTTAACAACCAATGTACGGTGTTCACCGTAGGGCTGCCACTTGCCGTCCTTGACGAGTGGCGAGACACCTTCGCGACAGAAGAACAATATCTTGTCCCATGCTCCATAGTATCCTTCTCGGCTTGCCGATACCATCATTTGACTACCAACCTTGTCTTGCAAGACAACGACACCATTAGTGTCAGTTATGACATATCCACCCCATGTTTTTCGAGGATAGTCATTCTGGAATCTATAACCTACTTTTTGATTCGCAAGGGGACTGCTCTCATCATCAACTACTTGATAAACGACCTTAGCCTCAGCACCTTTCCGTTGAGCCTCTTGAACTTCAGGCTTGTTTGCTTCCCAAAATGTCGCACTGTGTTTAGGTATCGCAAGCGCAACCACAAAGGGTGTGCATACGACTGTCATCGACAAAATCAATCGCTTCATTTCATTTCTCCTTTTTCCACGATGTTGGTAAATGCTGGATAGACATGGTAGTAAGCCATATTCTTAATATCAGAATGGAGCCACGGCATAAGCTGACCCGCTGAATGTCCCGATGGTTCAGGGCGTCCCCAGTCGTTCGCTCGTTGTGCGGAGGCATTAAGATTAAAGTCTTTCTTCAAGTGCGAATCGCGAATTGGAACCTTCCCAGCTGGACTTGAAATGGCGGGAATGTGAAACGCGAGGATATCGGCGACTTCAAAATCCGTCATTGCCGTCTTGAACATCGCAGGGACACCACGATCAAACACGGCATTAGTGACGATAGACCCGTCCGCGACCATCGCGTTCGCATCAGCAGCGGAATATTTTATACATACGGTCTCGCTGTTAATATTTGTAGACCAACAATGAAATCCCCAACCCGCCGACAATGAACCTGCGGCATTAACACCTTTGAAAACCTCCTGCTTTTGCCACGGATACGCGTCAAGCGTCAAATCGATATTGATAAACGGCCAGTTGAAACTGAATGTAGGCCAATGGAAAACGCCTGATACAAGCCCGGGAACTTCCGATGCCTCTTCAAACACCTCATCTCCCGTAGAATAAAAATTATAGACCTCTAGGCTATCTTTATTCAAAAGCGGCGCAAAATGTCCAGCCCAACCGATTTTTCCGCGAGCGTCACTGACATCGTTCGTAAACCATGTATACCAATTCGAAGCCCAGGAACGCTCGTTATATCCATCCCAATCAGAATGAACATACTTATCCAAAACCTCCATACTGTCCGCTTGAAGTTCCGGCCTATACGCCTCGGACGCGACCGCCGCGTCAAGCATAATGTACGCTCTTGCGTTCGCATCTTTAAGAAGAGCCTCCGAGACTACCATGTTGCCGAGGGAGTGTCCGATTACGACTGCATCGCGACCATGCACATTGACAAGGTTTCTGAATGTCGGCGCAGTCAAAAGAGCCTGACGAACATCGCGATGATAATGCAGCCCGTTGAATTTTTCACTGATCACATGATAATCTCCCGACCACGTAACGCCCCAATAACGGGCATTCATTCCAGAAACCCAGAATCGTTTAAACATCTCACGATTCCAGTTTTTCGCGCCGTCAAAATCAACATTGAATCCGTGCACGAAGAAAACGTCTTTATCTGCAAGTTCATAATCAGGATTATTTAACGGCGCGGCGACACCAGAAAATTGAGTCATTTCGTTTTCGTAAGCGCCACGGATATTGACAAATCTGAACATGTCATCTACGCTTGATGTTTTAACGGGCAGTTTACAGCAATACATTTCCGCTCCCTGAACCAAAACCGAGATTTTCAAATTGCAATCACATACCTTTCTTGCCTCCGCCACCATAAGGCATGAGTTTTGCCCATAAGACATCGCCCGACTTTTCGGAATAATGATTCCGTCTCTTTCCAAAATCGCTAGAGCCGCATTGGTCAACGAATTGTTATTGATGTCGACCTGTGGCGATGTGCGAATCGAGCCTGCTGAAGAATGATTTATATTGGCAAACGTATAATTAAAAATATCTTCTCCGTATTCAGTAGTAATTTTGAACTGGAGCTCACTTCCCCAGGCAGAAAGAAACGGCCCAAAACCAACGGCAATCGGGAAAAGATTTATCAGATCGTACGCACCGTCTACATGCTGATTGCGCCAATTATCACTCCCGACAAGAATATCCGCTATCGCATCAAAAAGCGAAGGCTCTTCCCAGACAGCCCCTTTAACTTTACACTCGTTTACCCAATACCGAAACTTTCTACCGAGCATCCAGTATTCGACATCAACAGAATCAATCTTCCCGTCTCTGTTATAGTCTGCGAGCAGCAGCGGATTTATCGACGTTATCCTTTGCTCCGCGAAGTCGTAAATGCGATTTTCACCGTCGGCGGCGACGTATTCAAACTTCAATTTGCACGAGCCGGGGGTAGGCGAGGTCAGAATGACGTTAATCTTCGAAGCGTCTTTATAGCGGCGCAAAAGGCTGCGCCATTTTCGCATTGACACGTAACGCACGGGACGGGATTGTGAATCAAGCAGTTTTTCACTTTCATGAAAGATGCCGTTCTCTTCTCGCCAAGCCGGCAGCCATACCTGAAAATCACCGGTCACGTTTTCAAGCGAAATCTTAAAGACGCCATTCGTCAT
>JAZSQE010000025.1:0-12805 GCA_045537795.1 Kiritimatiellia bacterium | reverse complement strand
ATGACGAATGGCGTCTTTAAGATTTCGCTTGAAAACGTGACCGGTGATTTTCAGGTATGGCTGCCGGCTTGGCGAGAAGAGAACGGCATCTTTCATGAAAGTGAAAAACTGCTTGATTCACAATCCCGTCCCGTGCGTTACTTGTCAATGCGAAAATGGCGCAGCCTTTTGCGCCGCTTTAATAAGACAAGGGAAATTAATGTTATTCTGACCTCGTCTACCCCCGGCTCGTGCAAATTGAAGTTTGAATACGTCGCCGCCGACGGTGAAAATCGCATTTACGACGAGGTGTTTGCCGAGAACTCTTCAACGCCCGGAGTGACGACAGGGGTGTTCCATTGGCCGACGCTGAACCTTGACTGGCCGTTCTTTCATCCGAATCTTGAGCTTGACGCCTTCCCCTGGCAGAAGCAGGAGGTGTTCAAGGGCGTAAACGCGGCAGGATCGCTTTCCGCAGGATGGGG
This sequence comes from Kiritimatiellia bacterium, assembly GCA_045537795.1. Taxonomy (GTDB): domain Bacteria; phylum Verrucomicrobiota; class Kiritimatiellia; order RFP12; family UBA1067; genus UBA1067. The sequence continues at coordinate 12,341 of JAZSQE010000025.1, read as the reverse complement.
ATTCCACTGCTGGACAACCAATATCAACAATGAAACGGTCTGGGTTAGGTATTCCGCCGCAGGTGCAAACGCAATGGTTGCGGACGGCTCGATAGCCACCAACGCCGTGTTTGATCGCGGCGTGTCGGCGATGTTCAGTTCGACGATTTCGGATTACGACAAGGCCGACATCCTTGCGTTCCATATTCCAGCCGTTTCCAGCCCTGCGGGGAAGGTGCCGATTCATGAAAGTGAATTAGAAATGGATTTTAATCTGAATGCACCCTTGAAGCGGGCAAACGGTTGGGGAAGAATAGATCCAGCCGACCCCAACACTTTTATGCCCTGGCTTCACTCGGATATTAAGAATATGGCCTACTATCATGTATATCCAGCATTTACAAACATCGTAGAAAAAGGAGCAATGAAATGCGGAAGATAATGTTGACGATAGTGTTCGCAGGCGTGGCATTTTCCACTTTTGCGAAAGTACATAAATTCAGCCCTGAGTTTCAGGCTGCATATGACGCTGCGACGACACCAGAGGTTCAGGAGGCGCAGTGTAAGGGCGCGAAAGCAAAGCTGATCTATAGGATAGTGGATGATGAGGGTGTGCCTATTACCAATCAGCTTGTCCATTATTGTTGGCAAAATGACTATCCTCGTAAGAGATGGAGTGGCGACAAATCTACAGACGAGAATGGTGTCGTTGTTATCGAAGACAAGGTTGGAAGTGAGGTGGCGGTTAGTGTACGCAAGGAGGGATTCTACATATCATGGGAAAAGGTAAAGTTTGATTGGCGCGAGGGTGTGTCCCCATTGGTCAAAGATGGGGAGTGGCAGCCGTATGGAGAAAGGCGTACACTTGTGGTAAAGCGGAAGAAAAAACCAGTTGACATGAAGTGGCATAATGGTATATTTCGCGCTCCGGCAACCAATGTGTGGATAGGTCTGGATCTTGAGACGGGGCAATGGTGCGAACCATATGGTGCTGGGAAATTTCAGGATGTCAAGGTAAGGTTCAGCGGCGAGGTGATAGATCATTTTACTTGGGATACCGTCACAGAGATGTCATTTGCCAATATTCCGTATGCCGGATATTATGAGATGCCAAAGGACGGTTACTCAGACATGAAGAGTTGCTATGCCGCCTCAACAAATGATGCGTCATACATTGATCGCGCAATGACGTTCATCAGTCATGGGGCAAGGGGAATTTCGCCGAATCGGCAGACTACTGACAGGTTGCCTGAGGATAAATACATTGTGTTTAGGACAAGGTGTGTTGTAGACGAAGAGGGGAAATTTGTGTCTGCGCACTATGGAAAAATCTGCGGTGAAATGAAAGGCGGATTGCTGAAGTTGATGTTTCTGGGCGACGACAATGGCATCTATTTCAACCCCACCCCAAATGACACAAACTTGGAGGACGAGGAAACGATCAATCGCCTGAAACTCCTGGGGCGATGAAAGGAGAATAACGATGAGCAAGAACAAGACGCTGTCGGCGGCGAAGAGCGCGAAGAACGACGAGTTCTACACGCAGTACAACGACATCCAGAAGGAGATAAACGCTTATCTCGACTACGATCCTGATACGTTCAGGGGTAAGACGGTGCTGCTTCCGTGCGACGACCCCGAATGGAGCAAGTTTACGCGCTTCTTCGCCGAGAACTTCGAGCGGCTGGGCTTGAAGAAACTCATCTCCACGAGCTACGCCGCCGCAAGCAAGAAGTTTTTTAACGCAGAGACGCAGAGGCGCGGAGATGCAGAGAGCGAAGAGGGTGTTTTAGCTACAAAGAACGCAAAGAGCGCAAAGCAGTTCCTCATCATTGGGAGCATGAATGCTGTTTCGTACACAGAGGTTTTCCCGCACATACAGGGGAATACGATTTGGCTTGGTGCAACCGGCTTCGCAACGGGCAAGCCGACAAAGAACGGAGTTCTGCGATAGGCTTTTTCGCATCTTCCGGGGCGGGTGATGCGCATATTTGAGTTTTCGCGGAACGAAGCGAAAATCGAGAATGTTATTTCGACATGATAATCAACTAAAAAGAGAAGAAATATGAAGCTTTTGATATTAAGTGCATTGGTAACGATATTTCACCATGTTTATGCGTCGAACGTCAAGGACTTCGGCGCCGTCGGCGACGGCATTGCCGACGATACGGCGGCGATCCAGCGGGCGATCGATGCGGGCGGAGCGGTGTATTTTCCTCCCGGCGTGTATCTTTCGGGCTCGTTGTATCTCAAGTCCGGCGTCGCGTTGCGTCTTGATGACAATGCGGTTCTTAAAGGGCATCACGATATTTCAAAATGGCCTATACGTCCCATCTGCGAGGAACGCTCTCCGTTTTCGCAGGAAGGCAAGGTCGAGGCGCATTTGATATGTTGTGTAGACCAATCGGATGTGACGATCGAAGGAGGGGTGATCGACGGTAACGGCGCGGCGTTTTTAAGCTCGGGTACCTTTAAGATGGCCGGGGCAAGAACGTTTCTCCGCAAAGCGAAAAAATATCCTGGACAGCTGATTTGGTTTAACGGCTGCGATCGCGTTCGCATCGAAAATACCGTTATCCGCGATTCGCAATTCTGGTCCCTGATGTTTCACGGCTGCAACGATGTGGTTGTGAAGGGCGTGCGCGTATACACTCGCGGCGATATAATGAATGCGGACGGTATCGATATCGACTGCTGCAATCGTGTGCTCGTTTCCGGGTGTTTCGTTGACGCGGGCGATGACGCGATCGCCGTGCGTGCCGGTTCTCGCGGACTGAGAAAGCCGCAGCCGTGCGAAAATGTCGTTGTCACAAACTGTATTTTGCGCAGCGACTACGCCAATGCCGTTCGCGTCGGCGTCGGCAGCGGCGAGATAAGAAACTGCAGATTTTCCGATGTGGTCCTGAATAATTCGCGCGGCGGCATTCATATCAATCCGAAATTCAGCGATAAGAGTTCAGGCGTGTCGATATCGGACATCTCTTTCGATAATATAAGGGGTGAGGCTTTGTCGTTTCTTTACGTCACTTTGGATTATCTGTTTTCGAAAAAGGTGACGTATAAAGGCGTATTGGAAAATATAAGGATGTCGAACATTAAAGGGGTGTCGTCATTGCCGATCGTTTTTAACGGCAATACGACGGGCAAGCTCAGGAATATATGCATTTCCGACAGCGAGTTCACGATCCGTCCCTTTACACACGTTTCCAACTCCGAGCGGAAGTATTTCTTTGTTTCGACCAACAGGAAAGACGATGAAAATCTGCTTCAGACGAACAAGGTGGAAGATTTGGTTTTGGAGAATGTCAAGATTCGGCTCTATGATCGGTGCAATTGAATGAAATGTCTGTCGAAGGCTCTTGTTGAGGGATCTTTAATAAGTTTGGTCGATCCGGTATATGGCATTACCGTGAAAATTCAAAAGAGGATGATGAATGTTGAGGATGTGCATCACCCTTGAAAATCGGCTTATCTTTTTACCCCTTGCAAGAGCAGGGGGGGATATGGTATACTACCCGCCAATTTCATCCACTGAAAAGGAGTAGACAATGGTTAAAATCAGAATGCGTCGCACCGGTTGCAAGAACCATGCGGCCTATCGTATCGTCGCGGCCGACTCGCGTTCGCCCCGTGACGGCAAGTTTATCGAGATCCTCGGCTGGTACGACACCCAGATCAAGGACGACAATTTCAAGCTCAACCTCGAGCGCATCGATTACTGGCTCAAGCAGGGCGCACAGCCGTCGGAGACCGTCGCCAGCCTCATCCGCCGCGCCCGCAATCCCGAGCTCAAACCCCACCACGCGCGCAAGGCGAAGCCTGCCGAAAAGAAGGCCTGAGCCTTAAGGAGGTGAATCATGGGTATCAAGCTTATTGACAAGATAAACGCCGAGCAGACAAAGGCTCTCGCCGAGAAGAACTATCCCGAATTCCATACCGGCGATATCGTTCGAGTCTCCATCAAGATTAAGGAAGGCGACAAGTTCCGCGTTCAGGATTTCGAAGGCAAGGTTCTCGCCATTGACAACGGCCGCGGCAACGTAACCGGCAACTTCACCGTCAGCCGCGAAAGCTACGGTGTCAGAGTGGAGAAGCTCTTTCCGTTCGCGAGTCCTTGGATACAGGCGATCAAGGTCATCAAGAAGTCCTCGTCCTGGCGTTCGAAGCTCTACACCGAGCGTACGTTCTGCTCGCACAAGGCGGTTCGAAAACTCGTCAAGAAGTAAGAGCGTTTCGGTGGATGAATCAACGAAAAGGCCGGTCGGTTCAGACCGGCCTTTTCGGTAGAAGGGGTAGACGAAAATGAAAGCGATGTTTTTCGATATGGACGGCACTCTTGTCGATTCCAAGGCCGATCTTGCCGGAGCGGTCAATCTGACGCGGCGCGATTTCTCTCTGGAGGAGCTTTCGGTGGAAGAGGTTGTCGCCAACGTCGGATGCGGGGCCAGGTATCTTCTTGAAAACAGCATCCCCGAATGCTTCGGCGACAACGCCTCCGTCAAAATCGCGTTCGAAGAACTGTGGGAGATTTTTCGCGAGCATTACGCGCGGCGTTGCTGCGAGGAGGTGTCTCTTTATCCCGGAATAAAAGAAACTCTCGAAGAGCTCCGTGCGAGAGGATGGGCGCTCGGGATAAACACGAACAAGCCGCGGTTCGCGACGCTTAGGATTCTGGAGCATTTCGGACTTTCCGGATTCTTCGGCGAGGCCGTCGTCGCAGGCGGCGATTGTGCGCAGATGAAACCATCGGCAGAGCCGCTTTTCGAATGTGCCAGACGTATGGGCAATCATACGCTTTCGCGGGACGACTGGATGGTCGGAGACAACTGGACGGATATGCGCTCCGCCGAAGCTGCCGGAATAAACGGCGCGTTCTGCACTTTCGGTTTCGGCAGCCTGAAGGACGCTCCCTTCACGGCCGAAGTGAAGACGTTCAGAGAACTCCTTGATCTGTGAAAATCGCCGTCGGAATATCCGGCGGAGTCGATTCGACGGTCGCCGCCATGATGCTCAAGGCCGACGGCCATGAGATAACGGGCGTCACGATGACGGTCGGGATCGACACCGACGCGGAGACGGTCGCGGCGGCGCGAGCCATCGCGGAAAAGATCGGCATCGGGTTCAGGGTTTTCGATTTTTCGGCCGAGTGGAAGCGCGAGGTCCTCGATTACGTTAAAAGCACATATCTCGCGGGAGAGACGCCCAATCCGTGCGTCAGGTGCAACGAAACGGTGAAGTTTTCGCTTCTGCCGCGCGCGGCGTTCGAAATCGGGTGCGAAGCGTTCGCTACCGGCCACTATGCGCGGACGATCCGGCGCTCTTGCGACGACGCGGCGCTTCTGCGCTCGCTAGACACGGCGAAAGATCAAAGCTATTTTCTCTACCGCGTTAACCGCGCCGTTCTCGCGCGAACGCTGTTCCCTCTCGGCGGGCTCGCCAAGGGCGAGGTCCGCGAAAGGGCGCGCGCGTTCGGGCTTGAAGTCTCGGAAAAACCCGACAGTCAGGATTTTTGCGCAGGCGACGTCGCTTCGGTCATAGGCGAGAGCGACCGCGAGGGCGATATAGTCGATCTCTCCGGCAAGGTGCTCGGGCGTCATCGGGGATACTGGCGCTACACCCACGGCAAGCGCAAGGGTCTCGGCATCGGAGGGGGCACGCCATATTACGTGACGGGGATAGACGCGAAGCGCAACGTCGTGACGGTCGGATTCAAAGCGGATGTGCTGAAGACGCGTTTCGAAATCGCAAGCCCCGTCTGGCGTGACGAAAACGCAGGCGGAGAATTCTCTGTCAAGGTGAGAAGCGCGGGAGATCCGAAAGGGAGCGTGAAGGTGGTTCCCGTCGGGAACGGGCGCATGCTTGTGGAGTGCCGCGAAAGCGTTTTCGGCGTAGCCCCGGGGCAGAGCGCCGTTTTTTACCGTGGAGACGAAGTCGTCGGCGGGGGGATCGTTTCAAATAAACTCACTGAAACATCAAAAGGAAGCAAATGGAATGAATGTGAACAGTCATGAGCCAGACGGGAAAATGGATCGCAGGGATTTCCTCTGCGGAGCGGCGGGGGCGACCGCGTTGGGTGTCGTGTCTTGCCTCGATGCGGCGGTTGCCAAGGAGGATGTTCTCGATGTCTGGCAACGCGAGACCGATCTCGTCAAGGCGGAGGTCTTCCGTCAATATTACGCCGACGGAATGACCCGGGGGCTCAAGTCTCTCGAAAGGGTCGAAGATGCTTTTGAAAAAGTTTTCCGCGAGGCTCAGACTGTTGAGGTGAAGGACGTTCCCGCCGTATGGAGCGTTTACAATATGGGTTATATCGTCAAGACGCGCGAGACGCTCTTTTCGATAGATCTCGTCCACAGGCGCGCGGCCGAGTTCGCGCCTCTTCTCGATTTTTCGCTCGTGACGCACAATCACAACGATCATTACCATCCCGGGCTTTACGCTGCGATGAATTCCTCCAAAAAGCTTGTCGTGTCGAACTTCCTTGACAACTACGGCGCCTATCGGTGGAATCGGGAAACCACGGGCGGCGGGTTTACGCGCGCGGAGAAAGAATTCAGGATAAAAGACGTGACCGTGCGCACGTCTCTCGTCGATCACAATGATTATCTCATCGATTTCACGACGGCGTTTGAAATTCGCGTGGGCGACTGGAAGCTGTATCACACGGGCGACTGTTCGGTGGCAGACAAGATCGGCACCGTTTGGGGAGCTCCCGATCTGTGGCTCTTTTTCCCGATGGGCGCGCTGAACGTTTCGGACGCAGTCGAGAGGGTTCGCCCCAAGCGGATCGTCATCGGTCACATCTGGGAACTGGCGCATTCTTCAGGACGGTTGACAACGCCTATGGTGCGCAGCGCCATTGAAAAAGCCTCCACGTTCTGTCCCGATGTCAGGGCCGGGCTCTGGGGCGACAGACTTACCTGATTATTTTTGGGAAAAATGTGAATTAGGCTATTGACAGGTGATAGTTAGTTGTGGTAAACTTTGCGTCATCTAACTCATAGAAGGCTTTTGAAAGGCTTGATGACGAAATGACGATGGATGAACTCAAGGCGGGGGAACTCGCGGAAATAATCGGCTACAAGCTCGGTAACGCTTCTTATCGGGCGAAGCTTCTTGCGCTCGGTCTTACGCACGGAGTCAAGATCAAAATCATAAATGTCGCTCCTCTCGGAGATCCCTTCGAGATCGCCGTGAGAGGCTATCATCTTTCGTTGCGCCGCGATGAGGTCGGCGTCGTCAAGGTCAAGAAGATCGAAAAGGAAAGTTTCGCGAAAGAGAAAGGGTGCTGCAAATGAAAACGATCGGAATCGTAGGCAATCCCAACTGCGGCAAGACGACGCTTTTCAACGCTCTTACGGGTGCGAAGCAGCATATCGGCAATTGGCCGGGCGTCACCGTCGAGAAAAAGGAGGGCTTTTTCGCCCTGCCCGGCGCCGGAGAGGTGAAACTCGTCGACCTCCCGGGAATTTACTCCCTCACCGCTTCGAGCGAGGACGAGAAGGCCGCTCTCGGCTATATCCTCTCGCATGAAGCGGATCTTTTTGTGAACGTCGTCGACGCTACGGCTCTCGAGCGCAATCTCTACCTCACGCTGCTGATGTGCGAGCTCAAGGTGCCGATGCTCGTAATCGTCACGATGATGGACATCGCGAAATCGCGTCGCATGGACATCGACCTCAAGCATCTCGCCGCGCATCTCGGTGTTCCCGTTATCGGCGTCAACGCGACAAGTTCAAAGGACATCAGGTCTCTCAAGTCAATGCTCGACGCGGCGGCGGAAAATCCGCTCGTCCCGCACGTGCCAGTCGAATTCCCCAACGAGCTCGAGCAGGAGATCGACATTCTCGCTTCAGCCTCTGTGAAAACGGCGGAGCATTTCAAGGTCGACGCGAGGTGGGTCGCGATGAAGGCAATCGAAGGCGATCCGATGATCCGCAGAGCTCTCGTGGATTTCCACGATATGGCGACGGAAGTCATCGACGGAGCCGTGGATCGCTGTTCGAAAGTGCTCGGCGATCCGCCGGACGTCGTTCTCGCCGACACGCGTTACGGCGTAATAGCCGGACTCGTGCGCGACGTCGTCAAGAGCGTCCCCGACAGGACACACCGTTCCGAACTGATCGACAGGGTCGTCATCAACCGCTTCCTCGGCATTCCGATTTTCCTCGTTCTCATGTATCTCGTCTTCTGGGTGACGCAGGTAGTCGGCGGGGCGTTCATCGATTTCTTCGATATCGCGGGCGACACGCTTTTTGTCAGCGGCACAGCAGAGCTGCTCGCGAAGGTCAACGCTCCTTCCTGGCTCGTCGCTATAATCTCCAACGGCGTAGGCTCGGCTCTTCAGACGGTGGCGACGTTCCTCCCGCCTGTCGGGTTCATGTTCCTGTGCCTTTCCGTCCTTGAAGACTCGGGATACATGGCACGCGCCGCGTTCGTGATGGACCGCTTCATGCGCTGGATAGGTCTCCCCGGAAAGTCGTTTGTCCCGATGTTGGTCGGTTTCGGCTGCTCCGTCCCCGCCATCATGGCGACTCGCACTCTCGAGTCGAAGCGCGACAGGCTTCTCACCATATTCATGGCGCCCTTCATGAGCTGCAGCGCGAAACTGCCCGTATGGGTTCTTTTTTCGGTCGCGTTCTTTCCCGAAAATCCCGGCAAGATGATTTTCATGATCTATATCTCCGGCATAATCATCGGCATCGTCACGGGACTTCTTCTCAAGCATACGCTCTTTCAGGGTGAGCCCACGCATTTCATCATGGAACTGCCGCCTTATCATCTGCCGCGCCCGAAACACATACTTCTTCACACTTGGGAGCGCCTTAAGATATTCATCTGGCGCGCCGGCAAGTTCATCGTTCCCATGGTGCTCGTTCTTGGCGTTCTCAACACGATCGACACCAAGGGGAATATCGGCAATGAAGACAGCGAAAATTCCCTTCTCTCCATCGTGGGCAAGGCGATAACGCCGATCTTCGAGCCGATCGGCATAGAGAAGGGCAACTGGCAGGCGTCAGTCTCCATTTTCACGGGGCTTTTCGCGAAAGAGTCCGTCATCGGCACGCTCAACGGTCTATACGGTCAGGGCGATGCGGCCGAGTCGGGCGATTGCGAAAAACAAACCTCAAAAGAAGAGCCCGGTTATTCGCTTATCGGCGGGCTTAAGGAGGCTTTCATGTCGATTCCGGCGAATCTTTCGGGCGTTTGGGCGGCGCTTCTCGATCCGCTCGGATTTTCCGACGCCGCCGAAGACGTGACCGATGGTGAGGAGAAGGACGCCAACAGAGTGACGATAACGGGCTTGAGAAAGCACTTCTCCAAGGGCTTTCATCAGGCGTTCGCGTTTCTCCTCTTCGTTCTGCTTTACGTGCCCTGTCTCGCCGCGACCGGTGTTGTCTTCCGTGAGATCGGCAAGGGCTACGGAATCGTTTTCGTCGCCTACCTGACCGTCGTGGGCTGGTCGGTCGCCACGCTCTATCACGCTGTGATGGTGACGCACTCCACGCTCTGGGCCGGGGTCGCCGGCACCGTGCTCGCGGTGATGTTCGGCGGCTTCTGGGCCTACGGCAAGAAGCATCGTGTCGATATGATCTGAAAACGAAAGGGCTTCTTGCCTTGTACGAGGGGGAAGCCCATTCTGAAAAAATAAAAATTAGCCAAAACAAACTATAAAACGAAAGAAAGGAATGTAAATAAAATGAAACCCATCAAAGCGGTCTGTGTCGCGGTGCTTTCTGCGAGCGTTTGCGCGAACGGGGGTGAACTGGAAGAAGACGAAAAAGGCGAATTCGCCGTAAGCGACATCGTTTCGGCGGAATTCTCGCTCGGGTTCGATTCGAAGTATATCACGTACGGTGTCGTCGACGGCAAGGATCCGATTGTCGTTCCGGGAGCGAGGGCCACGTTTTTCGACTGGTTCTACATCGGGGTAGAATCCATTTTCGATGTGACGAAGGGGAACGGCAAAGGCGGCGGCTACGGTAACCGCGCCGGAGAGTATACGACGATCGACGCGTTTGTCGGCCTTGCGCACGAGTTTGATTTGGGTGAAAAGATAGGTACGCTCGGGATCGATGCCGGTTATATGTATGAATACATCAACCGTTATCGGGGCGATATGGGAGATACTCAGTACATCACGCTTGAGATGACGCTCGGCGGACATTGGCTGGAGCCGACTTTCGCCTTCGAGCGCGACATCATGGCCGATGAAGGCACGTATGTCAATTTTTCGCTCGGACACACCTTTGAGATAACGGAAGATTTCTCCGTTTGCCCTTCGGTAGGTCAGGGCTTCGGCAATACGAAACGCACGAGCGGATATTTCAACGATCCAGATGTCGTCGACGGCTTCGACCACGGCGGAGTTATGGATACGTCTTTCAGGGTCGATTTCACGTACGCGATAACCGACTGGCTTTCACTTGGCGCATATCTCGCGTATTACGATTATCTTTTCGACTCGAACATGCGCGAGGCGGCGAGAGCTTACAATGCGACATGGGGATCGGGTGAAGACAAAACATGGAATTTCGTCGGGGGGCTCTCCCTTACGGCGAGCTTTTGACGCATATACCTTTTCGGGGCCGGAGAGCCGGATTCGCGAGAGCGGATCCGGCTTTGATTTGATATCGCGAGATGAAGCGCCCTCGGTTTAGGGCAAAGAAAGTGGATTTACGCCTGAAGCGTCAAATGTGGTATAATATGCCCCGAAACAACACCAAGGAGTCCGATAATGACAAAGGTGACACTGGATACCGTCAAGGGCACGATAACTCTTGAACTCGATGAAGACAAAGCGCCCGCGACCGTGGCGAATTTCATCGATTACGTAAAAAGCGGTCATTACGACGGCACGATCTTTCACCGCGTGATCGACGGTTTTATGATACAGGGCGGAGGGTTTACCAAGGATATGGACCAAAAGCCCACGCGCGAGCCGATCCGCAACGAGGCGATGAACGGCCTTAAGAATTTGCGCGGAACGATCGCCATGGCCAGAACGGCCGTCGTCGATTCGGCGACCAGCCAGTTCTTCATCAATCTCGTAGACAACGATTTTCTCGATTTCAGCTCGCCCACTCCACAGGGCTTCGGCTACGCGGTTTTCGGCAAGGTCGTAGACGGGATGGAAGTCGTCGACGACATAGCGAAAGCGAGAACCGGATATTCCGGCCCTCATCAGAACGTGCCTGAAGAGGCGATCGTAATCAAGAAGGCGCTCGTCGTCACTTGATAAGCGGTATATCCCTGAAACCGAGTGCTTTTACGCCGCTTTCTTTCGCGGTCGCGAGGATTTTTTCGAGCCATTCGCTTTTCATGTTGATGCGCGTGGCTCCCGGTTCGATTTTGTGCGATGCGAGGACGAGGACTTCCTTTCTCTCGCCCGCGCGTTTCACGCACGCCAAGACATCGTCGATGTCGGTATTGTAGAATTCGCCGATGAGAAGCGAATTGAGGACGCGGCGAGAGGCGAGCTCTTTGACCGGGAAAAACACCCTATCGTCCGTGACGAGCGGCTTTAACCGGTCGCGCTTCAGACCCTTGGGGTCGTACGGACGGATTTTCCCGAGACCGCCGCGCAGGCGGTCGAACCTTTGAAGCAGGAGTTTGTCTGTCTCGTCCGTGCGTCTGCAGTTCGGGTATGCGAAGTCGTCCGTCGGGATGAGCGCCGCATGGGTCTGGCGCTTCGGCTTGTCTATTTCGTTCTTGAAATACGCCTGCGCTCCGTGTTTCGCGACGTATTCCGGGACGTTCGCGTGCGTTCGCCCGTGAAGACCGATCGAGTGTCCGTCGGCCATCAGGCGTTTGCATGCCGCGATGGTTTCCTTCGAAAATTCGCCGCTGATGAAGAACGTCGCGCGCGCGCCGTACTTTTTGAAAATGGGCAGAGCCTTGATCCAGCCGTCAAAATTGCGGTCATCGAAACTCAGCAGCAGCACGCCGGAGTTTTCGAGCTGTTCGGGCTTGCAGCGAGCGGTCTTCACGTTTGACTTGTCCCCCGTCATGATGGCGCATTTCTCGGCATTGACGTTGCGCGTGCAGTCTGTTGCGGGAGAATTCGGGCCCTCGGTGAAATCGGCGGCGAGGATTCCGAGAGAGAAAACAATCTCCGCGAGAGCAATAGTGCCGCTCAGGAGTTTGCGCGATCTTGACATATACGGGCGTTCCTTTCTGTTTTGCTTCCAATTGTCTCATATCCGCGGTCTTTTTGCAAGTCGCCACGTCAGCGACCAAAAATTACAAATGACAACCTAAAAACAGTAGTTCGCGCTCGCGCGTCAGCGCAAATCTAATCTGTCGGCAGATGTGGACCACAGCTTGATCATGCCGGTCCGGGGGGACTTGACACCGGGGGG
>JAZSQE010000060.1:0-19793 GCA_045537795.1 Kiritimatiellia bacterium | reverse complement strand
TGCCGTGCCCGAAGCTCTGCACCTCCACCTTCGGCTTCTTCAGCAGGAAGCACGCCGCGACCATTGGCACCGCGTAGAACGCGGCGAAGGCGTAGAACACCTTCGCGATGCCGAGCCCGCCCTCGCCGACCCGGAAGAAGTCGTAGAGCCCGAGGAACCGGAACGAGAGGAGCGACTCCGGCCCGCCGAAGCCGAAGCCCTTGTAGACGATGGTCGAGAGCGTGGAGCCGAGGCCGAAGGAGATGATCGGCAGCGCCGCCGCGATCGCCTTGTGCTCCGGGAACCAGAGCATCATCGTCTTCACCGGCGAGATGTAGATGACGCCGGTGCCGAGGCCGATCAGGAAGCCGTAGCCGAGGTAGACGAGCGCAAGCGACTTCGTGGTCACACCAACGGCGGTCACGCAGAGCCCGGAGAGGAAGAGCGAGGTGCCGATGATGGTCGATAGCCGGATGTTCCGCTCGACGATCTTGCCGAAGAACGCCGCACCCATGCCGAGAAAGAATATGCCGAGCGAAAAGGCGAACTGCACCTGGGCCTTCGTGACGGGATTGTCGGCGGTCGAGATGTAAGATGCTATCGAATCCGAAAAATTCGTGAACGCGTATATCTGCCCGACCGAAACGGCCAGCATGAACGCCGGTAAAACCGCGCTGAAGAATCTTTTCATTTCAGAACTCCCTGTATCTGTTTTGCAAATGTCATTTCCTCCGGCGATGCGTGGACTCGCCCTTCGCGAAAACCACGTCTTCTTCGCCGATCATCCCGATTTCGCGTATGCCGGGCGTGTCGATGACCATCGCCCCGGACGGAAGCATGACGAGCTCGCGGCTCGTGGTCGTGTGACGGCCCTTGCCGCTCCACTCCTGTATCTCCTGCGTCGCGGCCCATTCCTCGCCCGCGAGGACATTGAGAAGAGAAGATTTGCCCACGCCACTCGAGCCGATGAACGCGACCGTTTTCGCGGGACGCAGGTATTCGTCAAGCTCTCCTATGCCTTCGCCCGTCAGACTCGATATCGAAGTCACCCTGCTCCCGGGAAACGCCTCGCGCGCCTCATCAAGCCGTTCCTTCGCCCCGGCAAGATCGTTTTTTGTAAGCACCGTCACGAGCGCGGCCTCGCCCATGTCGGCGGCGAGCGCGTGAAAACGCCTGAGCCTCGGAATCGAAAAATTCTCGTTCACGCTCATCATCACGAAAAGCGTATCGAAATTGACGGCGAGCGTCTGCGCCTTTCTGCGGGCCGTGGGGTCCTTGCGCTCGAAAAAGGAGAAACGCGGCAGCGTCTCGAGAATCATGCTCTCGCCAGACGGATTGTATCTGAAGCGCACGAAATCGCCGGTAATCGGTCTTACGGCAAGAGGCGAGAGAAAGCTCGACTTCTTCTTTCTCGCGAGAATCTCGCCCGGCGCGTCGTCGGCAACGAGGTGGTAATAATCGCCGTGTGCGCTGACGACGCGTCCGATTCCGGGCGCGGGATCTCCTCTCCAGCCGAATTCCTCGATCCTCGTCACGCTGTCATCCCCCGTTTTCACTTGAGCAGAAGAACCTTGCGACCGACAATCGCGCCGACTTCCCTGACTGCATTCTCAAACCCGGCCGCCGTCGCCTTCCCGGTCCGCTCGGCGATGATTTCGCCGCCTTTTTCGGCCTTGACCGTAACGCTCGAACCCTTTACCTCGAACGTGATTTTGCAAAGTTCCTCTTTGCTCTCATCCTCGCTCTGAACAGGCTCCGGCGGCTTCGGCTCCGGCGGCTTTTCACGCTCTTGAGGATCTTTCTCCATCTCTTCGAGAATGATGCGCGCGATGAATTCGATCTTTCTTCTGACGCTCGGAAACAGCGCGGCGTGCTGCTCTTCGGCGTTGCTCGGAGCCGTGCCTGCGACGGGCCACAAAGTGACGCCTTTCGTCTGCTCCCAGCGTTTCTCTGTCGCGGCCGTCAGCATCGCGACGATTTCCTTCAGGTCGGGGGTCTTGCTCCAGAAACTGTCCTTGCGGGCGATCGATTCCCTGAGAACGCCCGGCATTTCGTTTTCGACGATCGAGCTTTGCGCGGCGATCGCGGCTCTCGCGAGTTCGAAAGCCGCCGCCACGCCCGCATCCGCCTTCTCGGCGGTCTCTTCGAGCGATACTCTGCCGTCGGCGAGAGGCGCGAGAGCGGGGATCCTGCGCCACGCCTTCAACGCCTCGGCATAGTCGCTGCGCGCGGATATCTCATCGGCCGTCTCCGCCGGCGGATACCACGTGCGGGCGTGAAGCTCGGGCCATACCTCACCGAATTCGTTCTCGACGACCGCCGCGCGCGCCTTGCGCCAGAGAGGCGTCACGTCCGAAGCGATACGTCCCCCCGCGGCTTTGACGATGCCCTTGGCGGTCATGCGCCCTTTGAGATGCTCCGTGAGTTCGGCGCGCTCGTTTTCGGGCGCGGCTTTCACGGCGGCGACGAGCGCGTCGGTTAGGAGCTTAGCCGAAACCGTCGTCACGACTATGCGCTCGCTGTCGGCCGGCTTTGCGTGGGCGCGGATGTCGGAAAGAATCTGCCCCGCGATCGATTCACCCGTCACACCGAGAGGAGTCTCGACGACAAGCGTCTCGTAATGCCTGTCTATGCGGCGCTCCACGTTGTTGCGCAGCGTGACGTTCGTGACCGACGGAAAGACACCCCACGCCATCGCGGGATTCGGCGCTTTGGCGGCCCGATCGGCGACGTTGGCGGCGAGCTTCGAAGCGATGTCGGCCGAAAGCGCGGACGGCGCGAGCGAATCGCTCCTCACTCTGCGCACGTATTCGGCCTGACGCTTCTTCTCCTTGCGGGCGTCGGCTATGATCGGCTTTACCATTTTCTCCGAAATGTATTTGAAATTCTCCTCGAACACGGGGCGCGACTGCGAGGCCGCGATGCGTCTGGCGAGAGAGATGCCCAAAGCCGTATCGTCGTCGTTGTCGGCCTCGGTCATCGACGGGCGGATTTCGAGAGCCAATCCCTCGGCCTGCTCTTTGCACGCTTCCTCGCGAGCCCGTGAAAACGCCTTTTTGAAAGGCCCGCGCGAAATAACCTCCATGTCATTTTCGGACAGGACAGACGCCGTCGCGACAAGCCCGCTCGGGAACGCATCCTCCGTGCGTCGCCCCGCCGCGAGACGGGCGAACACTATCCCCGCCTCGCGGGCGAGTTCTTCGGCCGAAGCCTTCAGGTAAATGTCGCGGCAGAGATTTTCCGCGTCGGAGCGCTTCACGGCCGACATCGGTTCGTCAAGCATGGCCTTTTTGAGATCGTCCGACGCACGCGCGGTTTTGAGGATGCGCTCCTTTATGCTGGCTATCGCTATGCGGGCGGCGCCTTCCGCGGCGGCGCGGTCGAATTCTCCGCTTCCGGCCGCGAGCGACGCGGCCAACACGACTGCTGAAAAACCCGTCACGGCAACACCTCCGATCCCGTCTCTCTGGAAATGAGATCGAGACTTCTGCTTTTGAGTTCCTCTTCAAGTTCGCCGGCGAACGCCGCCGTGTCGCCCTTGTCGGCGAGTTTGAGCGAAGAGAGCGACTTCGGGTTCTCCACCCACTGCTTCTGCAGACGCGCCGCAAGAGCGCGCTGAACGCCTCTGACGTCGAGCCGCAAAGATTCGACGGCCGCCGAAACCTCGCCGGAGAACCATTCGAGTTCGCCGTCGGTGAGCTGTCCCGGGGTAACGCCGGCGAGAGAAAGCGCCTCTTCGCTCCATGAAGACGAAAGCGCCTTCTGATCGCCGAAATCCGTCGCCGCCGCACGGCTGCCGGCCGAAAACGCCTTCCTGACCGCCGGTGCCAGCGAAAGCCGGCCGTCCCGAACATGGCCGGAGGCGTCGAACGTGCGCTTGCCGTCGACGCCCTGCGTCATGAGAGCGTTGAGCCCGTAGCGGATGCGGCGCTCGTCGACGACTTTCTCCAGGGCGAGCGTGAGTTTCTGGCGATTGAGCTCCATGACCTGCTCTTCACGCTCCTTTTCCGTCTTGCCCACGAACATGAAGTAGGCGATGATGAAGACCATCAGAAGCGCGAACACGATCTGCAGGAGAAGCCCCTGCAGCTCGTCGGTGCCGGCGCGCGGAGAGTCCGCCGAACCGGCGATGCGCGATAGCGCTATCCTGTCGGACTCCTTCATCTTCAGGCCTTGAGAGCGTCCAGAACGGCTTTGAGACGTTTTTCCGAACCCTCAGCGCGCCGCTCAAGCTCGTCGATGCGCCTCTTGAAAAATTCAACGTATTCCTTCTGCCGCGACTCGAACTCCTTTTCGTAATTCGCGAGCCTGCGCTCGAACGCGTTCTGATACGCCTTCTCCCGCGCGTCGAACGCTTCGGTCGCGTCGCCGAGTCTCGTAACGAGCCTGTCGACGGCCGCGGCGAGATCGCCGTCGTCGGTATCGTCGAGACCGGCCGACACGAGAAGCTTCGTGAAGAAAGGTCTCACGATCGGACGGTCCACGAGGAAAACCCACACCACCGCCGTCAGCGTCGAAAAGAGCGCCGTATGAAGGCATTGCATCAAATCGGGCATCCCTACCGTTTCGAGGTTGTAGAACCCTATCACGATGATGCCCCACAGCGTGCCGAAAAGCCCGAGCGCGATATAAAGCTGGTCTGACCCTTTGAAAAACGGGAAATCCCCGGGACGGGCACGGCGTCTGCGCAGAATCCGCCACGCGCCCGCCGTCATGAACCAGAACCCGATCGCCGGAATGAGAGTGGTCACCGCCGAATAGTCGACGGCGCTCCAGTTGAGTACCTCGAAACATCCGGGAGCCTTCGCACCCACCGCCTCGCCGTTCCCGCCGGCGGCGAGAAACGCGCGCCACCAGTTGGCGACGGCGAAAACGTTGTTCACGAACGCAGCCGTCGCGAACAAGGCGGCGGCCAGCGAAACAATGAATGTCACGGATGCTTTTTTCATATCGAATACGGCCCGAGAAAGGCCTCCTTGAAATCATAGCCGCCGACGAAACTTTCGGGGGTGTCTTCTTCATCCTTGCGGATGCGCCCGGATTCGGTGAGGTTGAACATCATCTCGCCTATATCCTCCGTGCGCTCCACGCCCCATTCCGTCAACACGGTGTAGGTCATGGGACCGTACTGGTCGAGGGCGCGCTCACGGAACTCGTCGAGGATTTCCGCCCCGCTCATGTGACCGCGCTCTTTCGAGAGGTAGTGCACGACATCCATCAGAAGCGCATACGCGCGCGCGGCATAACGGCCGTCGCGCGCGGTGACATCCTCGAAGAGGTCGCTGTCAAAATCGATTTCGTCCACGTTCTCAGAGCGCTTTTCTGAGGTACATGTTGCGGTAATCGGCGTCGGTGTGGTCGCCCTGGATGTAGAGGGGACCGGCGACGAACTCACACGCGTCGATCGCCCCGCCGGTGATGCCGACGACGGGCGCGTTGTCGATGATCGTCTTGCCGTTGAGCTTGACGGTCAGATGGCGCCTGTAGAGCGTGATGTCGACGTGCTGCCATTCGCCCGCGGGCTTCTCGGCGGCGACGACGGGAGTGACGCGGCCGTAGTAAGCGGCCATATTGTGGCAGTCGAGCGCCTTGCCGTAGCTGTCGATCGTCTGAATCTCGTAGCGGCCGCGCAGATACATTCCCGAATTGGCGCCTTTCGGAACGCGCACGTCGTACGTGAGATTGAAGTCGTAGAAATCGCCGCGCTTCGTGACGAGGTTGCACGCGCCGCCCTTCCACTTGCCGGCACTGTCCTTGCCGACGCGATTTGAAAGGACGCCATCCTTGAAGGACCAGCAGAAGCGGCCGGCCCCGAGCGCCTTCCAGCCATCGAGCCCCTTCTCAAGAAGATTTATCGGTTCGCCGAATTTCGCGTCGGACGTCTTCGCCGGACAGATCGGAGGATTGCGCCAGCCTTCAAGTTTCACGAATTCGCCGTTGACCTTGCCGTCCTTGCCGTAAGTGGCCATCTTGCCGAACATGCGGTCGCCGCAAACGCAACCTTCAACGTACCAGCCGTATGGATGGCGCAGAGAAAACTTCCCGCCCTCGACCTTGACGTCGGAGCACCACATCGGCGAGCCCCACCTGAGAAGAACCTGCGCCTTCATCGCGCCGTCTTCGCCCTCGGTGAAGATGAAATGGCCGGCGCTCATGTCATCATACTGGAGTCTAGCGCCCCAGGCGCCGACAAGCCCCTTCTGACACTCCGCCTTGGCGCAGCATTCCGTTTTCTGGCAAACACACCCGGTCAGCGCGATAGCGGCTGCCGCCAACGACAAGATTTTCGTTTTCATGCGACATATTTTACCACCTTTTGACCGTGATTGCAATTACACAGCCGCTTCATGTCGTTGAATGGGCGAATGTCGCCTTGGATTCTATGCGTGTTGACGCCTGGCGACGCGCTCGGGATGAGCTCAACAAACTGATAGCGAAAGCGAAGCGAAAGAAATACGAGCGGGGCAAAAGGGTCAGCGGGGGCAAAAGGGTCAGCTTATTGACACAGCTCTATTGATACAGTAACTCATGATAGCTTGTACTCCTGCCTCTACGCGGCGCGTCAGCGCAACCGCGCGGTCCTGCCCCTTCATTCTTCTCTTTCTGCTGTGATCGTTTTGTTGATCTCTTTGAAAAAACCACCTCTCCTCAACGAACAATGAGTCTTATTCCGCTTAATGTGCTGAGCGCCTCTGGTGTGTTGCCGTAATAACCGAGGTTGACGCGCTTTCCGTTCGGACGAGGCTCGTTAGCGAACGGCGAGGCGGGATCGCCCGTATCGACCGTAAGTCTGCGGTTCAACGCATGAACGTCGGCTTTCGAGAAAACGTTTTCGTATGCGTCAGCGGAATAGCCGTAATACGTGTCGTTATTGACCATAATCGAAGCAACCTCGTCCGCCGTAATCGCGCGCGTAAACTTCGGGTCGCCGAAGACGTTGTTTGAACCAATTGTTTTAGTTCCGTCACCAGCAATACACTTTTCAATATTTTCTTTACCATCACTATCAAATAGGCAGTAATCAATATTAGCGGTGCAGCCAGAGCTTACCCAAATATCACGACCTTTTTCAGAATCACGAGATTTTCTCGCACCGTAAAAAATCGTATTTTTTATATTTGCCGTAGTACCAGCCTCACTACCGACATCAATACCCGCTGATGTAATCTTACCGTCCGTAAAATTATATGCGAATGTACAATTTACAACATCTATCGAATCCTTAGTTACATCATCACCCGCTGAACGGACAACAAGGACTCCAGCCTCTTTTGTAGAGTTGCCTATCGTATAACAATGTTCACATGAATTTGCCATGAAAAGGCAGTTTGTAAAGGCAGAAAGATTTTTTGCTTGTCTAATATAGACAATACCACCCATAGCACCCATACTTCCAGTGTAAATACCAGTCCTATTAGCACGAAACTCTGTATTACATACTGTCAAAGGAGATGTGGAGTAAATTGCCGCTCCGCGCAAACCACTAAGATTTTTTCCTGCAGGGGTAGAGGATTTAACAGCTGCATGACCAAGACCGTTTGAAACAAAAAGGCAATTGTCAAACATTACTCTTTTACATTGATTAAATGCAAGAGCGATACCATTGCCAACTTTTGTGGCTGCACTCCCTTCATACGTATTTCGGGAAAAGATACAATTTTCATACGTAATTGTTGCGCCCCCAGCTCCATTACAATGACCGGCAGCGCCGCGTTCTTCACTAACATTGCTCGGATATTGTCTCCCACACGAATCAAATACACAATTCTTGAATGTAATATCGCCTTTCTGGGTCTTTTGAAATGCCCTGAAGTATGCATTTCGAATTTCAAGATTCTCAAATGTTGATGGATCTCCTGCAGAAATATTGAAAATCGGTGATAGGTCACTACGGTTATCGCCATCAATAATCGTTCTCTCTCCATTGGGATCAAGCGTTGTATCGTCAGTTCCAGCAAGCCCCCCCTTCACTGTGAGATTACGGACTAGAGTAAATTTATCCGTGGGGACATAAACGCCCGCCTTGCAAAGAATAATATGTCCATGCACAGAAGAATTATAAACTGTATTAACTGCCTCGTTAATCGTCATTGGCGTTGCCCATGATTGTCCATTACCGCCGCCAGGAGCGTCGGGCGTCACGCGATATGTGTTGGCCGCATTGAGAGAGGCAACCATAAGAGCCACTAAAGATAAGAGAATTGATTTTTTCATTTTAATTACTCCTTGATTTCTAAAATTTATATCATAGTTTGCTATCCAACACTCCGCCCGCCCAGCGGGCTTTGTAGAATTTGGCTCCAGGAATGGTGAGATATTCCTTAAAGCCGTTTTCTTTCGTCCACACTTCAAGCGTGTCGGTCACATAATTAGCGCGTGGGACAGTTGCCAAGAAATGTACTTTATCCTCGTGCGGATCAAAGCCCTTCTGATCCATACGCCAAATGATTTCATCCAAGAGCCACTCTTCCTTGTCCATATCAAAGAAAAGCGTCATTTCGTAGGCTGTCATCGCAAGAATTCTCGTCCCGGGAACAACCGCAAGGTCGTGACCCCACTTTGCTCCAAGTTGCGCAATACCAAAGACAGCTTCTTCTACAATATCAAACTTATTCTCTTCGCTGTTGAACGTAACGCTCAAACGAGTAAGACCTTCTGAAGACGAGACGTAAAGCTTTTTATTATCGTTATCCCAATAGAACCCGTGCGGATTTTCAATCGAGAAGAATGTCGCGCCCTGCTTCGCGGGATCTTGATAACTTTTCGCCTTATCGCCGGCAATGTGATAGAAGTAGCAACCATACTTCGTTTCAGGCGCATTTTGGTCAATCGTATAGGTAGAGGCGACGGCAACGATGTCATTCGGCAAGAGCACAATAGAGTGAGGCATGATCGTATTACTTACCTCCTGCCCTGCCGTTCTACTGTAGCCGAATGCGATAGCGTTGGTAGTTGCCATATCAACAATCGCCCATGCGCAGTTACTCGAAGAAATCGCGACAACCTTCTTACCGTTATAGTCGCAAACTCTAACTTCGGTAAGACCGTTGAATCGACCTCTTAAATCGTTATGAGTATTGCCTGCGAGAGCCTTATCGGTCGAGGCTTGCCATTTCCAGACGACTTCCGTTCCGCGATAAATCTTAACCGCATGATCCGCGCCGTCGCAAACGATAATATCTTCAACAGGAACGCTGTTATCGGGCTTCCCGATAACGTCAACATCTAAAGTATTTACAGGTCCGCCATCGCCATCTATATACACAAACAAACCCTTACGTCCTTTAGATGCCGCCTCGGGAGTATTGCCATAAAAGCCCATATTCACGCGCTTACCGTTATTGCCCCAAATCTTGCTTGGTTCACGAGAATAATCGCTATTTGGATCGCCCGCATCGATTGCCGGAGAATTTTCACTGAAAGAACGGATAACTTTTTTCTGCATAACATCATAATAACCGGCCTTGCCACGCAAGTGAACATTGAGATTCACAAGATAATCAAGTGCGACAGGGAGATAGAAGTAAGTACCGGCATTTACGCTTTGCATATAACGAGCTTCTTCAACGCGTGAAACGAAGTTCGCCCTATCAAAGACAACACCCTCGCCAATGTTCAGCGTACCGGGACCCGCCGCGAAAATGGGTGTATCACCACTTTTGTCGGGTGAGAGCATTGAATAACTTACATTCACTTCCGCACCATCTGCGACATAAATATCCTTACCGATCGTAGTGCCCGTAGCAATACTTATATTATCGCTGAAAATTGAGTTCAAAATCTTCATCTTACCTGAGCGAACGTTTACCCCGCATCCGCCATTTTTCGAAATGTGGTTAAGGTTCGCCGCGAACGTGCAATTTACGACTTCGCACTCAGCATAAGTTTTACCGGGATTGAAGAAGATTTCTCCACCGCCGCCGCGGCTTATATGAGTATTATTGTTGATTCCTCTTGCGTTCTGATTCGCCATCCAAAGGCAATTCGTAAAGACGCTGCCGCCCGTACCGGCCTCCAAACGGACTGTCGCGCCCATGAGATTTACATCATAAGCCTGATCATACTCCTGCGAACAGACGGCACGATTGAAAAGGAATTTCGTTCCGCGTACAGTAACTGGAGCATTCGTAGCATAGAGAGCCGATCCCTTGAAATATCTAAAGCCATAAGTACTTGGGACATTAAGAACAGGGAGGCCGTTCGTTACGAAAAGACAATCATCAAGCGTCGCTCGAGCAAGGTTCATAAAAGCGGCACCTTGGCCGTTACCGGCATCATAATCAGTGTAAGCGCGAACTCGATTACCGGCAAAGGTACAGCGAGTTGCAAACAATCTCGTCTTACCGGGAGTGCCAGTCATCACGAATCCGCGCCCATGAGTAGGAAGACCATTTGATTTACCAAGAGCATATCCGCAAGCGATCATATCACAATCAACGAGAGTTAAATCGCCAGCACCCTTCTTGTAAATGCCGCGTTCTTTAGATTCGATAAAGCGGATGCGCTCGATGCGAAGCGCGCTATCGGACGAAATTTCAAGCGTCTTATACGTGCGCGTCTTGCCGCTTACGACAGATTTAACACCTTCTTCGCGTTCAGCGGCAGTCACTTCAGTGCCCTTAAAGCCGCCGCGGATTTTCGCCTTGACGCCGTTCGGGATCGTCACAACGCAGTCGGCAGAGCAGGTAAATGTACCCGCAAACCAAATGACATTCTTTTCGGCTGTTATCTTTTTAAGCGCCGTAAAGAAATCGGTATACGCGTCGGTCCAGCTCGTACCGTCATTTGCGCCGGTCGCCGCGGGGTTTACATAGATAATCGACGACGGGCTATCTACCGTATCAGGCTCAGGCTCGGGAAGCGGCTCCGGCTCGGGATCTCGCTCTTCCTCGGCAATCGACCACGGAATTGACTTCGCTTCCAAGGTCCCGTCTTCCCACATGTAGCCGTCAAGAAGAGTCGCCGTCGCCGTGTAAGACCCGACCGCCTTGCCTGTATTTCCTTCGAGCGTATAACCCGTACCGGACTTAACGCCTGTCTGCGTTTTGCCGTTGTATTTAAGCCCCGTCACGGCGACAGGTATCTTCGTGCCTTCAATCGTCCATGTAATAGTCTTGGGCTCTTTCGTACCGTCCGCCCATTCATAATGTTCAGTGTCGACTAATGTAGCAGTTGCTGTATAAGTTCCAACGCTTGTAGCCTTATGACCTTCAAGCGTATAACCTGACGCTTCTACAACACCCGTCTGTTCGCTGCCAGTATATTTTAGTCCTGTAACAGCGACAGGAATTTGAATAGGAGCTTCACCTATCGACCACTGAACAGTCTTTTGTTCTTTAGTTCCATCAGGCCATACAAAGCCATTGTTAAGCGTAGCGGTTGCCTCGTAAGTTCCAACTTCCGTTGCTTTATGCCCCGTAAGGACATAGGCTTCGTTTTCCACAACGCCTGTTTGTTCACTACCTGTATATCTAAGACCATCTATTGCAACTGGTATCTGAACAACGCCAATCGCCCAAGTAATCTCCTTGGGTTCTAAAGAACCATCCGCCCACTTGTACCCGTTTTTGAGCGTGGCGGTTGCGGTGTAAAATCCGGCATCTGTCGCCTTATGACCTTCAAGCGTATAACCCTCACCTTCCGGAACACCAGTCTGCTCGCCACCTGTATAGGCAAGGCCCTCAACAGCAAGTGGAACTTTAACAGGAATCAATACAGCAGGCCATTCGCCTCCATTATTGAAAACGAGCCATATACCTCCCCAAATCGTGAGAGGCCCAATTGTCTCCCCATCAACCGTTATCGTATAGGAAGTTCTATATAAAACTATACCGTGAGGAATTTCATCGCCCGTTCCCTCGACACCACCGTTAAAATTGTTCCAATAGTTCGCCTTTCCCTCGGCAGAAACATCTTTCCATTCGCGGTAATCTGCAGGTGTCACATTCCATAGAAACTCCTGCCAATATTTATTCTTGGCAGCGTTAATTCGTGTTTTCTGAGCAGTAGCATTCGGAACAATCTCGCCCGTAATATAGCCCGCAACATCATAGTTGCGAATAGTGTTATGAGGAGTAAGCGTCAACACCGTGCTAAACGCAAACACGCCAGGATTTTGAACTACTATATTCGTAATAGATGCACCAGTCTTTGTTGATGGAGCAAATGGATTATAAAGAGATTTTCCCGTGTAATTATTCGTACCGGCATGAGTTACGCCCGCACCAAAAATAAGATTCGTAATATTAAACCTGTCGAAATATTTATTACTGCTGTTATTGTTTGCTGGCGTCCAGGTAAAGGGTTCGCCAGAACCTCCAATGACAAGCAGCCCATCTTGAAGGGGCGTAGCAGATTCACCGACACCAAAACTTTTCGCCAATGTCTTTTTTAAGGATTTTGGAAGCATGGGACCGTCAAAAACGATTTTAGAACACTTGTAAAAAGCAAATTCACCGAGCGAGGTAATCGTATCACTCATTCGAAAACGCGTTAAGCTTGAACAATCTTGAAAGGCGGAATTTCCGACACTTGTCATTTGAACGCCGTCAGGATAATCGCAGATTTTCAATTTGGAACAACTCAAAAACGAGTTTTTACTGATAGATGTAATTGTATCAGGCCAATACAATTCCTCAATCGTAACATCGCTTTTAAAAGCCGATTCGTTGACGTAAGTAATTTTACATCCTTCAGGCAAATCCGGTACGAGCGTTCTGAAATTGAGCTTAACGGAAGCGCCCTTTTGCGATTTATCCAACCGGCCGCCAGATTTGGGCAAGGTAAATTTCCACGGCGTCACACCTTCTTCAACTACCTCGGTAATCGTCAAAGTGCTGCTACCCGTCACCGTCCACTGCGTATCCGGCGGCTCGGCAAATGCAGCCTTCGCATAGACGATTGCGAAAACGGCCAAAGAAACTAAAGTTGTCTTTCTGAACATTGTAAGGAGAACTCCTTTCAACAATATAATTTGAGTTTATTATATCGTATCTGACGCAAAAATTCATTTGCATACTTTGCAAATCTTGTTGTAATATTTGCAAAGTCGCCGATACTTATGATACAATCCTGAAACATATGAAAAATATCGGCATTTTAATTGAACGTGAACGGGCTTTCAGCCGCGATCTCTGCTTCGGAATAATCCAGTACGCCCAAGAATGCAAAGACTGGTCGCTGACGATGATCGACTTTGAATCGATAATAAATCCGTCCGTCGCCGTAAAGTTCGACGGATTCATCATCCGCGCGATCAACCAGAAAATCGTCGATGCGTTCGCCGCGACGAAAAAACCGGTCATCAATCTCTTTGAAGAAATGACGACTTCGCCGTTTGTGCGTGTCATGCAGAATCCGACAAAAATCGGGCAGATGGCGGTGAGGCATTTTTTCCAGCACCGCTTCTCCACATTCGGATTCTTCGGCCATGAAGGCGTCGCCTATTCCGATATGAGGCGCGATGCGTTCATTGAATGTCTCCGGCTGCACCGCAAAAAATGCTTCGTCTACAAAACGCCGAAATCGGCGATAGTGAATTTTGAGAATGATGTCATGCGTAAGGAAAGATACACCGCCGGCTCCGAAAAACGTTCAATCATAAACTACATAAGAAAAATCCCGAAACCGATAGCCGTCTTCTGTTCTCACGATTTGCGAGCCCAACAGCTTATCACGACATGCCGCGAAATCGGCGTGGAAATCCCCTCTGAAATCGCCGTTCTCGGTGTTGATGACGACGAAATGCTCTGTACGTTTTCATCCCCGAGCATTTCAAGCATCAACCCAAACGCTTTCGGCATCGGGCACACTGCCGCGCAAACGCTCTCTAAAATGATGAACGGCGAACAGGTCGAACCGATCATCCGCGTAAACCCGGGGCAGATCGTCACGCGCGCCTCGACCGAGATTTTTACGCTCGATCCTCCCTGGATATCCGACGCGCTCGTCTTTATCAACAAAAACATCCACAACGGCATCTCCGCTTCCGATGTCTACCGTCATGTCGAACGCTCGCACACCGTTGTCGACCGGGCCTTCCGCGACGCTCTTGATTCAACGGTCGCGAAAGAAATCGCCGCCGCCCGGATGAGAGAGGCGCACCGTCTCGTCGTCTCGACCAACCTCCCGTTTTCAGCGATTTTCAAATTGTCCGGCTTCTCCTCGATCCAGTATTTCACGCGCTCATTCACCGCAACTTACGGCAAAAGTCCGCTGAAAATCCGGGAGAAGGCGAAAGCGTCCGAATAAGTGCGCTAACCGCCAACAGGGTCAAAAGGGTCAGCACCTGTTCTGCTCGATAACCCTGCTCTTTCTCATGCGGACATTATACCTAAAACTCGGCTACTGTATCAATTCTACTGTATCAATTCGAAATATCTGTCGATATAGAACTTCTTATGTTCCTCATCGGTGCCTTCGTGGGGAATCGCTTCAAAATACGCTTTCCAGTCAGCCTTGGCCGCAGACGTCCAGTAATAGAAGCCCTTGGTCGGCTCATCTGAAGCGAATTTCCTTCGGGCATCCTCGAGAGACTTTGAAGATACGGCCGCCTTTAAATAAAACCTCTGTCGCGGCTTTATCATAAAATCAAGAATATAGCGCGTACCAGGCTTGCCGTTCGGCTTCATCGTGCGCACTTTAACAGGCTTAAGAGTGAATTCCATTTTGACATAGACATCGCGCTCTTTACCGTCCAATCCCTTCACACGGCTATGCCCCTCGAATAAGCCGTCTTCGAACCCGCCCTCATGGGAAAGCACCTTCGCGTCCGGCCCGTCCTGGGTATCGAAATAAATGCTCATGATTCCGCCCTTCGTATGCGTGAACAAAGCGTAGGCACAATTTGTCGATGAGGTAAAGCCGGTTCCCAGCTGCCACTGCTCGAACTTCGTGAAATAATACCCCGGATTTTTTCCGCTCTCGGAATATTCGGCCGCCTTCTCCATCTTTTTCGTAAAGACGCCGTCGCCGGGAGCATCTTCATCGCGGAAAGGCAGAATAGTGAAATCCTGCACCCACTTCCCGCCCTTCGCGACGCGGTGGCGGATTGAAAAGCCGCGCACAAACTCATCGAGAGCGTCATATCCGCTCTTTCCGTCGCGACGGAAATCATCGTCGGGACGCGCCACGGTATTGATACCGAAATGCTGATCGGAATCTCTGAACATTCCAGCCGGAGTGCGGTCTGGACGATCGACGGTCCCTTCCTGAAGATTGACGAACGAATAGTTGTTGCGCACAAAAGGCGCAAGCTCCAAAGCGCCAGTCAAATAATCGTAATCATCCCCGAAAAGTGAGGCGAAAAGCCCCTTCTTCACGGGCGTTGAATAATACTTGTATTCGCGATGATCGCCGTTATAGAAAATGACGTTCATCGGAACTTTCGCTCCGAGAGCGTTCTTCGGGTCAATTCCGAGACGCTTAAGCGGAATGCGGAACTGGTAAAGCCTTCCGCCCGCGCCGGCGCCTCTACTTGATCTTGCGCCGCAGACGGTTCTATCGCATTCGAAGGAACCGTCCGAGACGATGAATGTGCCGCAGTTGTTGCGGTTTGTGGCATCAAAATGAACGTCAACATGGAAATCCTTAAAAAGAAATCTCACGCCGTCGTTTACGCCCCATACATGACCTGAATTATTGTAGCAGCCGTTGTAGGGAGTAACCTTGTTATATTCGTAGTTGCCTGTAACGTAAAGCCATTCTCCGTAAAATCCGAACTTCGCTCCGCCGCCGGGAACTCCCGAAACAAGAATGCCGTTGATATCTCGATTGCAATTGACGCCTCGCCCTCCGCGAAACCCTTTACCCGTCCACGCGCCGGTCGTTTCGTCTATCGGCGACATACTCATCTCGCAGGCCTGGGCCGAAAGTGCGGGAGCCTGAGGTTTTTTCGGGAAAGAAAGGCGATTGGTGACGATAGACCCGTCTTCCTGAATATACTGCACTTCATTGTCCCAGATATCGCAGTTGACGAGCTCCGGGGCGCCGTCGATAGGCATCGCGGTCCGAATCACGTTGTCCTTGAAGACGCAATGCGTAGATCCCTGGAACGAGAAAAGCATTCCGTTGCGCCCGATGAACGTGTTGTTGGTAACGGTTATCCCATAGCAGTCGTGCATGTGGAACGGCCAATAGCTCTCTTCGAAAACATTGCCGGTATACGTCGAATACTGCCCGCCTTCATCATTGTAAAGTCCCGGCCAGTCTCCGTTGTCGTGGCAGTAGTTGCCGATAAAGAGACATCGCGTCTGTCCGCCGTAAAGCCCGCCGCCGTCACGCGAGACAAGCATCGTGTGGTGGATATGATTCGACGCGATAAGCGAATCGCACGACCACGCGCTCATGCCGATATGCCAGGTATGGTGGACGTGGTTGCGGATAACTTTAACGTCGGAGTAAAAGTTGAGGCCCGTCGAAAGATGATGCGTCTCATTCTCCTCGAAAAGCGTATCGCCTCCGCCGTAAGTCCAAAAACCCGTTCCGTCGAGATGATGGGCGTGATTGCGGCGGATTATCTGCCCCTTGTTATGATATGTCGCCCAGCCGTTTCCGGCAACATGCCTGAACTCGCAGTCCTCGACGACCGCCCCGGTGCAGCCGCGCACGGCGGCGCCGGTCAGAGCATCCATCTTGTCGGCTTTCGCGCAGCCTTCGAAAACGAGACCGCGCAAAGCGATGTTGTGCGATTTTCCGAGCGAAAGAATCTGGTTGATCGCGCTCACCTCGCCTTTGATGTTTTCGGCCGTTTCACCTTCACGCGACCAATAATAGATTTTATTGTCGCCGATAGAATACATCCAGCACCCGGGATGCGTCATCCCGACGCGGGAATTGTATATTTTGTAGCCCTGATTAAATCTGCCTATCGGCATGGACGTTCTCTTCGCGAGATAAAAAACGCCGTTCTCCCAATCGTTCGTCGCGATGAAAGTGGAGACGGAATCCCACTCTTGGGGAATGTAGAGCTTTACACTCGTCAGATCGAGATCCTTAAAGGAATCCGTCCGGGGGAGCGTTCTGCGGTCGTAACGTATGACGCGCCTGTTGTTGTTCGGTATTTCATTATGGCTTGCGATGTACGGAAGAGTCTTGCGTCCTATACCCTGGGGAAAGCAGGAGAATGTCGCGCGCTCGCCGTTGACGACGAACGAATACATCCAGCCGTCTTTCGCTTTGAATGGAAAATCAGCTACGAGAAAACGCCTATCCTTGGGGTCGACCGTCCAGCCGGAAACGCTCTTGGCGCCGGTGAACACGGCCTTACCCTTGTTTTCCGCCTTAATTTCAAGACCGGCGTCGCCTCCGAGAAGAGCGACACTCCTGTCAAAACGATAAAGCCCATCCTTTACGACAATCGTCTTATCCTCGTCGGAAAGAATATTTCTCGTGACGTCAACGGCCTTCTGGAGCGTCGCTACGGGCTTTTCCTTGGATCCGTCGCCGGTAACATCATTACCGTCCGGGGCCATCCAGACCGTCGCCGCCAAAACTCCCGCAAAAAAAGTGTTCATTTTCTTCGTCCTTTACTTTACATTCTACTTCGCCTTTTGCCCGTTCTTCGGCACGGGTTTATACGTAACAATCGCCGTGCAATACATATCTACAATATCCCGATCTGAAAAAAGCCCCTTCTTTTCCGGATACTTTTTCTCAAGGGCTCTGCGTACAATACCCACCATCCGATATCCCTTTTTCTCCGAACCGACATCTATCACATCTCCGTCCGCGGTAGTGATCGTGTAGACATATTTTACTTCCTTCATACTGACGCCGAGCACGCGGTCGATACCGCAGAGTCTACCGAGATAATACCTGTCGGGATCAATCGTTATATTGTTTCCATGCGGAATAATATTGTTGTGTACCGATTCCTTAACCTTGCCTGCGGGATAGAACGCAACATAGCGCCCCTTTCCGCCTTCACCCGCCTTGACAGCGAGCATGGCACTTTCATATCGCAATGCGGCGAAAGCATTTTCATCGAGAGTCTCGCTCTTAAGCCCGAACTTCATAAGCTCGCCCGAAATGAACTCCCCGTCCTTAAACCGGGCTTTAACGAATTTTACGCGGCTGTCGTATTTAAGCGGCATGGCGAAAATCCATTTATTGTCGCCTTTGGCACAGTCAAAACGCGCCTCGCCGTCAATCACGCGGTAATCGAGCGCCTTAGTGCCGCGGAACACTTCACCGTGAAGTTTGTTGAACGATGCCCGGGCCGCATCTTTCGCCGCGAACGGCGAGATCTTCTTTTCGGCGCAGAATCCGTTCAGCAGAGACAGAGCGCAAAGTACTATTAGAGTTTTTTTCATTTGTCACCTTTTGTCAGTCATTTCAAAAACCAGTTCACCACCGTTGAAATCGCGAGGAATATTATGTCCGATGTCGTGCGAATCAAAGTTCTTTTATGCGTATATTCTTGAACATGGCAACGCCGGGAACAAACTTTTGGCCATCCTTCGGACGACGCTGAAAATGGACCTGAAGTCCGATAAAGCCGCTCTTATCCAACTCATCGGTCATATCGACTACGAGGTTGCCGTTGAGATATGTCATTATCCTCGTTCCGCGACAGACGACACGCATTTCGTTCCAGTCCTGTTTCTTGAACGAGGCCTTCGCCGCATCGAGACGGTCTTTGGGAGTAAGATCGGTGTCGAGCCAGATTTTCCCGTTTACGTAACCGCGTCTTTCCTCGTCGTAAATGCGGCCCGTCGAGGCGCCGTTCGGAGTAATCTCAGCCTGATAGCCGTACACAAGACGGCGCGGCGGAAAACGCGAAGGCTTGTCGGTAGAGCGAAATTGGACGCCTGAATTGCCGCCGATGATCTTAAAATCGACCTTCAAATCAAAATCGGAATATTTCCTGTCGGTAACGAGAAACGTATTGATTCCGATGTCACTTGGCACCCCCTTACCTACAATACAGCCGTTTTCAACGGAAAAAAGATTCTCTCCTCCCTTAATAGACCAGCCGTTAAGAGTTTTACCATCAAAAATGGGCGTGTAGCCATCGGCATCGGTCTTAATCTGTTCAGAAGCAAATACCGGAAAAGACATACAAAGCGAAAGAATAGCGATACCGCCAAAGGGCGACAATGTTCTCATTATAAGTTTCCTTTCATTAGAATTATCAGAAATATTATACTCAATTCACTTATATCCAGTCATTTGTAATGATTGCAACAGTAATTGTAATAATTGCAAGCTGGCAATTCTTATGGTACAATCATATCATAATGAAAAATATCGGCATTTTAATTGAACGTGAACGGACTTTAAGCCGCGA
The DNA here is from genome assembly GCA_045537795.1 of Kiritimatiellia bacterium. GTDB lineage: Bacteria > Verrucomicrobiota > Kiritimatiellia > RFP12 > UBA1067 > UBA1067. Next base: position 526 of record JAZSQE010000060.1, on the reverse strand, counting down.
TCTCTGCTGCCCCTTCATTCTCCTTCATTCTCAATTATGATATAATACATGCATGAAGCAATTTTTATTATTCTTAGTTTTCATCTCTTCAACAAATCTTTTTGCTGCAAGACAAATAACAGTTACGCAATTGCCAGAGCCAAATATTCCTCTTACGGAGGTTGAGACTAATGTCGCATTTAATGTCGGTTCGCCAAAAGAAAACAAATGTCATTCTTTGACCCGAAAATCAATTTAATGCGCATCGTCTCTCGCGGTGCTGATAATGTGCGAGTGGAAAGTAAGATTTCATCGACCGGGTTCTCGTTGTTCGTCCGCTGATGTTTACTGTTCTTCAGAATATATTTCTTTATGTGGCTCTTGCTGGGCTTGCGATTGCGCTTACTTTGCTCGCCCTGCGGTCAGAGACGCTGCGCGTTGTGCAGGCGAGGCTGCTTACGCTTTGGCCAACGCTTACGCCGTGCGGTCGAGTGATATCGGTATCGCTTCTGGCGATGAGTATTCTTTACGGGGGAGGCAAACGGGG
>JAZSQE010000051.1:0-83455 GCA_045537795.1 Kiritimatiellia bacterium | reverse complement strand
GGGGTCCCTTTGTAGGCCATGAACTATTTCACTCTGTTCTTCCTTTGCGTCGGCACGGTAGACTTTACCTTGTTTTCCCTCTTCAAGAACGCTGTCACCTGTGACTTCTCCGGCAACTGCAACTGATATTTCGAGACGAAGAGTTTAGGATCGATAAAGGTGTTCACGTATTCCATCGTTTCATCACCGACTGCCGTACAAAGCAATATCCCAACAGGTGGATTGTCGTCGGGTTGCATCATGTGCTTGCCAGTCGGTTGAACAACGCTTCGGCGGATATTCGAATCTCGTCACCATATTCCACCAGTAATCCGTTCGGCGAAGATTGGCTACACGCTGTGTAGCTTTTGTCCGGCAACGCCAAAGTCGGGGCCTCCACCAAAAGGCTACACGCCGTGTAGCCTTTTCCAAAACGCTCGCGTAAATAGGCCGCAACTTCAAGTCCCACTTCAGGGTAAACCTTGTAGAAGGCGCGATAATTCTTCAAACTCGGCAAGGCGAAATTGGAGTTGTTCAGACGCGCCGCCAGTTTCTTCAACAAACCTGTGCCGTATTTCGCTCGGTCTGCGCCATGCTGCTCGTACTCGACGATGTAGTAGCCCGTGAGCCACGCACGTGTCGTCACGCTACGGTTGATGACCACGAGCGCATCCTGCTGCAACGCGTCCGACGTCGCCTGAATACGCCCGACCAGGACTTCAAAGTCATTTTTCTTTTTGCCACGCATGTTTCACCTCCATCATCTCACTCTCATCGTCGGCAATCTGTTTCTTAGGTTCTTCAAGTGTCATACCGCACCTTTACTGGATGTTTTACCACAAGACATGCCATTTCGAACCGCTTGAATTCAATTGACGACGTCTCGCCAATCATCAGATCATTCTTGAATTTATCTGTATCCATGCGCGTTCCTCTTTTTAGTACAAGCTGTATTTGCTCCAGCATGTCTCAATCGTATCGTCTCTCTGCGGCATCGCCATAGTCCCTACTCCACCATTTCCACTCCACCAATGGGGTCAGTCCTCTATCATCCGCTCATAGGGTTTAATCCACAATCAATCGCCATCACCGCCATGCGATCTTTCATATCCGCCGACTCAAGCTGTTTATCCAAATTCGCCTGCGCTATCTCTTTCGTTTCATATCCTGCAATCAGATTCCGACGCCAGTCATTCTTACACCAATCATTTGAACCGAAACACCCACAAACAAATATGCCATACGCACCTTGATTCACAGAAAGATAACGGTTCTGCAATTGTGTTATCAAGCCGTCACGCCGAACCTCTTTATTCCAATTACCTTTGACTTCAATTATGACACGAAGCCTTCCTACTGGAGAATCAGATTCCACACTTATGTCCGAATATCCAACTTTGGTTTCATCTGATGCGTTACGCCATATAAATGGTGAAGCCTGTGTTTCTCGATTTACAATTGTATGCTTTAACTCTAAGTTTAAAAATCTGGCAAGATGGTCTGAGAAATGATCCTCCCATTTAGGGAAAATAATACTATCCCGCTTACTCTTCTTTGCCTTAATACGCCTACATTTCTTTACCGTTCGCCCGGAATCCCAGAATGTTTTATGCCCCATGCACCACAAATCCGGAATTGCCGCAAATCGGTTGCCATGCAAATATGAACTCTCATATTTCTTGATAGTCGCTACAATTACATTCAGCAAGTCTTTCCCATCTCGGACAAACCATCTCTCTGACACATCGCTTTTGCTTAAAATCTTCTCCTCTATTGGAATAGATTTTATTTCCTCAATATCAAGCGTGTCTGGTAACGAATTATTTCTCATTGTAGCTTGGCACTGCAACAGAAAATAATCCCATGCCCTATTAGCACACTTCCGAGGCAACGTTTGCAACAACATAAACATTTGCTTATCGCAATTCTTCATCATATACAGCAAAAGGATGTCTTTCAATTCATATACAACATCTTTTGATGATGGAGAATAGACAGCTTCATGTTGTGGGCGATCTTTTTCTGGGAAGCTGTTTTCCAACCACACAATTAGCGCAAAAACTTGTCGATAACCTGAGTCTATGAAAGCTTTTGCAAGTTCTTCAGCATCAAATCGGCTAACCATTTTCAGTAACCACTGCTTCACCCATCTACTGTTAGCAGTTGTCAAACGCAATATATAAGGGGCATACTCCTTTGGGAATAGCTTCAATGCCGCCCGCAACAAATATTCACAATCTTTACTAGGTCTCTTCTTAGATCGATAATTGATAGTGTTGGAAAAATAACAACGCGCTTCATTCTGCACAAACCCGATCTGAGCCATCGCCTCAAAAAATTGCCCTATGTATCTACCATAACTTTCCGTAGAGGTTCGTAACGCATCTAACATGTTTTGAAATTGACAGACAGACAGACGATTCCCCCACAGTTGTAATCCGACACCTATTCCAAATCCATTCCTACACTCAAGAATGGTGCAGTCTTTAACCGCCGAGAAACATTCATCCGGAAAACGTTCGGACAGGCAATCAAGCACCTTGGCAATGACCTTGTCTTCTTTTAGATTACTTGCATTACGGAATATCACCTTTGCCAGAAAGCCGCTTTCCTCCGCCGTAAATTTTGCAAACTCTGATTTTCGCTTTCTCCATACAAATCGCATCGCGCACAAAAGAGCAAGATCTTGTCCATGATCATCAGGATTCTTTTTAGGGTAGTCATGAAGTGATAGTATAGCCAATTCTAATAGGCGTTTACGGCACCCCGCATCAAGTCTCCCCCATTGTATTGTCAAAGTGACATCACTTTCAGGAAGTTTTGGCCTACCATCTTTGGATGACATCACATATGAAAGACTTAGGAAAAGTATTGGGGACACGATTTCTTTTTTCAGAACATTTCTTATGCGAACAGTATGCCGCCGCTCAATTCTCTTGTTCTCTTGTTCTTCGCGCCTTTTCCGCGCCTCTATCTCCCGCCTGTTTTTCTTTTGATTCTCTAACCTCTTAAGAAATTCTTGATAACAAAACTTTTTATTTGAAGGATATATCTCATATAATCTCTTCAACCGTGCTTTTAGGAAACTAGTTTTCTTCGTCGGTAATGCCGCGACCAGTGCATAAGACCATCGTTCCGCCTCATCATGATTACGACAATATGCACATTCCCACTCTTTGAATAAATGCTCAAAATCTTTTTCCGAATATACCGCGAAACTCTCATATGGCAAACCAAACAAAGATATGTCATCTTCTGTTATGCTCGGTTGCTGCATCAGGATGCGCAATATTGACATCCGCCTAGATACATCGTTCCGGAAACTAGAGACCGAAATTTCCCAACCGTACTGTTTCTCTGAATTGGAATCGCGTTGCGAAACTGGCGCCACATGATGATACGACTTCTTTGAATATTCAACGATGCAATTTGCCAAAACGCATGCAAACTCCTCATCTGTAGCCCATTCCCAGGCGTAGGTAAAAACCCTTCGTGCCAATTCCCCTAATCGATCAAAAGGATTATCCTCCGCTACATGATTCACTGCCCATTTGAGTAGCGGCATAACTAGAGTTTTATCCAATTTCGCTTCAAACGAGCCTGGCAATGAATACTCTACAAAGCGTTCATAAGCCCCAAAATATGCCTGTCTCACCGAATTCCGTAGATGCTGTACTAATTCATCTGAGGAAAGGAAGTTCGGCCATAGACAATCTAAAACATTGCCAAATACATTTGAAAATTCTATACCATCACTCTTCTCCGATAGCACTGTCCGAAGAGGCCGGAAATCAATTCCGCCTTTTAATTCATCTCTCAGCCCAATAAGGTCATATGACAAAGTGCTACGGACATCTACAGGTCTTTTTTTGTCTGCCACAATACTAATTATTCTCGCAACGGCTCCGTTCAACTTACATTTTCTAACAACCATAGATGCAAATTCGATTGTATTCTTAGGCGCATCCTTTTGCTCGAGTTTTTGCTCCACAATTGGTTCAACATCAAAATCATTGAACACCGACAGTCGATTAATGACTCGTTCCCGTTTCTCATCAAATGTCAATTCCGCATAACGACTTTCCATGTAATTATAAAAGCGATCAAACCCCACCGCCGTTATCGCATCTCTTGCATTCAGGAAGTATTCTGGAGTCGTAATAAGTCCTTGCGGAACAAAATTTTTATTAAAGACAACCATCCAACGCTGTACCTCCAGAATAGAACCTTGCATACGAGGTGCCGACACTCTCAACAATACTTCTATGTTCATAAGCGAAACATATTTACTCAACCAACGAGCTGCAAGATACCCCGCCATAAGTGGAGAATATGCAATTCTTACTAATCCAATCCCCATCGGTTCAATAAACCTAGTTGCCAATGTCTTTGACAAGTCATCAAATGTATAACGCTCCGTGATACATCTTCGCATCGCAACACATCGCCTTGGCGTCGATGCAATATCACGAGTCCAACATTGGTCGCTACCTGATAAAATCATACAAAGCGACAACCACCCCATAGCGTCAATCAACCTATCTTCTGCTGTCGCAGTACTTGGCATCGCCTCATCAATCTTGCCATCTCTTCGAGGAACACAATAATCTTTTACAACCAATTCCATCAAGTTTAACCTTGATGTTCCAAGCAAACCTTTCGCTTTGTAAATCCTAAGAAGGACAATCAAGCCGCCAGGTTTAAGGCACAACTCCTGCACTTCCATCTTGCGGACAGATTCAAAAAAAGTTTCTGGACAATCACAAAGTTGTCTGGCTAACTCATGTACATCTTTGATACTAAATGGCAACAATTTAAACTTAGGTAAAGTAGTTGTATGCTCTTGGAAAGAGGATAATTGCAATAATGGCCTTGTGGTAATCCACCAATGAATTTTCTTTGGTGCCCGTTCTATCGTCTTAAACAACTTCTCAATAATATCCGGAGCCTCATCCAACGCATCCAACAAAATATAACAGTTTTTTCTATTTGCAGTAAATTTCTGTATCTTCCGGAAAATCTCCTCTTCCCTCCCACGAAACTCTCTTATTGCGACAAATAAAACAGCGACCCTTTTTGACTTGAGCCGATATTCCAATTGATTCAAGAAAACCGTCTTTCCCGAATCTCCATCATCTACTATGAGGCCGCCATCAAGTTTAAATACGTCTTCTGATTGCAAAATATTATGACTACCAGCAATATTATCCCGACGAAATCCCCACTCGTCAAGTAATTCATTATACGTGCTTAAATCATTTATGTCAGAACATTTTATAAAAACACGCTCAATCGCGGTGAACGAACGTTCCCATCCCTCGGCATGAACACGACACAATTTTCCCTGATATGACTTTTTATGTCGCGTCTGTGACTTGTTAATTTTCAACGTTCTCCATTGTGCTGTCTTCGCATTCATTATCACACCTATTCTTACAACAATACTTAATTCAACCCTTGCGATGGCGGGAGGCGTCGAGATCGCGGATGGTTTTGGTGACGTAGATGGATTCGGGTTTGGTGAGTTTGAAGAGTGTGCAAAGCTGCGTGTTGATGTCGCGGGAGAAATCAAGCAGACCATCAGCCGTTTTCCAATCACTGAAATAGGGAACTTCTTTTGCAAGCGTGGTTAACGCTTCATCGGTCATCAAGAACAAGAAGCGAATAATATCCGACTGACAGAACTTCATGAAGTTTTCTGCCTCGGATTTAGTCTTGAACATTCCCAACGCCACACGCGAACGCCCAAATGCAGAATGGTTGTCCAACAGTTCAAGCTGCCAGTCTCGCTTCTGACCTCCCGCGTTTGCGCTGGACACGACCACCTTCCACAAGTCTATTGCCGCGTTGTTCTCCTTTATCGCAGAACGCCGAATGACATACCACGTCGAGCGCCCAGCCTTGCCCGCCTTGTCATTGGCAAGCAATTTCGCTTCCTTGTCCCAGTCGGCACTTGTGCCTTTACTATAGGGGCGAACCAGGGTGGGATTATTGGCAACGAAATTACTTTCTATGCCAAAGAAGGAACGCGGATAGATTTTCTCGTTCAAACAGGCAAGCGCATGTGCAGCGCAAAACGCCCTAACCTTTGCAAGAATCGCTCCGTCACGCGGATTAAGCGGCATTAAGTCTTCACCCGGATTAGGCTGGTCGCTCACATGCGCCGTTCCGTCTCCGTGATAAATGTAACGGAAACCTGGCGTTGTCTTCTTCATATCCTTCATCACAACGGAAATGCCATCGGCAATTGCCACCGCACCAGGAAACACATCGCTTGAATCAGGCCAAAAATGAATCTTCGCAAGACGGGGATCATTGATTTGCTTAAAACCGAATTCTTTCATATACTTACCGGACCGATGTATCCAACGCGAACCAGGATAAATCAGAGAAGTGTAACCGCAAGAAACAGCATCAGAAAGAATTTGGAAGAATTGGAAAATATTGGTACGAGGCTTTTGCCCATTGGTTTCCGATTGCTTCCGCGCAGTCTCAATCTGATACGGCGGATTGCCGACCACTGCGTCAAATGCGAAGGAGTCTTGCAAACCCCATGTGGAGCCATTCTTGATTTCGGCAGCAACTTTAGGTGTATTGTCTTTTAGACGATTGACGAGATTTGGCATAACCTTGATCCTTGTTGAAGCATTGCGATATCCAACGAGTGTGCGATGGGTGATGGACTTCGCCATCGGCGTAAGCGTTAGAACAAACATGTTTTCACGACAGACGGCATCCCAGACTTCATTCGCCTCTTCTACCGTCGTCGGCGTCCTGCCGCCAAGACGTGCGCGATACAATGAATAGACGACGTAGAGTGGATAAAGCCCTGTCTTGGAATTGATTTCGAGTATCTTCGCATTTCTATTCGCCAACGTTGCCGTCGTCGCATCGCCTCGGTCGACAAAGCGCGGAACCGAAGTTTCGGTCTTGAAATCCCTATCAAAGAACACGTAACCGCCAAGCGTATCGGAAAGTTGGCGATTGACCACCTTCCATGGCGTGAGTACGGTTTCCTTGTCTGGATTACGAAAGCGTCCAAACACTTCCGCAAGGATCTGGATGCGTTCTTCAGGGAAAAGCGTGTCCGCGCCCTGTGCCTGCCTGCGGATGCTTTTGGCGGAGAGCGCAAAGACATCCTTGTCATAATACTTTTTGAATTTCTCGAAGAGTTTCTTTGTCACGCCTTTGGGCATGAACTCCGCCCAAGACGCTTCGTCAACGAGTTCAACAAACCGGTCGAGCGAGATGTCTTCGTCCCAATTGCCATCCGCCCCATACAGCATCAGCGGCATGCGGACGGAAATTGCGCGCAAAGTGGCCTTGAAATTCCTTTTGGCCTCGCGTTCTTCCCGAAGGCGACGCAGAAGTTCTTTCTCTTCCTCGGAAAGCTCCCTCGCAGGTTTCTTTTTCGCCCTTTCGGCTTTTTCGCGCTCCTCTTCGGTAAGACCGTGTTTATTGACGATGAACTTGCCGTTGGGGACTTCATCTATCTTCGCATCTTTCAGAACCTTGCGAAGCTTCTCGAAATCGCGGACGTCGATTCGGTCGGCCCGGAGCATGTCATCGTCATAGAGGGAGTCGTCGGCGAAACCGCTCAGAATGGCACGGGACGCCAATGCGCGTTTGAGTTCCTGCATAAGCGCATCTGCGTCGAATGGACGCATAGCGGAACCCTTGAGCGCGATGACAGGGCAGAAATTCAAAAGAGCTCCCATGGCTGCTCGGCGATCCGTATCATCCCCACCAGAGTTGCGGTTTGTATCGGACAGACGCGCAGCATCGGCAATCACCTTCAACGTGCGGTCAGGCGCGAAATCGTAAACGTAGCAGTTCTCCTTGGCGCACCCATCGAGCCAACCTGGAGATTGGACGCGGAAGATTGTCTGGAGATACCGGATGGCCGAGGTTTCGTAACGTCCGGCGAGCATGAAGACAGCCGACCATTCAGGCACGGTCACGCCTGTCGTAAGTTTTCCACACGAAAGCGTAATGGTATATTCGTGCGTTGCGATTGCGTCGCGAACAGCCGCCAACGCTTCACCACTTGGATCATCAGGATCTCCATCGCCGGCAACATTCACCACGCAGAAACCTGGCATCCGCTCTTCAATAAGGTGCTGGAGCGCAAGTGCTTCCTTCACCCCGGGAACAAGCCAAAAGGTGTGGTGAAACATTGCACGGTTTTCATCCGTCGCAAAAGGAAAGCACGTCGATGCCGACGGCGTGCAGAGAAGCGTGAGGAATCGGCGCACGTCACCTTCATGGACGAATCGACCAATCGCACCTTCCGGTGCAGCAGCATGGTCGATTTGAGCATTGCCAGTCCAGACGCGGAAAAACTCCTTAAAGTTGAAAACGGAACCGCGCACATCTTCTGCCCTGTAGCCGCCGATTTCTGCGGCAAGGTCATAGACGAACATTGCAAGACGCGGCAAATCTTCGTATGGATTCGCATCACCAGCATGTTCAACCGCCCAATTCGCCTTGGCAGTCTGCTCCATCACATAGTCCCAGGTAGATACGCCACTGTCACGATAGGCATCAAGGATATTGAATGGTGTGCCAGAGAGGGCGAGGAGCTTTTGAGTCTTTTCATCGTGGAAGAGCGACTTTACAACTTTGTCGCCAAGCGCAGTCTGCGTTCCTTCGTGCGCTTCATCCACAATTACACAGTCCCAATGCGCGGTAAAAACATCTATGTTCTTGTCAAAATCACCACCAACGACTTTAGAACCACGCAAGTCTTGTATGGACGCGAAATAGACAAGGTGTTTAGCGCCGCCCTCGCAGAGTTCGTCCACTTTCGGACGGTCATCCTCTTGAACACCGGCCTGACGGAAACCGTAAACCCAAGAAGCCGCGTCCTCCGGCCGTACAAACACCATGTCGCGGAAATCCTTGAACCAACCATCATTCACTACGGGCCGATGCGTAATGATAATCGTTTTCTTGAACCCCATTCGACGAACGAGCTCCAGCGCAGTCACCGTCTTCCCGAAGCGCATCTTGGCGTTCCAGAGATACTTGGACGACTTCTTTAAAGCTTTTATAGTCTCGGCTATGAAACGTTCTTGTTCCGGTCGTGGCGTGAACGGTGTACGTGTTTCAGAAGTTTCGGAGGCGGAAAGAGTCTTTCGCCCTGCTTTAACGGCGGCAATAGCGTTTGTCGAAGTCACAAGATCCGTCTTGAACCATTCACGGGCAGACGATCCGTTAGGTTGTACCTGTTCTACACCGGAGTTTTTGAGGACGCGATGAACGTGATGGTCGCGGAAACCCTCATGACTACCATCCGAGAGCTTACGCACTGCAAGTTCGGTGCGAAGTAAATTGTATGACGCCCCTTGCGTCCTCGTGTAGGAATCGATACGTTTCTTGGCGGCAGCGTCAAGTTCCGGCGCGTTTGGCATTACACCGTCAAGGGAATGAAGCCCCTTAACAGACGCGTCACCTATCTTGAGTAGCCCATCGTGCCCTGCATCGGGCGAATTGTACACATAAATAGTCTTCGCCGAAAATGTCGGCGCAAAAACATCGCTTCGCAACGCGGAAAGATTTTGTTGACTGCGTGACATCACTTACCACCTTTTGAAGTTTTGCGGGGCGCGGACTTCTTTTTCGGCTTCGAATCGGATTCGGCCCGTGCGTTCGCCATGACACGCCTGACACCCTCGATGACCGGCGCGAGCGTCTTGTATGGCTGGGGAATTGACCTGAGCGTCTTGTATGTCGCAACGCCTATCGGCTTGGAGACATCCTGCACCGCGAGCTGAACAACCGGCTTCTTCATCTCTTCGCAGAGAAGCAGTCCGATGGACTGATTCTCGTCTACCCTCTTCACAAGCCTGTCAAGTGCCGAAAGATAGAAGTTCAGTTGTCCAAGATAGGCTGGGCGGAACTTCCCCATCTTCAACTCGACGGCGACGAGCGCGCGCAGTCCGCGATGGTAGAAAAGGAGGTCTATGAAGAACTCCTCGTCTTCAAAAACAAGCCGCTTCTCACGCCCCATGAAACAAAAATCGTCACCACCCAACGCCTGTATTGTCTTTTCGACATCCGCGACGAGTGTCTTTGATAGAACTCGCTCGTCCACGTCCTGATCGCCTCTTGCGTCCACATTGTCGAGGTTGACGAGTTCGAGCAGATATTCGTCGCGGAACGAGCGTACCGCCCTTGACGCCAAAGCAATCGGCGAAAGTGCCTTCTCGAAGTTGTTGGGCAACGCACCAATATGGTGATAGTCGTCGGCGCGAAGATGAGCGTGGAGTTGTTCAACCGACCAAGGGGCTTTTGCGCAGGCTGTTATGTAATACCAGCGTTCGTCATAGGTGGCACATTTATTGAGGATTTCCCTATGGTGTGTAAATCCAATAGAAAGAAACGCCGTTATCTGCTCTTCGGTCAATTCGTCACTTGGCAAGTGTCGAATTGGCATTAAAGCATCTTCGTCAGATGCCGTCTGACGATTTTCGTCACTTGGCAAGTGACGAATTTCAAACCATCGCGCCCACTCGTCAAAGAATATTCTCATGTATTTTATGTTCGCCGCGGAAAACCCCCTCAGCCCTGGCAGTTCAACCTGCAACTGGTTCGAGAGCGCGTCAATTGCGCCGCTCCCCCATTTCGCGCTGCGCGTCTTCTTCGAAATGTAGCCGCCGACGTAGAAGTAGAGCTTCAACGCCTCTGCGTTCGCGAGGCGCGCGGCATTTGCCCTGGCCTGCAATATCGCAAGCTTAATGTCCTTTACCGCCGACACAAAATCACTCGGCATTGATCCATGCGTCGCCTCCGCATTATAAACAGCAACCTGCGTTTTGTGCTTATTACCCATGCCCACCTCCGTTTTCTGCAATCGCCCTGAATTCGACCGGCTCGCCTCTGTTCCAATCCATGACCTTGCAATACGTGCCAAAGTGCTGCCGATTTCCCTTCTTGCTGCAACCGGGACACTCTTCAACATGTGTTTCAACAGTTCCGTCAAGAAGCGTTTCTTTCGTAACCTTCGGTTTGCAACTCATCGGGACAACAAACTTGAGCCCATCCATCTGCCAAATATTCCAACTCACGATATCTGCAAGTTCCAAAAGGTCAGTATGATTTATTGGCGTTGATGAACAATAATATTTGTAATACTCCAGTACCGTCCAAAGAACATTCTCGCGAGCCAATAATACGTTATCGCCCTGCCACTCAAAACCAAGAATGGCTTTAAGGGCCATTTTAGCGTATTTCAACCATTCTTTCGGTTTGCCGCGGACATTCTCAGTCACGATTCTCAACTTACGGTCAAGTATGCCGATACGTTCGGGAATAGGGATTATCTCGCCTGTGGTGGTGTCATATCGACTGACAAGAAATGGCGCCTCACCACATGTAATCTCAAGGCGCACTTCTGTGACGAAATCAAGCCAAGTCTTCTTTAACTTCTTTGGGAATACAATTGGCTTTCTTGTCGCTCGCCATGATTTATGACCCTCAACCGTAAACGGCGATGTCTTACGTTCAAACCATGCCGCATCTATGAGGTTGTTCATGTTATTGCAAATCCACGAAGGCGTGAACACCTCAGCCTTTTTCTGTACACGCTCGCGCTGCTCTTCTTTGCTTTTGTCAACACGCGGACGAATGATCTTGTTTCCCGGGCGCGAAATGGCATCTGCATCAATAGGATCATGAATCCCCATCTTAATATCAAATACCGATTCAAGATGCTCATAACTATCCGTCATCCAAAGGATATTCTTTCCAGTCGTCCTATCTTTGAGAAGAATATCCAACACATCCCTTGGAATCTCAGACTCCAGGATATCTCTTTTTTCTAAATCAGGATCTATCACTCTATTAATCATTTCTGCATTTTTTACATTCATCATTCTTACCAAGAATTATATCAAAATATCAGCACTTAATGGCACTAGCGAGACAAAGACAAAAGTTTACACAGTGTGTGAACTTTTGGAAATACGAAATCACCTGTCGTGCGGTCTTTCAGCAAAACCGACAGAACCTCTTTCGGAAGGGACCATTCCAAAATATCTGATTGAATACGGTTTTTTGTCATTACGCCTGCCATGATTCCATCATTTCCATTTGCGTGTATTATACCAACTGCTCTCCGCGCGTAGAACGCTTCCCCTTCGCGGTGAGCCGGTACTTCTGCGTGGGCGAGCGCGGCGAATTGGGCTGCGTCATCTCGACAAGGCCGAGTTCGATTGACGGCGTAAGATATTTTTCGAGGAAGTTGCGCCGTCCGCCAAGCTTGAGCGCCACCATCATATCCAATACCGACATTTCGCCCTTGAGCACTTTCAGGAGTCGTGCAACGCCCTTCGGCACCTCCATGTTTACTTGTTCCCTTACTTGTTCCCTTACTTGCTCCCTTTCCGAAGAAGCAAGTGACTTCGGCTCTTCGTGGAGCCCAACAAGAAGATACCTGCTTTTCAACTCGTTGTTCTCGCCGAGCAGCAGATTGGCGAAGAACCGTTCAAGATAGACAAGCGTCGGATGAATTCCCTTTGGAACATTGGTATAGTTCACCCTTACAAGCGCATTCCGAAAATAGAAGGAGTTATCCGCAAATATGTCGTTCTCCACGGTGTAGCCAAGCGTCCGCAGATATTCGGAAAGGTCGTCACTCACTTCGCGTCTCCGAGTTTTTTGGTTTCCATCGTAACATGGCCACAATCCCACTTCGCCAATATCGCAGGAGTTATGTACTGCAACTTGACGTCTTCTTCGGTCATATCCGATTTATCTAAAACCATAAAAAGCTCTCCTCCTTCATCTCTTGCGATATTATACCAGAATCAAACCGACAGCACCTCTTCCGGAACGTGCCATTCCAGAATGTCTGATTGAATGCGGTTTTTCCATTGCGCCCATCTTGATTCCATCATTTACATATGTGAGAATTATACCAAATACCGCCGATTTTATGAATAAAACACGACCCTGGAGATAAATCGCCTCTATCGTGTCGTCTCTCTGCGGCATCGCCATAGTCTCTACGCCACCATTTCTGCTCCATCAACAAGGTCTTGTCTCTCCCGTATCCACTCCTACCAGCAGTCTACATTTTACCTCGATTCTTGAAGGCCTCTTCTATCTGTTGCGCCACGGTCAAGCCACTTGGCGCGGAACCGTATATCGTAGCATAAACATATCGGGAGCTGTCTTGCGCGGCCCAGAGTTTCCCGATGGCCGTCTTTTCGATCGTATCGGCAGACTGCCCTGTAAGTTCTCCCTTGTATTCCAAAACAAAAAGTCGACCGTCAACAAGTTCTCCGATAAAGTCAGGATAGAACCACTCCGTCCTGCCACCCATTGGCAAGCGAAACGAAGCCGAATCGGAATCCTTGTTCCTGAGCCAATAAAGAACTTTTGCCGACGAATCAATCAGCTTTGCACATTCAAATTCCTCTCCCTCGCCAAATGGCTTCTTGCCGTCAAACTTCGGTATAGCATAAGTCCCCAAATAGTGCTTTTTAAACCGCCAACTTCCGTTGTAAACATCAGCATTACCCGCATATACGTTTTCGTCGAGCACAAACCCACCGGGCATATCCAAAGAAAGCCTGTAATCACCGCCAAGACAGAAGGTCTGCTGGTACGCCTTGCGCCTTGCCTTGCCAAGCGCCTCGCTCAAATGCCATTCCAGCCGTTGCTTGATCTGGAAGCGCGCTAAAACCATCTGCTCGCAGGTCATGTCATGATTGACCAGAAGGTCGGAAACGATCCGAGTCAACCAATGCCGCTTTTCAGACTGCAACAATAACACGCAATCCTTGGTAATTCCGTCCAGCACATTCACGACATCGGCCTCTTCAATCTTGCCTGAGAATCCTTTTAGATACTCGGTATGCGCATCTGCCGCAAACCGTGCGGTCATCTCGTTGCCGTCCAGTTTCAGTATGAAAGTTTTTCCGTCGTTTCCGCTAATTGATATTTCGTTCGCAGACAACGCTTCCGGCAGAAAAGCAAGAATGGAGTCCCCAATCGTCTCATAGACAGCGTCCGTCGAAAACAGACTGTCCCCGTCTATCTCAACGCCAAGCCTCGGGAACCTCCATGGATGGCCCTTTGCCGGAACCGGCGCCGCAACTTGTACCTTCTTCTTCTGGTGCTTGAGCTTAAGTTCATGCGCCTTTTCTTGCAAGCCATTTCTTGCAAGCTGCACGGCCACTTGCGCTATCTCTCCGTCATCCTCAGCTCCAGAAAGCTGTATCTCGCCGTCGCCGCTTGCAAAATCCTGAACCTTGATTCCCGCAGGCAAAACCAGGCCATCCAGCGTCGCCTTGTCCAACTTGACCACATCGGACGGCACGGAAAACAAATCGCCCTGGTCGCCTATCTCCGGCAGATTCTCCTGCACGGCCTTGAATGCCTCAACCTCCGAAAAACCCTTCTTCTTGAGTCCTTCCGTCAGTTCCTTGGCGGCGGAACCGAACTCCTTGCTCATAACGAACGCATACGCACGGTTCAATTCGCGCGTTTTGCGCCGTTTTGCATACGGCATGCGCATCACACGCCCCAATAACTGAATCGTGTCCTTACTGCTGCCGACGTTTGCAAGCGAACAGAAAACATATGCGAACGGGCAATCCCATCCTTCCTTCAACGCTTGGACGGTGATGACATAATTGACCTTACAGGCTGAATCCATTACATCGACATCATCCAGTTCCTTCTGGTCGCCTGTTGCGATCTTGATTTCTTCTTCCGGAATCTTCAGCGTATCCGTCAGATACGCCTTCAGCTTTTCGACTGGAACATCGCCGTTCTTCGGCGTTGCCTGGAACAAGACAATCGGCCGGACATATTTACCCTCTTTTGCGGCATTCTCTGCCGCCGCAAGCTTCGCCAACTGCGCACGTTTGGCGTTTGCTGAAATGACGGCCTTTTCCCAGTCAAGCTTGTACTCCGTCAGCTCAATCGGCAACTTGACCATCTCTTCGTCAAAAAGCTCCTGCGCATAGACGCTGTAAAGGACGTTGTTGTCACGTCCCGGCGTCGCCGTCAACCCCAAGACGGCGCTTGGATTCAGACGCACCAGCGACTTCTGCGATAGGTCTGTCACCATGTGATGCGCTTCGTCAACAATGATGATCGGACGCAAGTGGCACAGAAGATTGGCGAAAGAAAACTTAGGCTTCGTCGGATCGCCGCCAACAGCCGCGTCCTGCGCCTCCATGCCGGGCTCAAGCGCGATACCGCCGAAATGCCGCTCCATGTCTTCGTTATGCCGATAGACGTTGTACTTGCCGGTTTCCTCATGAACGAACGCCTGAACGGTGCTAACGACGATGCAAAGGTTGTCCGCGATGTCCTCCGGCAATATCTGGAACTTCTCGTCAAGGTCGAACACCTTGACGCGTCCTTCGAACTGACGGTCAAGTTCCTGCCGATAGGGATGCCGTACGTTCTTGAATACATCCGCAGTCTGCTTCCGTATCGTGTCGCTCGGCGCGAACCACACCACGAACGGATAATCCTTTGACTGCGCCTCGGCGACGATCTTCAGCGAATGCGCCGCAAGTATCGTCTTGCCGCCGCCTGTCGGAACCTTGATGCAGACAGTTGGCACGTCCTCCATCCCGTTCGGCGACTTGTAGCCATAGTCCGCACCAAGGCGCAGCCGCGTGTCGCCTTGCGCCGTCACCGTCTTGTAGGCAGCCTCCGGCGACTCGAACGCGCACCTCTCGAAATACGCCTTGACTGCGGCCAGCGTGTTGTTTTGATATCTCGTTAATGTCATGCTCATTACATTACCCTCCGAATACCCAACGCCCGTTCTTCCGGGCTCCCTCGCGGCGAAGCCCGGCCTTTTCCTTAAGCGACGCGATGATACGCTGTGCTTGACGATGCTTTACGCCTATCAGGTCGGCTAATTTCATAGCAGATAGTTTGGGATCTCGAATAAATGCTTTTACGGCGAATTCCTCTTTCTCGGTAAATTTTATTACGCCATTTATTACGTCATCCTGTCGGTTTATTACGTCGTCAACATGTTTTATCCCGACATTTATCCCGACATCGGGCTTGTTTATTACGCCATTTATTACGTCATCCTGTCGGTGCAAATCGGCTATTGCGGCGGCAGCCGTCGTACCGTATTCCTGCCCGATTTTAAGAAAGCGGTTGTGGAGTTCAATTTCATCGCCATACAGCAGCACCTTGAAGAACTCCTCCAGATACAGTGTCGTCCTTTCAACACCAAGGCTTTGATTCGCGTAATTGGCGCGCACAAGTGCATTCCTGAAATAGAATGATTTTTGCGCAAACAAGTTGTTTTCCACGGAGAAACCCTTTGAGCGCAAATACTTTATGGCAAAAAGTGCCGTTGTGCGCGTATTACCCTCGCGGAAAGGGTGTACCTGCCAGATATTTGAGATGAAAGACGCGAAATGCTCAATAAAACGATCCTCCGACAGTCCCTTGTACTTGAATTTCGCTTCCTGGGCAAAATCGTATGCCAGCGTTTTTTCAATCTCGGATTCGATTTCGTAATCGACCGTGTCGCCGTTGAGGACCCATTCGCGCTTTGAGATATTGACGGTGCGAATGCTGCCGGCATGCGGGAATACGCCCTCGAAAATTTGACCGTGCAGGGCAATGTAGAACTCCGGGTCGAGACGGAAGGACGGGGAACGGATGAGCTGGTTGATTCTCGCGGAAACCTTGTCTGCCTCGACCGTATCTTCGGGAATGTCGTGTTCGCCCCTGACTTCGTAATACTCATCGACAAGCCGACGGGCTTCATCGGCGGAAATCTCGCCCTCGATGTTTCGTTTCGCGGTCTCAATGAGGTAGTGCGACGGCTTGAGCCCATCGACATCCTGAAGGCCGATGGCCGTCGCCCAACCGTACGCGCGTTCGCGGCGCCCCGGCTCTTCAGATTCGTAGTACTTGTCAAAGTCGTTCATCCCTTTCATCTCCTCGTCACCAAATCGTATGGCGTCTGGCGGAACTCGATCTTCAACGCCTCCAATGTCGGCGCCATCAAACGACACGCCTCGCCATAGACGACGATCTTCTCATAGTCATGCCCCGACAAGTCCGCCTGTATCACCTCTAGCGTCTTGCGCGTCAGCACATTGCCGCCGTTTACGCTCCTGTCCTTGAGGATGCCGTTGTACAGAAGCACATACGCCGTTCCCCCATATACGCCAAGCACCGTGGATTTCTTGCCGCCAATATAAGGTGTCTTCGTTTCGGAGAACCAAACATGCGCCGCCATCACGTCAAACGGAATGTCACACGTCAGCGAACCGTCCTCGTTCAAGATCGCCTCGCCCAGCTCGTAGTAACGGAAACCGCCGCCGCCCTGCCACTTCACCGCCTTGGAGATTCCGCCCTGCTCGCCGTCCACCACCTTCTTCATCCTAACCGCGCAATGCGTCTTCGCGTGTTCGCCCATCTCGATGCCAATCCACCGCCGCCCCATCTTGTGCGCAACCGCCGTTGTCGTTCCGCTTCCCAAGAACGAATCAAGAACCAAATCGCCCTCATCCGTCGCAATCTCCAACACGCGCTTGATCAACCTCTCCGGCTTCGGCGTCGCAAACGGTGACTGCCCATCAAACACCTTCAGCACTTCCTTCTTCGCCTCGTCCGTATGCCCGACATCCTTGTATTCAAACAGATTCGTCGGCGGCACATCGCCAACGGCGGAAAGATAAGTCTTACGTGCAATACCGCCTTGGCCATTTTTACTGAAGAAGAACTTCGGCCACGGCCCTTTCTTCAAAACCTCCATCGCCATCTTCCGCGATTCACCGAACATCTCGGGAGGGCGAGCGTCCACGCGAGCCGAAATCGCGCCGGTTTCCGTAGCGGCTTGCGTGGACGCTCGCCCTCCTGTACCCACCAGCATTATCGCTTTCACACCCTTGCGTACTTCATCAACCCCGACGCCGCAAATCGCCGCCCGCCTATCTGCATCATCTATCTCACGCAATTCATACGGACACCAGCCGTTCATGTGTCGAAGCATTTCTTCCTGAGCGTAACGCCAATGAGAACTGGTCGTTGGATATAGTAATTCACCAGTAAACGGGTGCTGAATTGCATAGACCATCCCTTGATGAGTGTTGGCATCAGCGGCATACGCATTGTCACTCCGCCAAGGACCATTTGGGTCATTGTCGAGGTTTTTATACTTTTTGTCCATCTCCTCCGTTCGCGCCAGTTTCTTCGGCTGCCAGCCCTCGCGTTTGGAATAGACGAGGATGTGTTCGACCTCGTTGACGATTCCCTTTGCATCGTTGCGCGTGGAGTATGTGCGTTGCCACGAGATGTTCGAGACAAAATTCTGCCGCCCGAAAATCTCGTCGCAGATGACGCGAAGGTACGCGCCCTCTCGGTCGTCGATAGAAATCCAGATGCTGCCGTCCTCGCGCAGAAACTCGCGCAGGAGCTTGAGGCGCGGATACATCATGTTGAGCCAAGTGGAATGTTCGAGGTTGTCGTCGTAATGCTCGAACGCGGAGCCGGTGTTGTACGGCGGATCGATGTAGATGCACTTCACCTGCCCGGCATAGAACGGCAGCAGCGCCTTCAGCGCCTCCAGGTTGTCGCCATGCACAAGAACGTTGTCGCCCGAACCATACGACAGCGACTTGTCCTCGCGCAGAATCTTCATGACGACCTCCTTGACGGACTTCGTCGCCTTTTCCCTACCCATCCAATTTAGCGTCGGCATCTTCGGTTCTCCTTCAGCAAACAGATTCAACGCGGTAAAAACCGCCAACAAAACCAAGGCGCATCTTACGCCCACTTTCGCAACAGCCATAAGACAAGTCCCTTGTGATAATTTCACCCTTCCGAATCATAGAACTCGTCCAGCACGTATGTTTGAACAGGCTTGATATAGAGCTGATACCGTATGACCAGTTTCACAAGTTCGTTGCCGTCTATCAACGTAATGGGCGAACCTTCTTTTGCAGCCGTCCGCGCCGCAGTCGTGAACCTTCCGTTGGTGATGAATACGCCATAGCCGGCCTGATACTTGTTCATTGCGCCCAAGAACTCGTTGATCTGCGGTTCACGGACAGGTCCAGCATTATATCGCTTACACTGTATCACCACACGCGTCGTCCGGAAATCGCTCCGATCGACATGGTAACCATATCCGTCGATTCCGCCGTCATTGCTGACCTGAACACCTTTCTCTGTGAACTCGACCCCCATCTTGGTCAGCAACGCCCTTGAAAACGCCTCGAACTTCTTCGGCGACATTTTCGCTATCGCGGCAAGCAATTTCTCGTTGATCTCGTCCTTGATTTTATCTTCGCCCTGCGTTTCCTCTTCGCTATCGTCAACATCAAATGTCTTCTGTGCTTTACTTTTGCTGAGTTTCTCCCAATGGTTTCTCGACTCCTCAATTATCGTCCAGGCGTCCAATTTATCCAAGTCAAGATTCTCGCCCTTTTCCGTTAGCGCAACAGGCGATGAATGCGTAAACGTCACCAAGTCATTGAACAGCAGATCCTTGATGGCGAAGTTGAACTTGAAATTGAATTCCTTGTACGTGTTCCCCGTCCTCTTGGACTGCTTCACTTCCTCTGCGTATTCCGCAATCTGATCGTCAATGTCGGCTATGCGCTCCTTTATCTCGGACCGCTCCAACTGACCACCGGCGTCCTGAAGCACTTTTAGAATGGGCTTGATCAGATACGCAATCTTTCCATCTGCGGGCAACTTACGCAATTCCTTTTCGCCATGTTTCTTCATTTCACATTCCTTTCGTCATTAGTGATGGCAAGACTGCAAGGACCTCTTCTGAAACGTGCCATTCCAGAATGTCGCGCTTGAGAGCGCAGGATGTCGATTTACTGCTCATCAATCATTCACTTTCTGGATGACATTATACAAAAACAGACCTCAAACGACCTCCCAATGGCCGCCTTTGTCCGGGCCGATGCGGCGGATGAGATTGGCGTCTTTCAGTTTGCGGATGTTCTTCTTCACACCAGCAATTGAAAGGCCCGTGGCATTGGCAATTTCCGCCATTGTAATATCTGGCATTGATTTCATGATTGAGAGAATTTTCTGGTCACTTTTCTGGCTACTTTTCTCGTTGGCAGCCCCATACGCCTTGCCCTTGGCCATGAGCGTCCATAGAATCTTGTCGAGCATGAAATCGATAAACGGCCCACACTCGCCGGCGGCGGTTGAGGCGCGGATTGCCTGGTAGTATTCCTGCTGGTGCGCCCAGACAATGTTCTCGACAGGCGCACCGTAGAACTCGTTGCGCCAGGTACCGAGCAACGCAGTCTGCCAGAGTCGCCCGGTGCGTCCGTTGCCGTCCGGGAACGGATGGATGAACTCGAACTCATAGTGGAACACGCAGCTCTTGATCAGTACCGGGTCTTCGCTATCGGCAAGCCACGCGAAGAGGTCTTTCACGAGCGAGGGGACATTGGCGAAAGGCGGCGCCATGTGGACGACGTTTCCAGCACCATCCATCACGCCTACATTGCAGTTTCTGAACTTCCCTGGACGGTCTACGAGTTCCTTCGTCATCAAGCCTTTTTTATTTCACGTCCAACTTCCAAAGACCGTGCAGATTGCAGTATTCGTAGACGGCTAAATGATACTCTTTCTTTCGAATTCTATACAGCCCCGGCGAGCATCCTTATGCAAGGCCCCCGATT
Source organism: Kiritimatiellia bacterium (assembly GCA_045537795.1). Taxonomy (GTDB): domain Bacteria; phylum Verrucomicrobiota; class Kiritimatiellia; order RFP12; family UBA1067; genus UBA1067. Next base: position 62,819 of record JAZSQE010000051.1, on the reverse strand, counting down.
TTATCTTACCTGACAATAAGCGCAAAGCTGCCGGCCTGATACTCGTAACATCCGAGATCGACCGCGCCTACGAGACGCTTCTTGCCGCGAAGATCACGAGACTTGCTCGTCCAACCTATGTCGATTCCTGCGTTCCTTGCAGGCGAATTTTTACAAAGATAGTAATACGGCAGCGATGCGTCGCGACCGGCGTTAAACTTCGCGTTTTGCGTTTGAATGCAATCCACCAACTCGCTCGCGCCGGACACGGTCGCGTAAAGAGCATTGGTATGAGCGCCTGAAACGATATCTTTCGTATTATCGAAGATTATCGTATTGATGCTCGATCCGCCTCTGATGCCGCCCTGCGAAGACGCTGTCTTATTGCCCGCAATTGTACAATTGACGCACTTGACCGAAGACACCGTCGACTGCGCGTGGGTAAGAGAGTCATTCCCGGTGAAAAGACAGTTGACGGCGACACCAAAATGTGCCGCCACACCTGCATCGGTAAAACCGCTTTTCGGGGAATTTGCCGAATACACGCAGTTTGTCGCGACGCTATTGCAACTGCCGGAGCCCACACGGCCGTGATTGCCCTCGATATAACACCCTACGACGGTCGTAAGATAGACAGCGCCTCCGTCATAGCCGGCACTATTGCCCTTAAATCGACAATCGAAACATTTGCCTTTATAGCAGGCGCCGCCGTTGTACTTCGATTCATTCGCGATAAACACGCAGTTCGACGCCGTCGTCGCTTCGTAAAGAGCCCCGCCTCCGGCACCGTCGTTACGCGTCGCGATATTGTTGGTGAAGAAGCAATTGTAATACGTGCCGCTTGAACCGGCACCGCCGCACTTGCCTTTGTTCGCGTTGAAGATGCAGTCGCGAAGCACGCCCGATCTTACGGCTCCGCCCCCGAAAACGTGCGGACTCTCGTTGCGAACGAATGTGCAACGCTCGGCGACTTTTGCGGAACGAACGGCTCCCGCGCTCCCCTTCGCGTAATTGTCGGTAAAAAGGCAGCCGTAATAAGTCCCTGCGAATGCGGCTCCACCGTCGGAAGTTAAATTGGTGTTCGACGCGAAGCAGCAGTCAATCCATGTGCCGCCGTATACGGCAGGGCTCGACGAGACATTGCCGACAATGCGGCAGTTGACGGCAGTACAAACATCGGCCTTCGTCGCGATATTGTTGCCGCCCGCCACGGCAGAACCGCCGGCGGTGGCATAAAACCCCGAAATGGTGAGATTCTTCATGACGGCAGCCTTCTTGACCACGACGCCGGTGAACGTTTTCGCGTTCCCCGGGCCTTTGATGACCGTCTGCGCAGCATCATCCGACGCGCCTTCTATGGTGATACCCTCCACATTCAAAACGAGAGAAGATTCGAGCCGCCCGTACTCGCCCGCCGCCAGCTTGACGACGTCGCCGGCCTGCGCCGCCTTTGAAACGGCGAGTTCGAGAGTGCCGGGCGAATCCTCCGTACAGGCAGCATCCGCCGCCCCGTCCGGTGAAGCGTAGTATGTCGCCGCATTGGCCGCAGAGACAAATAACAACGCACCCGTAAACAAAAATTTCGCATCCATTATTTACCTCCTTTTCATTGCTATCCCATAGACGGGATAGAATCCTTATCCCTCTTCGCGAGGCCGACGAGGCAAGCCGCCTGACTTGCTGACACACGTTGGCTGACATTCGCAACCGAGAAATCAAGCATTGGTATTGTAGCATTTTGATCTCACCGCGTCCAGACCGTGCGAGCGACGCGGGCGCCGGACTTCAGTTCAACGACATTGTCGCCTGCAGCAAAACGCACGTTCTTCCAGACGACCGTCTTGATCTTATCCGGCTGACGCCTGCCGAGAGATTTGCCGTTGACGAAAAGCTCGACGTCTCCGACGTTGGAAAAGCCCGTAACGTCGCATATTTCAGCGTCGAGCTTGCGCGCCCTCTGCCCCATAAGGCGCAAAACGGGCGTTGACGACCAGTTCGCCTGATAGAAGTAATAAGCGTCCTTCTTCGTCTTGCGATCGCGCGTCATCACGCCCTTGTCGTTGATGCCGGGCGAGTCGCCCTCTTCCCGGGCGCACGACGGAAAATCGAACATGCACCAATGGAACGTCCCCCAGACGTGTGGATTGCCGAAAAGATCGCGGCAGTCGTCGATGATGATCTGCGTCTGATATTCTTCGGAGTGAAAGCGGGAACCGGGCGAATTCTCCCTGACGGGCAGCGTGTGATGCTTCACGCTGCCGCCGGCGCCGTATTCGCTCACGCAAATCGTTTCAAGCGGACAATTCGCGAGCGCGCCCTTCACGAGATCGGCCATCGAGTTCTTCTTGTCGTACCAGTACGGATAGAGATTGAAGCCGAGGATGTCCGTGATGAAATTGAGTTTTATCTTGCCGAGCCACTGGCAGGTCGCCGCCACGACGGGACGCGCCGGATCGAGTTCGCGCATGAGATCGCGCGAGGGCGTCAGCTGCTCCGCGGCCTTGGCGGCGGGCATACAACCGGGAATGGAGCTCATCTCGTTATAAAGCCCCCAGGCGAAAACGCTGGGATGATGCATGCGCTCAAGCACCATCTCGCGCGTCGCGGTAAGAACGTTTTCTCTAAAACGCGCCGAGTCGGTCATCGTGTTGACGAGAGGTATTTCGCTCCACACGAAAAGCCCGTACTTGTCGCAAAGATCAAGAAAGCGCTCACTCTGCGGATAGTGACAAAGCCTCACCGCGTCGGCGCCCATCTCCTTGATAAGTTTGACATCGCGCTCGTCGTCGGCATAATCGGCCACCCAGCCGTGCTCTGCGCCGACATCCTGATGTCGGTTCACTCCGCGCATCTGGCGCTTGACGCCGTTGAGATAAAAGCCGTCCTTGCGGAATTCGACGTCACGGAAACCGAACGTCTTCGTGACGCTGTCTTCAACATCACCCTTGCGCACGATCACGGTGAGTTCATAAACGTTCGGTTTTTCGGGCGACCAGTTTTCGTGACCGTCGATCTCAATCTCGGCGGTGACCTTGCCTGTCTTGGGATCGGTTTTTATCTTAAGCCCGTTTGCGGAGTCCTTCGCCGGCGCGATGCACGTCATCGGCGTTTCAATGAGCCACACGTCGCGGTAAAGGCCTCCGAACGGCGTGAAGTCGGCGCTCGTCGGCGGCAGGTCTTTATCGAAGCGGTTGTCGACCTCTATTTCCAGAAGATTGACGTCATCGCTCTTCATGTTTTCGGTAATCTCGAACGTGAAGGCGTTGTACGCGCCGTGGTGCGCGCCGATTCTCGTGCCGTTGACGCGAACTGTCGCCTTCTGGCTCGCGCCTTCGCACTTGACGAAATAACGGCGATTGTGGTTGCGCGCGGCAATGGTTCGAGCGTAAACGCCCTTCTTCTGGAGAAAGAGCGGATCTTCGACGGAACGCCCCGATTGACGAGGTTTACCCGCCGGGCCTTTCGCGGCGTCCTCGATATTCCACGAATGAGGCACGACGACGCTTTTGCCGTCAAGAGTCCATCCGGGCCCGGAGAGTTTCGTGACGACGCGCCCCTTCGGCGGCAGAACGTCCATCAGATATATCTGGCGGCTCCCCTCGTGAACGGAGTTGAACGCATACTGCATACCGTCGTCGCGGATATGCGGATGAAGATCGCAGCGCCAGTAGTCGTGGCGGTACTGCGGCGGCACGTAAAACTGCCCGACGCGCCTGATGGCTTCATCTTCGAGTCTGATCATGACCCAGTTGCGCTTGAAGGTGCGTTTGTCCCAGTAGCCGTCGGACGAAAGGAACTTGCCGTCGGGCGTCCAGAGGCAGTGACCGTCCCAGTCGAGCACGCCCGGCGAAAGGCGCTTCGCCTCGCTCTCGCGCCCGACCGTGAAAACGCCGTGCCCCATCGGTCCGCGGTGCCAGCCGGCGGTGACGGCCATCGTATCGTCGTCCTTCCAGTTGAAGTGCGACGAATACCAGTCCTGCGCGACGCGCACGTTGGAGCCGTCGGCGTCGCAGGTGAAAGCGACCGTCTCGCACCACGTCTTGAAATTCTGGATCGTGCGCCCGAGAAAGAAGATGCGCTTGCCGCCTTTGGAAAAGACGACATGGCAGAAATACGCCATCCCTTCGGTCGTGCGGATTTTGTGCATCTTGTCCTTTAGAGAGGCTATCGTGACAATCAGCTTCGCTTCGCCGCTCTCGAGATCGACGAGCCAGAGCCCGTCGTTTTCAGGATAGATGACGTTTCTCATCGCGTCCTGCCCGGGCCCCGCATATCCGTAATCGGGGCGCGTGAGTCTGATGCGGGCGTAATTGATCGAAATGATTTTCTTTCCGTCCGGCGAAACGGCCGCCGTCGGATACGGCAGCGAGCGGCGCTTGCCCGTCTTGAGATCGAGTATCACCGTCGAGAATCTGCCGTCGACCGTATCGTTGAAAAGTATCTTGTCCTGAGACAGCCAGTGACCCATCGCCGCCTCCTGGAAATTCCAGCAGCGCGTCTCGCCGACCTTGATCCACGCGTTGGTGTTCTTGAGATCGACAAGACCGATCTCGGCGACGTCGTTCGTCTCCGGGAGACGCCCGTTAAGAGACGTTCTCAGCGCAAGCAGATACCTCTTGTCGGGGCTCCAGCAGTCGATGCCGTAATAACTCGCCAGAAGATGCTCCTTGTCTTTCGACGTGACGCATCTGGGCGCAGCGAAATCGGGGAACGGCGTCTCTGCGGGAAGAACCGTGCACAGAGAACAGACGAAAACGAAAACCATATTTTTTTTCATAGCGAATATCATATCACAGAATCAGACCCCATGCAACAGACGAGCATATTTCAAATATTCCAAAATCACACGGCAATATGATATACTTTCGATGTTTCTGACACAAAAAACGGAGAATCAAACATGAACATGAACAGACGGTCGTTTCTCGGATTGAGCAAAGGCGTCGTTGCGGTCGCCGCCGCAGGCACCGCCGCAGGCGCGCTCGCCGACAAGCCGGCGGCGCCGAAAGCGCCAAAGAAAAAACGCACCTTCATCGGAGCCTGTCCTCCGAGTTCCCGCGAATACAACTCGCGCCGCCCCGGCCCGACGCGCGTCATGGTCATCGGAGCGCACCCCGACGACGCCGACATCGTCTGCGGCGGTACCGCGCTCAAGCTTATCGACCGCGGCTTCAAGGTGAAATTCGTTTCGATCACCGACGGACGCATGGGCCACCACATCCGCACTCCCGACGAAACGGCGAGGATCCGCCGCAAGGAAACCCTCGAGGCGGCGCGCCGCATGAAGCTCGACGGCTACGACATCTACGGCTACCCGGACTGCGGGCTCTATCCGACGGATGAAGCGCGCCAGCTCGTCGCGCGCAAGATACGCGAATATCAGCCCGACTTCATCTTTACGCACCGCACGTGCGACTATCACGCCGACCACCGCGCCACGGGTCAACTCGTCATGGACGCCGGATATCTCCTTGGTGTGCCGCACTGGTGCCCCGAAGAGCCCGCGCAGCGCCTGCGCCCCGTCATCCTGTACATGTCCGACAGTTTCACCTATCCGCGCGAGCTGCGTCCCGACGTGATGTTCGATGTCGACAACTACATCGACAAGCTCTGCGACGGACTCGACGCGCAGGTTTCCCAGTTCTACGAATGGCTCGCGTGGGACGGCGGACGCGAAGCGCAAGTCGCCGCGCTCGGCGACCGCTCCGACATTAAAGCGCGCAACGCCTACCTCGATAAATACACTCTCGGGCGCAAGCGCAACGATGCCAGGCGTTTCGCCGACGCGTGGAAAGAGATGTACCCCGACCACCCCGTTCCGAAGAACATGGAGGTCTTCGAGGTGAGCGAATACGGCAGAGCCCCGACGGAGGACGACCTCAAACTCCTCTGCGGAGTCTGATCGCCCTCAAAGCCCTTTGGCTTCGGCGATCGCTTTCGCGAGACGCGCGCTGAGCTCCTTGAGACGCTTGGCGCGCGCCGTTTTTTCTCCCTCGAAAGGCCTGAACGGACGCTTGAGAATCTCGTTCATCCACTTGTCTTTGAGCTCAAGCGCCCATGTGCGGCAGAAGATCCAGCCGATGAACTGCTCCCAGTCGGCGCGGGTGCCGGGGATGACGTCCTTCGCGGCGTATTCTTCGGTTATCGCCGCGAAGAACTTCGCCGGCGTAAGGCCGCCGATCGTGAAGGCCGGCATGACGCGCGTGACGGGGAGCCACTCGGCGGGGTCAAACGGCTGCGACGAAGGATATTCGGCGGCGGCCGCGACGGCGCGAATCTCCTTCTCGAGGCTTTTTCTCAACACCCGCGTCTCGTCGAGACGCGCCTGCGTTATGTATTTCGGCGGCTCGAGTCCGAGCGGCACGAACTTGAGCGATGCGACGTAAACGGGACCGATCGCGTTCTCGGCCTCTATCTGGACATAGCCTTCGCCCTCGTCGAAATCGAACTCGCCTATGACGATGTTCTTCAGCGGGCTGAACTTCACGGCGTGCATGCCGTCGCGGGCCTTCACCTTCACCGTGTACGACGAGCCGGGCGCGTGCGTGGCGGCATAAGTCTCTTCGACCCTCCATCTGCCGCCGCGCAGACGCGGCATGAAGCGCACAAACTGCCCCTTTTCCGCGCGCGCGCCCGAAATCTCGTACCAGCGGCGCTTCTTGTCGAAATGGTGCTGCACCCAGAAACACGGCGTATGATAATAGCACTCTTCCGCCGACCCGATGTCCAGGGTGAACTCCTCGTCGCGCATCGCGCCCGGATTCCCGGGGCCTCGGACGAAGACCTCGATCGACCCCGCCGCACCGGCGCCGTAGACGCGGCGCTCGATTCTGCCGACGAACTTTTCGCTCTTGACAAGCGAAGGCTTCATCTCGCCGCCGCCTGCCCGATCGAAAAAAACGAGATCCTCTTCGCGCGCGACGCAGTACGGGTCGACCTTCAATCTCTCGCCCCACGCGGGAAGATCGCCGGGCCTGAGTTCGACAAACGATACGTCGTCGGACCTCACGCCGAGAAGCGGCCCTTTGACTTCTCCGGGCGCGACGGTTATGTGCGCGACGTCGCGAAGACGCATACCCTTGCCGTCTGTCACCGTCAGCGTGACGACGTGGGCGCCCGGCTTCGAAAAGACATGCGTCACCTCTTCGCCCGTCACGGCCACGCCGTCGTTGAACGTCCAGCGCGCGAGGGCGCCCTTGGGCAGAGGCCGCGCCGATCTGAAGCGCGTCTTCACGCCGGCTTTCGTCGGCGAGAACGGCGCGATCGAGGCCGACGGCAGAGAACGCTCGTCTCGAAGTTGCACGAACGTCTCCCAGAAGAGCATCCACGGGTCGAGATTGTAGAACTCCGGCTGCCCCGAAGGACAGTCGTTTTTCACCTCGCTCTCCTTGCCCCAGCCTTCATCCCAAATCCTGTCGTCGATCTGCGGGTTCAGGTCGCGGCAGATGTGCAGCTCGAAATGCGTGTGGTCGTATTCGCCGACCGCGGTGCCGGCCGCGGTGCAATAGGCCTGACCGTTCGTTATGGCCGTACGCTCGGGGACGACGCAGTCTATGACGTGGCTCGTGTTGAGCGACCAGTACGTGCCGTCGGAGAAACGGCGTACGCCACGCCAGCGCGACGAGTTGCCGCGCCCCTTCTTTGCGTAAAGCGGCATCCACTGATCGTCCATCGCGAACGGCGCGTAAAGGAGACTGCCGCGCTGCATCCTGAGATCCATCCCGCCGTGCGCTTGACCGTAGGCGAACGGCCCGAGCCAGCAGTCGCCGCCGTGATAGGCGTCGCCTATCGGGAGAAAGAGCGAGTCAATGCGCTTGTCGAGAAACCACGGGTGAAGTTTTTCGGGGCAGAGCGAAAGCGTCGCATCCTGCACGACGATGCGGCAGTCCTTCCACGGATGGTGACGCATGGCCCCTTTCGCGGGATAGCGCATCGGCACCGTCTTCTGCAGATATTCGAGCGTCGAATCGGGGAAAATCCGCATGCCGTTGACGACTGCCGGCTCGTAAAAAGACTCCTGCGTCGCGAAATATCTGCGAAACGGTATCTCGTCGCCGTCTATCCTCAGGCGCATGGTGAGCGTCGCCACAAGCCCTTCTGTCGCGGGGATCTCCAGAACGGACGACTCCGCGCCGAGATATTCGATCGTGCGCGTCTCGCCGTTGACGAGGGTGAAGCGGCATACGTCGCCCCTGTTCAGTTCGACGGGCGTCATCGACGCTCTGGCCTTCATTTCGAACGTCTCGGCCTGCGCGGCCAAAGCGCACGTCACCGCAACGGACAACAACGTCGTTTTCAAGTCACCTCCTATGCTTTCATCGCTGATTCGCGTCTCGCGGACGGGACATTCACTCACTCCTGCGCATCGACTTTGCGGCGAGCCGCCTTCTTCGCGGAATTCGCGCGCTTGTCGGCGAGCATCTTGTCTTTCTGCCGGCGGCTGCGACGGCGCTTCCGGCGGCGTATCTTCTCGCGCTCCTGCCGCGCCGCGGATTTGACGCCCTTCTCCCTTTCGAGAATCATCTCCGCGAGCGCGCGGCGGGCGAGCCAGCGGTTGGTCTCGCGGCTGCGCGTCTCGCCGCATCTCACCTGCAATGCGCTCGGGGCGTGCGAAAGTCTCACGACGCTCGAAGTCTTGTTCGTCTTCTGCCCGCCGGGACCGCCGCCGAGAATGAAACTCTCCTCAAGATCCTCCTCGTGCACGGAAGCCTCGGCCATCATATCTTTTATCTTTTCGATCGTTTCTGGCGAAATCATCGTCGGAACTCCTCTCAATCCGCGTCGAAAAGCGACGATGGCAGAAAACAGAACGCAAGCGCGTGTTCGCGCATCATGCCGACCGTGACCGTTATGTCGCGGCCTCTGAAATTCTTGAAAGCCTCGACCCACGCGCCCTCGAGCCTTACGGCGATCGTCCCCGCCGAAGGCTGGTAGTCTCTTATGACCATCTCCTTCGGGGAATAGCGTATACCCGTGCCGAGCGCCTTGGAGACCGCCTCCTTGGCGCACCAGAACCTGATGAGCGTCTGCGCCGCGTTGACCGCGTGCGCCGCGAGCTCCAGTTCATCGGGAGTGAAAACGCCGAGCGAGAACTCCTGCGAGAGATCGCGGTTGGCGCTCTCGACGTCGACGCCGACGCGGGCGTTGGCGGCCGCGACGGCGATGACGAACTGCGAAGTGTGGGCGATCGCCACATCGAGTTTCGTCGAGAGCCTGTCGCCCCATGCGCCGAGGGCGTGCGGCTTGCCGGAATCGTCGGGCCATATCTGGATGTCGGCGTCGCTCCAGCGCGCCTGATGATAGACCTTCATGAACCTCCGCACCGCCTCCTTGGCGGCGACACGCCCGAAGAGCCACTCGGTTCGGCGAGCCGTCGAGCCTGTCATCGCAGCGAACTCGCGCCTCTCCTGCGCGGAAAGAATGACATGCGAGAGAGTCTTGAGCCAAAGTTCCTCGTTGCGCTCGAAAATCCCGTAAGGTATGTCGGTGATGAACGCCGAGGCGACGTCCGTCGCGGGAGAGCCGAGGAACTCGCGATCGACTTCGGCCGTGAGAAAACTCATCGCCGGCTGCAGCACGAGCTCGCGGTATTCGACGGGAACGCGTTCGGTAAGCTCTTCCCACCCTGTCACGGACATAAGCTCGTTGCCGTTGCCGTCGGTAACGTCGATGTCGGAGACGTGGCTCTTCGGAGTGACACCCGTAAGGCGCAGATAACACTTGAGCTTCGCGCCTTCTTCGGGGATGTAACCGCCGAAATCGAGCCGACGCATCCTGAACGGGAAGGAAAACGCGCCCGAGAACTTCTCGTGGCTGCGCCAAAGCTGAAAGCCGCTCGCCACGATTTCGAGAAGTATGGGATTGACGACCCAGATCGGAAAGCGCGTGAACGCGACGTTGCCGCCGAGCGCGGGCACCGCCACTTCGTAGTCCATGCCGGACTCGCTCCACGACTCTACGAACTGAACGCCCCTGAGGCGCTTGCCGTAGCAGAGACGCTGCGGATAGATATCGCGGCCGGACCAGTGCACCATGCGAGGCTTGCAGAGCGGCTCCACCGCGGCGGGAACGGCTCCGCGCGGCTTCTCCGCGAAGACGACCGTCGCCTCCATGACGGGCCACGTGTACGCCGCGTTCGGCGAGTCGTCGCGTATCTGCACCTTGACTGCCGCCTCTCCCGGATTGCCGGCGGCGACTCGCTCCGCGCGTATGAAGAGCTTCAGCGAAGCGCGCTTGAATGCAACGGTGCGCCGGCAGACGAGATCTTCTATCGCGGTGAACGTGCGGTTTGGCATCACGAGCTGCGCCGCTTCGGCCATTATCTCCGCACCCACGGGCAGAGTGAGAAGCACAAGTCCCTTGAGATTGGGGTCGGAGTAGCTGAGCTGGCTCGTGCCGAGCGCGTAGTCGGCGATGAACGGCAGCTCCGACAGACGGAAGTCCTTAACGAGCTCGACGGACACGCCGGGGCTCGAGTCGATCGTCTCGGCATCCGATATGAGCGGGTTCATCGCGCCGAAATCGAACTGGCGCTGACGTCTGGCGCGCTCGGCGAGAACCGCGGCGCGCGCCGCCGCCTTCGCGCCGCGCCCTTTCGCTTCGGCGAGGGGAGAGGCCGCGCGGGGCATCCCCTCGTCCGAGAGGAGCGTCAGCCGCGGGAAGGAGCGCGAGAGTTTCATCTCGGCGTCCTTGCGCTCTTCGAGGGATATCGTCGAGGCGAAATCGAGGAGTTTCACCTTGCGCCCTTCGAAGAGAGGCGCGATGTCGACTGCGGCTCCGAGCGCGGCGAGCTGCGCGATCGCGTGCTGCACCTGCACGACGCCGCGGCGGTGGATCGAGTTGAGCGCGATCGCCGCGTGCTCTTCGTCCCTCAGCGTGTCTTCTACGGCGCTCGTCATAAGGCCGCGCGGCCCCACCTCGAGAAATACGCGGTAACCGTCTTCGTGCATGCGCCTGATCGTCCGCTCGAAAAGGACGGGCTTCGCCCAGCTCTCCGCCATGTCGGCGCGCGAAGCGCGCACGCTCTTCGGGAGACGCTCGCCCGTGGCGCAGGAATAGAAATCGCACGTCGGGTGGTGCTTCATCCAGCCGCACGTGAACTTCTTGATGACCGGCACGAGGAGCTTCTCGCACATCTTCGTGTTGAAAGGTCTGTCGAGAGCGAGTTTCATGACTCTGACGCCCGCCGCCGCGAACGCCGCAAGGACGGTCTCTTCGAAATCGACCCTGACGGCGTACGTTTTCTGGCGCGGAGAGAAATCGACCACGAGCATGAACTTGTCGGCGGGGAACGTCTTCACTATTTCGTCTATCTCATCGCCGCGGCGCAGAAGAACCGTGATCATCGCGACCTCGGGGAGCCCGCCGTGGTTAACGGCCTTGTCGACGATCTTGTATATCTCTCGCACGACGCGCACCCGGTCGGGGCGCGAAGGCTCGGCGCCCGCCGCGCCAGAGAGCATCATGGCGGCGAGATCGCCGCCGGCGAAACCGACGATTCCGTCAGGCTTGACGGCGAGACTGTCCATGAGGCGAGACAGGGCGGCGCACCCGGCGTATGTCGAAACGAGAGCCTGCGCGTAGGCGCCGGAACTGAAAACGTCGGCGTCGTGTCGGTAATACGGCGCGGGAGGGAAAACGAACGACGAAGGAGTGAATTCGCCGCCTTCCTTGGCGAGCGCCTCTTCGAGTTCGTCGAAGGCGCTGCGGCACTGCGGATAGGCGATGGCGAGATCGCGCATCATGTCGGGATAAAAACCGGTCACGCCCGAAAAGACGAAAGCGAGCCTGCCGCCGCCTTCTCCGAGAAGTCTGTCGCGAAACCAGTACGTGCCGCTCTTGTCCCTGAGGCGCGCGCTGCCCGAGCCGATCCGCGACCTCGCGGAATCGAGCCTCGCGCGAAGTTCGGAGACGTCGCCGGCGATGATCGCGAGCGCGGCTGGGCCCGTGGCGCGCGCGAGAGTGAACGCGACGTCGCAGAGTCTGACGTCGCTCACGCGCGCAAGAAAAACGCTCAGTTCATTGATGCTCCTGACGAGCGCCGCGTCGTCTTCGGCACGTATGAGGACAAGCTCCGTCACTGGCGATCCTCCGGCTCTTCTTCAAGGACTATGGCGGCGCATCTGCCTTCGGGCGCGGCGCCGCCCACGGGGTCTACGGCGTCGAAATTGGAACCCATCACCACGGCGCGGCGCGGCGAAGAGCTGTCGCCCGATATCCACGGCCTCGCCTCCGTGAGCAGGTAGACGCTCGAGGCGAGATTCGAAATCATGTAGTTGGGCTTCGTGACGTCGACCTGCGGCGGCAGAACGCGCCGGCTCAGGGCGAGAGCGGCCTTGGCGACCCCCGCGGCCATCGAAGCTCTGAGCGTGTGACCGATATTGCCCTTGACGGAACCGACTCCCACAAGCGGGCCTCCGGGGCGGTGCTCTCCCCAGAGTTTCTGTATCGCGCCGATCTCGCGGCACTCGGCCGCTTTGACGCCGTTGCCGTCGGCTTCGATGAGCCCGATCGTGCTGACCGGAACGCCCGCCTTTTCCGTCGCCCGCGAAAGTATCACCGACGGATCGCCGGGCGGATTATGCCCGACGGCTACCGAGCGGATGACGGCATATATCCTGTCGCGGTCGCGAAGCGCGTCGGCGCGGCGCTTCAGAACGAAAAACGCGCCTCCTTCGCCCGGCAGCGTCCCCGCAGCGTCTTCGGAAAACGGCTGATACTCCTGTCCGACGGAAAAAGGGACTTCTCCCGACAGACCTTCGAGATAAGAACGCGACACGGGCGGAGTGAGCGAACCCGCCAGAGCGATGTCGACTCGCCCTTCGTCGAGATCGCTCTTCGCGTCCATAAGCACCGTCGCGCCCGTGAGCATCCCCGCGTCCATAATCGTCGCGGGGCCGTTGAAGTTGCATTCGCGCGCGATCCACGAGGCGAAACGGTAGCCCGCGCCGAGAAGAAACGAGGCCGCGTTCGGCGCGGGCAGCGACTCGGCGAGCTTCACGCGCACCGCGTCGATGTTCGCGTCGGTGGCGCTGGGCATGAAACGCCTGAGAATGTCCATCGTCTGATCGAGAAACGACGTGTGCTGCAGCCAGTTGATCGTCGAGGCGTTGAAAGGAGGCGCGTAACCGATACGCACGGAGCCGTTGACGGCTTCGCGCGAATGCGGCTTCATCGCCGCGTCGGCGAGCGCGTCGAACGCGAGCTGCGTCGCGAAGTAGAGGTCCTGGTTTTCGCCGGCGTTTATCTGGCGCGGAAAGTTCTGCATCGCCTGCACGCACGAATAGAGATCGCCGAGCTGTCCGATGCGCGCGGGATACGGGCGGTTGAAAACGCTGCGCTCGCCGACAGGCAGTTCCGCTTCGGGGCCGGGAACGCCCAGATTCGCGCTTCTGGACATGATAGAGTCCCAGAACGCGGAAGGCGACCCCACCCCCGCAAAACGGCAACTCATGCCGACTATCGCAATAGACGATTCCATTTTCCCGATATTATACCAAAACCCGCCTGGTTTACGCCCCTGAATGTAAAATCCCGCTGCGCCTTGTCCGGTTACGGCGCGAGAAGGCGGCAATACCAGGCGACAAGTTCAGGGCCGCAGAACATCCACGTCAGGCACCCCGCGCAGATGTAGGGCCCGTACGGGATTTCGACGAATCTGCCGATCTTCGTCTTCGAAAGCGCGACAAGCGACAGCCCCGCCACGGACCCGATGACGGAAGAAAGAATCAGCGTCACGATGACGGCGACAGGTCCGCACATCGCGCCGACCGCGCCCATCAGAAAGACGTCGCCGAGCCCCATCGCCTCGCGCTTGAACGCCATCGAGCCGAGAAATCTCACGAGCCACATCAGGCCGAAGCCGACCGCCAGCCCCGACACGGAATAAAGAAGCGCTGCGTACTTGCCGAAATCGCCGAAGCCGTACGTCTTCGACGAGAGAGAAGCCGCCGTCCAGAAAACGACGCCGAGAACCATGCCGCCGACGGTGGTGAAATCCGGCAGAAGTTTATGATCGAAATCAATGAAACTCCCGGCGATCATCAGCGATATCCATATCCATGTGACGATAAGATAGACGAGCGGGAGCGCGAAGCCGAACGACGATTCGGCCGCTATCGACGCGGCATTGCCGCCGGGAGCGAAAATGCGGAGAAACGCCGCGAGAAAAAGAACGCCGCCGAGGACTTCGACTATGATGTAGCGCGGCGAAATCGCCGTTCTGCAGAAGGCGCAGCGTCCGCGCAGCAGGAGCCAACTCAGTATCGGGATGTTAAGCCGCCAGGGGATGGTCTTGCCGCAGGAAGGACAATGCGATCGGGGCAGGACGACCGACCGGCCGAGCGGAACGCGGTAAATGACGACGTTAAGAAAAGAAGCGACGCACGCGCCGAGCGCGAACGACGCTGCCGAGAGTATGTAAAAAATCTCCTTGATCACGACGCGCCTCCTCCGCGTTGATGCAGACGGCGAAAGACCCGGCTCTTTCGGAACCGGGCCTTCACAAGCTTATTTGTTCTTGTGGCGCTGAGCCTTCATACGCTTGTCGTATTTATGCTTCGACATTTTTTTGCGCCGTTTTTTCTTGATGGATCCCATTTTTTATTCTCCTTAGGTTTTGATTTCGATCAGAAAATGATCTTGTTGAGAGGCAGTTCGATAATACCCGTCGCGCCGTTTTTGGTAAGCGCGGGGATAAGATCGCGCACGAGCTTCTCCTCGACGACCGACTCGACGGCGAACCACTTTTCGTCGTTGAGCCTGTTTACGGTCGGGGCGTGGAGAGCGGGGAGGGCCTTGACGATCTTGTCGAGCGATTTCGCCGGAGCGTTGCACTTGAGAAGAACGCGGCGCTGCGCTTCGAGCGCGCCCGTGAGAAGCATCTTGAGCTGCTCGAGCTTGGCGCGCTTGGCGGAGTTCTTCCAGCTCTTTTTGTTGGCGATGAAGCGCGTCGTCGAAGTGAGAATCGTGTCGACGATACGCAGATTGTTCGCCCTGAGCGAGCTGCCCGTCTCGGTGAGATCGACGATCGCGTCGACGAGCTCGGGGGCCTTGACTTCGGTCGCGCCCCAGCTGAACTCGACGTCGGCCTTGACGCCGTGCTTCTTGAGGTAGCGCTTCACGAGACCGATCGCCTCGGTGGAAATGCGCTTGCCCTTGAGGTCCTTGACGGACTTGATCTTCGAATCGTTCGGAACGGCGAGCACCCAACGAACGGGATTAGACGTGGCCTTTGAATAATTGAGCTCGCAAATCTCCTGAACGTCGCTGCCGTTCTCGTAAACCCAGTCATAACCGCAGATACCCGCGTCGAGAAGACCGAGTTCGACGTAGCGGCTCATTTCCTGCGGTCTGAGAAGACGGCACTTTATCTCCTCGTCATCGATCGACGGGACGTACGAGCGGCTCGAACAGGTGACGTTGAAGCCCGCCCTCTTGAAGAGAGCGAACGTCGACTCCTGCAGACTGCCCTTGGGCAAACCTAAGACTATCGCCATGTTTCCTTTTTTCTCCGAAAGTTGATAATTGGCGATAATTATATCATATTTGCCCTTCTCTTTGCAAATCGACCTTATCCGCGGTTGAGGCGTCGGCGAAGATCTCGCCAGCCGGGGAGCCGCTCGTCCATAAGCGCGTAAAACGAAGGCCCGTGATCATGCACTTTGAGATGCGTAAGCTCGTGCACGACGACATAGTCCACGAGATCCCTCGCTTTTACGGCCAATTCCGAATTGAAAGTAAGCTCGCGCTTGCGCCAATGGCAGCTGCCCCAGACCGATTTCATGCGCCGCATATTCCATCTGACGCCGGACTCCTCGAATTCGAGTGAACGCCAGGCGACAAGCATCGAAAGAAGATCTTGAAGAGCGGCAATATCTGCTTCATCCGCCTCTTTCGGGGAGTTTTCGCGCTTCGCGGCAGATTCACGGCGGACCTTCTCCACCCACTTCCATTTAGAAAAAAGGAACGACTCGGCTTCATGCAGAGTGCAGCGCCAGCGCGGCACGGAGATTTTAACGACCCCGTCAAGCCCGATGCGCAGATTTATGCGGCTTACGCGCTTCACGGCGACCTCCACCGGGACGCCGTGCACAATGTTCATGCCGCAGTGAAGCATAGCCCGGAAAATCAGGTTTCGCGGACGCGTACGGTTTCTATCGACGAAGCCTTGCGCGTCGCGGGATCGAACTCTACAATCGCGCCCTCGAGAACACATGGTCCTTCGGCGACGTCGAAACGGCTGGGCATGCCGGTGACGAATTTCTTTGTGACGGGCTTCAAATCCCGGCCGATGGACGATATGTACGGCCCGGTCATTCCGAGATCGGTGAGATAGGCCGTCCCCTTCGGGAGAAGAAACGCATCTGACGTCTGCACATGCGTATGCGTGCCGACGATCGCCGTAACGCGCCCGTCGAGATAATGCGCGAGCGTTATCTTCTCGCTCGTAGCCTCGGCGTGAAAATCGACGAACACGCTCACATCCTTCGGGATTTCGGCCAGAACCCTGTCGGCCGCCTTGAACGGGCAGTCGACGCTGTTCATGAAAACGCGGCCCTGAAGATTGACGACGGCGAAACGGAACGTCGGCATCGTCACCGTGCACCAGCCGCGCCCCGGACAATCGGCGGCGAAGTTGGCGGGGCGCACGACGTTCTCGAGCGAGCCGATCTGGCCGGCGAACTCCTTCTGCCCCCACGTATGGTCACCGAGCGTTATCGCGTCGGCGCCGGCATCGAAAAATTCTTTGGACAAAGCCGCCGTCAAGCCGGAGCCCGCGGCGCAGTTCTCCGCGTTGACGACGACGGCGTCGACGGCACGGGCGGCCTTCAGTTTCGGGACTTCGCTTCTGAAAATCCTGCGGCCGGGAGAACCCACGACGTCGCCTATCATCAATATCTTCATGACATCTCCCTCGTGCGAGGTCTGAACGGCGAAAACGGCAGCGACCCGTCGCGCACGAACGCCCGGTATTCCTTCCACGCTTTTTTCTGGGCGCAGATGGTGATCGTGTGGCCTTCGCGGCCGAACTTCCACCACGGCGGGCGCTCCAGCCCCGTTATATTGAAACCTTCACGCACGATCGCGTAAATGTCGGGCATCGTGTACCCGGGCTCTTTCTTCGTCTTTTCGTTGACGGTGAAGAAAAGTCGCCCTTCCGGTCTGAGAACGCGGTGCGCCTCTTTGACGGACGCGTACGAGACGCACGAGCCGCCGAGCATCACGACATCGAACTGCGCGTCCTCGAACGGGAATTCGTCGCAGATCGGGATTCTGCGCCATGCCATGCCGCGAAGATGCGCGAAGTTCGCGGGCGGACAATCACCCGTGAATCCGACTTCAAGGCTGGTGCGCACTTCCTTCTTCATCAAAGAACGATTTCCGTTTCTTCTCTCGTCGCCATGTCCTTGATTCTGGCGACGCCCTTTTCGACATCGTCGGGCCCGAGAAAGACCGCCTTCGAAGCGCCCGATGAATCGGCGTGCGAAAAGAATTTCTTGGGTTTCTGGTTTTTGAGCGCGAGATCGACGCGCTCTCCTTCCCGCCTCAGGCGCGCCGCGAGCGCGAGCGCCGCATCGCGCTGCTCCGGGAACATGAAACCGACCGCCACGCCCTTCTTGGCCTTCGCGGCGCCGGCGCCGAGACGCGCCTTGAGAAGTTCGGTGACGACGACATCGCCGAATCCGAGGCCGACGGCGCTCGTCGGCTCGCCGCCGATCGTCGTAAGGAGATTGTCGTAGCGCCCGCCGCCGAAAATCGCGCGGAATTCACCCGCCGTATCGAAACATTCGAAAACGACGCCCGTATAATAACTGAGACCGCGTATGACGGAAATGTCGAACTCGAGACAATCCGCGAAGCCGGCGATTTCGGCAAGACGGAAAAGTTCTTCGAGCTCGGCGCAGCCCTCGTAAGACTTGCGATCCATGATGGCGAACGTCGCCTTCACTTCGTCGTCCGAGAGCCCCCCGTCTTTAAGCATCGCGCCTATTTCCGCATCGGGCATTTTGCCTCGTTTGTCGAGCGCGAGGAAGACCTGCGCGTGCTTGTCGGCGGCGATGCCGCTCTTCGCGAGAAGGTCGCCGAGAAATCTGCGGGAGGAAACATGAACCTTGAAATCCTTCGAAGAGAGCCCCATGCGCCTGAGCGCGTCGCATGCGGCGGCGATCACTTCGGCTTCGGCAAGAATCGAGTCTTCGCCGATGATGTCGATGTTCCACTGGTAATGTTCGCGCTTGCGTCCCTTCGTCATGCGCTCGTACCGAAAGCACTGCGCGATCGTCGTCCACTTGAGAGGGAACTGCAGTTCTTTCTGGCGCTGGGCGACCATGCGCGCAAGAGTCGGCGTCATTTCGGCGCGAAGCGCGATATGACGCTCGGATTTGTCGAAGAAGTGGTAAATCTGCTCGCCGACCTCTTCACCGGCCTTGCGCGCGAGAAGCTCGTAGCTCTCGACAACGCATGAATCGTACGGCTCGAACCCGGCCGCTTCTCCCGCCGCGCGGAACGCGTCGAAAACGCGGTTGCGCCACGCCATGTCCTCGGGATAGAAATCCCGCATACCCCTAGGGGCCTCGAAACTGATTTTTTCAGCCATAATTTCTCCGTGGTGCCATATTATAGCAAATTGCGACGCTCAGTGCGCGGGACCGGTAATCGGGGGGGGGGTATCGGTATGCTATACGCAAAACGCGAAAGGAGTGTGACACTTATTAATTAACCGATCATCTGTACTATGCTCAAAGTCGATATAAGTCGTCGCCACGAAACAACTCATCTTGGGCGTGGCGTAATGCCTACAAAAAAAGAAAAGTTTCATTCAGTTTCCTCGGAGCTCTTTATGGCTCAATTCATTATATCCCAATTCGTCAGGAATTGAAGAACGCCGACGTATGAGATACCATCCTCGTCTGTAACAAGCTTGCGATTTCCATCTGTGACAATCAGCTTGCGGAAGAAGTCTCCTGTTTTATGCAGCGACGCCGTCTCTGCCGCTTTTCTGACCGGATCGTCAATATTGAACGCCGACTGAATGTACATTTTTCCAAGAGGAAGGTTGACAACAAAGTCAATTTCATGCCGCTTGAATACACGCTTGCCATCCACGGTAGACTGAATATCTACCACTCCTACATCAACAGAATATCCTCTTCTTCGCAACTCGTTATATATGACATTTTCCATCAAATGCGTCCGTTCAGGTTCGCGGAAATTGAGACGGGCATTCCGAAGGCCAGCGTCAACAGCGAAATATTTTGCTGGGGTATCGAAATATTTTCTTCCGCGCACATCGTACCGGGATGCCTTCTCAAATAGAAAAGCATCCTCTAAATATTCCAGATATTTCTTAACCGTTGGTGCCGAAGCAGAATGTCCTTGAACTGAACGAATGGTCGCCCCAATTTTCTGCGGACTCACTAAAGATCCCACAGATGAACAGGCTACATCTGTGATTTCACGAAGAACCATATCATTTTTAAGTGAATGACGCTCAACGAGATCGCGGAAATAAACGTATTCAAAAAAAGATTTCAAAATATTGACCCGCTCCTTTTCATCTGGCTCAAGTACGGCTTGCGGCATTCCGCCGAACATAAGATATTCTTCCCATACGTCACTCTTATCTCCGCCTTTTGCGGACAACACTTCTGAAAATGACAACGGGAAGACACGAATTTCTGTAGAACGCCCTCTGAATACCGTCATAACATCTTTTGAGAGCATTTTGGAGTTGGAACCAGTCACATAGACATCAACATTCTTCCTGTTGTTTAAACCATTTAAAACGTCATAGAATGTAACAAAAGCGCTTTTCTGTTCTTCCGGAGATATCCTTGACAAATCTACCCATAGAGGAAGCGTCTTTCGTACACGCTGTATTTCGTCAAGGATAACATAATAACGCCCATTACCATTGATCCGACTCCTTATATATTCCCCTAAAACAAGCGGATCCCAAAATCTTTCATTGCCCTCAGCTTCTAGATCAATTTCAACAATATGATCTTCGGGCACACCATTGTTAATCAGGTAACGATGAAATAGTGTTCTTAAAAGGTAGCTTTTACCGCAGCGACGAACGCCAGTAACGACCTTTACCGTGCCGTTATGCATAAAATGAACCAGTCGCTCCAAGTAACTATCTCTATTGATTTCCATAATCCTCCTTTAAGTAGCGAAATGAATGATAACATATTGACTGTGAAATATCAATTGTGATTTTAGAATAATTTGCAGTGCAAATAATTCTAAAGTTGGCGATTTGCTATTGACTATGCGAGCTCTGGTCGGGAGAGACCTCTATCTTTGACGGATCGACCGTATCATAAACCTTCTCCTGCCCGCACCAATCACCGATTCCCCACGCATTGACCGCTTGCTTACGCTGCGGCATCCCGCCGTCGTAATCATACCGAACGGCGCGATCAACCTCATCACGCATGTGAATATGCAACAAGTCGTAGAACGGACTCGTCTGGTCACGCTCTCCCGCATGAAACGCATACTCCCACTCCGCGAGTGTCGGCAGACGAATAACATATCCATCCGGCAAAACATCTCTAAAATGCTGAGTAAAACATTCGCTCAGCCCTTCCGCCTGCGTGCGGTTAAGGCAGACGTAATTCTTAAATGACTCTTCACTCACAATTCCGTTCGGCGGATCAAGCGGCGGGAATACCGCCGACTGCCGACGCGTAAGCGGGTATTTCATAATCCAATACGGCTTTGTAAGTGTGACACGCTCCGTCTTGCCGTTGCGCCAATTAACAGATAAATCCACCGTTCCCGTCGGACAATGAACAAACTCAATCTCGCCGTATTTGCCGAGCCGCAAAAGCGCGGACTGGCCTAAAGCGACAAAAAGCGTCGTCTCCAATCTCAAAAGTTCTTCAACCTTCGCAGCGCGCTCCAATTCACCCGTACGTTCGAAAATTCGCTTCGCGCCTTCATAAAGAATACGTCTTTTGACAGTTACGCTCGACTTTCCCGCCAGTGCACAAGTTCGCTCGCCAAATTCGGCAAGAGTGATTTTACCTTTGTTAAGCGCGGCGAAATCATCTGCAAGAAGCTTTTTAACCTCCTGACGCTCGTTTTCATATTCCGCCTCAGCTCCTGCAGCAGCGAAACACATCATAAGGCTAAAGCATAATACCCAAAGCGATTTCATTCGCCAAGCCTCTCCTCAAGCGCCGCGATCATCCGCCCGACACGCGACTTAATCTGCCGGCGTAGCAGCCGCACCGGCCTTAAGCTCTGGCGAAAGAAGCAAAAGCGAGCATAGCAAAAGTTGTCTCATGAGGGATATTATACCACAGTCGACTCGTGGCGCAACAAAGCGCGAGCCGAGCAACCGGCTAACCGATTACCGAAACGGACTTGAGAACCGCGTAGCCGCGTCTGGGGATAATTTCGACAGAGTCGAAATATTTCTCCTGCACGCTTTTCAGACCATCCGCATTTTTTACGACGCTGTAGCAACGCCCGCCCGGCTTCAGGTTTTTCCTCGCCGTTTCAAGAAACACTTCGGCTATCCGGTAATCGCTGTAATAAGGAGGGTTGCCGACGAACACGTCGAACGGCCCCGCGCCGGGAGAGGAATCAAGACCGTCGTCGGAGAGAATGACATCCGCGTCGACGCCGAACTTCAGCGCGTTTTCGCGCGCCGCCTCTACTGCACGCGTATGCGAGTCGATCATCGTCAGTTTAACGCCCGGCACAACCGAAGCGATCAAAAACCCGACGAGACCGCAGCCGCAGCCCATGTCGAGGAGGTTGAGGAGCGGGGAACAGGGGACAGAATGGGGAACGGAAAGGAGATCGCGCGAGACGACTTCGGCGAGAGCGAGCCCGCCTTCATCCAGTCTGCGGTGGCAGAAGCAGCCCGGGTAGCTCGTGAACAAAAGCTTCTCTCCGCCGGGGACGCTCGCGGGCCACTCGGCCCTGAAACTCCTTACACGCTTCGGGTCGTTCCTGATTTTATCTAGAAGATCGTTGCGGTCGCGCTCGCGCCTGCCGATGAAGTCGAGCTCGAAACGCTTGTGCGAGAGACGATGTATCTCCTGCATCAGGTCGAGGGCGAGTTCACCGCTCATAAGCGCGGGACCGGTCCTGAAACGCACGAGATCCCAATCGCCCTCGGGGAGATGCGGCGAACAGACGACCTTGACGCCTTCGTGCACCTTCTCGACGGCATGCGCGTGGTAAATGTCAAGCGTATGCCACGTGACGTCGCCTTCAAGCGACCCGGACCTTATGTCGGCCGCCTTGTATCCGACGAGAAGCGTCTTCATTGCACGGTAAGGTTTTCGGCGGCGCTCCTGAGGCGCTCGAGCGTTTTTTCGCGCCCGAGAAGCTGGAGCATTTCGAAAAGCCCTATCCCTTCTCCGCGTCCCGAGACGGCGACGCGTATCGGATGCACCCACGGCCCCATGCCGTTGCCCTGAGAAAGTTCTTTGACGAGATTCTCAAGCGCGGGAGCGTTCCATTCGTCCGCTTTCGAGAAGCGCTCGACGAGATCGAGGAGAAGTTCCTTTACCCCGGCCTTCTTAAGTCGCTTTTCGACGGCCTTTTCGTCAAACGGATAATCGTCGGAAAAAAAGCAACGGCAGATTGACGGGATATCGTTCAGGAATTTCGTGCGCACCTGCAACTGTCCGACGAGATAATCGAGATCATACCCTTCAGGAACCGTCATGCCCGCCTCGGTGACGCGCGAAACGAGCTCGGACGCGTACACGTCCGGGGGAAGGCGTTTTATGTACTCGCCGTTCATCCACTGGAGTTTCTTCATGTCGAACTTCGCGGCGGTTACGTGCACATTCCCGAGCTCGAAGAGCGAGATCATCTCTTCTTTAGTCAGCACCTCGCGCTCGTCGCCCGGGTTCCAGCCGAGAAGAAGAAGATAATTGAAAAGCGCGTCCGGGAGATACCCCGACTCGCGGAATTCCCCGACGAACGCAGCTCCGTCGCGCTTCGAGTATGGCTTGCCCTGCTGGTTGACAATCATCGAAAGGTGGGCATACTTCGGGACGCTCGCGCCGAGCGCTTTGAAAATGCAGATATGCTTGAACGTGTTCTCGACGTGATCGTCTCCGCGGATGATGTGCGTGACGCGCTGGTCGATATCATCGACGACGTTGGCGATATGGAAGATGGGCGAGCCGTCGCTGCGCACGATCGCAAAATCCTGAATGTCTTCGGCCTTCTTCGCCATTCTGCCCTTGACGATGTCGTCGAATTCAATAACGCCCTCCTTGGGCATTTTGAACATCACGACTTCGCCCGTCTTACCGTCGCGCGACGTGCGCTCGCACTTGTATGCGTCGCCCGAGGCGAGGAGTTTTTCGACGGCTTCGAGATGGCGCGCCTTGTTCTTCGTCTGGTAGAAAACCTCTTCGTCGTAATCGAGCCCCAGCCACTGCATGCACTCGAAAAGCGCCCGGATCGCCTCGGGCGTCGAACGCTCAAGGTCGGTGTCTTCGACACGCAAAAGGAATTTGCCGCCCGTATGGCGCGCATAGAGCCAGTTGTAGATGGCGGCACGGATATTGCCGATGTGTACCTTGCCTGTCGGAGAAGGCGCGAATCTCGTTCTTATTTCTTCTGTCATGACTTATCTTTCCTGGTTTCTCACTTCGCCGTCACGCGAACATAATAGAACATCAAGCGATAAATATTTCAATAAATTCTTCTTCACGGCAAACTCCATTGGGCCGAAATTATATCATTTGTGACCTCATCCAACAAGAGCAAGCGGCGCGCCCGTCAGAGCGCGCCACCAACCATTAATCGCTAACCGCTGATCACTTCCCCTTCGGAGCAGGCGTGACATCGGCGGGGTTAACATCGGGGTTGCCGGTGCGAAGCTCGCGACCAGAAGGCGTGATCAAACGACCCGTCACGAAGATAAGCAGGTTGCGCTTGCTGGTCCATTCGGAATGACTGCGGAAGAAACGACCGATATAAGGAATGTCGCCGAGGAACGGAACCTTGTCATCCATCGCCTTTCGCGCTTCGGTGATAAGACCTCCCATCACGACCGTCGAACCGGGCGTAATCGAAACCTTAGAGTCGATTGAGCGCACATGGAAGAACGGCTGTTCCATCGGAGCGTCGTAATAGGTAAGCGAATCGGCTCCCGTTTTGGAAGCGTTGGCGACCGCGCTGTTGGCACTCTCGACAGCGGTAATCGCCATGGCGTTTCTGGTCGCGTCATCAAGCGTCGCCCCAAGCGCGGCAAGAACGCCAGGAAGGAACTCGTAAATGGACCCGATACCTTCAAAACTCTGAAGAGCACTGTTGTTGCCTGTGAAAGGAATCTTCATGCCGTAGTTCTTCCACGTAGGCTCATCGACGACCTGCGGCTTGAGCTCAAGATCGATCGTGCCGCCGTTCGCTTCAGAATAGGTAGGCGTGACATCGAGAATGACACCGACTTCACGCATGGTGAAGTTCTGCGGCTCGACGACCGCGAGAATCGCAGACTGGCTGCCGCCCGAATTGCTGCTGCCGCTCGAAGACGAACTCGACTGAAGTTGAACATCGTAGTCCTGCGGATAGATGTACTCTGTCACAACCTTGATAACGGCGTTCTCGCCGGACTTCGTGACGACCTTCGGAGCCGAGAGAAGGTCGGTGTCGCTGCGTTGCGCGAGCATGTGAAGAATCATCGAAAGATCAGCCGACCCGAGGAACGCGTTCACACGCATAAACTGATCATTTACCGACGCAGACTCTCCAGAGATATGGTTGCCGACCGTGGAAAGATAACGGTTGCCGTTCTGCATATCGGACGTGCCGCCGAAAGCGTTGATACCGACGTTGCGCTTACCGTTAGCCATCGTGGCGAAACCGTCGTTTCCGTCAGGCTTCATACCGTTATAATAATTTCCCGCCGGACGCCACGCCGCTCCGGCCGTGGGAGCCGTGGGATCGACGATTACATTGTCGCTACCCGTATAAATGCCCGTGGTGGGGTCGCGCTTTCCGAGATTTTGGACATCGCCCTGAAAGAAACCTTCTTTGACACCGAGAGCCTTACCGAGCTTATTACCAAGATTCAGCGAATAGTCGCTGTTCAGAATCCATTCGAAACCGAGAGAGTTGAGATCTTCCTGCGAAACTTCGACGAAGCGCGTCTCGATTTCGATGAGCTTCGGCTGCGAACCCATTTCTTCGAGAACCTTCTCGAACTCGGCGAGATTCTCGCGCGTGTTGCGAACGTAGAGCTTGCCGAGAGTCTTGATGTACATGATCGAAGAACCCTCAGGCCACTTGACGCCCATCTGCTCGAAGAACGCCTTCCAATCCTTCTCTTGGTTTTCTTCGCCTTCGTTATTGTTGGCGCGGGTGTTGCCCCCGCCGAAACCAGCCGAGCGCATCTCCTTCATGTCGCTCGAAGCGCTCGTCATACGCTCGAGAAACGCGTCGAGAACGTCATACTTTCTCGAGAGAAGTTCGGCCGTCGACATATCCTTATGCATGACCATAACGACAGGCCCGCGGACGATGAACTTGTAGTCGACGGAATCACAGACGAGTTTAAGCGCTTCGTAGAACGTGATATCGCTCGCCGTAATCGTCGGAATCGGGGGCAGGCCGTTCGCCGTGCCCTTGTCGGTGCTCTTATCTTCGGCAGCGGCGGCGAAGTCGTCACCGCTGTCTTCAGTGGCGGCCTGCTGTTTCAGCGCCCCCTGCGGAGTCTTGAGGACGAAGTTGAAGCCGCGCTTCTCGATCGGGATGTCAGGACGGTCATAATCCTTCGAAGCCCCGCGGAAGAAGTCCACAGCGTCGATGATAGTCGCCGGCGGCTTGAACGAAATCGTAGGCAGGCGCATCGCCTTCATGCGGGCCTCGATCATCTGCTCCTCGGTAAGTTCCGTATCGTCACCGGTTTTCTTCTTGACGGTCTCCGCCTCCGCCTCGTCAAGCTGGGCGGCGTTGGGCGCATACACCGGCCTCCATGCGGCGTCCACATCGGCAATCATCCCGTCGCGGCTCGCCTTACGCTCCTGCTTGAGAACGATATCGCGCTTCTTCTGAATCGCCTTGCGGATACGGATGGCCTCTTGATTGTATTTGTCTTTCAGCAAAACGATTTCGCACTCCTCGAGCGCTTCATCGAATTCGTTCTGGGCGAGCAGATCGCGGCTGCGCTTGAGATGCCTTCTTATGAATTCATGTTTTTTCTTGTAGTTCTCTTCGCTCTTGCGATGTTTGATATCGTCGACGGCAACATCTTCAATGACGCTCTCGCGCTCGTTCACCCACCGCTCGAGAACCCGCCTCGCCTTCGGATGACGCATATCAAGAGCCTTCTCCATGAGCTCGAGCGCCTTCTCGCGACGACCGAGATCGTCCTCCTGCATGGCGGCACGGTAAAGGCCTTCGGCAATACCCTGATCGCATTCCTTGCGGAGATTCTTCGACGAAGCGCGATCGTTGAGCAACTTCTGAGCAAGACCGTAATGACGCACAGCCTCGGTATACTCATCGTTTTCCATGCACTTTCTCGCTTCGAGAATTTCTCGGCGCGCCTGCGCGTCAAGAGCGGTTCTTCGCAACTGCTCGGTGGCGACCGCGTTCGAAAGAATTTCAGCGTCGGGACTTGCCGATACTTTCGCATCGGCCTTGACAACGACCTTTTCTTCAGCAGGCTTTTCTTCGGCAGGCTTTTCCGCCACGACTTCGGCAGGTTTCTCTTCGGCCGGTTTCTCGGCTACTGCCTCAGATTTCTTTTCGGCCTCAGCAGGTTTTTCCTCCGCAGGCTTCTCGGCGACAGGCTCCGCGACCTTCTCCTCGGCAGGCTTCTCGGCGACAGGCTTCTCGGCGGCTTTCGCCTCCGGCTTTTTCGCTTCAACCTTTTTGTCGCCGCCGTCAAGTTCCTTGAGAAGACTATCAAGGTCATCTTGCGCGGAGACATAATTGCAGAAAAAGACTGTGGCAATAGTCGCGCCAAGGACGACCAAGTTCTTGATGTTTGTCATATCGACCCTTCTGATGCTCATTTTCAATAACATTTTACCATTTATTTTGTCATTGTTCAAGCGCAGACAACGTCCGCTTCTTGCCGGTTAGAACGTTCTCGAAGACAATCTTCGCACCTTTGCCGTCTGGAGTGACGGAACTGATTTTCCATTTCTCGAGACCGAGCGCGATCTCGTCTCCGGGCACCACTGTGAAGTCCTTGGATTTCACACCTCTTTCATACTTCAGAACAGCCTGGATATCAACAGCTACAGGCCTGGGAATTTTAGCGGTGTCGATAACGAGCTTCACGATCTTCGCGTCGCTCTTGCGCTTGACGTACACTTCTGACACATCAACGGGCCGGGTCAATCCTTCGGCTCCTTTGATTTTCACTCTAGTCTCCTTTCGGACGTACTTCTCGACGACATATTCCGTCCCCGGGATTTCCTCTCCGATTCTGGCGGTTACCGTCAGACCCTTGCGTCCGTAATCGTCCATCTTCTTCGGGTCGAAGAACTCGCATCTCCAGCCGCCGGGTATCTGGTTCGCCTTCCGGAAAACGAACGGCAGATATGTCTCCTTGAGCGGAAGAACGATCTTGACGCAATCAAGATAATCCGGATGGCTCGACTTGTCGTCGATCTTAGTGCCGGCAAGAAATTCCTCCTTGTTCGTGAAATCATCGCCGTCCATGTCGGCATCGGCGTCGGCGGGATTCTTGGGGTCGAGCCCTACGCTTTTCTCCCATTTGTCGGGCAGTCCGTCGCCGTCGCCGTCGAGCACGACCTTCTTCGCGAGTCCCTGATCTTCTCCGCAGAACGGGCATTTGGGCGGCAGATCCTCGCCGTCTTCACCCTTTTTGAACTCTATATAAATCGCTTTCTTGCATTTTTTACAAAGTACGCGGCGCTCGCTCGCGAGAAAGTTCTGCGTTTTGTCATCGAACTCGGCGAGAACTACCGGTGCCTTTGCAACGCGTTTGGCCGCATCGAAGAGCGCCATATCGGTTTTCTGCACTCCGGTCGAACCGGGATCGAGACGCTTGAGACGCGCCTCTTCACGCCGGGCGGCATCAGAAGGATCCTCACCCGAAACACTGATGAAATATACTGCGGCCAACGCAAACACAAGGATGCCGACGCCCGAAACCAGCCATTCGTAATGCGCGACGAAAAAGTTCGATTTTGCCGACCTCGATATCATTTTGACGCCCCTTTCTTTTTGGAATCCTTGCCTGCGGCGCCATCGTCCGCAATCTCTTTCTCCTCAGCCTCAAGCGTCCTGAAATCATAAACCTTGACGGTCATAAAGACCTTGAGCGGCTCATCAAGAGACGGGTCGGTGACGACCCCGTCTTTGAGCCTTGCGGCATCGTCGCCATCCTTCGGCTCGGCGAGCGAACCTGCGCGGCGGCGGCGACGGCCGCTCTGACGCACGTTCTCCTCCTTCTTCTCTTCTCCACCGAGCGCAGCGACGACGGCATCTGCCTTTCGTGTTACGGTAACGTCTTCGACGACCGCGAAACGCTCGCTCAACGCGAACGCGTTAAGCGTTTTGACATACCCCGCAGGACGCGTCTCGAACGCGACCGTCCAGGCGTTGACGACGGGGAGCTTCTTCGCATCGGCATCTTCGGCTTTCTTCGCCTTCATGCGCCTCTTGCGGGCATTGCGCTTTTTGCCGGTCTCTTCCTCTTTCGGCATTTCTACCGCCTTCGCCTGAATATCCGTTATCTCGGATATCCCCGCGCCGCCGAGAGTCTCAATGATGAAAACGACGTCATCCCATTTGCGCTGCAGATCGCCGAGCGACTGCTCCGAAGGCATCTTGCCCTCGAAAATATAATCCTTGAACGGACCAAAGGTAAAAGCCGCTTTGGCGATCTTGCCGTCGGCCTCTCCCGGAAGCGCGGCGAGACGCTTCGCCTCGCTCACCATAAAGTTCTTGAACGCGGGGGCCGTCGTCTTTTCGTAGACGCGGTCTCCGGCGGAAACGAGACGGAACACTTCATCCTTCCATTCGGCGACTCTGGTGACATTCGAAGCGACGGCGAGGATGCTCGCTTTGCTCGGGTACACCTTCGCCCGCGAAAGACTCTCGACCGTCGCGACGGCGCCCGAAAGTTCATCGTCAAGCTCACCCTTGCGCTGGACGGCCGTCCAGACGAGATACGCCATGGCGAGAACCCCGAGCAGGGAAATCCCTCCCATAGCCGCCAATATCATTTTCGTCCTGCTCATTTGAACTTCACCTCCACCGTGAACTGTTCGACCTGCGAGTCCTTGCCGATCGTGGACATATCCGAAATTTTTATGCCCGAGGCATCGACTACGGCCTTTGTTTTGAGTTGCTCGACGACGGTTTCCGCAAGAGTCTTGCCGCCATCGGTTTTCACGCGATCACGCCATGCACGCACGGTCATCTTGCCGTTCTCCCACTTTTCGATCCACGCGCCGCCGATGCGCGAAATCGACTCGCGTATCGCGTTCATTCTCTGAACCGCCGCGACGCGCCTCAAAACGAAATCGCGCAGTTTTTCCGCCTCGCCGTTTTCGGCGTCAAGCTTCGTCTCTTCGGCCTTGACCTTCTTTTCAAGCGACTGCAGCCTTGAACTCTCGGCCCGCACCGTCTCGAGCCTCGACTCGAAAACCGCTATTTCGCGGTTGACGCCGAGCCACACGACAACAAGCGCGGCGACGAAGGCGGCTCCGCCCAGCGCCACGAACGGAATCTTCGCCTTCTCGGCGCGCTCTTCGGTTATCGAAGGCGGAAGGAGATTTATCGAGAAACGCGCGGCCTGCGTCATGTTGAGAGCGACGCCCACGGTAGAGGCCAGAAGAGCGGCATCAACGCCGAGAGATTCCTCGTCGATCTTTCTCGAGAGTCCGACCTGCTCGAACGGATTGAAAAATTCGACGGCGATACCGAGCGATTCGGCGAAGAAAGTATCGACCTCGGGGAGAAGCGCGCTGCCGCCCGTGAGATAAAGTTTTACGGGGGTACCGCCGTTCTGCTGCGAGCGGTAGAAATTGATGGAGCGCGAAATCTCGGCGTTGAGCCTCGTCATCACGGCGCGGCAGACTTTCGACATTCTGTCGATCGCTTCATCCTCGTCTTCGGTGACGCCGCCGACGGAGACGTAGCCGTGCTCGAGCTTGAAGCCTTCCGCCTCCTCAAGCGTGCAGCCGAGCGCCTGCGCGATTTCCTTCGTGAGAGTGGCGCCCGCGACGGGAATCGAGCGGCTGTATATCTTGTCGCCCTCGACGATTACGAGCGACGTCGTCTTCGCGCCGATGTCAAGCGCGACGATGCAGTCATCGGCTCCTTCTCCGTTGTTGCGTATCGCGTTGACGAGAGCGATGGGAGCGGCATCGACGAGCTCCGGTTCGAATCCCGCGCGTTTGACTGCCGAAGTGATTTCTTCTATTTGATCGACCTTCGCGGCGACGATCATCACCGACTTGTCGCCGTTCTCGGTATCTCCGAGCACCTGACTGTCGCAGACCATCTCGTCTATGGGGAAGGGGAAGTTCTGCTCGATCTCGTAGCGGATCATCTGCTCGAACTTCTCCGCCCCGCCCGCAAGAGGAATCGCCGCGAATTTGGGGAACACCATCTGCCCCGACACCGATATCGCGACCTTGCCGGGCTTGATGCCCTTTTCGCGCACGATGCCAAGAAGAGCGGGCGTGAGAATCGTTTCGACCGCCCCTGAATCGAGCGGCGCGTCGAGCGGCGCGATGCCGTAGTTGACGAGGGTAAGATGCCCTTTCCCGCCCGATTCGTATTCGGCGAGCGATACGCCGGAAGCGCCGATGTTGAGAGTTAGAAATCGCGTTGCCATGTTTAATGTTAGAATGTTGGAATGTTAGAATGTTGGAATGTTAGAATGTTGGAATGTTTGAATGTTGGAGGTTTTCATCATTCGATCATTCTAACATTCCAACATTCAAACATTATTCATTGGACCGTAGCTTCGTAGTCGTTGGGGTTGACGAGCGCCCAGATCGTTTTGGAGCGGTCGACGAGGCCCTGTCGGCGTTCAATCATGGGCTTGCCGTCCTTGGACTTCGCATCCATGATATTCTGATTCTCCCAGAACTTCCTGCCGTTCTCGATACCCTTGATCTCGCTCCAGCAGTCGCCCTGAAGCTCTTCACCGTTGGCGTTCGTTATCACGTAACCGACGGCCTTAGGCTCGCCGTAACGCTCGAGATACGACGGGGGGAGAACGACCGACGACGCATGCGAACCGGCGGGAATGTTGAAATACGTGACGGCCGTCGTGAAATAGCTGTACGGCGCAAGACCTTCTCTGTTGCCTCTGTTCTCGGTCGCGCTCTTCGTATCGAGAAGAACGTGCCACGTAAAAGTGAGCTGATCCTGAAACTTCGATTCATCGGTGCCGAACGTCGCGTACTTCGTCTCAAGAACGATCCAGCTGCGCGGTTTTTTGTAGCACTGGCCTATAATCGAAGCGCCCGCGACGGAAGGAGCGCGAAGACAGGCGATCTGGCCGAGTTTGGGGCCCTGCTCGATAAGAATCTTGGCGGCCTTACCCGTGGCGACTTCACTGTCGGCACCCCTCGTGGAGCGACGCGATGAGCGGCGTTGCTGCGCTTCAGCCGAGAAGCTCACGGCCGCGGTAAGAGCGATCAATATCAGCTTTTTCATTTTTGCTGTTCCTTTCGTTAAAGCACCTTCATTTTGGGAAGATCCTGAATGTCGACGAGTCCGACGAGCTTGCCCTCTCTGTTGCAGACGGGCAGATCGTCGATTTTCTTTTTTTCGAAAATCTTGAGAAGTTCCGCTGCATACGCGTCGTCGTAGACGAAAAGCGGAGATGAGGTCATCAATGCGTCAATGTTTGAATGCGTCAATGTTTGAATGTTTGAACATTTCCCCAAAGCGCGGCGGAAGTCTCCGTCGGTGAAGATGCCCAGGAGTTTGCCGTCGACGTCGACGACGAGGGCCGAACCGGACTGCGCCTTTGTCATCGCGACCGCAGCCTCCATGACCGTCGCTGTCGGCGGCAGAAGCGCGAGCCTCTCGCCCGTCCGCATGATGTCGGTCACTTTCATCACGAGCGCGCGCCCGATGGCGCCCGCAGGATGGTTCATCGCATAATCTTCGATCGGGAATTTCTGCGCATCGATGAGAACCATCGCGAGCGCATCGCCCATCGCCATTGTCGCGGTTGTTGAATTGGTAGGCGCCATGCCGAAGGGACACGCCTCCTTGCCGCACGGGATGTTGAGATGGATATCGCTCATTTCGGCGAGCGTCGACTTCGGATTGCCGGTCAATGAGACGACCTTAAGCCCGTGGCGGCGGATGGCGGGGATCAGTTTTATGAGCTCGTCCGATTCGCCCGAAAACGAAAGGGCTATCAGAACGTCGCGCGAAGAGACCATGCCGAGGTCGCCGTGCATCGCCTGAACGGGATTGAGAACGATCGAGCGCGTGCCCGTCGAAGCGAAGATGGCCGACATCTTTTCGGCGATATGCAGATTTTTTCCGACGCCGGTAACGACAACAAGTCCGCCCTTTTCGAGAGTGTCGAGAATAAGCGAAACCGTCTTGACAAACGATTCGTCAAGCGAATCGCGAACGTCCTTAAGGCCTTTGATTTCGACATCAAAGACCTGACGCGCCCGTTCTATCATTTCGTTCTCTCTCACTTCAACCTCTTCTTTTCTTCTCGCTGACAACTAACCACCGACCACTGACAACTAACCACTACTTCCCCTGGCTCTGCAACAGCGTTACGCACGCGGTTCCGACGATATCTTCAGCGCTGCAGCCGCGGGAGAGATCGTTCATCGCCTTGGCGAGCCCCTGGAGGTTCGGACCGATAGCGTCAGCGCCGCCGAGACGCTGGGCGATTTTGTAGCCGATATTGCCGGCCTGAAGATCGGGGAAAATGAATACGTTCGCATCGCCCTTCACTTCGCCTTCCGGATTCTTGAGAGCTCCGACTGAAGGAACGATCGCCGCGTCGAACTGAAGTTCGCCGTCCATCTTGATGCCCTTTTCGGCAAAGCGCGGCTTGGCGAGCTCAACGGCCTTCTGCACCTTCTCGACGAGCGGACCTGCGGCAGAGCCTTTCGTCGAAAACGAGAGATACGCGACACGCGGCTCATTGCCGGTAAGATCGCGATATGTCTCGGCCGTGGCAAGACCGATGTCGACGAGCTGCTCGGCGGTAGGATCGGGGATTACGGCGCAGTCGCCGAAAGCAAGAACGCTGTCGCCCGAGGCAGTAGGCTCCTTAAGGTCCATGATAAAGCAGGAAGAAGCCGTCTTGACGCCGCTTTGAGTGCCAAGCGTGTGAAACGCCGCGCGAAGCATATCGCCCGTCGACGCGATGGAGCCGGCGACAAGGCCGTTCACCTTGCCGAGTTTCACCATCATGCCGCCGAAATAAATGCGCTTGGTGCGGAGCGTATGCTGCGCCGCCGCAAGGTCGATTATCTTCTGCTTCTCGGCAGGCTTTTTCGACTCCTTCGCGTTCCACGCTTCAAGATAGGCGTTCTCAAGCTCATCATTACCTTTTGTGTAATCGATAACCTTGATCGCGCGCTCGGCAAGTGAAAGGCCGGCCTTCACTTCAGCGGCGGCTATCTCGTCGGGTGTACCCAGAACGATAGGTGTACAAATCTTGCGGTCAACGAGAGCACACGCGGCTGTAACAACTCTTGCATCCTGCCCCTCCGGAAGAACAATGCTTCCGTTCAACTTCGAAGCTCTCTCAATTATATTTTTAATCGCGTTCATAGGGATAATGTTAGAATGTTTGAATGTCAGAATGTTGGAATGTTTGCAAACATTCAAACATTAACCAAGCACCCTCACCGTATCTTTCGCGATCATGAGCTCCTCGTTCGTCGGAAGAACGATGACGGGTATTTTCGAATCCTTGGTCGAAAGAACGGCGACGACACCGTGAGACTTTCTGTTCGCCGCCTTATCGAGCTTGATGCCAAGACCTGCGAGACGTTTAATGATGCGCTCTCTCACCTCGGTCGAGTTTTCGCCGATGCCGCCGGTCATGATAATCGCGTCTGCTCCGCCGATAATCGTGTTGTAGCCGCCGACATAGAACGCAACGCGGTATGCGAGCATCTCGAGCGCAAGCTCGCACTGCTTGTCGCCCTTCGCGGCGCGCGAGCAGATGTCGCGGCAGTCGCCGCCCTTGACACCCGTAAGTCCCTGAAGCCCCGACTCCTTATTGAGCATCTTGTCCATCTCTGCGGGAGTCTTGCCCTCGGCCTCCATGATCGAAAGAACGGCGGCAGTGTCGATATCACCGCAGCGCGTACCCATCACCATGCCGGCGAGCGGAGTAAGACCCATGGAAGTGTCGACGACTTCACCGTTCTTTATTGCGGCGAGTGAGCTGCCGTTGCCGAGGTGACATGTGACGATGTTCAATTTTGAAAGAGGCTTCTTCAAAAACTTCGCCGCCGCCTGAGTTACGAACTTATGGCTTGTACCATGGAAGCCATACTTGCGGATGCCGCTCTTCTTGTAGTACTTCGGATCGATAGCGTACATCGCCGCGCAGTCGGGCATCGTCTGATGAAACGCCGTATCGAAAACAGCTACGTTCGGAACGCTCTTAAAGATCTTTTCGCAGGCCTCGATACCGCCGAGGTTCGGCGGCATGTGAAGCGGACCGAACTTAACGAGTTTCTTGAGCGTCTTCATAACGCTCGAGGTCACCTTAACGGAATCTTTGAAAATTTCAGCGCCGTGAAGAACGCGATGGCCGATAGCGTCGATATCGTCGGGGTTGCCGAGATCGGCGACTACCTGCTTCAACGCCTCGGCGTGGTTGGCGGGGCCGCCTGCACCGATACGCTCGACGAGGCCCTTGGCGAGGCGCTCTTCTTTCTGCATATCGAAGAGCTGGTATTTCAGTGAACTCGAACCGGAGTTCACGACGAGAACCTTTTTAATGTTTGAATGTTTGAATGTTCGAATGTTCGAATGTTTTTCGGTTTTCATTTTAGAGTTCCTTTAAATTCCTGGGCCTTTCGCAGATGAGGCTCCTGGCGGCGCTCGGCATGGGCGCCACCGGAACCTCACGGGCATTATTCGACGTCGACCACGATACGGTAGAAGCCAGCCGAGGCGGAGATGTTCGACTTGATGGCCGTGTTCATGGCATCGAGTTTCGCACTCGGAATCTCGGTCGCATCACTTGAGAGCGTGAACGTTTCGGACGTTGACATGACATCCGACCAGCCGCTTGCGAGAGAGTCAGAGTACTGCAGCGTCAGCGTAAGTTTGACATCAACCTTCACGACGGTCGGCTTGAACGTCTCACCGTTTATCTCCGCCTTCGGATCAACCTTGATGGTGATACCGTCGGTAAGCGAGAAGCTCGTAATCGTCACTTCAGGCTTGACGTCGATATCGTTGAGATTGTCGATGCCAGCGAGAGCGAGGGCGAGCGACATCGACGAGAGTGTCTTGCCGTTCTGCATCTCGGTCAGCATCGAATAATAGGGCAGACTGACAGCGCCGCCGTCGAGCTTGACGAACAGATTGATCGCCGTCATAGACGTGCCGTTCGTGAACGTCACGATGTAAGGCGAAACGCTCTGCGCATCGGACGTGACGGATGCGCCGCCGAGCTTGCCGTCCTTGTTCCATTCCCAGACATCGGGTATCTTGTTGTCGTTCGTATCAGCGTCTTCGATGTAGATGACGCAGTCGGGCACCGTGCCGTCGTTGACTTCCTTCGCGGCGAGCTCGTATGCGCGCGGCGTGTAAACGTCCTTGCGCTCGGTGCCGACGAAGTTGCCGTAGCCCCACGATTCCCAGTCATCGCGCACGCCGTTGCCGTTCGTGTCGATGTAGGCGAGTATGTAGTAGCTCTTGCCGAGCGGGAGCCCCGTCACCATCGCGTTAAGTTCGACCATGTTGGTCGCGGCGAGCGTATCGGTGTGCTTGACGTACGCCGCGCCGTAAGGCTTGCCCGAGAAGTCAGGCGAAGTACACGCTTCGACGAAGTCGGGCGAAGTATACGCTTCGACGCGGATGTCTGCATTGGTATCGCCAGGACCGAAATACTTGACCGCCACAGGTATAAGACCGTAATCGGCGAGCCCACCGGCGGCGCTGTTGACGTTGAGTCTGAAGTAACTCTTCGTTTCGTTCGCGTTCGGAGCGGTGAACTTGGCGTCAAGCATGGAGACAGTGTAGTAATAATCGACTCCGCTTTCAAGTTCAGCGCCGACATACACGGGCGCGGCCCAACCGTAAACGCCGTCGGAACGTTTCGCGGGCGCCTTCTGCGCGCCGGAATCGTACACGAGCGAGTCGTCGCTCTTTCTGCAGATGCGCAGGCGGAAAGCCGGATAATCCTTGGCGACGGAATTGGCGTGAGTCCAGCCGAACGTCGGACGGTTCCCCACGGCATCGCCTATAAGGCCCGTAGGCACCGCAGGCGTCTGAGCTGAACCCGTTTCGAACGGCACGACGAAGTTGATGTCGAG
Source organism: Kiritimatiellia bacterium (assembly GCA_045537795.1). GTDB lineage: Bacteria > Verrucomicrobiota > Kiritimatiellia > RFP12 > UBA1067 > UBA1067. The sequence continues at coordinate 26,364 of JAZSQE010000051.1, read as the reverse complement.
ACAGTTGAGTTTCGAGACCAGCGCGGAGCCAACAACCTCACCTTCGCCGAAAAGGACGGCGTAGCTTATCTTGCTCAGATTGGCGATGGCCAGATTCTGCGATTTCGTAATGGCGTCCAGATCGTTGCCCCAGTCGAGATCGAACTTGCCGGACCTGAGTAGCACACGTTCGGAAAGCACGGGACTGTTAAGCATATCAATATACTCGTCGACGACGGTGTCGAGCACGTAATAAGTTTTCGTTCCCGATTTGAAACTTGTGCGGTCGTTCACCGCGGTACGCAGCACGCGCACTCTCACGTTGTTGGCGGAAACCATCGCGACGGCGTTCGAAAGAGCCTCGCTGGCGAAACCGGGGCGCATGTTGACGCCGCGGTCGGTCATGAGGTTCTGTTCGGCGAAAGTGCTCTGCGAAATCGCGTTGGGCATATCGATGCGGATCATCGACGAATTGATGTCGGTGAGTTCGACTGAGGAATCGGCGATGTTATTATAGCCGACATTCACCTCGGCGACGATGCCGTAAGGTTCGCCAGCCGTCCAAAGACCGTCGGTGTTTTCGTCGTTAAAGACGACAAACATATTCCTGCCGCCGGCGACGTAGCCGTTCGTGACGGAGCCGAGTTCGTAATAGTCCGAACGATCAGCGACGGGCAGCGTCCACGTGCAATCGGGCAGATACGTCATCGGCGGATTCTTACCGTCACGGTAGCGGTAGGACTGGACGACAATATTGCCGACCCAGGCGCGGGTGCCGTTGTAAATGACCTTTATACGGCCTGTCGGGGTAGGTTTGCCGTTATAGAGCGACACTTCATAGGCATTGCTGATAATCACAGAGCCGTTAGTAACGACATTGTACGCAATTCCCTTTTCAGCAGCGAGATATGCACGAGCCTCGGACCAGTTGTCCCAACCGTCATCATCTCCGTCCTTATTGGCGTCATAGACAAAGCGGGATGCCTTGTTGTCGTTGCGGAAAAGTTCATCGGCGTCCTCAATCCAATCTTCGATGAAGTCGTGGTCGGTGAACATTTCGCCGAGGTAGAGACTGCCGTGACGGATAAAGTAGTCGGGTACGACCTGGTCGCCGCCGAACTTCTCGCCATAAGTCGCCATCCTGCCCGCATCAAGCACGGGGAAGCCGTCGAGGTTCGAAATCATGAATTCCATGAAGTTCGAAAGCTGATCGTTATCGCCGTCGCGGCGAAGACCACCCTCGCCCTTGAGACCGTAGTTGAACGCGTCATTGTCGCCGATGCCGTCGCCGTTTGTATCGGCGTTCCACGGATCGGTCGGGTTATTGCCGCCGGCATATTCGTTAAGCTGGCCGAGGCCGTCGTTGTCAGCGTCGAATTCGCGGTCATCGAAGACCCACGGTGAGTAGGCGGCAAGCTTGCCGGCGCCCGCAGGGCCGCTCATCACGTAGAGCTCCCAGCCGTCCGGAATACCGTCATACTCAAAGTCAAGACGTCTCGCGCTCAACACATAATTCGTCCAGATCGTCGTGTCGGGAAGAGCTCCGACCGCGTGGAGATAATTCGTAACGATGTACTTATCGAGCGAAGTGAACTTCTTGGTGTTGACCCATTCCTCTTCGGGAGTCATGGCGTTGGCGGTGTTGGGATTGAAGCCGTTCTCATCAAACACCTGCGCGTGGACCAAAGCGATATTCTTGTATTCGGAGGCATAGACCTGACCGTCGGTCAACTTGACGCCGAGACCCATGCCGAAGGGCGACGTCTTCTTGTTGCCGTAAAGGTACACCTTCTTAAGCGAATTAAGAGACGAAGCCTTTGTGCCTCTGGGAACAATCAAAGCGCCGTTGACCTGCTCAAGAACATTCGTCTCAAGTTCAGGATCGGCGACAATGTACCAACTCATCGAAGCCTCATCGCTGGTCGTGCCGATCTGGACGCAGAGCATCTTCTTCTCCTGATAGGCCATGACGTCACTTTCAATCGCGTCAGCGGAATTGTCAAAGACGGGATCATCGTCTTCGATGTCGGGAATTCCGTCGCCGTCAATATCAAGCTTGTCCCAGACAGGGGCTTCGGACGGCGTAACGCCGATCATGCTCTTGAGATTTTCGAACCGATCGATGATTTCATTGTCGTTCCAATCGGTATCCTGGAGATAAACGACGTTCGTCGACATTACCGTCATCGCGGGATCGACCGCCTTAATAACAGCCGTATTAAAGCCGTTCGTGACCATGCCGAGCGATGCGACATAACCCCACGTATCGTAAGGCTTGCGTTCCGCAGCACTTTCGCGACCGTCATCAGCGTCCTTCACGTACCAGGCGGCGAGGTAATAGCCTCTGTCTACCCTGAGACCGCCAAGCTCTATCGTATCGCCCGCGTTGAGCCCGGTCTTGACGAGTACGCTCTCGGCGAGGTCGGGCTTTTCGTAGACGGCGACCGTAAGCCTGCCCGCGAACTCACTGTCGTCAGCGAGAGGATGAACGACCTTGGCAAGCATCGTGCCCTTACGTTGAGCATCGGCAGCGACGGAGAACACGGCTTCGGCAGACCATTCCGAAGACTCAGTCGGGCATTCAGGGAACTTGTCGTTACCGAGGGCAACACGGACCTTCTGTTCGCCCGGGACGAAGGTAACGCCATTTTCCGCGAACCACTTGGCGTCAAGTATCACGCGACCGCTGTTATATTCGCTTATTTCACCGTTCGCGCCGGTTATGACGTCGCCCTGAATCGAGCGCGAAAGAATGAAGCCTGTACCTTCATTATAAACATACCCGTTCACCTCAAGCCAGAACTTGGTGACTGCGCGATCGGTCGGGATCTTGAACGAGATGGTCGTGTCACTGACGGTCGAATCAGCCTCGCCCTTGACCTCAAGCGGTACATCGCGGGTGACGGAATACCTGAGCGTGAATTCTTCATTCACGGTCTGATCGACCGTATAATAGATGTTGGATTCTGTACCGGTCTCGGCGTCAATAACCGTTCTCGTGTACGTATAGTGATTAAGATTCGTATTGCTGATCTTATCATCGTTCACGAGCGAACGGCTCAGTTTAACAACCTCGTACGTCACCTCTTCAACGGCAGGCAGTTCTTCGGTCGTGGGATCGAGCTGCGAAAGCTGACGCGCCAGATACCCGTCTATACCGATATAATCCATGCCGTCGACCATTCCGACATAGTCGAGCGGATAGATGAAGGTGCGCTTGACATTATTGTCGTACTTACGGAGCATTACACCGCGCGGCGTGACGTATTCGCCGTTGATCTTCGTACGGACGATAGCGACCGTCTGAATGACGCGGTCGGCTTCGTTCGTGTCACCAGACGTGAGCTGAATGACGGGGAACGCTTCGTTCGCATCGCCGAGACGGATCGTCACTTCATTACCGGCGTAACCGACATTGGCCTCGGCCGTACCCCACGTTTCGCCGGAAGAAAGTCTACCGTCGCCATTAGCGTCGAGGTAAGCGATGAAGCGCGTCTTGCCCTGCTTGATCGTGCCGCGGGCCGTGGCCTTCGCCTCGACATACCCTACGCCGGCGTCAAACGCAGGCTGAAGCGCCCAAGAAGCGGTGAGCTGCTCGCCGCGCTCGGGATAGAACGACGAGGTCTGCCACGCATCGACCGTGACGTCAAGCGCATTATTTCCGGTATAAAGGAATGTAAACTTCACGACAGGCTCAGGAACTTCAAAGCCGTCGGCCCTGAGGTTGTTCGCCGCCTTTTCGCGAATCACCTGCTTCATGGCTTCGAGCCCGCCGTGCGCAGTTATTATCGCCTCAAGCGACGTGCACTCCTGATGACCGAGAGTATCGTGATGGTACTCAATAAGTTCGGCCTCTGTCGTGCCCGTGTAGCCTTCGCCCTCTTCATTCTCGGCGTCGTTATTGTACATCACGTACGTGTACTTGTTGGCTATGCTGAGCTCTTCGCTGACGCCCGAAGCGAGTTCCTCGTCGGACTTGGCGTACGAGTATCTGACGATCGACCAGACATCCCAGCCGGCCTGATAGAGATCGCGCGTACCGGTCATCGCCAGATCGGCAATGTCGAGCTTCATACGCGCATCTCTTTCGATGAACTCCGCTCCGTTGTAGATCGCGCCGAGGTAACTCGTAGCACCGGACACATCAACTCCCTTGCGGAAGTAATCGGGCGTCGATTCATCAGACGATGCCTTCTTAGGATCGATATCCTGAAGGAGCGTCGAACCCTTGGCGTAGTCGATGTAATAAGCCCACATTTCCTGGCCGTTGCTGACCTGGTCGAGATCCCAGTCGCCGTAGAGGTCGGAATCACCGATACCGAAGCGGCGCACCTTATCGTCGAACTTGTCAGTCGTCGGAGGAATGACGCCTTCGGCGACGAGCGACTCGTAGACAGAATGCTGATTCCAAGGATCGGACGGATCGTTGCCGTCGCTGTTCTCGTTGACGTTCGTAAGTCCGTCGCCGTCAAGATCGACTTCACGGTCGGCGTAGTTCCACGGGCTGATCTTAACCTGCGAAAGCGCCGTCGCCTTCTCGATCGCGCCGAGCGCGCCTTCGACGAAGCCGCAGCCGTTCGTGCCGAACATGACATAAAGCTCCCAGCCGTCTCCGATACCGTCGCGATCGCAGTCGACGTCACGAGGCTTGAGCGTGAAGTCCTTCCACGCCTTAGAGGTGTTCATCGTCTCCTCGTCCGCGAGACCTATCGCTTCGAGGTATCTGACGACCATGTACTTGTCGAGAGCCGTGAAAGGCTTCGTGTTCACGGCGCCGTCCTGCGCGATCGCCGTCTTGAGGCTGTAGCCGTAGCGGTCATAAACCTGCGCGTGGACATACGCAACGCTCACTTCTTCAATCTTGTCGACCTTGAACGTCGCGGCTGTGCCGGTGAGATTCGTGCCGACGCCGCAGAGCGTGACAGTCGTAAGATTCGTGCCGCTGCCGACGACCGTCTTGTAGTCGTAATACGTCGAGAGATGCTCATTTGTAACGACATCACCGACTCTGTATGTCACATCGTTCGTCGTCATCAAGAGATACGAAACGCCAGCGGCGTCGTAGACACGCTTGCCGGTTTCAACCGCGAACGCCATCACATCGCCGGATGCGGTCGTTTCGGCGTCGGGATAGAGCGGGTCGAGATCGGCGTATCTGTATTCCCAGCCGTCAGGCATACCGTCGCCATCGGTATCCCACTTTGTCTTCTCGGTATAGGCATCACCCGTTTCCTCATCAGCCGTAAGACCGTCGAGATCGGTGTCAGACATGTCGGCGCCCGCCGCGGTAATTTTTGTGGCGGCGGAGAGAATCGTTTCGTCTTCGGTCAGGCAGTCGGGGATGTCGTCCTGATTGACGTCGGTGTCTTCCATGTAAACGGTGAGGGCGGGCATCTCGGCGACATCAGCGTCGACTTCGGCGGCGACAGGGGTGTAGATCGCCTGAAGTCCAAGGCCGATATTGTTCGCATATCCCCACGTCTCCCAGCGGTCGCGCTTCATATTGCCGTTGCGGTCAATATACGCCATCGCGTAGTAGTCTCCCGTCTCGAGACCCGTGAAGTTGACTTCATAAAGCCCATCGGCCTTTTCGAAGACTCCGACAGCGAGCTTGTCGCATGCGGCGCCGTCGATATCGTAGAGACGCGACTGCGCCGCCGGCTCTCCCGTGAAGTCGGCGTTCTTGTAGAGCGCCACGACAACCTGATCAAGCGTATTTGTCGCGGGACCGTAGTACCTGACAGCGACCTTCGCGGTGCCGAAGTCGGTCGTCATGTCGTTCGACGCGGCAAGAGCCGTTATGAACGTCGCGGGATCACTCCACACGGCGTCGAGCGGGCTTGAATATTTCGCGTTGAACATCGCGACCTGCCATGTGTACGAGCTCGAATTGTTAAGCGACCAGATATCGTCACAGACATTCGTGCCGATATAGACGGGAGCCTGCCAGACATAGCGGCCGTTGGCGTCGCGCGGCGGCAGAAGCTGCATGTCGTTCGAGTACACGACGTTGCCCGCAAGATCGCTGATCTTGAACATGAAGGCTGTGTTGTCGTCGGTCCCAGTCCATACGAAGGTCGGACGCTGCGACTCGACGATGCCCATCGAGGAGACGGACGGGCTTACTGCGGAGGGCTTCGTCTGCTGCGCGGAGAAGCCGACAGTTATCGTATCAACCGTATTCGAAGCGTCAATGCGCTCAAGCGACGCCGTATTCTTGATGACCTTGTACGTCACTTCGGTCACATCCTTGAGCTGGAGGCCCGCGGCGAGGATATCGCTTCTAAGACCTGTCCAGTCAAGACCGAACTTGCCGGCCGTGACGAGATCGCCTTCGTAAACCGTCTTCCTTTCGACATCGGTAGCGTTGCGGCTGTAGACGATGCGACGCTTGACCTCGCTGCCGTCTTCAAGAACCTCCTGGCCGTTGATCGCCGTGCGGATTATTCTGAGCGTCTCAACCGTGTCATCGTAGGCAAAGCGCTTGCCGGCGGCGACGGAGGCGTCTGTCATCTCTATTGTGAGCGAGGGAACCTGATCCCAACCGATTTCAAGATCCTTCTTGAAGCCGAGAGGCTCGCCCGGCGTGTAAGTGCCGCTACCGTCCAGATCCATATACGCCACGAGCGCCGTGTTTCCTTCTTTGAGGCTACCCGAATCGGGTCTGCCGAGGGTTATCGGGAGCGCCTTCGTCTGCGTCGTCGGAACGCGCGTTCTGTACTTCAGTCTGAAGATCGACTGTTCGAGAGAGACATGCGAGTCGGACATGTGCAGCCCCTCGAACTGCGCGAGGTTGAGCGTGAAATCGCCCGTGACGGCATCAATCTCGCCGACCTTCTTGTTCATGATCAGGAAGTGCCCCTTCTGAGTCTTCTCGTCGATCGCGATCTGAAGGGCCGATCTCATATCGTTCGTGACCATGCCGTCATAAACATCAACCCATTCGAAAGCCTTCGCGCTGACGAAAACGTTCATGGGGTCGGCCATGTACGCCGCGAGCATCTCGTCGTACGTGCCGTGGAATACGCGGCCGTTATATTCCCACGAGAAATTGTCTTTCCCCTGCACGAACGCGTACTGGATGACCATTTCATTGACCCCGGGGAAGATGTGCCCGGGCACGAGCGAACCGTGGAACACCTTGTCGCGGTTCCAGGCGCCGAGATAAAGATGGCGCTCTTCGGTCTCGCCGGGCACAATGCGCCACAAGGCGTTGGGCTTCTTCTGAAGGTTGTTGCCCGAATAGGCCTCGATGACGATCGCGGCCGCGTTCGTGCCGGAGGCTCCCTGCTCGCCGTTGTACCTGAGCGTCGTGTGAATGACGGGAATCGGCGAATCGATGACTTCTTCAGAACCGTTCATGTGGGAGATGAGTCTCGCGACGATCGACATCTTGAATGTCGAGTAGCGCTGTTCGCTCCATGCCGTCCAGCCGTCCTCGTCCTTATCGCTCCAGGCGTCGTAAAGCGTCGGATCGGTGCCGAGCGCCTTCTCGTCGTCGTCTTCGAGCATGTCGTGGTCGGCGAAGATCTCGCCGAGATACCACTTGTCGAACTTTCCGCCGTTTCTGGCGGCATCGTACCTGAGGAAGTAGTCGGGCACGAGCTGGTTGTCGAGCGAATTGGCTCTGATCGGGTTGAGCGAGGGGTAGCCCTTCGCCGTGCCGAATCCGCCGGCCTCGTCTTCGCTCACGCGCCATTCCTGCTTGTTCGAAAGACCGTCGTGATCGGGGTCGTCATCGCCTGAATACTTCGAGACCAGCCAGTAGTCTTCCCACCAGTCGAAGAGACCGTCCTTGTCGCTGTCGACCGTGCTCGCGTAATCGGGGTTGATTTCGCCCGACGGCAGGAGACCGGCGGCAAGGTCTCTGAGATAGGCCTGCCACGCCGTCATCGAGACGCCGTTGTAAACGACCGTCGTGTTCCAGTCGATCTTATCGAACGGATTCACCCCGTAGTTTTCGCGGGCGTACTGCTCCCACCAGTCGGGCAGACCGTTGTTGTCGGCGTCGAGACCCGTTTCGGCCCATGCGTCCATCGCGCCCTGCTCGTCCCAAAGAGTGGTCGCGCGCTTCGGATAGGCTCCGCCGAACGGCAGCATGTCGCCGCCCTCGATAACCGCGTGACGAATCGCGAACGTGTAATTGTAATACGCATCGCCCTTGCCGGAGTTAAGAACGACATTCAGACGCGTCGGCGTCGTCCAGGGTTCGCCCAATTCGTATCTCATCTGGGTCCAGAGGCTGAAGACTTCGGCAGTCCTCGGGAAAAGGAACGACGAGAAGCCGTACTCGACCGAAGGCATTGCCCCCGCGTAATTCTCGCTCCAGTACACGGAGTCGAGCGTGGTCTTGTCGAAACGCGGCAGATGGGTGACGGTGTTGTTGATCCACGGCACCCACGCACGGTCGCTGTAGACGCTTGAAGCGATTTGGGAGACGCCGTTCCACCAAGGGTTCACCCATCCGTCTGGACGCACCCATATCGCCATCGAATCGGTCTTGTTTTTCGCGGTAGTGAAGCCGGCGGGAGTCTTGAGGATGCCGTCGGTCGAGACGCCTCCGGGGATGTGATCGAACGAGAAGTGATATCTGAGTTCGGCAGGCCGCGTTACGGCGGAATGTTCCGTGAAGGTCGCGCCGCTGCGCCACGCCTGATACGCTTCGTTGCGGTTCGCGAGACACTCCTCTCTCGTGTAGCGCTTCTTGAAGTCGGCGAGTATCTGGGCGGGCGTGCGGGCGCCATCCCAAATGCGCACTTCGTCGATCCAACCTTGATAGAAGTTCTTGTAGTCGGCTATCGTCGTCTTCTGGGCGGGCGAAATCCTCAACTCGTAATCGAACACCACGCCGAGCATGGACGCCGCCGACGCGCCGGCGAGAAGCGACTTGAACCTGTAGGACAGCGAATTGAAGTCGAGCGTGCCGGCGGAAGTCGCGCTGTAAGCGGAGATGCCGTGCTCGGGTTTGATGCCCGTCTTGTCCTCCTTGACGCACACGCCGTTGACGTAAAGGCGCAGCATATCGCCGTCGTACGAGGCGGCGATGTGCGTCCAGTTGGTGGTGGCGACAGGCCCGTCGGAAATTTCCACGGACTGCTTGGCGTCGGTACCGGCCGAATCAAACGCGGTCGACCAGCGCGAATTCTTGATTCCGATCCAGAAGTTGCGGCGCAGATAGTTCTCGTCGCCCGGGTTGGCGTAGCCCGTCCAGATCGGACGCTCGAGAATCGTCTGGGTGCGCGAGAGGTCGCCCTCGGGCTTGACCCAACATTCTACGGTGAAGTAAAGGAACGGCAGCTCGGAAATGCCCGGCAGCGAAGTGACGGGCGCCGATTCCCCTGTTTCAAGCGGAGTCTGGAGGAAGGAGTTCACACCGTCGAACCACATAGCCTGACGGCGCACAGGCGAATCGGAACTCTGCGAGTCGGAGGCCGACTTCATCTTGCCCTGCGACTCTCCGAAGTCGCTTACGTAGTCGTGGTCGGAATCGTACCCTTCGTTCTGCTCGTAGTTGTAGAGCGCATCGACGGGCCTCCAGAAGTCAAACGGATCGTAAAGCCTGATTTCAAGCGCGCCAGTCCCCGAATCCCATACATAACCCGGGAAAGAATTGAAATACCAGCGCTCGTTGTCGACCGCAATCCTACCGTCTCCGTCGGCATCGTATTCGAAGTATTCGGGCACATCTTTTATGATGATCTTATCCGCCTTGAACTGCGAGGAAAACCTGTTGTAATATCTGTACGTCAAGCTGCCGGTGTACGACAAATCCGTCAGCCAAAGCGGGGTCGGGTCGCTGTGAAGGAACGTGGACGCCGCCTGGAAGCCCTGCATGATGGCTTCATTCTGGTTGCGGATATTGTCGCCGTCGGGGTCGGCGGAGGCGACACCCGTAAGCCACGGATAGGCCACGAAATCGTACGTGCTCTCCCCGTTCTTCGACTGCGGAGTTCTCGCAAGCGTCGCGCCACTTGCGGATTTGTTGATGGGAGCGGAGGGATTGAGCCAGAAGTTATTCTCGGCCGACCACTCCGCAGGATCCTCGGGAACACGCCCCGCGTACGCCTCAAAAATAACATCGTACGGCGGTTCACCGGTCGTCCTCGCCACATCACTCTCGCCGAGAAGCGGGTTCATACCGTGGAAGATTTCGTAGTAGTCATCCATGCCGTCATTGTCGGTATCTGCCTTTCTCGGGTCGCAGCAGATATATTTTATCGGATAGATATACCAGGTGGGACCGCCGATCTGGCCCCACTTGTACGGCACGACCATCCCCACCGATTCCTCGGGGCTCATGCCGATCTCCTGGAAAACCCACCAGGTGAAGCGGTTGAGCTGAACCTTCGTGGGACCATAAAAGGTGCTCCATTCCGGCCCCGGACGGGCCAGATCGTGGTAAATGCCGTCCTTGAACATATACCACTTGCCTGCGGCGCCGTCCCATGAATTCGTGCAAAGCGAGAAGTACGAGTTGCCGCCGTCGAACATGCCGTTCACGAGATGAGGATTATACTCGTACTCGCGACCGTTCGCCTCGGGGTTTTCGGTTATCGTGTGAGGGTTGAGCACAAGGCGCTCGAACCAGTACTTGTTCCACTCGGGAGTTCCGGGCATGGGGATTTCGCTTAGAGGCATTATCATGGCCGAGTTGTGGCTCCAGCTCGATATCGTATCGTCGTAACGCCAGCAACGCATTGCGCCGACCATGTATTCCTGCCAGTTGAGAAGTCCGTCCGCGTCGTAGTCGGCAAACGAGTCATTGACGGAGCCGTCCATGCCGCCATCCCATGTGCCCTTCTCGGTGACGGTCGTCGTGACGGTGTTGGTCGTGCCGTCTTGGCCGACGGTCTCCTCGGTCACCTTATTCGATTCGCCCGGGGTGTATTCACCCGAGAATTCCGCTTCGAACGGGTCGGGGAGCCCATCGAGATCGGTGTCCCACGAAAGCGGGTTGAGTCCGCCGCCCGCGCCGGGAGCGCTCGGCTCTCCGTAGGCGAAGTAATTCATTTCATCGCCGTCGCCAAGACCGTCGTCGTCGGAGTCCTCATTCCAAGGGTCGGAGGGCCACTTCTTGTTCGTCCAATAGGGGTTGACAGGCTCGCCCATCGCGTAAACGCCGGCATAAAGCGTCGACTCCGAACCGGCGTATTCAGCATCCTCGCTGAGGCCGTCGCCGTCTTTTTCCACGCCGGAATCGGCCCACAGCGGGCTCATCACCGCCAAGGGCCCCGCAGCGGGATGAAGCAGGCTGCCGAAAGTGTCGGTGAAAGTCTTCAGTCTGCCGCCCATGACATAAAGCTCCCAGCCGTCGGGCACTTTGTCGCGATCGCTGTCGGCATCGTTCGGATTCGTGCAGTTGGCGGCCCAAATGCTCTGATACGTCGTTTCTCCCTCTACCCTGAAATCGACGAGCAACTCAAGAGCGCGCTGTTCATCGAGATAATACGCTCTCGTCTGCGCGGTGTCACCGATGTGTCTCCATACTTCGCGGCCGCTCTCACCGTTTCTCAGGAAGAACGTGGACACGAGAAATTCGTCGTAATCGTTGTAGGAACGCGTATTGACGGAGCCCTCACCCTTCCACGCCGTACGCGGATCGAAGCCGTCGCCGGCATACGTTATGTAATGTTGCTTGGCGACGGTCCCCCATTGGGGCGGGTCGAGAATCACCGTGCCGTTCTCGATACACGCATCACCGCTCATCGCCCAGATGCCGTAGAGCTCGGGATCGGCGACGGATACACCGTATTTCCAGACATGATAAATACGCTCCTTCAACTTTCCGTCGAGATGCCACGGAAAGCCCGTCTTCTCGCCGTATTCATCGACCTGCGACGTGTAAAGCACGAGTTTGTCGAACTCCACACCGGTTTCGACGTTCGTCGCGAGAATCGCGCCGCTCTTGACGTATCGCGGCATGCCTACTATCGCGATTGCGTTCTTACCGTCGCCCAACGGGGCGTATTCGGTATAGACCCACGTGTCTTCGGCGAGAAGATCGCCTTTGAGGCGCTCAACACTGTTGCCGTACCCGTCATCCGCCGTGTACGTCGCCACGTCGTTCGTCGTACAGACGACAAGCCCCGACCTGAAACGGATGATATTGCCCATGACAGGCGCGCTGTAGAACTTGTTCGTGACATCGAACTTGCTCGCGAACTGGACGATGTTCGTCCCGAGATAATTGCCCCATGCGCAATAGTGGCCGTTTTCATTGCCGAAAACGACGACCTGTTTTTTCTTCGCATTGACAACTACGCTCGCCATGTAATCATTGTCGAAGTTGCGCAGCGTATCGGCGATGCCGGGCGTCGTCGCGTACATGAGAGGATCTGTCGCGTTGTCGCCGCGGGCCGCAAGCATCACTTCGTAGCCGTCGGGCAACCCGTCGCCGTCGCTATCCCAATGGAACGGATTGGTGCCGAGCTCGAATTCGAGGCGGTCGACAAGACCGTCGTTGTCGGAGTCTCGCATGTCGATCATGACGAGATCGACGGGAACGATCGGATCGAAGGCCGCTTTGATTTCGTTGGCCGTGATCGTTTCGGGCTCGCCGGGGTTCATCGGATCGTAGCGCTCGCCCGTCAGATAAACGTGGTTGCCGGAGGAATCGATCCAGCCGACATGGGCGCGGTACCAGTAGAAGTATTCATATCCGTCGGGGAAGCCGTCCTCGTCGGTATCTTCCTTCGTCGGGTCTGTCGGACGCTCCGGCGACCATTCATCGCTCGTAAGCCCCGTTTCGATGAAAGCGAGATATTCGGCCTTCGTCAAAGTCGACTTAGGGTCGGTGTCGGGGTCGGTATAGACCTTGTCGGGTTTTGCGCCGCGTATCGCGCCGCAGATGGACGGCGCGTCGTTGAGATGCTCGCCGTAACCGCGGATTTCGAGCTTCGCCGAAAAGGCGTATCCTTCGATCTCCCATGTCGCGGGGAGTCCCGGAATAAGCGAACTCTGAAGCGCGGTAAGCGAGGCAAAAAGATAATCCGCGTCGTCGTTAAGGGCGTTCTTCCTGAGGAGGTCGGTCGTCGGTACGGCGTTGACGTCACCGTCAAGCATATACCCGGCCACGTAGAAATCGGGGATGCCGTCGGCGTTGATGTCGCCCATGTTGTCGGAGGCGAGATATTCGCGCGAGAAAACCGCTTCGATGTTTCTGACTTCGTACGACTCCTTGTCGGCTTCGTACGGATCGAGCGTAACATCGGCGTACGTCTCCACGTTCGCCCCGGCGGTAGGTTTGGGCACGCCGTTGACGGCAGCCGTAAGACCGGGCGTGGAAGAGGTGTCGACCCAACAGTAGAAGAAGTTGTCGTACATCCATTCGTTCTCTATCGAAGTCGCCGTAGCACCGTACTTATAGTGTGAAGTTATCTTGTAAGTCTCGGTCTCGCTGCGGCCCGAAGTCGAAATCGCTATATCGCGCCCGGTTTCGCCGTTCGCGTCTTTCAGGAGACCGTCGTCCTCGTACCCGGCCGCGCTCGCCGCGGCGGGATAGCCGTAGGCGTAGAGACCGGCCTGCGCCTCCGTCACATCGAGGAAGTACGTATGACGGAACGAGGTTACGACCGTGCGGCTCGCGTCCGCCCAAACACGGCCCTTGCCGAGGCCGGCCGCCGTCGCGTACTTCGTCTGCGAAGATGATGCAGGACCTAACGTCGTCACCTGAACGCGCTTCGTCGGCGCCACGAGGAAGTGCCAGACGATTTTCTCCGACTTCGCGCCGTCCTTGTCGATGAGCTGGACGGAGACCTGCTGATCTTTCTCCCGCACGAATTCGTTGGTGAACACGCTCGACCAATCCTGCCCGTCCTTGAACAACTTGCGGTTATGGGTGTTCCCGCTCGAATCGGTCCACACGACCTCCATGTCGTTCGTAAGATCGAAATTACAGTCTTTGGCATCGATCGAGAACACCTGTTCGCTGTAAAGAGACGGCGTGTTGGTGAGAGAATTACCGGGGGTGTAGCTGTCGATCACGGGGGCGACGTTGTTCACCGTAAGTTCAAAATCGCGACTCGCGTAATATTCGTTCCAGACCACCCCTTGTTCGTTCGAATGTGTATTGTCGTTGAGGACAGTCGCAGAGATCACCCAGATGGAAGCGCCTTCTTCATAACCGTCGAGATCGTTGAGAATGATGCGTTGCGAGCTGCCGCCTGTCTTCACGCCTTCGGTGAAGGTGATGTTCGTCGTGCTCATCACGAGATTGCCGCCGTCACCGATCTGCGTGGCCGTGATTCCTATACTGAGCGGCTTCGCCTTCGTGCAGCTCGCGTCCGGCGCCTGCGAAAGGTTCACATAGATGTAACGATTTATGGCGCTCGCCGTTTCGTCGATGGCGTGCATATCGAGAGGTTCGCCCTTAGTTACGCTCGAGAAATAAATGTAAGGCTGGGTGATGACCTCGACGGTGAACTCAAAGCGCGGCAGCTCGCCGGAGACGTAATCCTTGTCTTTGGCGTAGACGGCGACGGTGTAAACGGACCCTTCTTCGTTGAAGGTATGCGAGCACGAATCGAAACCGTTGGTCGAGGCGGTATTCTCGACCGGCTTCGTGTAGTCGTCGGGGTTCTTTATCGCCCAGACGCAGTTGAGTTTGTTCGTGAGGTCGATACCGCTGTCGTCCGCGAGAGTGCTGATAAATGTAACCGGAATGCCTTCGGGAACCTTGATGGTTCCCCCGTTTCTGATTTCGGTACCGCCGTTGTATGTGACGCCCGAAACGCGCGCGGGCGTGTTAGTGACGCTGAAAAGGAGCGTCTGCGGCTCGTAATCGAGAATTTCCGAGCCCTCGTCGAGCTTGGGTTCGGTGCGGAGCATGATGCTGTACCTTAAATCAGCCGTCGTATCCGTGCCGTCGAGGAATTTGAGCGCGGCCGGTGTGGTAGCGAGCGCCACCGAACTCTCGCCTTCGATCATCACGCCCTCGTCAAACGCGGCGCTCGTAACGAGATTCGAACTCGCCTCGTTGAGCGGAACGAGGAAGGCGTACATACGAGCGTTGTTTGCGGCGCTCTCCGGCTCGATTCTGAAGCGCAGGTACTTCGCGGGACTGTTCTCGCCGAACTGAAGGTCGGTAATCGCGGGAGCGGTGAGACTGAAAGTATCGACAAGCTCGGCGTAAATCTTCTTTGTCGCGGCGACGGTGACGGGGATGTAATCGGTCTGGGACGAGTTGCCCTGAGGATCGGTCACCTTGATTTTAGCCTTCGTGGCGGTGGAGGAGAAGCCGCTGGCGACGATCTGGCTCGGAATTCCGTTTTTGAATGAAATGCCGTTTGTCGTGAACGAGGTTCCGGCATCCCAGGTCACTTCTACCGTATACGTCTGGGGGGCGTTCAGATCGCGATAGGTATCGCTCACCTCGATCGAAATCGGGCAGCCCGTCTTCTTGTCCGCGGAGAGCGAGTCGCCCGCCGTCGGAGAGATGATCGTGGGCTTGACGTCCTTGATTCTGAGATTACATCCGGCCTTTACGGAATAATGATCATTCGCCGTGGAGTCAGCAATGGTAGGCATGAAATTGATGCCGCCGGAAGCCGTGCCGAGATCGCCGCCGAGCGCGTACAGATGCACGATGGTCGACTTGGTTCCGGCCGCGATCGTGACGTTCGTGTCATAGTTGTTGTACCCCGTAGGAAGATTCAGAACCGACGAAACGGCTATATAATTGCTGGCGAAAAGGTCTATCGCCGGATTATCGGCATACACCGGATTGAGGGCGACCTTCACCGGAGCGGAATATGCCTCGGAAAGCGTGATGACAAGTTCAATGTAATCCTCGTAAAGGTTCGCCGTCGACTTGGTCGTCGCATCGACTTCTTTCGCGTAGGGAGACGTCTCGCTGTTGAAAGTGATTTTGACGCTCGGCGGTGGCGCGGCGACCATGCGTATCTTGCGCTTGACAATGGACGATTCGAGCGTATCGCCGATGGTGTCCGTCTCACCGAGAGGTTGAGAGCTCATGTAGATGTTGGCCGGCGTGCCGACAGCGGCCGTGCCGCCTTTGAGTCTGAACGTCGCCTCTTCGGACCCCGGCGCGATGGATACCTTGAGGCAGTTGGTGCCGTTTACGACGACATAATCCGCCGAATCCGGCGAATAAGGTTCAAAAACATCGGTATTATCAGACCAGACATAAACAATAGCGCCTTCGGAGCCGCCTTGACCTATGATACGCGGAGCCGTCGCGACGTTGTCGGTGATCGAGGGATAGACGTCGCGCCATGCGCTGGGGTCTTCGGTCGAATACACATCGTCGAAATCGATCGTCTGTACGAGAATGTTCGCCCCGCCAAGGAAAATATCCATCGTGTGGGAAGCTCTGTTGTTGGGCTTCGCGGGAACATCAAAATCGCTGGAACCCTCCATGTCCTTATAGTGGAAGCCCGCGATATCGCCGTCGACGTTGCTGAGCGTCCAGTATGCGCCCCAGTTCTTGCCCTTTGTGTTGGCGTTCAAGAGGCAGTAATCGTGGCTATCGGACGAAGATACATCGGCGACTTTCATATCCGATGTGAGAAGCTTTATGGGAAGTCCGAGATCGCCGGGCTTTACCGTGTATTCAAAGTAAAGATCGGTATAGTAGGGATATTCGGCATTCGCTCCGCTGGAATACGCTCCAACGGCCTCAACGTATTCGGCGTATGCGATTTTGCCACCGATGGAAAGACCGAGCTGCGGACGGGCGAGAGCCGAGGAGAGATTCGTCGATGTCGCGCCGACCGAAATGAAATACCATGTCTTGGGCGGAAAGGCGTTCTTGTCGAGCTTTGTCTGCTCCCAGTCCTCGTTCAACAATCGGACGAGAATCTGCACCTTCTCGCCGACGCCGAGTTTTGTTCCGCTGGTGTAATTTACGGGTTCGATGCTGACGATATGTCCCGACGTATCCGCGGCCTTCGCCATGGAGACGGTCGCGAACGCTGTAAGCGCGAATGTTGCGATGTTCGCGAGTTTCTTCGTGATCTTCATATTTCTGCTCCTCATTTGGAAACCGGTTTCTTGGGGGCGATGCGCTTGCCGACGATCTTCGTCGTCTCTTTTCGCAGAGCCTCTATCAGATTGTTCATCTCGATCGCTTCGGCGTGAAGTTTCTCCCACTCGGGATTCTTCTTAAGTTCTTCGATGACTTTTTTGTCGTCATCGGTTTCAAGTTTTTCTCTCACGGCCTTGACCATCCGCTGCATCTTCTCAATGACGGGAGCGCGCTTCGCCAGAAGTTCCTTCAATTTCGCGCGTTGTTCATCGAGCGCGTTTCTGAAAACGGGATCCTTCATATACACCGACGGCGGGTCCGCGACTGGCTTCGCGGGCTTTTCCTCATCGCGGCAACCCGCGACAAAAAACGACAACACGCCAATCGCGCATAGCACGAAAGGCACGAGAATAAGGCTCGTACGCTTCATCATATCTGTATTTTTATTATCCGAGAAGACACTCCTCCCAGTAAATCTCCGACGATTATACCATAAAATCAGATATGTTATCAATAGTTGTGTACAATTTCCGAACAGACTTCCGACAACTTTTTTATGTGTTTTCAGCAAGAAATAAACAGAGTTGTCCACAGGATTGTGAACACGCACGGCAAAATACCGTATCGCCGAAAGATCAAAGCGCGAGACGCCGCCAGAGAGCGAGACGGGTTTTGCCGTAATCGCGCTCTCGCACGAGTTCCCAGCCGGGGGCGGAGTCAGCTTTCTGCGCGGCAGTCATCTCCGCCGCAAAAACACCCCCGGGGCGGACCACGCCGCGCTCCGCGAGCGTCGCAAGCACGCTGGCGTAGCCCTTCTCTTCGCCGAGAGCGTAAGGCGGGTCGGCGAACACAACGTTGAAGCCGCCGCCGCTGTAGCGGCCGAGCCAGCGATAGACGTCGGCGCGAACGACATCGGCCGTGCGGGCACCCCCGGCAACGGTTTCGATGTTTCGCCTTAAAACCGCTATATGCTTGGGATTAAGCTCGACGAATGTAGCCGAAGCGGCGCCGCGCGACAGCGCATCAAGCCCGGCGGAGCCGGTGCCCGCGAAAAGGTCGAGAAAGTCACACCCGGGGATGGCGCCTTGCAGCATCGAAAAGAGCGCTTCCCTGACGCGATCCTGCGTGGGCCTTATATCTCCCGTTTTCGGGACGAAGAGATTGCGCCCGCCGAATTCTCCGCCCGTTATCCTCACGCTCTGTACTCCGCGCAGCTTTCGGCCGTTTCCCAGACCTTGACGGCGCTCAAGTCGGGAACGGCGCTCTTGAGCATCGAATAAAAGTGGCGCGCAAGGTTCTCCGCCGTCGAGCGAAACGGCAGTTCCACGGTGCGCATGCCGTACTTGCCGACGACGGCGGCGATTTCGCGCTCGCCGACGCTTTCGCGGTTGTAGATGAACGCGTGATCGAAAACATCGCAGATCGTCGAAGTCGCGATGCGCTTCAGATCCTTGAAGTCGATGACCATGTCGCTGTCGTCGTTCTCGCCCTGCGTAACCGACACGTCCACGCGGTACGTATGTCCGTGGAGATTCTTGCAAAGCCCGTCGTGGTTCGTAAGAACGTGCGCGGCGTCAAACTTGACCGTTTTCGTGACGGTGATCATAAACACATCCCCTTCCCGCGGCCGAGGCCGGCCGTCGATTGTCCGAACGCGCCGAGAGCGTCGGCGATCAGATAAGAATTCGCGATTCGGGCCGCCTCGGCGACGGGGCGCTCTCCGATGACCTTCGGGGAGACGACCGCGATCCACTCGTCGACGAGCCCTTCGGCCGCGAGCGAACGGGCGAGCGCGAGACCGCCTTCGCAGTAAACGTGCATCAGACCTTCGGCGGCGAGCGAGCGCAGCGCCTCCTTGAGACTCCCGCCGCGCGGCACCTTGAGCACGATCGTGCGGTTCACGGCGCCGTCGCTGAAAATCTTCGCCGTCTTCGGCAGACGCGCGCTCTTCGTAACGACGACGCGAACGAGATCGTCGTTGCGCCTGCCGTGGCTCAGAAGCGAAGGGTCGTCCTTTCGCACCGTTTCGCCGCCTACCATGATCGCGTCGGCGCGCTCCCTCACGCTCCCCGCAAGACGTCTGGCTTCGGGTGAGGATATCCATTTCGAATCGCCTTTGAAGTCGCAGATCTTCCCGTCGAGAGACATCGCGATTTTTACCGTCACGAACGGCAGACCCTCGCGGACGAACTTGGCGAACGGCGCGATAAGACGCTCCGCGGGCGCATAGCGGCATTTGCGGCACGCTATGCCGGCCTTTCCGAGAACACGCGCGGCACGTCCCGCGTTCACAGGGTTGGGATCGCGCACCGCGTACACGACTTCACCGACTTTCGCGGCGGCAAGGGCATCGGTGCACGCTCCGACGCGCCCCGGCCTGGAACACGGCTCGAGCGTGACGTAAACGACAGCCCCCTCGGGCGAATGCCCGCGCTTCCTGCAGTCTTTGAGCGCGGCGACTTCGGCGTGATCGCCGCCGGCGCGGCGGTGCCACCCTTCGCCGATCACGCTGCCCGCCTTGACGACGACGGCTCCAACGGGAGGATTGGGCCTCGTGTGACCTGACCCCTTGAGCGCGAGCGCCACCGCCCGCGCGAGGAAAACTTCATCTGACCGATTTCGCATACCGGTCGAGAACGCCGTTCACGAGAGTGCGCGACTTGGGAGAAGAATACCAGTTGACGAGGTCGATCGCCTCGTTTATGACGACGGGCGCGGGAGTGTCGGTGGACTTGAGCTCCCAGATACCGAGTCTCAGGACGGCGCGCTCGACGGTGCCGAGGCGGTAAAGATCCCAATTCTCGAGAAGCGGCGTCAGAGCCTCGTCGATTTCCGCGAGAGAGCCGAGAGTGCCGCTCACGAGCGATTCGGCGAACTCCATGAGCTTGCCTTTGAGAGCGACGCCTCCTTCGTCTTCCTCAAGCGTGGGGAGCTGTTCGCGGTGAGAGGCTATGAAAGCGCCTATGTCTTCGGGCGGATTCAAATCGGCCGCTGTGAGCATCTGAACGGCCCATTCGCGGGCCTGTCTTCTCTTGATCGTCATTTGATTCTCCGAAAAATCAGAAATCGAGATTGCGCACGTTCAGCGCGTTATCTTCGATGAACTTGCGTCGCGGCTCGACTTCATCTCCCATAAGGAGCGTGAACATCCTGTCGGCGGCCACGGCGTCGTTGAGCTTGACGCGCAGCATTCTGCGCTTCGCGGGATTCATCGTCGTTTCGAAAAGTTCCGCCGCGTCCATTTCGCCGAGACCCTTGAAGCGGTAGACGCTCAGGCCCTCGCGGCCGTGCGAGCGCACGTCGTCGAGGAGTTTCTTCAGAGCGCCGCCGAAATAATCTTCGGCCGCGTATCCGAAACCGCCGAGGCTCTCGAACTGCTTTCTGAGAAGCGATGCGCCGCCTCCCTGCGCCGCCGCGTCGGAAAGAAGCGCCGCCGGGTCGAATCCGCGCTCCTCGAGCGTCTTGACGGTCGACTCGATTTCGGCGAGGAGAGTCAGAAGTTCTTTCGCTCGCCGCGCCTCGAGGACGGTGCCGTCTTTCGCCTTAACCTCGAAATCGTCCAGCCCGAGCGTAAGAAGCTTCTCGGTAAGTTCGCGGTCGGTGAGAACGTATTCCGATTTTTTCTTGCGCTCCACCTTATAGAGCGGCGGCTGCGCGAGATACACGTACCCCTTCTCGATGAGCTCGGGCATCTTGCGGTAGAAGAACGTCAGAAGAAGCGTCCGTATGTGGGCGCCGTCGACGTCGGCATCCGTCATGATCACGATCTTGTGGTAACGCGCCTTCGAGATGTCCCACTCCTCGCCGAAGCCGCAGCCGATGGCGGTGATGAGAGTTCTTATTTCGTTGTTGGCGAGCATCCTGTCGACGCGGGCTTTCTCGACGTTGAGAACCTTGCCGCGAAGCGGGAGAATGGCCTGAGTCGCGCGGTCGCGCCCGGTCTGCGCCGAGCCGCCGGCGGAGTCGCCTTCGACGAGGAAAAGTTCTGTCTTCGACGGATCGCGCTCGGAGCAGTCGCGCAACTTGCCGGGGAGCGAAAGCCCGTCCATCACGCCTTTGCGCCGCGTCGATTCGCGCGCGGCGCGCGCCGCCTCTCGGGCGCGCGCGGCGAGAAGCGTCTTTTCGATGACGCCCTTGGCGACGGCAGGATTCTCCTCGAAGAATGTCATGAGTTTGTCGGAGACGATCGACGAGACGATACCTTCGACTTCGCCGTTGCCGAGCTTCGTCTTCGTCTGTCCTTCGAACTGCGGCTGCGGAACCTTCACCGAAACGATGACGGTAAGACCTTCGCGCATGTCGTCGCCCGTGAGGTTGTCCTTCTCCTTGATGAGCTTGTTGTCGGAGCCGTATCTGTTGATAGTGCGCGTCAGCGCCGAACGGAAGCCCGAAAGGTGCGTGCCGCCTTCCACCGTGTGGATGTTGTTGCAGTACGTCTGCTCGAGCGTCGAATAGGAGTCGGTGTACTGCATCGAGATTTCAGCCTGCACCATGCCGGTGAGACCTTCTTTCTCGCCCTCGAAATGGATTACGGGCGAAAGCGGCTTCTTGTTGGCGTTGAGCCATTCGATGAACTGGTCGATGCCGCCTTCGTAATGGAACGTCTCTTCGTGGTGCGCCTCGCCCTCGTCGTCGCGGAAGTGGATCGTGACGCCCTTGTTGAGAAACGCGAGCTCGCGCAGACGGGCGCAGAGCGTCTCCCACTTGAACGCGCGGCAGGAGAAAATCGTGTGGTCGGGATAGAACGTGACGGCCGTCCCCGTCTCGTCGCCGCACTCGCCGATAACCTCAAGCGGCTTCGTGACGCGCCCGCGCGAAAACTCGATGTGATGGAGCTTGCCGCCGCGCTTTACGTCGACCGTCATCCAGTCGGAAAGCGCGTTTACGCAGCTGACGCCAACGCCGTGGAGGCCGCCCGAGACCTTGTAGTTCGAGCCGTCGAATTTTCCGCCGGCGTGAAGAATCGTCAAAACGACTTCGATCGCCGGTTTCTTCTGCGTCGGATGCATATCGACGGGGATGCCGCGGCCGTTGTCCCTGACGGTGAGAGAGCCGTCCTTGTTTATGATGACGTCGATCATCGAGCAGTGGCCGGCGAGAGCCTCGTCGATCGAATTGTCAACGACTTCGTAGACGAGATGATGGTAACCGCGCTCTCCCGTGTCTCCGATGTACATCGCGGGGCGTTTGCGCACCGCCTCCATGCCTTCGAGAACCTGGATGTTTTCGGCGTTGTAATTGTTCTGTTCTGACATCGTTTCTTATCCCGGATAGTTGAGCATATATTATACCAAAAAAACGGTCAAGTACGGACGAGCAACCTTCACTTGCCGACGCAGAAGCGGGAGAAAAGATTGTCGATAAGATCGGCCGAGTATTCGGCGCCGATGGTTTCGCCGAGTCTCCTCGCGGCGGCGCGCGCGTCGTTGGCGGCAAGCACCGGGTCGAAACCGCACGCCGTGAAAGCGACGCTCGAAAGCGACGAGAGTGCGGCGAAAAGCGCGTCCTCGCGCGCCGGAGAATCGGACGAATCCGCTCCGCCTGCCGCGTCGGCCGCTTCTTCAAGCCGGCGGGCTACGGCCGATTTCAACTCTTCAAGCCCTTCCCCCGTTTTCGCCGATGTATATACGACGCCCGGAACACGCTCGGACGAAAGGTCGCATTTCGTGACGATGACGATATTCTTTGCGGAATACGGCGGTTGCGGCTTTTCGCAAAGCTGAAGAACGATATCGGCCTCAAGCATCAGGAGGCGAGAGCGCTCCACGCCCTCCGCTTCGATCGCATCGGACGTCTCGCGAAGTCCCGCCGTGTCAACGAGTCTCACGGGCCAGCCTTCTATATCAAGCCACTCCTCTATCGAATCTCGCGTCGTTCCCGCGACACTGCTCACTATCGCGCGGTTTTCGCCGAGAAGAGCGTTCATGAGCGAACTCTTGCCGACGTTCGGCTCGCCCGCGAGAACGACGAGCGGCCCGCGGCGGAGAATACGCGTTTCTCGCGAGCGCCTGAGAGCGGCCTTGAGATCGCTCGCGATAGCGGCGGCCTCACTCTCGACCGAGCGCATGAAATCTTCGGTAAGATCGCTCTCGTCAACATCGAGCGAATATTCAAGACGCGAAGAGAGCGCAAGCGTTTTTTCGTAGAGAGATTTCAGTTCGCCCGCCTTTTTCCCGGCGAGGCCTTCGAGCGCGGCGTCAGCAGCACGATCCGTTTTCGCGTCGATAAGGTCAATGACGCTTTCGGCTTCATCGTAGCCGAGTTTGCCGTTCAGAAACGCGCGGCGCGTGAATTCGCCGCGCTCAGCGAGGCGCGCGCCCGCCGCAAAGCACGCTTCGAGAACACGCCTCGGCGTCACATGACCGCCGTGACAATGAAACTCGACCGTATCTTCGCCCGTGTAGGAACGCGGAGCCTTGAAATAAAGAACGAGCGCGCCGTCAATAAGCGCTTTCCCGCCGGAAGGATGACGCAGAGTCGAATACAAGACTTTGGGCGCTTCGGCCGAGTCGACAGATTTTCCGGTAAGAGCTTCGGCCACATCCCATGAAAACGGCCCTGAAACGCGTATCGCCGCGACGCCCGCCTTTCCCGGGGCGGTAGCGATCGCGGCGATCGTGGATGAATCTCCGTTCATCTTGCCGTCAGCGGCAGAGCGTGTAGAGAACGCCCGCGACGACAGCCGAGCCGATAACGCCCGAGACGTTCGGGCCCATGGCCTGCATCAGAAGGAAGTTTGTCGGATCGTTCGAGAGCGACACCTTGTTGGCGACGCGCGCGGCCATCGGAACGGCCGAAACGCCGGCCGCGCCGATAAGGGGATTTATCTTCTCCTTCGAAAAGAGGTTCATGAGCTTGCCCATGACGACGCCCGCCGCAGTACCGACGCAGAACGCGCATAGACCGAGCGCGAGAATACCGAGTGTCGTACCCGAAAGGAACTTCTCGCAAGCGAGCTTCGAGCCGACCGAAAGACCGAGCATGATCGTGACGATGTTGATGAGCGCGTTCGACATCGTGTCGGAAATGCGGGCCACCGAGGGGCCGGCTTCCTTGGCGAGGTTGCCGAGCATCAAAGCGCCGATAAGAGGCACCGCCGACGGAAGAAGAACAGCGCAGAGGAGCAGGACGATCAGCGGGAAGCAGATCTTCTCGATCTTCTTGACCTCTCGAAGCGCGGGCATCTTGATAAGACGCTCGTTCTTTGTCGTGAGCGCGTTCATGATCGGCGGCTGGATAATCGGAACGAGCGCCATGTACGAATAAGCGGCCACGGCGATCGCGCCGAGCAGATCGGGGGCGAGACGCGAGGTGAGCCAAATCGCGGTAGGACCGTCGGCGCCGCCGATGATACCGATCGAAGCGGCCGCCTTGACGGGATCGATGCCCTGGCCGAAGAAGTCGGCGCCGAACACGGCCGCGAGCCCGAGCGCGCCGAAGAGCGCGAAGAAGATGCCGAACTGCGCGGCACCGCCGAGAAGCGCCATCTTCGGATTGGCGATCAGAGGACCGAAGTCCGTCATCGCTCCGACACCCATGAAGATCATGATCGGGAAGACGCCCGTATCGATACCGAGCGTGAAGAAATAGTGGAGGAAGCCGCCGGGTTCGACGATGCCGCCCGTCATCATCGGGATGCCGCTTTCAAGAAACGCGATGGTCCCCGAGTGCATCATGGCGGGAGCCGTAACGCCTGCGAGCGGACAGTTGGCGAGAAGTCCGCCAAAGCCGATCGGAAGGAGAAGAAGCGGCTCGAAGCCCTTGACGATCGCGAGGTAGAGCATCACGAGACACAGCGGTATCATGATGAGCTGCCCGAGACCGTAGGGCATACCGAAGAGCATCACGACCTTATGACCCTCGTGGAACGCGCCCTTCTCGTCGAAATAACCGCCGTGCCACTTCATATCCTTGTCATAGTAGCCGTTGCGGTTCGCGCTCATCGGTTTCTTCGCGGGGCGGTCGGCTTCGGCGAAATCGCCCGTGATATAGGCGGGAGCCGTCTTCTTCATAAACCCCGAGATTCCTGTCTCGCCCGTAAGGTTCTGAACCTTGGCAACAGTTTCGCGCCACGGCGCATCTTCGGCAGCCATCGCGCCGAACGCGACGACCACGGCAAACAGCGCTGTTATCAAATGCTTCATATTTATCCTTTCAATCGAATGTTAGTTCAATCAATCACTAACGACTAACCACTAACTCCTCGACTCAACCGATTACCGCGAGGGTATCGCCCGTAGCGACCTTGTCGGTGGCGTTGACCATAACCGTGACAGTGCCGTCGCACGGAGCGGTGACGGGGGTCTCCATCTTCATGACGTCCATGACGAGGATTTCGTCGCCCTTGGCGAGCTTCTGGCCGTTCGTTGCGGAAACGCGAAGGACGGTGCCGGGCACGGGCGCCTTCACCTCTTCGCCGCCGGCGGGAGCCGCGGCGGCGGCGGGAGCGGCCTTGAGACCTGCCTCCGCCTTGAACGCGACTTCCTTGCCGTTGACGACAGCCTTGTCGCCCTTGAGCTCGACGCCGTAAGCCTTGCCGTTGATGGTGACGGTGACCGCCCCGCCCTTGGCGGCGGCGGGCTTCTCGTCTTCGGCGAAGCGGCAGCCCATCGGCGCTTTGGAAGGATCTTTGAGGAAGAGGATGCCCTTCTCGAGGCAGGAAGCCGCAATGAAGATATTTTCGTCGGTAATGGGCAGCCCCGCATCCTCGAGCATCTTCTTGGCGACCGCGCCGCCCTTCTTGGGGTCTGCGTCGTTCATTTCCAGAACGGTCTTCGTCGTGGGCTCGCTGTAAGCCTTGTTGAGATCGCTCGAAGCCATGAACTCGGAGGCCTTCTTGACGATCTCGGGGTCCGGCGGAACCGGCGTCTTGCCGAAGTAGCCGAGCACCATCTTCGCGTAGCCGGGAGCGAACTTCTTGAACTTGCCGAACATGACGTTCTGGATCGCCTGCTGCGCGTAGAACTGCGAGACGGGCGTGACGGACGTTCCGAAGCCGCCGAGCCTGACGCAGTCGTACATCTCGGCGATCATGTCGTCGTACTTGTCCATCATGTTGTTGTCGCGCAGCATCTGCGTGTTCGCCGTGAGCGCGCCGCCCGGCATCGGGCTCCACACGATCTGCGGATTGACGTTCATCGCCTCCGGCGGGAGGAAGTACTTCTTCATCGCGTTCTTGAAGGAGTCTTCGGCCTTCTTGATCTTGTTGTTGTCGAAGTCGAACTGGAAGTCAGGATCTCCGTCAAGGCAGTGCCACATCGTGATGATGTCGGGCTGGCAGGTGCCGCCGCTCATCGGCGCCATCGAAAGGTCGATGCCGTCGGCGCCGCCCTTGAGCGCGGCGAGATAGCAGGAAATGCCGTTGCCGGCCGTCTCGTGGCTGTGGAATTGGATGTGGATGT
>JAZSQE010000073.1:0-6659 GCA_045537795.1 Kiritimatiellia bacterium | reverse complement strand
TAACAAGCGTTTGATTTCCGTCATCATCGTATTCGTATTCGATAGGAGATTTTGCAAGATAGACGCTATTTGTCACTGACGCGATTTCGTCAGGTTCATCTTCGGATACTCCAGACTTTACTGCAACAGTTTCAAGCGCTGCATTTACTGGCGAAGAGGTGTTATTGAACTCGTCACTGCCGAAGAAATATTCGCCGTAGCGATAGGTTGGTTTTTCGTTGACGGTTACGGTCGCATCTGCATCTGCGTGACCGCGGACTGCCGCGTAGCCGGGAACGGTGCGAGATGTGTACTGATTAAGGTTGTTGGCCGTATACGTAGAAGTTCGCGCTGCGCCGGTCTCGTCGTAGTCGGTAGACGAGACGCGGTTGCCGATGGGGTCATACGAAAAGACCTCGTTGAAGCCCGCGACGGACTCGCCACCGAGCATGCGGCGCGGAAAAGTTTCGCGTCCACATCGTACTAGAGCGGGCCTATCTCTGCGAAACATAATCATCTAACTCAATTGTCTTCTGCTCGTTCAATAAGATACAAATCTTCATCATTTCTTGGATCGCATGTCATTTCTACGCCTTCCCTTGTAAAAAATCCTCCCAATAAAACTGCACCCTCTGGAAGTCCCCACTCTTTTGCCGCCCTAGATTCGGGCTGAAGCACCTCCAGAACCTTCCCATCACCAAAACCGGGGTATCGAACTTTATCTCCCACTTTGACTTCATCACCTGATGTCTTATATCTATACACATTTTTAGTCATATCTAATGCCCCCGCCCCTTACCGGGTTATTTTTAATGTTGACCATTCCTTTCGGTGGAGAATCACTCGCAACTGTTTCGTTCAAATTATGCCAGAAACAACCACAGCCCTTGTATACCGGACTCTGATTGACCTCATAAAAATGGACATGCGATCCAGAAATTGGCCAGTGCGGTTTGCCAGGCGGCACCTGTTCGAATCTGTACCCTTTTGTCCCTACAGGTGGATCACAAGGATTACATCTAGGCTGTGGACATTTCTTGACTGCTTCAGTTGCAGCGACAGTAACAAGTGCAGCGGCCACACCTGCTACGGCCATCCTGCCAAGTTCAGTCCCAATTTTAATCGCAGCCGGCAGATATTGTGCGAACAAGCCATCGGCGTCAATGAGGCGAACAGGATTGTTTCCAAGCCCACAGTATTGGTTGTATGGCTCTACTAACGCCACTCCTATATCTATGCTGCCAAACTCTGTTTCTATGTCTTCATGTAATGGATCGCGCGACATCCACCGCCCGGCATTCGGCGCATACTTCCTGAA
The DNA here is from genome assembly GCA_045537795.1 of Kiritimatiellia bacterium. GTDB lineage: Bacteria > Verrucomicrobiota > Kiritimatiellia > RFP12 > UBA1067 > UBA1067. The sequence goes on along the minus strand of JAZSQE010000073.1, from coordinate 5,362 downwards.
CTCGAACTCGACCAGCCCGGTCTTAGGGAAATGTGGCTTGGTGCTGAAGCGATAAGTAAAGCCTATCTCGCCTTCAGCAAGTAGCTGCTTGCCAAACGTCGAGTAGGCGTAGTGCGCAACGACATCTCCCGATCCATCGAGATACTCTGTGATGTTCCCGTTTGCGTCGCACACAGGCAGATAGACGGCATCACCTTTTTCGACCGCAAGCAACCCTCCGACACCTCCAGCGCCCTGCATCGTGCCGTCAAGATCAAGTCCCCATGTGTTGAAGGCAGCGTTAGACGATGCGGCGTTCTCGACTATGATGTTGTATTCGTCCCATATGAACTTCGCGCCGTCCTTTATGACATTGCGCCCCATGTTGTCATAGGCATACGTAACGACATACGGCTGACGGCCCGACGATGCGATCTTCTCCTCAGCGCGAATCATCCGGTTCTCGCCGTTCCAGTAGTAACGGAACCGCGCGTCCTCCGTCATATTCCCGTCTTCATCGTATTCGTATTCGACAGGAGATTTTGCGAGATAGACGCTATTTGTAACCGACGCGATTTCGTCAGGTTCATCTTCGGTTGCTCCAGGCTTTACAGCTACTGTTCCAAGTGCTGCATTTACTGGCGAAGAGGTGTTATCGAACTCGTCACTACCGAAGAAATATTCGCCGTAGCGATAGGTCGCGTTCTCGTTGACAGTTACGGTCGCGTCCGCATCTGCGTGACCTCGGACAGCCGAGCAACCGGGAACGGTGCGAGATGTGTACTGGTTAAGGTTGTTCGCTATGTATTGCGAAGTTTTCGGCTCTCCGAGCTCGTTATATGTCGTAGACCATATCCTGTTTCCGATCGGATCATACTCAAAATCTTCGTTGAAGCCGTGGATTATTTCGCCACTCTTGGTGCGCCGAGCGGAGATAACTTCATTGCGGGCGTTATAGCCGTAAGCATCCACCGCGCCTGAAAGATCGCCGAACGCCTCACCGGAGCGCGAGATTGCGGTGCGCCGCCCTGCCGCGTCGTTCGTGTAGTCGAACGCTGAAATGACGCGGTTTGCGTAGCTGTTGGTGACTGCCGCGACGAGATTTCGCAATGATTCAAATTCGATTTTGCGCGAGAAATTACCGCACGTATAGCCATCGACAAGATCGGTTCCAAGAAGGTAGGAGTATGTAAATGTGTTCGTTCCTGATGTAATAGATGCTATGCGTCCGAGCGCATCGTATGAGTAGGCGACGGTTGCTTTCTCTGTTGGGAGATTTGGAGATTGGGAGGATTTGAGAGTGTAACCGGTCGAGCGTCCAAGAGAATCGTAACTTCTGGCGATTGTGGCGCCGTTTTGAACTTCGTTGGTGCAAAGGCCTGTTAAAGAATATGCGTAGAGATTAGTGCATACGCCATCCGTCACCGCCGATAACATATTTCCGACGCGGTCGTAGGTCATCGAAATCGCAGGCGTACCGTCTGAGTAGACAGTGTTGGTAAGCACGCCAGAGTTGTCGTATGCGTAGGTCGTGACGACGCCTCTCGCCCAAGTTCGCGATGCGAGCTTACCATCTGGCGTATAGGTGTAAGAAGGACCCTTCCCGTCTGCGTACACCTTGTTCGTCACGAGCCCCGTCGCCTCGTCCCGCAGCCAGCGGGTCGTGTCGCCAGCAGCTGGCGGCTCGCCCCTGTAGGTGGTTATGGAGATCTTCTCGCCGTAGTCGTTGTACGCGTAGTCCACCGGATACGTCGCGCCGCGCTGGGCGACGACGCGCCCTTCCGCGTCGTAGGCGGTCGTCACCATGTTGCCCATGGGGTCGGTCGCGGACACCCGCCGCCCGATGGCATCGTAGCCGTAGGTCGTCGCGTTGCCCGCGCTGTCGGTCGTGGAGGCGACGCGGCCCTGCGCGTCGTACGCCGTCGCCGTCGTGTTGCCGCGCCCGTCGGTGGCGCTTGTCTCGCGTCCGAGCGCGTCGTAGCCGTAGGTCGTCGTGACGCCGGTGGCGGAACGGGTGGAGACGGTCAAGCCGGACTGGACAACCGTTTCGGCGGGAAGCGTAGAGTCAGGGGATAGGGTCGTTTGGGTCGTCGTATGGGTTGCGCGGTCGAGGTAGGTGCAGGCGACGGTGGCGTTGTTGAGGGGGTCGAGGGAGTGGGTCTCGGAAGTGAGGACACCTGCGGCGACAGGAATGTCGCCGCCCCGACTGCTGGCCAGCCCAGTGAGGCGAGTGCGGGAACGGCCCATAAGCGTCAACTCGGAGGAGCCGTTTTGGCGCGTCTGCCAGGTCGAACTTTCGCGCCACCAGTCGCCGTTGAGCGAGACGTACCGCGTATCGTTCGAGACGATGCGGTCCGTGTCGTTCCAGTCGATCTGTCCGTTCAGGTTCATGTCGGAGACGGTCAGGGTTCGTTGGCCGAGAGAATTATAGCATATTAAGGTGTAGGTTAGAGGTGAAGGTGAAGAATTGCTCGATCCTCCTTCGCCAAGGCTACGGAGGACAGGTTGTTCAAGTGAATAAGTGCGCCTGGCGACGAGTTGGTTCGCGGCGTTGTACTCGTTAGAAGTGACGAGGAGTGCGCCGCGGAAGCCGGGGCGGGTCTCGCAGATGGTGCGGCCGAGGGCGTCTTCGTAGGAGCAGCTCCAGCGCGGCGAGTCGAGACCCGCAGGGCCTTCGTAGATCTTGGTCCAGTTCGGGCCGTATTCGTAGACCGTCTTCACGACGCCGTTGAGACGCGTTTCCTTGGTGCGCCCGTCGGCGTAGGAAACGACGGTATTCGTGACGGCGCAGTCGGTGCCGAACGCGCGGATCGTTGTGCGCGTCTCGATGCCGAGAGTTGGGTCGATTGCGTAGAGGTAGCGCGTCTCGATGCCCGCCGCGTCGGTCGTGGCGACGGTGCGGCCAAGAGCGTCGTAGGCGTAGGTCTCGGTTTCCGAGAGGTCGCCCGCCGTGACCGTGCGCGAGAGGACGCGGTCTTCGGGGTCGTAGGTCGTGGTAATCGTCGTGTCGGGGCGGACACCGCCGCCGGACTTCGTCTCGGCGATGACGCGGCCGAGGGCGTCGTACGTGTAGGTGGTCGTGAGCCCTGCCGCATCGGTCATCGACGCGAGGCGGCGGCCGACGTAGGTCTTCTCGACGCGCGTGCCGTCGGACTTGACGACGAGCGTCTCCTGCCCGAGGTCGTCGCGGGTGGTCGCCGTCCAGGAGACGCGGGCGTACTCGCCCGGCGCGGTGCAGACGTACTGCTCGCGCAGGAGGACCTTCCGCGAGGAACGGACCTCGACCGTCACGTCGCGGGTCGTCACGTACGGGATTTCGGCGAAGTCCTTCGCGTAGTGCGTGGCGACGGTGCGGAACCAGCCTTCGCCAGGTGCGGACTCGAAGACGCCCGCCGTGCCGTCCGGCCCCGGCGTGTAGACGCCCGAACCGTATTCGTAGCGGTCGACCGTGCCGTCCGCGCGGAGGACGAGCGACGGCCTTTCGCTGCAGGCGCGGCAGTCATTCTTCGGCATGTAGTCCGTGTAGGTGCGGACGTTATCGGGGTTCTCCCATTCGGCGGCCGTGTTCTCCGCCGCCGGGTCGGCGAGGCGCACCTCCTCGACGATGCGGTGCTTCATCGTGTCGAGCGCGACGAAGCGCAGGGTCTTCGAGACGGGCGTCTCCCCGACGTACTCTGTCTCGACGCGCGGCGTCCCGGGATCGGCCGAGCCGTCGTCGGCGGCGATGTCGAAGCCGTTTCCGTCGGGACAGTGCGGACGCACCCCGAGCGGCGCGTACGAGCGGACCGTCCGGCGCAGGGGAAGCCCCGGCGCGGACACGATCGTCGACAGCGTGCGCCCCATGCCGTCATAGGCGTAGTCCGTCGCCAGCCCGCCGTCGGAGACGTGCCGCGTGATGCGTCCGTAATCGGGCGACGAGGGGCTGTTCCCGTACGCATAGGTCTCGGCACGGGAGAGGCCGTCGGGATCCCTGACGACACTTGTCAGGAGTTCGCGTCCGCCGACGGTCAGGTAGCTGCGCTCGGTCGCGTGCGCCGGTCCGCCGTTACCGACAACCGTCCGTCGCTCCGTGCGACTCCCGCCCGCGGACGGGAGCGACCTCACGCGCGAAGAACGGAGGCCGCCGCCTTCGTAGACGTTATATTCCGTCCTGCCGTCGGCGGACGTCTCCTTCGCGAAGTCCAGGACCGAGACGACCTGTCCCGCACGTTGCTCGACGACGCGCGTCCCGACGACCCGCTCCGTCGCCTCGGGACGGCTCACGGCATATTCCACATAAGGCTCCGCGCCCTCCTTCAGCGCATAGGAACCCTCTTCCGTCAGCTCTGTTTCGACCTGGTCGGGACGGAAGAAGCGCAGGGCCAGCGACGGCGTGGCGTTCGTCGAGACCGTAACGAAGCATTCCTTCGTCAGGATTTGCTCCGGGAAAGAGTAGTTGACGACCGGCGTTAAGTTCGTTACGGACTTAGTCCCGTCAGTTGCGGAAGCGACAACGTTCGTCAGCCAGTCCGTGTGATAGCAGATGTCCAGCCTGCCGTCGGCCGCGACGATTGCAAGCGCCGAAGGCGCGATTTCGTCCGCATACAGCCCCTCGGGCTCGATCCGGATCTGTCCGGACGGGTTGCCCGTCGCGTCCTGGCCGAGGCCGACCCGCCACATCGGCGTACCGCGTCCGTAGCCGCCCGCCCCGTTGGCACGGGACTTCGGCGACGCTCCGCCGCCTTTTCCACCGTCGAACGAGGTCGCGTTGCCATCGCCTGCCGTCGAAGAATCGCTCTGCGGCGTCAGGGCCACCTCGAAGTCGACGCCGAACTCGTTCTCGTGCTCGCAGGTGATCGTGCAGCTACAAGAGGGATTCGCCGGAGGATTGACACCGTCTGTCGTGACGACGAAATTCGTGGTAAAACTGCCGGTCACCTCACTTCCGCAGGTTACCGAAGCAGACGCCGGAATCTCAATCGGGCTTTCACAGGGCGAATACTCCTTGGTGATCCTGACGGGACTCTCGGCACTGCAGCCGCAGTCGTCGGAACGGACATCCGGCGCACAGAAGGCGAACACTCCCAATGCAAACAAGAGCTTCTTCATCTCCGTTTCTCCTTGATCCTACAGCGTGGTGGCGGTGGCGCTCCTGATGAGCGAGGGACGCGCAGGGCGGTCGCCGACGCGGGGACTGCGGCCGAGACGGTATTCGCGCAGGTTCGCGAGGCCGTCGCCGTCGGAATCGAGGTCGGCATCAGAGGGATCGCGCGGGTCGAGGCCGTAGCGGATCTCCCAGCCGTTGGGCATGCCGTCGCCGTCGAGGTCGCCGTTCGGGTCCATCGCTTCGCCGAGGAACTGGCGATAGGCGTCGTTCACTTGCGCGGACGAGAGCGCGGACGAC
>JAZSQE010000044.1:0-2501 GCA_045537795.1 Kiritimatiellia bacterium | reverse complement strand
GAGAGGTCGCCTGCCGTGACGGTGCGCGAGAGGACGCGGTCCTCGGGGTCGTAGGTCGTGGTGGTTGTCGTGTCGGGGCGGACGCCGCCGCCGGACTTCGTTTCGGCGATGACGCGGCCGAGCGCATCGTAAACATTAGTCGTCATCAAACCGTCTGCGCCAACAATCGACGCGAGGAGGCGTCCCGCGTAGGTCTTCTCGACGCGCGTGCCGTCGGACTTGACGACGAGCGTCTCCTGCCCGAGGTCGTCGCGGGTGGTCGCCGTCCAGGAGACGCGGGCGTACGAACCGGGGGCTGTGCAGACATACTGCTCCTGGAGTAGAGTCTTCTTCGACGAGCGGATCTCGATCTTCACGTCGCGGGTCGTCACGTTCGGGATCTCGACATCGCCCGCGGCGTAGTGCGTGACGACGGTGCGGAACCAGTCGCCCTCGCCAATGCCGCTGTCGGTGAAGACGCCCGCCGCGCCGTTCGCTCCGGGTTCGTACTCGCCCGCGCTGTAGGCGTAGCGGTCAATCGTTCCGTCGGCGCGCATCACGAGCGACGGCAGCTTGCTGCACGGCTTGCATCGGTCGTAGGGCATGTAATCCGTGTAGGTGCGGACATTCGCCGCGGATTCCCAGGCGTTCGTCAGATCGGTTGCCGCAGGATCGGCAAGGCGCACCTCCTCGATGATACGGTGCTTCATCGTGTCAAGGGCAATAAAGCGCAAGGTCTTCAACACCGGAACGCCATCCTCATAGCGCGTCTCGACGCGCGGCGTGCCGGAATCAACCGACCCGTCGTCATCGGCGATCCCGACCGTTGCGGCATCCTCGGGCGAATGCGGCCTGACATTCAGGGGCGCATACGAGCTTCGCGTCTCGGCAATGCGTCCATCTGGCGACGTCTCCCGGACAACCGTCCGCCGGTTTCTTTCGTCGTACTCATACTCCGTTAGCAGCCCGGACGAGGAAAGATGCGTCTTCCTCTTCCCGTTTTCATAGTACGTGTATTGATCCTTTCGCGTTTCCACACCCGATTGCCTCGTCCGTGCGATAAGAACATCCTTTCCGTTGACGGCCCGGTATTCGTCCGTCACAATTCTTTCGTAACCTCCGGCGCCCTTGATGCGCTCGATGATTTGCCGAATTCCATCGTCCGAGGCGGGTGCCGCCGTCAGCTCGCGCGTCCACGCACCATTCCCCCGGGTGATTCCATAGGTCGTCACGCCATCCACATCATCACAATACAGCTCAATTCTCTCGGCTGGCGCACCCCGCCGTCTTACGCAGAGCGAGTAGGCCTGGGCGTGCAGGTTCGTGTCACCGTAACCGATTTCGTAGACCGCGTACGGCAGCGAGTTTGTGACCAACAGATAGTTCCCCTCCAAGTCATACTCGTCGCCAATATCAGCATTTCGATAGAACGAAACGCTGAACGGAAAGTTTGTCGGACTGCTGAAGGCCGCATAACCGTCTTTCGACTTGATCCCGACAAAGCGGCGTCTGTCAACCAGTCGCTCGATACGAATATACCGCCGTTGCCTACCACCTTCCCAACGGAGCTCCTCAATCCGCCTCGTCGAAGTGAAATTCACGATGTCTAATCCGCTCTTCGCGCTTCCTGTCAATTTCAGGATCGACGAGTCCAGACGGCGGAGATTCGGATTGAACAAGAGCGACGGGATAAGCTCAAGGCGGCCGGAAAACGCGCCGGAGGCGTTGCCGCCGAGCGAGATGTGCCAGGTCGGAGTCCCTTTGGGAACATACCTCCCCATACGAGGCGTGGCCGCCATCAGCAAATTCTGGCCCGACGTGACCTGAACATCCGAATACTGCGATGCCGTTTCCGTATATCCGGCCGCACTTGTCTGACCGCTTCCGTCATCGCCGCACGTCGAATCCGACGAATCCTTCTTGACCAGGTCAACCGACACGTCCTTTGACGGCGAAGAACCATGCGAACACGATCCAGACACGGTGACGGTCACGGGGGTTTCATAATCCTCGCAGTCGTCCCTCGTCACATCAAGGTTCCCCGTCGCCGTTCCGCATTCCTCGTTATCACAGGTAATGGGCGCGACTATCGTTTCCGAAAGCGAGTTTTCCTCTCCGCAGCAATCGTATGTCACTTCCGTGGGATCGGCGTCGCCGATTTCACACTCTCCTGCGAAGACAGATGTAGCGACGAGCACGAAGCAAGCACAAGCAAAAGTCGATAATTTCATCTTCCCATCTCCCTTCAAAGCGTGGTGGCGGTGGCGCTCCTGATGAGCGAGGGACGCGCGGGGCGGGCGCCGGCGCGGGGGCTGCGGCCGAGACGGTACTCGCGCAGGTTCGCGAGGCCGTCGCCGTCGGAATCGAGGTCGGCATCGGACGGATCGCGCGGGTCGAGGCCGTAGCGGATCTCCCAGCCGTTGGGCATGCCGTCGCCGTCGAGGTCGCCGTTCGGGTCCATCGCTTCGCCGAGGAACTGGCGATAGGCGTCGTTCACTTGCGCGGACGAGAGCGCGGACGAC
>JAZSQE010000021.1:0-12539 GCA_045537795.1 Kiritimatiellia bacterium | reverse complement strand
CTTGTTGATCGCCTTGGCCGTGGCGACGTCCGAAACGGGGTTCATCATGTTGGGAACAAGCCCGATGGAACTGTTCTCTTCGTCAACGTTGATGCCGCCGGCCTTGATGGCTTCAAGAACCGCGGTGTAGTCGTTGGGCTGGCACTTGACCGTGAAACCGCCCTCTTCACTGACAACATCCTCGGCTCCGGCTTCAAGCGCGACTTCCATAACCCCGTCCTCGGTAAGACCGTCGGCGGCGGGAATCATGATCTGACCCATGCGGTCGAAAAGGCGTGTGGCGCTGCCCTGCTTGGCGAATTCAAGACCGTTCTTCTTGAAAACGTTGCCCACTTCGGCGGCGGCGCGGTTCTTGTTGTCGGTAAGAACGTTGACGACAACCGCGGTGCCGCCCTTGATGCCTTCGTACTGGGCGTCGACAAGAGCCGCGGATTCGAGCTCGCCCGTTCCCTTCTTGATGGCGCGCTCAATGTTGTCGTTGGGCATCTGCGCGGCCTTGGCCTTCGCGATAAGCGTACGAAGCGTGGGGTTGTTGTCGGGGTTGCCGCCCTTCGCCTTGACGACGATGGTGATTTCCTTGCCGAGTTTCGAGAAGATTTTACCCTTCTTCGCGTCCGCGGCGCCTTTCGCGCGCTTGATTGTCGCCCAGTGACTGTGACCTGACATTTATCTTTTCCTTTTCTTTTTATTGGGTATTAGGTTGAAACACGTTGAGAAAAAATCAAACCTTGTGGCGGTAGGTGATGCGCCCCTTGCCGAGATCGTAAGGAGAGATTTCGACGGTCACCTTGTCGCCGATGGCGATCTTGATGAAGAACTTTCTCATCTTGCCGGAGATGTGAGCGAGAACTTCATGCCCGTTCTCGAGCTTTACCTTGTACATCGTGGCGGGAAGAACCTTCGTCACGGTCCCCGTCACTTCAATCGCCTGATCTTCTTCTTTCGCCATTCGGTTTATAGCCTTCTTTGGTTAAAAAACGCGCTCATTATATCATTTTTCGCCTGTTCATTGCAAGAAGGCGGGTTATCTAACGATCAGCATGAAGCCGCTGCCGGGAGAGAGGCAGCCCGCGTCGATGCGCTTTGCGTAATCTATCGCCTTGCCGTCGAGATATGAGAGAGGTCTGATCGGGCACGCATGATCGGCGCCGTAACCTACCGCGGGCGACGACATAGGAATTTTGCCGCTTGATTTGAGGAGCGGATCTGCTTCACACATTTCAGTCTTTAGAAAAACACTACCAGCACTTGCAGCAGGCAGAGTGCTATCGTAAATCCTGTTGTAATTATTCTCATTGAAGACAACGCAGTTATAAAGTTCGATACCGCCGGAATAGTTTTTGTTGACACGTTCCAATCCAACATTCGTATTACCGGCAACAATGCAGTTATAAAGACGAATCCAATTAGCCCAGTTGCCGCCAGGACTTACAACGCCTTTCTGATTATCCATAATCGTCGTATTGACAACAAGGCTTGCGCTACAACGATCCCCTCCAGCCGAGTATATCCCGTATGATCCGTTTCGTGCGATAAGAGAGCTTGCGAGCCTCACGCAGCCGCCCGCATAAATACCGACGTTAAGATTATCCGTGATTTTAACGCGCTCCGCATGAATATAGTGCTTGGATATCTCGGCAGTGTTATCTCCAGCGCCATAATAGATGCCGACGGCACAGCCGGAAACATCAATATCACGGATAGTCGTGTACGGCGCGATATTATGCGAACTGTTCACAATTCCCGCATAGCCGCCTTTTAGCGTCATTGATTCTACGGTAGTATATGGCTTAAATATATTGATAAGGGGTCTTGCGCACGTACCCGGCAACTCCTTCGATGTCGCGGCTACGACAGTCGCGCCTCTCCCCGCACCAACCACCTTCACACCTTCAGTGCCGAGCATGAACGGCTTATACGTGCCCTTCGCGACATAGATTGTACCGTTCTCTTCAATATGGTTGACGGCGCAGCTGATCGTACGGCGCGCCGTCTGCGCGGTCGTACCGTCGTTTTCGTCACTGCCCTCCTCGGATACGTACTGAACGGCGTACACATCATCGTTCGCAGGATAATCGCTCTTGATACAGCCATAATCCCACTCTTCTCCGAACGGAGTGCCGTACAGATCCGACGAATACTGGTATATGCTGTTGTTGACGAGATTTCTGCCGCGTTTGAGGTGTGATGCGGTGGGCCTGATCCGCCAGGAGGCGTCGATCGTATCATCCTCGTAGCGCGTCGTATCGCGCATCGCGATACCGTAGGATTCGCATCCCTTGCGGGCGGTAACGCCGAAATGTCTGTTCGTGACGGAACCGATGCAGCAATCGTAGAATGTCGCGCTCCTGGCGGTTCCGATATTGTAAAGAACGCCTCCGTTACGCTCGAATATGCAGTTGCGTATATGCATGATGGAAATAAAGGTATGCTCGCGCCGGATCGCCCACCCGCCGTTGTCGGCGAAGGTGCAGTTTAAGATATAGTCGTTGCCTCCATTGTCGCTGATATGACGGTAGCCGTACGTATCATTGTTGACAAAGAGCGAAGAAATTATCACCGCCCCAAGCTTCGAACTACCGTAATCGATGCCTTTGACGTTATTACTGACGACGACCTGATAGAAGGTATCGTGCGATGTAGCGCTAAGATTTTCACCCAGTCCGTTCTTAGAAAAGATAGCTGAAGAGCCGCCCGTAAAATCGATTCCCGAGTATTTGAAATACCCTAAACCGTCCACATAAAAGCACGGCACTTTCATTTTAAACGGATCCGGGGGCACGATAACAGTGCGCGAATTGACGAGATCGCGTTCCCACGAAGAATTCCAACTCCCCGAAAACTCAAGTTTGTCTTTGCCGCCAAGCGACGTCTTGTTCGTGACCGACTCTTCGTAAATACCGCCCTGAATCTTGATCGTGTCGCCCGCGGCGACAGAAGAATCGCGCACGGCTTTCGATATCGTTCGTGATCTCGCCGAGAAGCGACGAAACGAAATTTGTGCCCGCCTGAACGAGCGGCGAATCTTCGGCGAGCACGCCGCGCAGGGTTTCGGTCGCGTCGAGTTTCGGGGCTTCGTAGATCGGCGAATAAAGAACAGGCGTCTTGTTGGAGAAGTGCGCCGTCCCGTCAGCGCCGTTGCCGTAAAAGCAGCACCCGTACTCTTTATGGCGGGTAGAGCTGTTGACATGCATGGCCGATGTGCCGTTGCCGGCGAAGACGCTGTTGATGAACACGGGATTGTTCGGAGACGAGTTGTTGTTGTAATATCCGTACGTGCCGTTGCCGACGACAGTCAGGTTCGCGCCGTGAGTATCGATCGCGGAAGAAACCTCGTTGTAGATGCCGACCGTCGCGTTGTCGGCGACGAGCAGGTTCTTCATTCTGAGAGCGCAGTACGCTATGATGCCGTAGCGTTCGTTTCTGCGGATTTTAGAATTTTCGATGTATACGGGGCTCACTTTCGAATCTTTTTTGAGATAAACGCCGATAACGTTGCCGTCGATATCGCAGTTCTCGATAAGCAGCCTTTTGCAGTATGTGTCGGAGAACATGTGAAAGCCGCTGAAGGTGTTGCGCACGGTAAAATTCTTCACGCTCACGTCATCGGCGAAAACGCCTATCCCCCAACGGAAATCGCGGTACACCCCGTCGCTGTCGCGGGGCGGCGTCTCGTCGCCGTGGCAAAGTATCGTATGATCGCGCGATTCGCCTATGAGTTTCAGACCGTTGACGGACAATGACAGTTGCTCCTTGTAAATGCCGTCGGCGACATGAACCGTGCCGGACGGCGCGACGTGCATGATGGCCGCATTGATCGTCTTTTTCGCGGCCTCGGGCGAAAGGCCGTCGTTCGAATCGTCGCCCGTTTCGGCGTTTACGTACATCGCCTCCGCCTTGACCGGCCCGTCCCCCGCGCAGATAACGGCGCCGATCGGGCACGCTCCGCCGAAGGGTCTGCCGTATACGTCCATCGTGACGGGATAACGGGAACTTTCCGAAAGGTCCTTGCCCCGATTGTGCATTTCGGAACTCTTCGAGGGCGCGAACGTTTCATCGAAGAGAGGGTCGGACGAAAAGATCGAAACGAGGTCATAATTGAGATGCGTCAAACCGGACGTGAACCCGAGAGTCTGGACGATATTGGCGCCGTTGTTCCAAAACAGCGCATGCTCGTATCCCGTGCCGTGATGATTTGAGCCGTTATTGTAAACGGCATAATCGTTTTCGGCAAAAATCGTATTGTACACCCATAACGGAGCATTGTACTGATGCGCGCGGTAAATGCCATACCTGTTGCGCACGACGGTGCAATTCTGGAGATAGAAATGAGAACAGTTGTCTTGACTGTAGGCGATGCCGTAAACTTCGTTGTCGGCGATGATTGATGATGTTACAACACATCCGACGCGGCAGCCGGTGAAGTCCACGCCGTCGGTATTGTTGGTTATTATCAGATAAGCGAGTTTATGATTGTACGTCGCACTGCCCTTGTAGATTTTCATGTCGGTCACCGTGGTGTCGTCGGGGCGTCTAAGACCGTCGCTGCCGCCGGTGAGGGTGAAGCCCGTGATGATATTCGTGGAATTGCTGATGTATATGCAGGGGACCTTGCCGACGAGCGCATCCGGCGGCTTAATCGTCGAGCGGTAGTTTTCAAGATCTCGCGCCGAGAAATCTTCGAGCCAACTGCCGCTCATGTGGATACTCGGCGCGAGCGCACCCCCGACAAGATTGGTGACGGATTCGCGGTATATGCCTCCGGCGACGCGCACTTCGTCATTCTGCTGCGCCTTGGAAAAGGCGTGTTGTATCGTCCGGTACGGAGATTGCGCGGTGCCCGCGCCCGTCTCGTCGCTCCCCTTCGTCGAAACATATATCTCGGCCGAGCGCGCCGCGCCCGTAAAAAGCAATGAAATCGCCAAAGCCGCAACGGTATTCCGACATTTGAATGTTCGACTTGTTTTTCGAGCCTCTGAATTATTCAAACAATCAGAACGATTTTTTGATTTCATGACATTGCTCCTTATCGTTTATACGGCTATTATACTCCTACCCCCCCCCCCCGTGTCAAGTCGTCCCGGACAGACATGATCAAGCGCACATCCATCCCATTGACGCTGCACAAACAACCCGTTTACCCGGTCGCAGCAAACCTCGGAAACCGCGCCACGGCAGAATATGACGTTGTCAATGGCGGAAATAGTTGATATAATGCTACGTATGTTTGATTTGCAAAAGAAAAAAGCGTTCGTATGCGACCTTGACGGAACTCTTTTCATGGGGGGCGCTCCCATAAAAGATGCCGTCGATTTCGTCATCGAGTCTACACTCAGCGGCAGGTTCTCTTTTTATTACCTCACGAACAACACGTCGAAGACGCCGGAGGAATACATGGAGAAAATCTCGGGCGCGGCGATACCCGTGAAGAGCGAACAGATACTCACGCCCCTCATCACGCTCGAGGCGTACATACGCGAAAAAGGGTATAAATCGGTCTACCTTCTCGCGAGCGAAAAAGTAAAAGCGCACATGACCGAACGCCTCGCCGACGCGGGTGTCGAGTTCGGGTACGACCCCGAGAAAAACGATCTTATCGCGCTTACCTACGACAAGGAGCTCACTTACGCCAAACTCGCCGACGCGACGAGCCTCTGGAACATGCGCAACGTGCCGCAAAGCCCGATGTGCCCGGTGAGAACCGCCAACCGCTCGCCCGTCGATTTCGTCGCGACCCACCCCGACAACTGCTGCCCCAGCGAGCGCGGCCCCATTCCGGACGTCGGCGGGATGATGAAATTTCTCGAGATCACGAACGGCATGAAACCGAGCCATGTTTTCGGCAAGCCCAGCCCCACCCTTCTCAAGACCGTTCTCGACCGTTTCGCCCCTGAAGAAATCGCGGTCGTGGGCGACAGACTCTACACCGACAAGGCGATCGCGGACAACGCAGGAGTCGATTTCGTCTGCGTTCTCTCCGGAGAGACGACAAGAGAAGATCTCGCGGCCTACTCGGGCACGCCGCCCGCGATAACGGTGGACACTTTCAACATGATCGACAATCGATAAACCGGGACAAACACAGATGAAAGACGAAAAATCATTCCGCAAAGCTCAGTTTAAATTCATAGTTTCAAGCGCGATCGTGTACGCGTTTTTCTATTTGACGAGAAAAAACCTTTCGATGGCGATGCCGGGGATGCTCGACGAAAAAGTCATCTCCACCTACGCCGTGGGCACAATGCTCTCCCTGCACGGCATCCTTTACGGATTGAGCCGTTTCGTCAACGGCTTCTGGGCCGACCGCCTAAACGGACGCATATTCATGACGATAGGTCTGGCGCTTTCGGCGCTCATGAACGTCTTTTTCGGCTGCACGACGATTTCGACTCTCTTCGCGATCTTCTGGATTCTCAACGGCTGGACGCAGGGCATGGGCTTTCCGCCGTGCGCCAAAATGCTGACGCACTGGATACACCCGAAGGAACTGGCGACGAAAATGTCGATATGGAACACGTCGCACTCGTTCGGCGCGGTGATGGCGCTCGGACTCTGCACGCTCCTGCTCTCGCTCGGATTCGGCTGGCGCTGGTGCTTCTACGTTCCCGGCGCTCTCGCCGCGCTCGTCGCGGTTTTCTGCTTTTTCAACGTGAAGGACTCGCCCACTGAAGCCGGTGTGGAAGAACTTGAGATCGAGAACTCGGTCGCCGACGCGGGAGCCAAGAACTCCATAACCACAAAAGAGCGCATGCGCCTCGTTTTCACGAACAAGGTCATCTGGTTCGTAGCGCTGTCCAACTTCTTCGTGTACATCGTGCGTTTCGGCTTTCTCGACTGGGGCCCGACGTTCCTCAAGCAGTACAAGCACATCCCCGTCTCCAAGGGCGGCCTTATGATCATCGCGTTTGAACTCGCGGCCATCGTCGGGACTATTTTCGCGGGTTGGGCGACGGACAGGTGGCTCAAGGGCCGCGGCGTGAGAACGTGCGTCATCTGCATGTTCTTCGCCGCCCTCTTCGCGTTCGGCTTCTGGTTCCTTCCCGACGGAGCCCCCATCTGGCAGGCGACAGCCCTTCTTATGGGCGCGGGCTTCTGCATCTACGGTCCGCAAGCGCTCATCGGCATCATCGTCGCGAACCAGGCGACGAAAGAAGCCGCCGCCATGGCGAACGGTTTCACCGGCATAATGGGCTACGCTTCGACGCTCGTCTCGGGCATCGGCATCGCCTTCATGAAAGAGACGTTCGGCTGGGGAGCCGCCCTTTGCGCGATCGCGGCGATGGCGATCGTGGGGATGATGATTCTTCTCTGCGCATGGAACGCCAACGCCGACGGCTACCGCAGAAAATAACGGGCGGTCGGCCGTAGACGGCCGAGGTCAGTGGGCGTCGAGCCAGTTGTCGGCGACGCCTATGCCCACTTCGAGCGGCACGCCAAGATCGAGCGCGCCCGTCATTTCGCGGCGGACGATTTCGACGACAGAGTCGACTTCTTCCTTCGGCACGTCGAAAAGCAGTTCGTCATGTATCTGAAGAACCATCTTCGTGCGAAGGTTGGCCGCTTTGAGAGCGCGGTCAACTTTGACCATCGCGATCTTTATGAGATCGGCGGCCGAGCCTTGGATGGGCGTATTGATCGCGTCGCGCTCCGCCGCCTGCCTGACCGTCGCGTTGCGGGAGTTTATGTCCTTCAGCGTGCGGCGGCGGCCGAGCACCGTCTCGGCGTACCCCTTCTCTCTCGCAGAGGCGATGGCGGAATTCATGTACTCCCTGACTTTGGGATAAAGCCTGAAATACGTCTCGATCAGATCCGACGCCTCCTTGCGCGAAATCTTGAGTCTCTGCGAAAGCCCGAACGACGAAATGCCGTAGATGATGCCGAAATTGACCATTTTGCACCTGGAGCGCTGCTCGTCGGTGACGAGCGGCGCCATCACGTCATAGACCCTGCTCGCGGTTTCGCGATGAATATCGGCGCCGTCGCGGAAGGCCTGAAGCATCGCCTCATCTCCGGAGAACGCCGCCATGAGCCTTAGTTCGATCTGCGAATAGTCGGCGGAAAGAAGCACATGTCTCTCGTCGCGCGCGACGAAACCGCGGCGGATCTTCTTGCCGCGCTCGGTGCGCACGGGAATATTCTGAAGATTGGGGTCTGACGAGGAAAGACGCCCCGTCTCGGCGAAGGACTGGGAAAACGTGGTATGAACGCGTCCTTCTCCGTCGATCAGCTGCGGCAGCTTATCGACGTAAGTGGACTTGAGCTTCGCGCAGGCGCGGTAATCGAGAATGGCCTCTACGACCGGGTGCGAATGAGCGAGTTTCGTCAATGTCTTTTCGTCCGTGGAATAAAACCCTCTCGCCGTCTTCTTGACGCCGGTCGCGTCAAGAGAAAGTTTTTCGAAAAGAAGATTGCTGAGCTGCTTCGGGCTGTCGGGATTGAACCCCGGCTCGGCATAAGAAAGAATCGTCTGCACGAGAGAGAGTATCTCCCGCTCGAGCTCCCTCGAATATTCCTTCATCGCCTCGGTATCGACCCTGATGCCTTCTCGCTCCATTTCGACGAGGATTTTGACGAGAGGCTCCTCCGACTCTTCGAGAGCCTTTATCGCGCCGGTTTCGACCGTAAGCGGCCGCAGCACCTTCTCGAGGCGCAACGTGACGTCGGCGTCTTCGGCGGCGTAATTCAGAATCTCCGAACTTTTCAGCGCCGACATCGAAAGCTGCTCCTTGCCGCGCTCCTTCTCCCCGATGAGAGTCTCTATCGGAATCGTGCGGTATGAGAGATACTGCGCCGCGAGCGCGTCCATCGAGTGGCGCGCCGCCGCATCGAGACAGTAATGCTCGAGCATCGTATCGTGCGGAGTCGACGCGAAACCTATGCCGTAACGGTGAAGGACGGTGCGGTCGAACTTGCCGTTGTGCGCTATCAGCGTTTTCGAAGGATCGGCGAAAAGAGGTCTGAAAATATCGACGAGAGAGCCTTCGACGTACCACGCCTTGCCCGGAGCCGTCGCGAACGAAAACCCGACGAGCTTCGACGTGACGGGGTCGAGCGAACTCGTCTCCGTGTCGAACGCGACCGTGTCTGACTTCATAAGCTCGTCGAGAAGCGCCTTCGCATCGTCCTCGTCCGTCACGAGCCTGTAGTCGTGCGGCACGCTCGAAATGTCTTCGAGTTTCGCCGCTTCGGAAACATTCGACGTCTGGACGCTATCGCGGACGCTTTCACCGAGGAACATCTTCGCGAGACGCGAAAGTTCAAACTTCGCGCAGACCTCGGCGAGGCGCGCCTTGTCGAACGCTCCGAACGCGTAGGAATCCCAGTCCGGCTCGATCGGCACGTCCGTGCGGATCGTCGCGAGGAATTTCGACATTTTAGCGTCTTCGGCGCCGGCCGCGACTTTTTCGGAAAGTTTTCCCTTTATCTTCGCATGATTGGCGAGGACTCCCTCGAGATCGCCGAACTGCGCGAGAAGCGCCGTCGCCGTCTTGTCCCCGACGCCGCGTATTCCGGGGATGTTGTCCGAAGAATCTCCCGCGAGAGCGAGATAATCGATCATCCGCGCGGGAGTGTCGATATTCCAATGCTCCCTGACTTTGGCCTCGTCGTATATCTCCGCCGAGTCTCCTGCGTGGGCAGGCCTGTAGAGTCTCACGCCTTCGCGCACGAGCTGCGCGGCGTCCTTGTCCGGGGTGGCCATGTAAACTTCGAAACCGGCCTCTGCGCCCTTCACGGCGAGAGTGCCCATCACGTCGTCGGCTTCGAAGCCCTCTGCCTTGAGGACGGGTATCCCGAGCGCCTCGGCGAGCTCGAAGGCGTAACCGATCGCGGCGGCGATTTCTTCGGGCATTTTTTCCCGCTGCGCCTTGTATGGCGCGTACGCCTCGTGGCGGAACGTGGGAGCCGAAGGATCCATCGCGAAAACGATATGCGTCGGGCTCTCCTTGTTGATTATCGACGTAAGCCCGTTCACGAGCCCGAGAAGAGCCGACGTGTTCAGACCTGAAGTCGTCATGCGGGGGTTGCGCAAAAAAACGAAATGCCCTTTGTAAAGAAAAGGCATCAGGTCGATTATGAAAAGTTTTCCTTTCATGGCGCTGTCAGTTCCCGTGGGCTATGGGCTTCCATTTGCGTTGAGGACATATCACGGAATAAAGAACCGTGGACGAAAGAACGAGGCAAAACACGGGAAAGAGCAGTATCGGCACAGCGAGAGATCGCAGCGAATAGCGCGAAAGCGACGTCGCAAGAACTGCGCTCGCCCAACTCACGCAAAGAAACCATACGCCGAAACGCCAGTTGAGGGTCGCGCCGTTGAGAATCAAAAGCGCCGTCCCAGACAACCCGAGAGTTATGACGGCGAAACAGTCGAAAAGCCTGAACGACGGCTTTCGGAAAAGTCGCTTCAGCCAGCGCCACGTGTAAAAGACGAGAATCTGCAACCCTCCCGTCGCCCACCGGTTTAACTGGCGGTACATGGGCCGCACGGAAACGGGCTGCTCGTCGTAGAAAACGGCATCCGGCACGTATGCGACGCGGTAGCCTTTCATGTTGCTGAAAAACGCGAACTCGAGATCTTCGACGAAAGTGCGCGTGCGCCACCCTTCTTCCGGGAGAACCGACGTTCTGAACGCGAAGCCCGTCCCCGTGAGCATCGCCGAAAGCCCGAGACTCGAGCGCACGCGGTTCGAAAGCTCGTTCATGAGGTTCCAGTAAATCGTGTACCAGCCGCCTATCAGCGAAGTGAACGGATTGGAACTCATGCGGTACCCCGTCACAACGTGCGCCCCGCGGGCGAACGCCTTGTTCATTTCGGCGAACCATTCCGGGTCTGCCTCGTTGTCAGCGTCGAAGACGGCGATCGCGTCATAGCCTTCGTTGCGGATATCGTCGAGCCCCCACGCGAGAACATCGCCCTTTCCGCCTGACGGAGTCGACTTCTCGCGCACGATCACGCCCTCGAACCCCCTGGCGATTTCCGCCGTCCGATCGGAGCAGTTGTCGGCCAGGACGAATATATCGCGCTTGTCTGCGGGGTAGTCCGCCGCAAGAAGCGATTTCACGGGCCGGCCTATGACGCGCTCTTCGTTGTGCGCGCAGATGACGCAGGCGAACCTCAGAGGCTCCGGCGCCTTTTGCGGCGCGTTATCGGGCCGTGGATCGCGGCGCCCGCGAACACGCCGGAAGACTTCGATCGCAAGACCGAGAAACACGACCGCAGTCGACCACGCGAACATGGAGCCAACCGCATACACCACGGCATCCATACTCATCAGTCATCCCTCCAACGGCGGTGCATCCACAGATACTGCCGAGGATACTTTCTGACCGATTCGGCAAGACGGTCGTTCAGAACCTGCGTCGCTTCATCGCGGTCGGCATCTTTCGCGAACACGATGGGGTCTCCGCCTACAAGACGGTATTTGAAAGGCGCTATGCGCACGAACGAACCGACAACTATCGGATAACCGTATCTTATCGCCAGACGTGCGGCCGAAGTGACAGTCCTCGCCGGGCGACCGATGTAAGTGCCGCGCGAACCATTCGAAGCGTACTGATCGATGAGAATCGTCATAGCCGCTTTCGTTTCGAACCACTGATGCATGATAGAGGGCTTGAAACCGTCTTTTTTGTTTATGACGGTGACGGGGCCGCGGAAATGGTGCTTTTTCATCCACTTCGCGACGAAACGGTTGTCCATCACGCGGGCGATAGCGATCATGGGTCTGGCGAACGAAAGAAGGTTCGTCGCCGCCTCCCAGCAGCCGTGATGACCTGAAACGAGAAGAATCGGCGTGTTTGGAGAATCGAGAAGAACCTTCACGGCTTCGGGAGTCGCGTCCGCGAAATCGAGATGCTCGCGCCAGTTGTCTTTGTTGATGACGCCGGGAACGGTCAAAGCCTCGAAGACGTGCCCCGCAAAATGACAAAACGCATCGCGCGCGATTTTGCGGGCCATACGAGCATCGTCCGTGATGCCGCATTTCATTATGTTCTCAACGGAAATGCGCCGGCGTTTTCTGAAAAAAGGCCAGAGAAGCAGTGCGAGCCTGCATCCCGTCGCGTACGAATGTTTCTGAAAAAACGTCATTTCTTTCACTAACGAAAAACCGCGACGAGTTGCCGCCGCGGTTTAACGCACTTCTATTCGGAGTTTCTATGACGACTCCTCTGAAAAAGCCATGGAACAAATGTTTGCGTGAGTTTCACCTTCGGGAATTCGTTTCAGCAATTCGAATATTCAAACATTCAAACATTCAAACATTCGAACATACAAACATTACCAAAACTTCCCTAAACTCCTTAGAAAGGAGGTGATCCAACCGCTGGTTCCCCAACGGTTACCTTGTTACGACTTCATCCCAATCACCACCCACACCTTAGGCGGACAAATGCCCGACTTCGGGTGCAGACGGCTTTCATGATGTGACGGGCGGTGTGTACAAGGCCCGGGAACGCATTCACGGCGTCGTAGCTGATACGCCGTTACTAGCAAATCCGACTTCACGGGGTCGGGTTGCAGACCCCGATCTGAACTG
>JAZSQE010000038.1:0-13262 GCA_045537795.1 Kiritimatiellia bacterium | reverse complement strand
GTCGTCGGTCAGCAGCGTCGAAGGGTTTATGAGCGGCTTCGCGCCGTTGATGAGTTCGCGTTCGCGCTTGGAGATGAGATTCACCAGCACGGGAACCGAAGGAATCTTCTTATGAGCGGCTTTAAGCAGTTTCGCATCCATTTTTCAATCTCCTTCCGGCCCGTGTTCAGGCCTGCTGGGCGTCCAGTTCCGCCATCGCGGCCTTGCGCGAAAGCTTGATACGTCCGCGCTCGTCGACATCGAAACACTTGACCTTGATGATGTCGCCGACCTTGCAGACGCCTTCCATCGACTTGAGGAACTTGTCGGAGAACTCGCTGATGTGGCAGAGTCCGTCCATGCCGGGGAGAATTTCGACGAAAGCGCCGAAGTCCTTGATGCCCGTCACCTTGCCCTCGTAGATCTTGCCGGGTTCGGCGACGGCCGAAACGGCTCCGACCGCGCGCTTGGCCGCCTCCATCGACTCGAGCGAAGTCGCGAAAATCGAGACCTTGCCGTCGTCGTCGATGTCGATCTGCGCACCCGTCGTTTCGACGATGCCGCGGATGTTCGAGCCGCCGGGGCCGATGAGAGCGCCGATCTTGTCGACGGGGATCTGCATTTCCTCGATCCTGGGCGCGTACTTGTTGAGTTCGGCGCGCGGGGCGGGGATTACGGTTTCCATGTAATCGATGATCTTGAGCCTCGCGTCATGGGCCGCCTTGATCGCGTCCTCGACGAGATCCCACGTAAGCCCGCGCAGCTTGAGGTCGACCTGAAAGCCGGTGATACCCTTCCTCGTGCCGCCGACTTTGAAATCCATGTCTCCGCAATGGTCTTCGGCGCCGAGAATATCGGTGACGAGAACCTTCTGCGACTGGTCGGCGTTCGTGAAAAGACCGATCGAAATGCCGGCGACGGTCGCCTTCAACGGAACGCCCGCGTCCATGAGAGCAAGACAGCCGTTGCAGATCGACGCCATCGACGAAGAGCCGTTCGAGCCCATGATCTCCGAAACGACGCGGATCGAATAAGGGAAATCATCGGGGAGAACCTCCGCGATCGAACGTTCGGCGAGAGCGCCGTGACCGATTTCGCGGCGACCCGTCGAACCGAGGCGGCCGACTTCGCCCGTGCAGTAAGGCGGGAAGTTGTAGTGAAGCATGAAACGCTTCGAGGTGTCTCCGCCCGTGACGGAATCGAGATCCTGCGCGTCTTTCTTCGTGCCGAGCGTGACGGCCGCGAACGACTGCGTCTCGCCGCGCGAGAAGATGGCGCTGCCGTGGATACGCGGGAAAACGCTCACCTGCGCCGACAAAGGACGGATCTCGTGCTGGGCGCGCCCGTCGATGCGCTTGCCGTGCAGAAGCACGTTGTTGCGCACAGTCTCAATCTCAAGTGCGTCGAAAAGATGCACGAAACCGACGGCGTCGATCTCGGGCCACTTCTCGGAGACCTTCTTGAGAAGATCTTCCTTGATGGCCGAAACCTTGCCCTGGCGTTCGAGCTTGCCCTTGATGAGAAGTGCGGCCGCGAGAGCTTCGCCGCCTTCGGCGCGCATGAAGTCCATTTTGTCCTGCGGCTGCGGAATGTCCTTGATATCCTTGTCGGGCAGCCCGAGCGAGCGGCGCATTTCGATCTGAAGGTCGATGATTTTCTCGACTTCTTCGTGGGCGCGCTTCAAAGCGGCGATGAAATCCTCGTCGCTGATCTCGCTCGCGGAGCCTTCCATCATGAGGAACTTGCCGCGAAGACCGGCGTAAAGAAGATCGATGTCGCTCTTCGCCTTCTGCTCGTGCGTCGGGTTGATGACCCACTCGCCGTCGACGCGGCCGATGCGCACGCACCCGATCGGCCCCATGAAGGGGATCTCGGAGATGTGCAGAGCGGCCGAAGCGGCGTTGACCGCGAGGAAGTCGGCCTCGCGCGTGCCGTCGCACTGCACAAGCGTCGAGTTGACCTGAACGTCGTTGTAGTATCCGTCGGGGAAGAGCGGACGGATCGGGCGGTCGCACATGCGCGCCGTGAGAATCTCCTTCGACGTCGGACGCGCTTCGCGCTTGAAGAAGCCGCCGGGGAACTTGCCCGCCGCGTAAAACTTCTCGCGGTATTCGCACTGCAGCGGGAAGAAATCTATTCCTTCTCGCGGCGTGTCGGTGTTCGTGACGGCCGTGAAAACGGTCGTCTCACCGTACGAGACGGTGACGGCTCCGGCGGCCTGCATCGCCAGAAGCCCGGTCTCGATCACGAGGTCAGTCCCCGCGATGTCGACCTTGAACTGCTTTGTGTTTTCCATTTTCTTGCTTTTCTTTTCTGTTTGTCAATCGCTTAGCGTCTGAGACCGAGCTTCTTGATGAGCTCTTTGTAGCCCGCTTCGTTCTCGCGCTTGAGGTAGTCAAGGAGGTTGCGGCGGTTGGCGACCTTGCGCAGGAGGCCGTAGCGAGAGCTGTGGTCTTTCTTGTTGGCCTTAAGATGCTCGGTGAGCGCCTGAATCTGACGCGTGAGGATGGCGATCTGGACTTCGCTGGAGCCCGTATCACGGTCATGACGCTGGAATTCGTTCTTGATGGCAGCCTTGTCGAGTTTCATTTTTCAGTATCTTTCTTTCATTGATTCTGCAAACCGGGAAGCCGTTTCCTGACCTTGTCGACACCTCGTCGGCACAAAGACGCTCCAACAAAGAGCATCCGCGGCAGGGATAACCTCCTGAGACAGTCGCAGATTGGCGAACAATATACCAAAAAACGTGCGGATATGTCAAACGGCGCACCGGGCGCGATTTTCACGAGAGCGCCATCTCGACCGCCTGCGCGAGCGTCGAGGCCGTAGGTGCGACGGCCTCAAGGCGATGATGCGCATGGCTGCCCTGCGAACAGAGGACGCACTTAACGCCCAGTTCTCCGGCGACCTCCCTGTCGTGCAGAGAATCGCCGATGAGCACGATATCATCGCGCGGGCAAAGCTCCTTAAGCTGCTTTGCGCGCGAAATCTTCGACGATCCGTCCAAATTGTCCACGCCGAACACGTGATCGAAAAAACCGCGCACACCGTATTTCGAAGTGTCGGCGTCGAGAAAATCCTGTCTGAGAGCCGAGATTATGCACTGCGCCGCACCCGCCCTTTTCGCCGCTTCAAGCGCCGCACGCGCGCCGGGATTGAGACGTTTGGGCCGCCGAGCGTAGACGTCATGGTACTCCCGGGCGAGATCGTCCCAGTTTTCGCCGTCGAGCACCATGCCTATCGCCGTGTAGAACGGTTTCACGGGAAATGCGAAATTCTCCCGGTAGAACTCCATCGAGATAGGCGGCGCGCCGCGCTTCGCAAGCATCCGGTTGAGCGTCGCAAGCGCGGCGGCGGTATCGTCGAGGAGAGTGCCGTTCCAGTCCCAGAAGATGCGCTTCACTTCAGCCCGAGAGCCTTCTTGACGATCTCCCCGAAAGCGTCAGCCATGTACATCATACCCCAGTCGTTGGGGTGACTGCCGTCGACGGTGCCTTCATAGTCGTCGGTCATCTGGACCTCGCGCGGCAGATAATAGATGTCTTTCCAACCTTCGGCGACGAACTTTTCGTATACCTTGCGCGCGAACGCGTCGCGGCTGCGCTTGATGTCCTCGTTATGGCCGTTGCCGCAGTACACGTCGCAGGCCTCGGCCATGACGATCGGCACGCCGGGGCGCTTGGCGCGGACGTTTCTGATGAAATTCTCGTAACGCGTTTCCATCTGCGCCATCGTCATGTTCGAAAGGCAGTCGATCACGTAGCAGCTCGCGTCGATCCTGGCGATATGCTCGCTCATCTCGAACTCGCCCCTGCCGGATCCCGAAAATCCAAGGTTGACGATCGGCACGTCGATCTTGCGGCCCAAGACGGACGGATACGCGAGACCGGGGCGCGAGCAGCAGCCGCCGTGCGTGATCGAAGTTCCGTAAAAGACGACAGGCTTGACGACACCGCTCTTGCGCACGGGCAGCGCCTTGACCGAAGCCTTCTCGTCGATGCCGAGCGAGAAGCTTTTGACGCCGTTGTAAAGCGGGAGATTCACAAGACACGGCGTACCGGGCGTCCAAGGTATCGAAAGCGAACCGCCCTTCTTCGAACTCCAGATACGGCCCGTCTTGACGTAAAGCCACCTGCCGTCCGGCGTCTGGCGGTAGACGTCGATGCCGCTCACGCCGGTCGAAGGCATGTGATTCATCGAAAGTATCGCGTTGTATGGCTTCCACCTGAAATGGAGTTTCTTCGAATCGGTCGAGAACCTGAACTGCATGCCAGCCGTGTGATGTTTCATCGATCTCACGCCGCCGTTGACGTTCGTCGTCACGTTGGCGGGGAGACGGTCGTAGTAATGCTCCACGTCGTTGTACGCGCGGCCTTCGATGGGCAGAAGCTTGCCGTCGATCCATTTCACGCCGTTGGAGACGACGGCGTATTTCTGCGCCATCGCCGGATCAAACTTCGCGATTTCACTCTGCCCCGCGAAAACGCCCGTCGTCAACGGTGCCGCAAACACCATCATTGCAAACGCTTTTTTCATTATCTTTTCCTTTCTTTGTGTTTACACCTGAAGACGTCCGGCGATCGCGCGTTTGAGAGTAAGCGGATCGGAATAGGCGACGCCCGAATCGGCCGGCAACCCGAACGCGAGACGGGTCACGCGCGCGCCGGTGCCTTTCAGAAGCTCGATTATGTACCCCGCCGTCGCGTCACCGTCCATATCCGTCGACAAAGCGAGAAGCACCTCCGAAAAGCCCTCCTTGACGACACGGCCGACGAGTTCCGCGAGGCGCAGCTTTTCGGGCCCTGTACGGTGCGCGGGCGAGAGCTTGCCGCCGAGCGCGTGATAACGCCCGCGGAACGCACCAGACGATTCGATCGGGATTATGTCGGCAGGCTCCTCCACGACGCACACGCACGAGGGATCGCGCGCCGCGTCGGAACAGAGCGCGCACGGGTCTGCGTCGCACGTGGTGAACGAACCGCAGCGCGAACAGCACCGCACGTCCGCTTTCGCGCGCGACAGCGCTTCGAGAAGCGGCACAAGAAGCCTGGCCGGCTCTCTCACAAGCGCAAGCGCCGCGCGCGTCGCGCTGCGGCGGCCGAGCCCCGGGAGTTTCGAAAGCGCCGTTTCGAGTTCGTCTATCGGCTTGAGGCGCGTTGTCATGGCGTACGCATCAAAGCGCGGCGATGTTCATTTCCCTGAGCGTAGTCCTGCCGTCGTAGAGAGCCTTGCCGACAATCGCCGCGCGCAGGTTCGCGCGCTCGAGCGCTTTCAGGTTCTCCACGTCGTAAGGCGAACTCACCCCGCCCGACGCCGTTATTTCGCAAGTGGGAGCGGCATCGCAGATGGCGGCCATCTGCGAAAGGTTGGGCCCTCCGAGCATTCCGTCGGTGGCGGTATCGGTATAGATGATCGTCCTGACGCCCGCCTTCGCGACGGCGGCCGCGAGATCAACGGCCTTGACAGATGTCGTCTCGACCCAGCCCTTCGTCTGGACGAAACCGTCGCGCGCATCGATGCCGACGGCGATTTTTTCACCGTAGAGTTCGACGGCCTTGATCAGAAATTCGGGATCTTCGAGCGCGGCCGAACCGATGATCGCACGAGCCGCGCCCGCATCGATGACGCTCGAAAGCGCCTCCATCGTACGGAGCCCGCCTCCGACCTCCACCGGAGCGCCGAACGCTTCGATGACGCTCTTTATGACCTGAGCGTGTTTCGGCGTCCCGGCGAAAGCGCCGTCGAGATCGACGACGTGAAGCTCCATGCCGCCCTGCGAGCGCCAGTCGCGCGCCTGCTCCGCCGGATCGTCACCGTACACCGTGACATCGTCGGCTCGGCCCTGGCGAAGGCGCACGCACTTGCCGCCCTTGAGATCTATCGCGGGCAGTATTATCATAAGACACCTTTCGAGGAAGGCACGCCCTTCTCGGCGGGATCGAGCCTGACCGCCGCGCGCAGAGCGCGCGCGAAACTTTTGAAAAGCCCTTCGCAGACGTGATGCGCCTCATCGCCGTAAATCTGACTCAGGTGGATGTTGGCGCGCGCCTCAACCGAAACGGCCCTGAAAAACTCTTCGACGAGTTTCACTTCGAAATCCTTCACGAACATGTGCTTCATCGCGCACCGCATCACGAGAAACGGTCTGCCGCCGAGATCGAGCGAAGTTTCGCAAAGCGCCTCGTCCATCGGTATCGAAGCGAACCCGTAACGCGTTATGCCCTTCCTGTCGCCCAAAGCCTTGTCGAGCGCCCGGCCAAGGACGAGTCCCACATCTTCGACCGTGTGGTGGTAATCGACGTCGATATCGCCCTTCGCCTTTACCGTCAGATCGATCAGCGCATGCTTCTTCAGGAGTTCGAGCATGTGATTGAAAAAACCGATCCCCGTATCGATCTCGCCCTCGCCCGATCCGTCGAGATTGAGTTCGAGAGAAATTTCGGTTTCTTTCGTTTCGCGTTTGATTTCGGCTTTTCTCATTATGACACCTGTTGTTGTATGGCGCGTCTGATTTCTCCGAACGCGCTCTTGCGCGTAATTATATCAAAAATACGCGCTCCCGTTTCAGAAACGCGGCAGTTTCGCCAGCGAATCGGCCCGCCCGCCCTCGCGCGAGCGAAGACGCCATATCCGCGAGTGCTCGTCGCGCAGCTCCCTCAGGCGGCCTTCATCGCGCCTGTGGCACGCGCAGTCGATAAGATTGGCCATATAGACTATCTCTTTCGCCCAGTCGTTGCGCTCCGCCCAGCGCTCGGCGGCTATGCGAACGCCGCGCGCGACCGCGCCCGTCTCCTCGAGAACGCTCTCGGTGAGATTGGGATGACGCGAATAGCCCCTGTCGTTTGCGAGTATGTTGAAGAACTCCGACGAATTCGATCTCAGCGCGCCGCCCATGAGATAAAGAGTGCCGAGCCTGAGAAGAAGCCCTCCGAGAGGAGCGTCCATCACGGCGTCGAGCTCGCGCTCTAGATCCATCCTCGCGGCCTTCGCTCCGGAGACGGCGAACGCGCCGCCCATCACGATGCCGGGGAGCGACGCCGCGAGCGGCTGCCAGTGACCTTCATCGCCCCAGTCCGTGAGAAGATAGCCCTTCGCGCCGTGAATACGCCCCGCCTTTTCGGCCGCCTCGAGATTTTCGCGCATATTCTCCACGCGTCCGCCGAGAGAGCGCCAGCTCGAAGTGCCGGGGCAGACGTAAAAATCGAGACCCGCGGCCCTGAACGCGGCGCACTCCTCCATAAACGGATGATTGCCCTCGTAGCCCCAGTCGAGGGCGATCGCGTCCCCCGGAATGCGCTTGACAAGGTCGGGGTGCCTGAGGACGATATCGCCCCAGAACATCGGTCTCTTGCCGTTGCGCCTCGCCGCCTGCATCACCTTGAGAAGAAACGCGAGATATTCTTCGCCGTCCGATATCTCGAACGTCTCGTCGCAGCCGATGTTGATGAGTTTCGACGTGAAATTCGGCGCAAGTTCCGCGAACAGCCCCTCTATGAGTTCTATTGAACCGGGATTCGCAGGATCGAGAGTCGTCGGGAATTTCTTGACCGTCCCCCACGGCGTAACCGCCCCGCCCTTTGGGAATTTCGCCAGATGGTTGTATTCTTCGTGGACAAGCCAGCGCTCCATGTGCCCGAACGAATTCTGGTTAGCGACAAGCTCTATGCCCTGCATCGCGCAGTAGGCGTCGAGTTTGCGGATTTCCGCGGGCGTGAGGGGGTCCGCCTCTTCCCACACGGTCCGGTGGGCGCTGTAGGCGAACGTGTGCTCGGTGTAAAGCTGAAACTGGTTGTAGCGGCAACGCGCGAGAAGATCGACGATCTCGCGCAGCGTCTTCATGGTCGGGACGCGATCCCGGCTTATGTCGAGCATGTACCCTCGATTTTCGAACATGGCTATATCCCCGCAAACCCTTTATGCGCCGCCGAGAAGTTCCGCGAGGAGAGGATCCTTGACGGCGATTTCGCCGTCGTCAAGCTCGCGGATTTCATGCGGAAAGACGATCCATTCGTCCCCCGCCAGTCTGAGCGTGTAATCCGGAGTCAACGCCGTCGTGTTTTTCGACGGCTTGAAATATACCGTCGCCAGACGCATTTCGACGCCGGCCGCGTCCATCATTTTCCTGACGGCGAGAGCCGTCTTGCCCGTATCGAAGACATCGTCGACGACCAGCACTTTATCGCCGGGCGACAAAGAGTCGAGCACCTCGCGGCCGTATTCGAACATGACTTCGCCGGCGTTTTCGTCGACACCGGTGTAACTGGCGCATTTTATCGCCGTATGCCTCACGTTCCAGCCGCTGGCGGCGAAGAACTCGTGCATCGCCACCCCCACCGGGGCTCCTCCGCGCCACAGGGCGATCATCACGTCCGGCTTCCAGCCGACGCGTCTGACCTGCGCCGCCAGACGCCACATGTCGCGCAGATACGAATCCGCGGAGAGATACGTTTTTTCGCAACTCATCTTGCCTTTCCTTTCACCGGGGACGCGCCGCCGCCTGGCATGGTCTGCGCTTCAAGCCTCGCCTTGCACGCTTCAGACGCCTTACGGTATATTTTATCAAGTTCGTCCAGACATTTACCCGTACCGCGCCAGAACGGCACGGGCCCAAGCCGTTTAAGAACATCGAAGGTTGTCTTCACTCCGCCGAAACCTTTCCGTCACATCGAAACCGCCCTGCCGACGCCTTCGCCGAGAGCGACGCTGCTGCCGGTCACGCGGTAGCTCGCGTGCGCGTAGAAATCCCCCGATATGCAGCGGCTCGCGGCTATGTGATGGCACAGCACGCTTCCGTCGGGGCGCGTGACGGGCGTCCACATCGCGGGATCGTTCGAAACGAAATCGCATTTGGCGAGAGCGTCGCCGTCGTCGACGACGGCGAGAGCGTTCATCGTGGCCGGCTGCCCCCAGCCCTCGGGACCGAAGCCGATGTCGAAACCGCAACCGGCAAGAGCGCCGAGATCTCCGTCGCCCGAACAGTCGATGAACGTTTTCGCGCGCCAAGCCTTGCGGCCGCTTTTAGACTCGGTGACGATGACGTCGATGTTCCTGCGCGAAGCGTCGCGGTACGCGGCGACGACCGGAGAGTGAAGCGTCACCCTGACGCCCGCCTCGGCGCACATGTCTTCGCAGACGGCCTTCATGTACTCCGGCTCGTAGACCCAGTCGCGATTCAGCCCGTTCGGGTACGAGCCCGCGTGTTCTTTCGCCGGCCGGTCGACGACTCGCGCGCGGTACGCGTCAAGCCTGCGGATGATCTCCCACCCTGTTTCCGATTTGTCGAAATCGAAGATGTACGTCAAAAGCCCCGACGTCCACACGCCTCCGAGACACCCGTGCATTTCAAAAAGCCGCACTTTGCGGGCGCGTCTCGCGGCCGTTACGGCGGCGGCGATCCCAGCCGGGCCTCCTCCGACGACGATGACGTCGGCCCAATCGTCAACATCGAGCGTCTTTGAAGGCTCGACGAAGCCGCCCGCGCTCCGAGGCGTCGCCGCTCCCGCGACGGCCGGAACGCCGCCAACCAATCCCGCAGCCGCTCCTGCGGTTATGAATTCACGTCTGTTCATGTATACATCCTTATCTGCAGCTTAAAACAATATCGGGATCCCCGGGCGGGCATGAAGAAACCGAACTCCGGCGAAACAGGCTCTGTCATAACGCGTCAAGCGGAACCGAGGCGTCGTACATCACGTCGGCTTTCGCGAGTTCGGAGGCGTCTCCATACCCCCAGGGGACGGCGATCGAGCGCACACCGTTGGCCGCCGCCGCTTCAAAATCGTTTA
Organism: Kiritimatiellia bacterium; assembly: GCA_045537795.1. Classification (GTDB taxonomy): domain Bacteria; phylum Verrucomicrobiota; class Kiritimatiellia; order RFP12; family UBA1067; genus UBA1067. The sequence continues at coordinate 3,498 of JAZSQE010000038.1, read as the reverse complement.
TCGTGTCTCCCACCATCACGCAGGAAGACGCCTCGCAGCGGTTTTCTTTCATCGCGAGCGCGAGAAGATCCGCTTTTTTGAGAACGCCGACAGCGTCATCCTTGTGCATGTCGGAAGCGTAAAAGCCGTCAAACACCTCATCCCAGCCGAAGTGCTCGGCCATGAGCCTTACGGCTTTCCATCGCTTGTTCGTGACGACAAAGACGCGCGCGCCGAGCGATTTGAGACGCCTGATATCTCCGATAATGCCGGGATATTCCTTCGTCAGGGGGAACCGTTCGGTATCGTAGTGTCTGGAGAACCCTTCGCGCACCGCCTCGCACAGTTCCTTCGAATAACGCTCGGGATACATCCTGCGGGTGATGTCGTCTATCGAAGGCCCGACCTTGAAAAGCCTGTCGAAACGCTCCGTGTCAAGACCAAGCTCCGCGACAGTCTTGCGCCAGCAATCGGTTATGTCCGCGTACGTGTCGGCAAGCGTGCCGTCGAGATCGAAAAACCAGTTCTTCGCAATCATGGATCGAGAAATTCCTTTTCGGTCGCCGCGATGGCCGCGAGAGCGTTCTCGTCAACGACCGCTTCGTTGAGCCTCTCCAGAAGATCGGTGCCGTGCGCGAGCATCGCCAGGCGCGCGAGCATCTGCAGATGCAGTTCGTGGTCGGTGGAGCAGATCAAAAAGAAATGCCGCGTTCCCGCGCCGTCCGGAGCGCCGAAAAAAATCGGTCTCAGGCTTCTGCCGTAGGCGATGAAACTCTCCTCGAAAAGATACGGATCGTGAAAACGCGGATGAAGAAGCGCAACCTCCATGCCTATCGCCGTCGACGCGGCCTCCTCCCGGGCGATAAGCTCCTTGTAAAGCGCCTCCGCATCGTAGACGAATCCGGATTTCTCCGCAAGATCCGTCATGTCCCGCACCATCCCCGCTTTGGCTTTCGCCGTGAGCGAGAGATCGACGGTCGCTTTGCTGAAATAACCGGCGATACTCCAGTCCTCGCGGCTCTGACGGCGGTTTTTATCCATCATCGCGCCGTATTGCGCCTTGAGTTCGCGCTTGTTCGAGGAAAGAAGATTGCGTTGTGCCCATTCGTCGAGATCGCGGTGGCCGAAAAACCATTCGCCGTTTCTCTCGAACGCCTCGATCTCGCCTCGCTGCGCAACGTGCTTAAGCTCGTTCGCTTCGACGTTGACGTGCTCGGCCGCCTGTTTGAGATTGAGTATTTCGCGGCTCATCGCGCCCCCTGCCTCATGCACGCGCGCGCAAGTTCCGTCAGAACGAGAACGTCCGATCCGCCCGAAGACGTGACGGCGCGCTCGCGCAGTTTCAAGAACCGCCACCTCGCCACGCGAAGCTCGCCAAGGCTCCAGTTGCGCATGAACGCGGCCATCTTGCGCACCGCGAACGGCGCCATGCCCTCCGTCGCCTCGTCGAACGCGCCGCGCTGGTGCGCCGACTTAAGTTCCACGAGCTGTCTGAAAAATTTCTCGACGACGCCCGATATGAAAACCGCAAAACCGTTTTCCCTCTCGAAGCGCCTCGCCGCCGAAAGCGCCTTTTCGAGATCGCGCGCGCCCAACGCGTCGGTTATCGCCCACACTTCCGGCTCGACCCCGACGCCCTGGCTCGTGACCTCGTCTATGTCGGCGCGCCTGATCACGCGCGAAACGCCTTCGAGATAGCAGCGCATCTTTTCGAGCTCGCTCTTCAGCGAACGCGAATCGGTCCCCACCCGCGAAACGAAAAGATCGGCCGCGCCGCTTTCGAACTCAAGCCCCATACCCTTCGCTTCATCGCACGCGCGCGAGACGGCGTTTCTGGCGGCCTCCCACGGTTTGAGCGCGGCGAAAACGTTCATCTCGGCGACGGGAGCGAGAGTCTTGAAAAAAACGGACGTCTTGAGAAGATGCGGAGCCGAAATCACAAGCCGCTGGTTGTCGGGCAGAACGGCCGCCGCCACCTTCCTCGCGAATTTCTCGAGAGCCTCCTTCACTTCTGCCGCCGTCGCGCGAGAGCCCCCCGGCAGAAAATGGACGTTCTTCCACCAGGTGGTTTTTTCAGGATCGAGAAAAGGCGGAGTGGAAAACGAAGCGTCGACGTTCCTCAAATCGGCGAGCTGGAGATCGGCGTTGCCAGAATTCGCCGAATCGACGACTTCAAGACCCGTGCCGTCACCGGTGATTTTCTTCGCCGCCTCAGAGACGAGATAGTCGTCTTCACCGATTATGACGTGAACGTTCACGGCTCGTCAATGGCCCGAAGCGTCATGCGCGTCGATGCCGATGCATTTTGCGGGACACTTCTCGGCGATCTGTTCGTCGGTCGGCGGGTTTTCGTAATTGACTCTGGCGAGGAAACCGTCGAACAGGAAATGCCCCGTCTCCTTGCCGCCGGAATGCTTTTCGCAGAGATGACAGCCCATGCACCCTACGCCGCAGACCTTGCGCACTTCTGGCCCGCGCACGGGATTGTTGCAAAGAACATGAATCGTCACCGACGCGGGCACGAGCTCGATGATATGTCTCGGGCAGACGCTTACGCACTTGCCGCAGCCGATGCAGAGGCGCTTCTCGACCTTGGCGAGGCCATCGACGACGGATATGGCGCGTTTGGGGCATACGGCCGCGCACGCGCCGTAACCGAGACACCCGTAGCGGCAGCCTTTGTCGCCGCCGGCCGTCGCCGCCGCGACGGAGCAGTCGCAGATGCCGTTGTAGTCGCCCACCCTGATCGCCTCGGTTCTGTCGCCGCAGCATTTGACGACGGCGACGCGCTTTTCGGTCGCCGACGCCTCGACGCCGAGAATCTTCGCGATTCCGGCGGCGACGGCGGCTCCTCCCGCAGGGCAGGCGCCGTTCGGAGCTGTGCCCGCGACGAGGGCGCGCGCGTAGTCGCCGCAACCGGCGAAGCCGCAACCGCCGCAGTTGGCGCCCGGCAGGCAGGCGCGCACGGCATCACGCTGGGGATTACTGGGGATTTCAAAGACCTTGTTGGCAACCGTCAACAGCAGGCCGCATAGCATGCCCAGCACGCCCAGAACGGCAGCCGCAATCAAAATCGCACTCATGTTTCTCTCTCCTTTCCCCTGTTACAGCAGACCGGAGAAGCCCTGGAAAGCCAGAGACATCAGACCGGCAGTGATCAACGCACCGGGGAAACCATTCATCCACTTGGGCAGGTTGCTGACGGCCAGACGCTCGCGGATGCTGGCAAACAGCACAATCGCCAGCGTGAAGCCCAACGCGCCGCTGATGCCGTTCACAACGGACTCAATCAGGTTGTAGCCCTCACGAACGTTGAGCAGCGCAACGCCCAGCACGGCACAGTTGGTGGTAATCAGCGGCAGGTATACGCCCAGCGCCTGATACAGCGAAGCGGAAATCTTTTTCAGCGCCACTTCAACCACCTGGACCAGCATAGCGATCACCAGAATGAAGGCGATGGTCTGCATGTATTCCAGCCCGAAGGGAACCAGCAGATAAGTCTGGATGAAATAGGTAATC
>JAZSQE010000057.1:0-3961 GCA_045537795.1 Kiritimatiellia bacterium | reverse complement strand
CCTTTGTCTTCCTAAGACCGCTTGGCCTCCGACTTATTATGTTTTCACCCGCCCCCGCGGCCTCCTTCGCCGCTCATCGCCCTTTCGCGCCTCCCTTTGCACCTTGGGCGCATCGAGCATTACAGTCTCGGGCGCGAGCATATACTCAAGCGCCCCGAAAACATGAGAAAAAACAGGCCTTTCATCGGCGAGAATTGTTTTAACCGCCTCATGATAAGGTTTTTTAAGCAGCCGCGACGTCGGCTTCGGATCCTTGGTTTCAGTCGCCTGCCTAAGTCGTACCGCAAGAGCCTTATAGCGCATAAGCGTCTTATACTTCGGCGAAAGCTCCGGCAAATTATCTCTGAGCCAACCGCGAATGCCGCGATTACGGCCTATGACCTTGCCGTTTTCATCGATTTTCAAATAATTGTCGACATAACATTCCAAATCGTGAATCATCCCGCCAAACCTAATCATCGCCTCTCGGGACGTTTTGCGCTCATCCCACGCCGTAAGAATATCTTCCGGGGTCGGCATCGGCGAAGTTGTGCGGCGACGTTTGATTTTTCGTCGCGCGATTGCGAGCTCGCGGCGACGCTTCACTTCGCGGGCATAATAGAACGGCCGGCGGATTCGCCGCAAATCGCGCATCAGTTCGCGCTTCATCCGATCGCGCTCAACGGGATCGGCGAGCGTGCAAACAGTATCACGCATGGCTACGCCAATATCAACAGCTGCGCAAGCCAGTAACATTAGCGGACTAAAGGTGGAATCGAACTTTTTAGGGGAATTCTGATACTTGAACCAGTCCTTGGAATTCCACTCGCCGTCGGGCCTTTCGCGCATCCGAGGGCGATATGTATGCATATCAAGATACTTGCCCGCGTAAGTGCAAGCTTCGCTATAAGTCCAACCGCAGTGATAGGCGTAGTAATAGGCGGAATGTTCGTACTTTTTGCGCATAGGTTTTCTTTTATCGTTTTGAAATTACAGATTTTTCTTCATTCTGATTACAGGTTTTGCTTCATACTGACTATTGGTTTTTCATTCTGATCATAGTTTCTTCATTCAAACCATAGGTTTTCTTCATTCTGACCATTGTTTTTTCTTCATTTCCGAATCAAGTTCTTTTTTCAACGCTTTAGAATCAAAAGTCATTTAAGTTTTCTATTCTCCTTCTACCGATCTTTTCAAACCCCCTTTTAAGAAACCTTTCAAAGGCCCCTTCAGAGGAACTGCATTTTCTCCAAGCCCCCATAGTATAACATAAAATGAGAATTTTATGCGGAAAATTCTTAAAGTTCTTTAGCCGGATAAAAGTGGGGAAATTTTTGATATAATAAGCGCGGCGAAATGATAGCTCAAGCGCAGTAAAATGACACCTCAAACGCGGTAGAATGACACCTCAAGCGCTGTAGAATGACACCTCTATGGATAAAATGATATCTCCTCTATAGTATGATTTTATAATGTGGGATTAAATCAATGACTGTATTTACTTTATTTTTTGCCGCCTTTTGTTCTTTGGGTGAACTTAACGAACAAAATCACGATATGCGCGAGATTGCGACCGAAGGCGTTGTCGTCGACGTCATGCCGGACGAAGTGGATGTTCAATACACGATTCTTCTCCTGAAAGACGGCCCGACAACCATACCCGTATTCTGCCGCGGTCAACTCGACAGCGAACACCTTCGCGATGCGCGCGTTCGCATAACCGGAACTTACAACAGGCTCATGAGCGGATACAGAAGGTTCTGCGGTCCGTTCATCCAAATAAAAACAAACCAGCTCGCCGTTCTTGAGCCTCAGGCAAAAGATCGCCTGAATGTGCCTAATATCGACCCCGGCAATTACGTAACGCCGCGGGATCTCGCCAAAATGGATCGCCGCGCCGTCACGGGGCGCGTCCTCGCCGTCTGGAGCGGGAACAGGGTAATGCTGAAGGTGAACGGACACATCGTCCACGCCACGCTGTCCAACGGAACGCCGCCTCCACGCTTGAACGCAACAATCAAACTGGCCGGATACCCCGAAACAAACCTCTACTTTCTCAATCTCACCCAGGCCAACTGGCGCGAAGAAAAACCGCCGGCCCAAGACTATGACGTCGCCCAACCGATGACCGCCGCCAAAATCATGACGGCGAAAGAAATCAATCCGCGCATCGAAAGCAACTTCAACGGTATGCTCATCCGCCTGAAAGGCGTTGTCTCAAGCCTGCCCGGGAAAGGCACGTCGGATTATCGTTTCCACATGGATTCCGATCGCTACCGCATACCTGTCGATCTGAGCGCATGCCCAGACGCGGCGGATGAACTCATCATAGGAAGCACGATAGAAGTCGTCGGCCGATGCGTCATTGAAACGGAATCGCATTGCGCATACAACATATTCCCGCAGATCCGCGGCTTCGCCGTCCTTCCCCGCTCGGAAGACGACATTAAAATCATCGCCTATCCGTCATGGTGGTCCGATAAACGCGTACTCTGGACAATCGCGTCCCTGCTTGTCCTCATCGCCGTCCTTTTCATCAAATGGAGAATCGACAAAGCGATGGCCCGATTGCGCCTCAACGAAAGAACGCGCCTCGCGGTCGAAATCCATGACACCCTCTCGCAGACCTTGACCGGCGTCGCCTGCCAGATCGCCGCGGGACGCGCCAGCGTCGAAACGGACGGTGCCTCGGCCAAAGCGCGGCTGGAAACGGCGGAACGGATGCTCGAGTCGTGCCGCAGAGAACTTAAGAACTGTCTTTTCGATCTCAGAAACGACACCCTTGCGGAAACGGATTTCGCCCTTGCCGTCAAGCGCACTCTCGAAGCGCTTTCAAGCGAAACGGAAATTCGAGTCCGCATTTCCGTAGATCGCTCAAAACTGCCGGAAACGACCGCTCACACGATTTTGGCAATTCTGCGGGAATTGACGGCCAATGCGATCCGCCACGGGTCGGCTGCAACCGTCAGAATAGCCAGCAGCACCGATTCCGACGCATTTCACTTTTCCGTCATCGACGACGGACGCGGCTTCAATCCCGATGAATCCGCAGGCCCTCTCGAGGGACACTTCGGCCTTACCGGCATCCGCGACCGCTTAAACCGCATCGGAGGAGAGATTAAAATCGAATCCGCGCCCGGACGCGGCACAAAAGCCCGTTTCACCGTTCCGCGCGGCGCATTGAAGAGAAACGCATGAAAAAAACGAACATCCTGATTGCAGACGACCACTCATTTCTCAGAATGGGTCTTCGGACGCTGCTCGCCGCGCAGAACGATTTCGCCGTAATCGCAGAAGCCGCAAACGGGAGCGAAGCCGTAAATCTCGCCAAAGAGCTGAAACCCGACATCGTAATCATGGATCTCATGATGCCGGTGATGAACGGCGCAGACGCCACGAAGCTTATCCGAAGCGCATCGCCGGAAACGAAAATCATCATTCTGACATCATACGGAACATCGAATGAACTCGGCAGCGCGGTCTCGAACGGAGCGTCGGGCGTACTGATGAAGGATGCCGCCACCGACGATCTCGTCGCCGCCGTCCGCACCGTCGCTTCCGGCGGCACCGTTCTTGCCGAAGCCCCGAGCGAAAAATCTACTTCATTAAGCGACAACCATCACACTATCCTCACTCTCGTGGCCCAGGGCTTTTCGAACCACGACATCGCCCGTTTTCTCGGGCTGTCGGAAATCACCATCAAAAAACACCTTTCGGTGATTTACCGCAAACTCGGCGTCGCCAACAGGGCCGAAGCTGTCGCGCTCGCCCTGCGAGAAGGCTTTATTCACCAGTAGAATTCCGACGGCAGCGCTCAAAATACACAATGCGGTCAAGAGGCGTTGGCGTGGTGATCACGCGAGGACCCTCATAAACGGCTCCGTCGTCGCCGCGCCACCTGCCGGGCGGAATCATGACCTTGCGGTCTTTTGCGCCCTTGACGCACTGAGGCGCGACAACGAGAAAATCCCCCATCATAAAC
>JAZSQE010000071.1:0-35575 GCA_045537795.1 Kiritimatiellia bacterium | reverse complement strand
GACTTTATCAGTATAAGCGACAGCGAGGCGTTTCTCAAGAAATTTGCGCCAGGCTAAAGGCGAAGGCGCCGCGTGACAAATTACATCAACGAGAAGAAGATTATCGTATTCTTTACCGAGAAAGAGCTTAAGGCCTGCGACTTGGCAAGGAGTTCCGCTAAAGAGAACCTTGCGGCTTTTAGTAAGTTCAGCTCTTACGCGCTTAAACGTCTCGCCCATATCCGATTGGGCATACTTTGAGCCGCGCAAATCTTCTAACTCATCTTCATTCTCCGCTGACTTATGAATGACGCGCCAATCGTTATGGTCAAAGCCTGCACCCAAAACGATACCACCCTCAGCAATTACGGCGCGAGCTAAAAGCGAAAAAACGCCACCAGATGATGAGCGCATACGAAGTTCGTCGTCATTGGCTTTCGCGGCAAAAACGGCGAGCGGCTTACGCGGCGCGAGGCGTACCAATACAGGGCAAGACTTCGCACAAAGGCCGCAATTAACGCACCTATCCGAATCGATTACGGGATGTAAAAATCCTTCAGCATCCGGCGTCATCGAAATAGCGCCCTTCGCACACGCGGCATAACACGCCGAGCAACCGGTACACAAATTTTTGGGGGCAAGCGTCATACAAATAAATTCAGTAAGATCATCTAATCACTTGTCCACCGTCTTATACACGATAAAATCTGGGGATAAATACAAATTTGCTCCTGTCGTAACAATATGTGTTGGACTTCTATAAAAACCATCTTTTAATTGATCATTACATACAGGCTTATGTTTGAAAATCAGCGCAGATTCACAAACATCAAGACTTTTAGATTGCAATTCAGCACATGAAAAACATAGCGTCTCCCCTGGTCCACAATACCGCTTCCAATCATCATGCCTTTCATGATTCACATTTCTCGCCTTAATATTTTCCGCTTTTCCAATATAAAGCAATCGAGAAATTTCCAATTGTTGATCCGACCTCACATTACATGTATAAACACAATAAATACCTGCCCTCTCAGGCATCTGCATTTGACGCCCATCTACCCAATATCCTATGAAATTTAATGTATAATCATGAACAATTGAATTTTGCGCAATCAAATTACAATGAGCTTGCGGAATCCATCCCATAGAATTAGCCGCTGGTACTTCTGTAACAAACAAATTTTCCTTAGCATCAGTTGGATCATGCAACAAATTAAAAATATCAGTTGCTCTATTCTCTGAATAAATGCAAATCGTATTCGGTATTGAGTAAAACCACGGTCCATTTCCAGACACTTGTTCAAGTCGCTTTACGGCTGCATCTCTATTTATAGTAGCCCCTAATGCTATCAAATAAAGTTTTTTCATTGTATCGCCTCCACAATCGTAGGTTTCATTTCACGCTGCAAATCTTTCTCTTTGGCAACAGGAATTGGCACAGGACCTGTTGGACCCATATTTACAGTTCCGACTGAGTCATTAACCGCAGACTCTATTGATGTACTTTCTGACATTCGCTGCTTAATTGAATGATTTATCAACAACGCGGGCAAGCCGCATAGCGATTTAAAGCTTATCATTCGCGCAAAATTAACAAATTGATATTTAACCAATAACTTCCCAATAAATTCATCGACAAAAGCAGAACTACACAAATCAACACCATCAAAATCAATTATAACTCTTTTTCGCTCTACATCAATTAGGTTCTCAACAGCATTTCGAATTTCACGTCCAAAGCCTCTTGAGATTGTTCCCTGTACAAGTTCCAAAACTTTTATTGATATCGTCTCTTCATCAAGCTCATGATCTTCCAACCAAAGGTCTGTTGTAGGAGATCCATCCTCAAATACTCGATCTATAGAAAGTGAATCATCTACGACAACCTGAAAATCAACTGATGTCGCGCCTGGAAAACCTGCTATTACATCAGCCTTCTCAGAGACCTCTTCTACCTTTACACCTGTCGACAACACATATTTCCCATCACCTGATGTTATCTGCAGTCGACCATTACTTGACTGCTTGACAATCTCACGAAGACCATACAAACCATTACCCTGTCCATTTCCGCTTGTTACATTAGGCTCTACAGCCAACTTGACAGCTTCTATAGAATTAGATGGAGAATATGGAGAATTTTTAAAGGACGCCAAAATACCTTGCCCGAGGTCAAAAACACACGTCTTTAAAAGCCGTTCCTTTTGCAAATACTGCACCATAAAATACCCTGCACTTGATCCTGAATGCAAAACAACATTATCCATTATTTCCGAAATACACCACTCAAAAGCGACTCGAAAACCACTTCCTATTTTGGGTAATGTAATAACCTCTTTTTGTACCTTATTAAAAATCTCAAGGTATTCATCAATAGAAGAAAACCTTAAAACTCGTCCAAACGCCCGATCACTGTTTTCATTAAATAAAATATGCTTAATATTACTATACGGAGGTGCAAGAATGTTAATTTTCTCTCCTCTCGCACGATAGAAGTCTATTAAAGCATAAATCGGCACTATAAAATGTGGGCAGCACAGCACATCATCAAACACTAACTCCATCTCATTTCCTGCATTGGCAAGGAAAAAGTCTGCAACACGAAATGTAGAAGAGGAATCCAATATTTGAATATAAAGTTTTTTCATAATTATTTTACCCTTAACACTTTTTCAACTTTCTTATTTTATTCAATACAAATTGCCGCTCGCTTCCATCGAGCAAAACGAACCACGATAATGGCAAAAGAATTAATTCGCAAAGTAGCGTCGTTAATAAAACGCGACAAAGACCTGGATCAATAAAAAGACGAGTTAAATATCCGACTAAGCCCGTTAGGATAATCGTTATCATAACTGGAGCTAAAAGCCTAAAAAGCCAGTGCCGCGCGCTCATACCGACTAAACGCCGCGCGAACCAAACGCGCCCCCAGGCACAAATAGCTGTACCTATTAAAATCGCCCAACCTATCGACGATACACCCCAATCAAATTTAACAAAAACCCAAGCTATCGGGAGAGTTAAAATTAGCGCAGTACCGAGAAACGCCTGATACGCGGCGATTTTACCTTTAGCGGCTACCGCGAGCATGTGACCAGCAGAGCTTTTATCGATTAGCGCCGCGGCGAGAATACTCCAACAAAGTTCCTTAGTGTAGGGCGGTGGATTTTTAAGCCAAAGTTTTAGTACTGTATCGAGCTCGATGGCGAGCGGAAGAATGAAAATAAGGCCAAGCAACATACCGAATTTACAGGTACGAAATGCGAGCGAGCGCATTTTATCGTATTCGCCAGCACCGCAAGCCGTAGTTATCGCAGGCGAAAACGCGCCTTGGAGAGCCCCGGCCAAGGTTTGGGTTTGGGCAGAGACTTGGTTGGCGATCGACATTGAAGCGTTAATTGACGGGCCGAAATACTTATTAATCAAAATCTGAATTCCTTGGCCGCGAGCTATCGCGCCTAAGCCGCCGAACGCCTGCCAAAAGGCGAATGACGAGAGCTGTTTTGTGCGCGACATACTCCAGGCGTACTCCATCTTGAAGCGACATTCGGGGAATACCTTTAGCGCCCTAAGGCAGATTATGACTTGGGGGAGACACGCGACAACACACATCCAAAGCGCATACTTAGCGAGCCAATCGCCAGGGTGAGTTACCATAAAGTAAACGAAAGCGGCGTTCGCAGTAGTTTGGAAGAAGCTGTAAATCGTAAGCTCCGCGATATACTGCTTAGCGGTGTACATGGCGTTGAACGGTACGTTAATCATGCCGACAAAACACGAAATGCACACAAAACGGAATACCCATACTGAGGCGCCTAAGCGCTCGGGCGGAATCGTCAACCAATTCTCTACCGCATAAATCCCAAGCGGATAACCTACGACAATCAGCACACACGGAACGATTGTATGGAGCATAACGGCAGTACTGAACCATTTACGACATTCCTCAAGCCCGGCGTCCTTATCGCCATCCGCAGCAATCTTCGCCGCCTGACCAACAGAAAACGCATAAAACCGGCTCGTCGCGACACTAAGAAGCGTGTTAAAAAAGCCGATAAAAACCGTAAGCCCACCAACAAGTCCATACAGCCCAAAATCCACCTGCCCCAGCGCCTCCAACACCCACCGCGCCGTAAACAGACCGCACACTAACGCATACAGCGATCGCCCGTATGTCGCTATGATGTTCAAAAATATCCGCCGATTAGGAGTCATTTTTTAGGGGTTAGGAGTTAGGGGATAGCGATTAGTTGATAGTTTCAAGTTTCGGGTTGAGACTGAGCACTAATAGTTAGGGTTCATTACCGATTGGCACATCATCTCCACCCTTCTCTTTCAGTTATATTATTCAAAAATTAATTATGTCCACACAACTTTTTATGCACACACTTAATGCAGTATTTTTGCCGAAAGCATATGTCTCGTTTTTTAATTTCATTGAAAAACATCTTTGTCACATTATGGCTTTGTTTATGAACTCGCAATCGGACTATCTCTACCGCATGTAGAACCATAACAAGTTCACGAGTACGGACATAATGGAAACATTTGACAATGTTTCGCTTCAATAGCCAAACTATCATGAACGCAAAAAAGAATATATATATAGGAATCAAAAATCGATCTGAAGTTGCATCATGACTCAAAGACCATTGAATCACAAATGGATGATAAGTCAATGAAAAGCCTATGGCAATATATCTGACTATAAGTATAATACCAAAGACAACAAACAGTTGTTGGAGAAATCTAAAAATATACCACAATGAGCTTAATAACCTTATATGACTTTCGTTGCGTATTAAATCCCGTGAGAGGATACCATCATCTTCTGTTGCTACAATCTGTTTTATCATATTAATCTGAGTCTTACTTCTTTCCTGCACCTTATCATCATCAGACGGGTCTGCACACCAAGGAACATATTTCAGAAGATTATAATGCCCCCTATATGCTAGGTATCGTCGTAAATGAGGATACGGATAGTCAATTTGATGCCCAAACTTCGCACGAATTGCTTCCCCCTTTGAAAAAGGCCATCCTGCCATACCGACACCAACATGTCCATTGATTGTCAACCTATCAAAATCAACCGCAAGCGCATCCTTCCCGTTTGATTCTCGCCACTGCCTATATGATGCAATTGCATCTGGCACCTTGGGAGCGCGTCTGTAAATTATCGCACCTACTGCATATGAAAATGCGCATATAACGCCTAATACTGTCCATGATGACAAAAGAGAAATCGACGCAGTGTTTTTTAGAATCGCCTTCATCAACTCTTCTATATGGGAGACCCCATCAATGCAACCACAATAAACAAGGACGATAACACACACTATCACGACCGAAACAACTGCTATGAAACCAGGAATAAAAGTGCCAAAAAATTCCGAGTAAAAACTCTGTATTATGGCGGGGATTGTACTACACGTCTGTTTAGATTGTTCGTATTTGGTCATAGTTCACTCTATGTATATCCTTAAGTTTGCATACTACTTAAGTCGTTCAAAAATATCAACTGTTCAGTCATCACTGCACATTCTATTCATTCCTTCCCACCGCCCTCACACCGCACCCAGCAATTACAGCTCCTTCCTCAACCTTGCGCTCGTATGTGTCCTAATTGCTTTAGGCCCTCATCCTTCTACACGGTTAAAATCTGTTAAGCACATGCGTTTCAAACCATGCCGTCAGATTGTTGGACACGGACGCAAATCCGCGTTCCTTTGAATATTCGGCAAGGAAACGCATCTCCAACATGCTATTGTCGAAGAAAAACGCCCTTGAGCAAAATGGCAACGCAACGCCAATATTTTCAAGCGTGCGCTTCGAACGTGCCACAACTTTCTCCTCCGAAACCGAGTGCCCTCCACTCTGTGCGCGACTGGCAATCCTTGTTGTTTTCCTCCAGCCAAGCTTTGAGGGCGCCACCCACAAAGCCACAGCCAATTATGCCAACTTTTATCATCATAAAATCATCCACGTCAAATAGATTCAACAACTACTTCTCTCTTGTCCACTTCTTATAATTTTCGGCGATATCTTTTTGCAAATCAGAATTAACCGTACAGTTTTGTTTTTCTTCTGAAACATCCTTGTTTTTATGTTCTTTCGGTACAGATCTATCCCATATAACCGCTCTTTTATAATGCGGGTAATCCTCCCCCTTGGCAACATTATTCTTCGCATTCATAGGTCTAAGATTAATCAAATCATCCCATCTGTCTTCCGGGATTTTATCAGCTTTAAGTTTTTCTTTTGGATAAATATGATCAACCTCCCACCCAAGATTACCTTCGTTGCCGTATAAGCGTCTTTTCATTAACCCACCTGCAACATCTATCTGTATTCCTTAGGATCCAAGTCTCCAGCTTTTCGCCCTTTAACCCATATTCTATCCAACATTTCCTTTGAATACTCGCTCATGATTTCCTCCTTTTATTGATAGGGTTCAACAGGGTCACACTTGATTACCACAGTACCACAATAGTTTTCGCTTTCCACCGCGGCAATTCCGCCGCATCCCCACCTCATTGTATAAGCCAACATCACAATCACCATCATTCCACCAACCACGCCATACAATCCAAACTCACTCTTCCCCGCCGCCAACACATTGAGAAGTTAAGAGTGGAGGAGTTGGGAGTGGAGGAGTCATGAGTTTTGAAGTTAGGAGTGGAGGAGTTAGCGGGAGCGGGCGCTTTTCAGGATGCTTTGCAACAGATTCCGCAGCTCACAGGTCTCTTTTGCCAACGCCTCTATCCTTTCATTGTTGCCACACAGCCCTCTAAGGACCTTGAACCAGTAGCAACTCTCGTTCGCCTCTTTCACTGCTATTGCAACTTTATGGACAAAATCATCACGACTTTCAGATCGATTGGCCTCATGGTAATTGGCACCTATCGAACTCGCGCTCTTGCCAAGTTGATGCGCAATGACCTTGATCGATACATCATACGGTAGTTCACGCAGATATTTGAACACCTCCACCGCATATTGTGTCGTTCTATCCTCCAGCACCTCTCTAAACTCAGCATTCGTCACTTCCCAACTCCTCCACTCACCCACTCTAAACTCTTAACTCACCCACTTCGACCTCACCGCCCTCACACCGCACCCAGCAAATACAGCCCCTTCCTCAAAATGGTGCTGGTGTATGTCCAGTCAAAAGAGAATTTGCACATGCAGCGCACGGGCGATACTATCCGTTGCGAAGTTCTGACAGCACATTTTCAACTATGTAGCCATCGCTCATCAGCTGAAGTCCATATTTCGGATCAGATAGCTGGCGATATGTCTTCGTTGAATAGAACAGGTCTAACGCACGTTCTTCGCTTATGGAATGCACAGAAGCAAGCTCCATGATTATTCTGGCTGTCTTTCTCCAAAGGACGCTATCTCGCATAGGTCACGCTCCTTTCAATTCAACAGACTCAACATGCCTGAGATAATAGAAACCCTGTCCGAAATCGACCTTAGCCCGGCCTACATTTGCCAACGGGCCGCGCACAACCGTGTCCGAACCATGAAACAGCTTCATTCCCCAGCCTCCCAATTCTTCAGCGCGGTCACCGTATCATCAACAACCCATTCAAAGCTCTGCGTGTGCAAATCATCATACCTGCCCAGCAGTCGTTCGTGAATCAGATTCTGAGCCTTAAGCCGATCATGCATTTTCTGTCCAGAAATGTGCAATCTCCTGGCTCCACCTTCGATTGCCATCACCGCAAAATGTATGTGATCGTACATCTTGGACCTGTGCTTTGAATTCATTTAACGCTACCCTCCAGTACATTCAGATGACAATAACCTAAATACAATGGAGCCCCCATGGTAAAGAAAACCCTTTCGCGATACGCTCTCGCCCGTAGGGTATGCAGCCGAATATCCCATAACCAAATTTTCTTGGGTTTTCTCTCCCATGTTTTTTTAGTCAAAGTTCAAAGTCGAAGTCGAAGTTGGACATAGTAATTCCGCTCTTCAACTTGGACTTAAACCTTGGACTATTGAATGCCTCATATTATACCATTTTCACACGCTAAACACACCTCTGCCAACTCCATCTGATATGCCTATCTTACCTATGTGCGCTCTTCTTTCCTGAGTAGTGCGCACTTCTCAACAAAAAGGTGCGCACTACTCTTCCTGAAGATAGTTAAATCACACTCCACAACCGCCCTGCGCAAATACCCAACCCATCTGAATTATAACTTCTTCGAAAAGCCTTACACTATTAAACTAACAACGCGAATTCAACTGGTAGGAAAACGCATAATAATCATTCTCGTCATCCGTGCGATCAAATACATGCTTTATGATACTTAGCGGAATCATAAACGAAATAGCAACATGCTTATCGTATGAATGTACTTGCCCATACTTTTTCTTCACAATCGCAACCTGTTTATCACGAAAATCCCACGACAACAAAACCTCTACCGCATGATAAAAACAAGCAGTTTCAGGAGTCAGTTCTTTTGAGGCCTCCACTATTACCTTGCGCCACCTCATGGCTTTTTTAAGCATTTTTTCAGCGACACCGACTTTTTGCACTTGCTGGGTATATATATGCATCAATTCCTTACAAATTGAAAACCGCGCACCGCACCTCGTCTTAGAAACGCAAATGATTTTATAATAAGACATACCCTTTTCTGGAGTATGCTTTTCAACATAAGAAATAGCCTCTGCATCTCCCATCTCTTTTTCATACACTTGGGCTAAAGAAGGATTCTCTGCGAAAATAAGGTTTTCAATAAAAATCGGAGTTGATATTGCATCTCTAACAATCTGCAAAACTGACACGTCCATCCCACCGAAAACAGACGTTGCTAAAATCTGACAATCTCCAATCCTACGAGGAAACTTCCACCCATCAACAATACCATGACGCGTAAAAAGTTTATTTCTCTCTACATACGGACGCGCTTTCAAAAGCGTGCGCGAACTCTTCACCACATCCAAAATATTCATAAAATTAATTAAAGGGATTAAAGAGAATTGGATGATGTCGCTTTGAGAAAACTTTTTGCCCTAAGATCTTCAACCATACAAAATGCACGAGCCATACCTTGATAGTCCTCGGCGGCTTCTCTATTTTCGGGAAGAATACAAAAATTAATCCCGACAAGACCGTTCTTCTTCTTCTCGGCAATAATTTTATCCATCTTTGAGAGATAGTCAATCTTAATGTTTTCTTTCATATGTATCCTTTTCTATCTTTTATCTACAAAGACAAAACAAATTTGTATGTATTTTAGCATAATAGCCGCTGACATTTCAACTACAACTTTGCACAAACTGGGGAGCTTACGTCGCTGTTTTCGGTGCCACTTCCCGCCCTCTTCCTGTGGCCTCAGAGCCGGGAAGAAATCCATTTTCAGGGCGTTCGCCAGCTTCGCCGCCGTCCGGAACGAGAAGTTCACATCCTCATGCAGCACCTTCGTGATGTACAGCCTCGACACCTTCATCCGCCACGCCAGCTCCGTCTGCGAAACCCCCAGCTCCTTCATCCGCAGCAAAATCTGCCGCAGAAACGCAGATCCTATTTTGTCGATGGAGGTCATGTATCTTGGTTTAGTCGAAGTCGAACAGTAGTGTTTTTTAGCCGTGTAGAGGTGGAGATGGGGAGAAGTGGTTTTTATTTAGGTAAAACTTCACGACAGGACCCCGTGACCCTATACAAGAAACTAGCTTCGACTCTCAACTAAGAATCAAATCACGAACAATAGAACGGATCTTGTCCTTTGCTGCTTCCCAGTCGAAATCAATCAACATCTTCGGCATAGGCATCATCTCGGCATCAACAAAATATTCTTATTCTATGCCCGAGTTGCAACGCAAGCGCTGTTCCGCCTACCAGTCGAGTGTTTTTCAACTCAGGCAGGCGCTGCATTCTCCGCAATACCTCAAGCGTATGGGATTCTATTGTCTCGAAGTGTAACATTTAAAAGACTCTTCTGGCTGATTAATCAGGCATGAAGCGAAAGATAATGTAACCGGATCAAGAGACCTGATCTCCCGAGCTTCTTCTGCAACAACAGAAAGAGAATAATGACTTATCAATTGTCGTATATCCTTAATGCCCCCGCGTTCCAAAACCCGTTGAACGATAAAGCGTTTGTGAGTATTTTCTTCAATTGATTCAATAGAGACATACCAGAAGAGCCGTTTTGAAAGGCATCGAACCAACCCCTTCTCCAGACAACGCTCCCGCCTCGTGGGGTATGCAGCCGAATATCCCATAACCAAATTTTCTTGGGTTTTCTCTCTCATAAAGCGACTGGCATTATATCATTTTATCTTTTCGTGTTTTACCCAGATCAACTTTGTCGTGTCGTATCCACGGCGTTTCGCTTCCGCAAGAAATTCGGTCTTTACATTCTCCGGCATCTCTTTTGTGCGCGAAAGCAACCAAAGATAATCCGCACCGCCGCTTCCGACAAGCGCATATCTGTAATCAGCATCTATCTTCATGACACGATAATCGGCATAGAACGGGCCGAAAAATGAAACACGAAGAAGCCCCGGTGTGCCGGTTGTCATCCCTTTGCCGACGGCGATCTTTTCTTTCCCGTTCTTGATCCCGGAATTGACAACCTTTATCGTGCCGTCGGCGTTTTGCGTGTAAAGAGCCTCGGCGCTCTCCACTCCGCGTTCAAACGAATGATCAAACCGGGCAATCTCGTACCAAACACCAAGATAACGGCTCAAGTTCAGTGAACCTACAGGCGAGTTATCCACGTTGAGGCCGCATACGCACCCGGTTGAACAAACCGCAAGCGCAATACAAAGAAATGCATTCTTGATCATAACTCTTACTTTCCCTTTTACAGACAACGCTCCCGCCCCGTGGGATATGCAACCGAATATCCCACTTCGCCGATCTGTGTCGTCACGTTCATTTATCTCTATGTCGCGGCGGGTACCGCAACTATTTCCGGCTCGGTATTTTCCCTGAGATCGGGAAAGAAATCCATTTGAAGGGCCTGCGCCAAGCGCATTGCCGTTCCGAATGTGATATTGACGTCACCGGAGAGGAGTTTCGTGACATACGGACGGGACACTTTCATGCGCTTGGCCAGCTGGGTCTGATTGAGCCCCAGCCGCTTCATCTGAATGATGACGCGCCGCAAGAATGCGCAGATCAAGTGGTTCGTTGTCACAAAGAGTAGTGTAACATATTTGTTACGGATGGGCAAGGATGGAAGAAGTGAGTGGAGGAGTGGTGGGGTCAACAGATTTTTTAACCATGCGACTTCGCTTTTAACTCCGTCGCCGAAATATCTGGAGTTCGCGGCAGATACACTACCTCACATAAATCCTTCAGGAAATCAAACTTCCCCTTCCAATCATCCCCCATCACAAATATATCGATGTTATTATCTATAACATCCTGGCGCTTCTGCTCCCATGAATCTTCAAAGAGAACTTTATCAACACACTTAAGCGCTCCGACAATCTCAGCGCGTTGCCAATCGGGAATCGCACACTTCTTCTGCTTCTCTTCCCGATTAAAACGATCGCTCGATACAGCAACCGTAAGCGTTCCGTTCTCACCACCCAAAGCCTTCGCTCTCTGCAAAAGCTTCAAATGCCCGATATGAAACAAATCAAACGTTCCGTATGTTATAACATTTGCCATAAATTCTCCTTAACTCCTGATTTTCCCTTGCAGATGTCGGTAAGTTGTCCGCGGACGGCTTCCCCTATAAGATTCTGACACAAAACGGTCAGACCTTTTGGTGACAGGATTTTCTCATCACGCGCGGGAGCTGTTATTTGCCGATGTTCAAAACCTTAAATCCGACCTCTTTCAATTCAGCTGCATTCAAACAATTGCGCGTATCAAACACAAGCGCGGGTTTGCGCATCGAGTCATAAATCTTCCGCCAGTCAAGCGAAGAATAATGACGCCAATCCGTCATCACGACAACGGCATCGGCTCCCTCGACCGCCTTGTATTCATCCGGCTCGTAAACCACATCGTCGACATCCGCCAAATCCTTTTTCGCGTTGTCAAGCGCCTTGGGATCGGTAATCGTAAGCCGCACATGTTCATCAGCCAACAGCCTCGCCACCGTTCCGGCAGGCGTCTCCCGCGTATCGCCCGTATCAGCCTTGAACGCGAACCCGAAAAGCGCGATCTTCTTATTGGCGAGCGTATTGAACATCTCCTTGAAAAGGCGAGAAACGATGCGCTCCTGCTGATGGTCGTTCATCTTGATGACACCCATCCAATATTCCGCCGCGGTATGAAGACCGAAACTCTCGCAAAGATATACGAGATTCAAAACATCCTTCTTAAAACAGCTGCCGCCGAACCCGGGCCCGGCCTTCAGAAACTTAGGCCCGATGCGGCTGTCCGCCCCGACGACCTTGGCGACCTCGTCGACATCGGCCCCCGTCGCCTCGCAAAGCCCCGCTATCGCATTTATTGACGAAACCCTCTGCGCCAAAAACGCGTTAGCCGCCAACTTGGTCAACTCGGCCGACCAGACATTCGTCGTCAGAATCCTCTCACGCGCCACCCACGCGGCGTAAATATCGACGATCTCTTTTATCGCGGCTGTGCCCGATTCGCTCTGAGGCCCGCCGATAAGGACTCTGTCAGGCTCTAACAAATCCTTTATCGCGCTTCCCTCGGCCAAAAACTCGGGATTGCTGAGAACCGTAAATTCATGCGCGGCATGATCATTGAGAATGGCCTCCATCGCGGCTGCCGTCTTGACCGGCAACGTTGACTTTTCAACAATAATCTTATCGCCATCGGCGAAACACTTGATCTCACGGGCGGTCGCCTCCCAATACTGAAGATCGCTCGCGCGCCCGGCGCCCTTGCCGAACATCTTGGTAGGTGTATTCACGCCGACGAAAACGATATCGCACTCTTTGACCGCACCTTCGATATCTGTGCTGAAAAAGAGATTTTTACCGCGAACCTCTTTGACGACATCCACGAGTCCGGGCTCATAAATCGGCAAATTGTAATCAGCCGAATTCCACGCGGCGATCCGCTCGGCGTTGATGTCGACAACGACAACCTTGCGGTCCGGATTCATCTTGGCGATCACGGCCATAGTCGGCCCGCCGATATATCCGGCACCGATACAAACGATATTACGATTCATTTATTATCTCCTTCAATCACTTGATTTCCTTCTCCTTGATTACCTGCGCCGCCCCTAAACACATACCCCCATATTTTAAAGAAATACTTCGGCAGCATCATAGGCAAAACGCAGAAATAGCCGTTCTCCCGATTTGCACGGACATTCTCGCGGTTGAGTTTATACATCGCCGCGAACCCCGCCGTAGATTTCCCGCCGAGACGCATCGTGACGAGAGAACGCGGCAGATAACGCGATTTCACACGGGTTTTGCAGAAGAGCCTCACCATCCATTCGAAGTCTGCGCTGATATCGTAGCCGAGTTTGTACAAACCGATCCTGTCGAAGACTTCGCGTCTGACGTACACCGAAGGATGTGGCGGCATAAAGCCCCAGTAATGCATCCAGGGACGCCAGCTTTTGGAACTGTAATAGCGCACCGTATCCGGCTTTTCGCCGCGCACGAAACGTATATCGCCGTAAACGCAATCGAGATCCGGAGCAAACGACGATGCGACAAGAGAGAGGATATCATCGCTTTCGAGCCGGTCATCAGCATTTAACGTGCCGACTATATCGCCTGTAGCCATCATTTCGCCTTTGTTGATGGCGTCGTACATTCCTTCGTCACGCTCCGATATCCAGCGCATGCGCCCTGAGAACTTCGGCTCGTATTCTTTTATGATGTCGATGGTGCCGTCAGTGCTGCCGCCGTCTACCACGATATACTCGAACTCAACGTTCTTCTGGGAGAAAACGCTCTCAAACGCGCTGCGTATGACGCCAGCGCTGTTGTAACAGACGGTTATAAGCGATATTTTCAAGATGTGCTGACCGCTCTGAAACGGGCGTTGAGTTCGTGGAGCGGGGCGATGAGCGTTCCCATGGACGTGCCTTCCGTCATTTTCGCGAAAGCGTCCACGTCCTTCGGAAAGCACTTGCCGCCGTAGCCGAGCTTGCCGTCGGGCCCCGGGACGTACGTATGCATATCGTTGATGTATCCCGAGAGAAGCGTGCCTGTATGGACTTTCGCCCAGTCGCCGCCCATCTTTTCGACATATTCTTTCGCGGCGTTGAAGTACGTGACCTTGTATGCCCCGAAAACGTTATGGATGTATTTCGCAAGCTCCGCTTCAAGCGGACTCATGACGGCGAACTTTTTACCGGGAAACACCTTGACGAGAAGATCTACGGCACCCGTAAAGACCATCGTCTGCTTTCTGAAATCTTCGATATGCGTCCTCTCCGTCAGAAACTCCGGCATATAGCAGACCTGATGGCCGGTCTCTTTCGAAAGAATGTCGCTCGTCCCCGGGAGAATCGTCGTTCTCACGAAAACGGGCACATTCGGCAGTTTGCGTATCAACTCCTTCATCAGCGTCAGATCCTGCGTGCCGTCATTTTCGGTCGGTACGTGGATCTGAACGAAAGCAACATCGATCAACGAAAGATCGTCATTGTATCCCTTGGGCGGATCGCTGACGAAAATCTTCGCGTCCTTGTTGTTTTTTTCAAGCCAATCCTTAAGCGCGCCGCCTACGAAACCGCAGCCGACGATACCGACGTTTATCTTGTCATTCATACGATTTTTTCCTAATCTGGTAAAGCTCTCGCCCCATGAGGTATGCACAAAAATACCACATGTCTGCGTTTTTCCGGTGCTGTCCGAGATTGGTGAAGAGAACCAATCATCATGTATTTAATTGTAACCTATCGGTTATCAAAAGTCAAGCGCGACTCGCCAAATCGGTGCGATTCGCTCAGTTTGCGCGCTCTTCGAGTTCCGCCCAGCGCTCGACGGCCGCTTCGAGTTCGGTCTGCGCCCCGGCGAGACGTTCACTCGTGTAAATGCGCCCTGCAACGAGATCTGCCTCTATGGCGGCGATTTCGCCTTCGAGCGCCTCAATTCTGGCGGGCAGAGCCTCAAGCTCGCGCTTTTCGTTGAAAGAAAGCTTTTTCCGCCCTTGCGCCGCAGGCGCCGCCGCTTTGGCGGGAGCGGCCGCCCGCTCTTCGCGCGCCGCAGGAGCCGGAACCTTGCGCTGTCTGAAATAATCTTCGTATCCGCCGGGATACGGCTTTACGGAACCGTCCCCTTCGAGAACGAAAGTAGAGGTGACGACGTTATCGAGAAATTCGCGATCGTGCGAAACGAGAAGAAGCGTCCCCTTGTACGCGAGAAGCTGCTCTTCGAGAAGTTCCAGCGTCTCTATGTCGAGATCGTTCGTCGGCTCGTCCATGACGAGCAGATTCGCGGGATTGAGAAACAGTTTCGCGAGCATAAGACGCGCACGCTCTCCGCCCGAAAGCGATTTTACGGGCGTTCTCACGCGCTCGGGCGTAAAAAGAAAATCCGCAAGATACGAATAAACGTGCTTTTTCACGCCGACGACGACGACTTCATCGCGGTCGCTCGCGATGTTTTCGGCGACGGTCGCCTCGAGATTGAGTTCGCCGCGGAGCTGGTCAAGAAACGCGAGCTCCACGTTCGTGCCGATCGTGACGGCGCCCGACGAGGGCGCGAGCGCTCCCGTAAGAAGTTTCAACAAAGTCGTCTTGCCGGCACCGTTCGCGCCCAGAATACCGATGCGTTCGCCTCGCAGGATGTCGGCGGTAAAATCTTCTACGACGTTTTTCCGCGCCCCCGGATACCTGAACGAAAGATTCTCGATCTTGACGACTCTGACGCCGCCCTCACGCGCCGTATCGAGTTTGATCTCGGCCTTGCCCGGCTGCACGCGCCGGGCGGCGAATTCCTCCCTGAGTTTCAAGAGTGCCGCGACGCGGCCTTCGTTGCGGGTCGTGCGGGCCTTGACGCCGCGTCTGATCCACGCCTCTTCCTTGGCGAGCTTTTTAGACTTGCGCTCCCAATAGACGGCTTCATCGGCGATAAGTTCGGCCTTGCGCCTGAGAAACGTCTGATAATCGCAGTCCCAGCCGGAGAGCTCGCCGCGGTCGAGATCGAAAATTCTGCCGGCGATCTTCTTCAGAAAGCGCCTGTCGTGCGTCACGACAAGAAGCGCCATGTCGCGCCTGCGCCTGAGCATCCCTTCAAGCCAGTCGATCGTCTCTATGTCGAGGTGGTTCGTCGGCTCGTCGAGCAGAAGAAGATCGGGCGACGAGAGAATAGCCTCTTCGAGAATGCGCTTGCGGCGCTTGCCGCCGGAGAGCGCGTTAAAGTCGTCGTCCCCGGGCCTGTCCGCCGGAACCGCCTGCGAGACATATACGGTCTTAAGCCCGGGCGATCGCACGATCTCGCCTTCATCAGGCTCAATCTCGCCGGCGATCACCTTGAAAAGAGTCGACTTGCCTTCGCCGTTTCGCCCCGTAAGAGCGGCTCTCAGGCCTTTGGTTATCGAGAGCGAGACGCCGTCGAGAACCTTCGGCCCTCCGAAGGCCAGAGACACATCTTTGAGCGACAGAAGAAAATCGCTCATTCCTCCTCCGTAAGATCTACCGTCTTGACCTTGAACTGCGCGGCCGTGAGTTTTGCAAGCGCCCTCACGCCGAAAACCTCAGTCTCGTAATGCCCCGCCGTAATCATTTTCATGCCGACGTTCTCCGCCGCGATGACATCGCCCCACGACGCTTCACCCGTAAGATACGCGTCGCACCCGAGCTCCTTCGCCCTCGGCGCGAAATCGCCCGCGCCGCCGGAGCAGACGCCGAGTTTCACGGCGCCCTTCAATCCTTTGAGCTGCGCCTTGACGTGAGAAAACACCTCGCCGATGCGCCCGACGTCTGCGAGATTGCCCGTCACGCCGATGATATTGCCGTGATAGGAAAACGCCTTTTTAAGCCGCGTCATCCCGAGCGCGCGCGCGATTTCGAAATTGTTGCCGCATTCCTTGCTCGCATCGAGCGGCAGATGGCTCGCGTAGATGGCGATATCGGCCTCAATCGCCGCTTTGACGACGTTGTAAACGCCTCCTGTCACGCGCTTAATCCCGCCGCCCCACGAAATGCCGTGGTGGACGACAAGAATCTGCGCTCCAGCGGCCGCGGCCGCGCGGACATTCTTTACGCTCGCGTCCACCGCGAAAGCGACGGTCTTTACATCTTTCACGTCAGAGGCTATCTGGATGCCGTTGTTGGAAACATCGTCAAACTCCGAAACGTGAAGAATCCCATCAAACCAGTCAAATAAAATTTTTTGCGTCATAACGTAAAGATTTTACCATATCTTCGCGCCGCAGACCAGACCGCGAGCGCCGTAATGGCTTTTGACTGCGCTTAAATATCACGTTGCGCCGGCGGGGAACGCAGATCGCTGAGAGAGCTATCTCACAAACAGCATCAGCCCAGGGACCTTGATATACGAAAGGTAGCGCTTTCCGGTCAGCCCGTAGAGATTCAACCATTGTCTCGGCACCGGCTTCACGTCTGGATAACGCTGACGAAAGAGACTGCGTTCGGCCTCAGTCATCTCCGTCAACCACCCCTTTTCGGAATGCTCCTTCAACAAGTTCTCCCACGAAGCGTTACCGGACGGGACACGGATAATGTAATAGGACGAAGCGAAGATGTTCTTTGTAAAAACGGGCGGATCGCCCGGGAATATCACCTCGCGCAACGCGGTACTGGAGAACGTCGGCGTGTCATGCGACGAAAAGGTCACTGCGCACTTCGGGAAGCGCACCCATTTGAGCGGCATATTGTAGAAAGCAAGCGTGCCGATTCTGGAAATGAAAGACCCGAGCATATCAAGCGACGTCACACGATTGCAATAACGGAAACCGTCGTTTGGAATTTGTTTCATCGCCGGATTGTCGAGAACGAGAGGCCCCGCGATATTGTTGCCGAGAGAGTGAACATCATTGAACGCTTCCAGTTTAGCCGTACGGATCTGCGGCGGCAAAAACCGCGGCGTGACGTTCGTAAGCGAGTAGACATCCCTGAATGCACCGGATGCGATATTGGTTACCGAGTCGGGAATATGCAGATCCGTGAACGACGTGCACCCCATAAAGCAGTTGGCGGGGATGGATAAAAGCCCCTCGGGCAGTGTGAAGTTCGGCAGTTTCTTGCAATCGAGAAACGCCGAGTTGCCGATTGTCAAACACGTCGGCGGAAAGAGATTCTCCACGTTCTGGAGAAGCGAGCAGCCGGAGAATGCGGAGTTCCCGATCGACGTGAGGGCAGCCGGCATACGGAACGTATTAAGGCGCGAACAGTTCAGAAAAGCGTTCTCCGGTATCGTAGTCACCGTGTCGGGCAGCAGCACTTGCGAAATGTCGGTATTGCCTTTCAGCGCCGTGCCGGGTGAGACGAGGACGAGCGCCGCGCCGTCAGGCCCGGCCGTGAGCGTGGTCAGGTCTATGACCGATGTATCTCCGATGTCCACGAGCGCCTTCAGCGTGATTCCGCCGGTGCCGGACGTCACCGTGAAGGTCGTGCGCGAGACCGTGTTCGAGATCCACGTCGGCGCCTGCGTCGAATCCGCCATCCAGAATCCGAACGGAGTCGACGTATACGACCTTTCGACACCGCCGCTGCTCGCGACGACATACACGAATGAGGTATTCCCGGGCGTCACGCCCGCCGTGAGATCGTCAAACGCGACGACGCACGGTTCGGTCACGCTCTTCGTGCCGAGAACAAACGGTTCGTCCGTCAGGGAAGCGCGGTAATATATCGTGACTTCGGCCGAGCCGGCGTAGAGCTCCTTAATCTCCAGCGTGACGCTCAACTTTCCTGCCGCATTCGTCGTTGTTTCGAGCGCACCAATCGCGAAAGGCACATCCAGCGTCGATACCGTCCCCTCGAGCGCCATAGTGCTCGTCAGTCCGAGGTCGTTCGAGACGATTACGCGCGCGGCATAGGCGCTATTGTTCTGAAGCCCCGACACCGTCACTGTGCGGTCTTTGCCCGCAGTCACCGCCGCGGGCTGCGATGCCGATACGATTTCGGCGAACGTGCCGTCGGTCGCGACCTCCACCCATGCGACAACCGACTTGGGTTCACGTCCGTCCGCGCCGATGTCACCGATCGAGTCGACATCGAACGAGAAAGCCATGTCGTTCCAGCCGCGCCGCGCGACCGAGAACGCGCCGAGATGAGGTTCGCACGTCGTAAGTTCGCCGAGTATTTCTAATTCCATAAGGCCGTACGGCGTTGCATCGTCAATGGCGTTGTTCTTGTTGTAGGAACCCGTCGGCACGAACCTGAACGCGACGTAGCGCCCCCACTTCTCTGCGGGAAGCGCATAGGTGAGCGAGCATTGTGCGCGCGGCGGCGTCGTCTGGGTCGTCCCCTTCACCGTATAATCTGCATTGTCGAAATACGCCCAGCGATTCTCCGAGTCGGCCGTCATCTCTACCTCGTCAAGCAATATCCAATCCCCCTCGTCGTCCGCCTTACCGTAAAACCTCCACGACGTCGGCGCACGCGCGTTCGCATAATTGCCGATAGGCATCTGGTGCACGCGGTAAGCCTCAACGCGCACGGCCCGCGCCGCCGTAGCCGCCGCCGGCACCGCGATCTCGGCCGAGCCGCCGTCTGCAATCAACCAGCGCAGGGCCAGATGCGCCGTCTCCGTACAGTACGTGTAGGTCGTGCCGTCGAAGAGTTTCGACGACTTCCCGTCATCCTGCGGAAAGGTCCCCGACTGCTCCTCGTAGCGCAGCAGATCGAAAAGCGTCACCGTCCTGTAGGCCGGAGGCGCTTTCGGATACCACCAAAGAAAGCCCTTCGTCGACGAGACCGAACGCGTTCCCGCGCCGCCGATCGAGATGCGCTGCGTCGGAATCGGCTCGCCCGGATGCGCCGAGAGAAAGTTCTTGCACTCGGCGGCCGTCATCTCCGAAACTCTGCAGTCGATCGTCGTCTCGCCATCCGCCTTTACACCTTCGGCGATGTACGTCTCCCAGGTCTCGCTCCACTTAGGGAAGTAATAGCACATGCCGGCATGCCCGACGAACGGATTTGTGACCAGCGCCTGAGGCGGTTCGCCGCGGAAGCGCACCCACTTGAGATTGCCGCAACCGCCGAAGGCCGCATTAACATTCGGAAACGTCGTGAATGCCTCGGAGAAAACGACGTTTGTCAAACTCGAGCAACCATAGAAACACCAGGTATCGGTCTTCGCGATTGAACTGCCCGTCATATCAACGTCCGTCCACGGCATGTAGCGCAGATTGTCAAGGCTCAAAATCTTCCAGCCCGGTGCTGAAAGAAAGAGCTTCTGTTTGCCGCCGAGTTTCCACCCGTTCCAGATCGGCGGACTTGAACCGCCAAGCGTCGAGGGCAGAAGCGGATGAAAGTTCGTGACACTGGCGTAATCGCCGGCACCGAAACTTGTGAGCGGCGCACCGTCCAGATCAACCTCTCGAACCGTCGTCTTTGAAACAATGCTCGCACCCAGAGTTTCCGCGCCATGCAAAGATATCCTGCCCGTCAGGTTCGAGCAGTTCGCGAACGCGCTCCCCCCGACGCTCGTCACGGTGTCTGGCAGAAACGGTTCAACGTCCACGAGAGCGTAACAGTTCTGAAAAGCGCTTGCTCCGATACTCACAAGCCCCGCAGGCAACATTACCTTCGCAAGGTTTTCGGCACCCTTGAGCGCGTTGGCGGCGATTCCAGTCACCGTATCGGGGAGGCGCAGCTCGGTCACGTTGAGGTTGCCCTGCAGCACCGTACCGATAGACGTGAGCACGTACCAGCAACCGTCTTCATTCCCCACGATCGGCAGTCTGAAATCGACAATATCGCCGTCTATCGCCGAAATGGCCGAAATCGCAAGCCCTCCTTCAACGCCCGTCGTCGCCGTACAGGTAAACTCGGTCATGCCGCACTTGATGGTACCGTCGCTCTTGCTATAAATCCAGCGATCGCCGTCCTCGGCAATAAAACACGCCGTCAAAGACTTCGCCGTATCCACGGTCAGCGTCAGCGTAGCCGACGTTTTCTGTTCAGCCGTCAGCGACACATCGCCGTACCAGCTGACAAACTCGTATCCTTCTGCAGGCATTGCCGAAATCTGCAAGGGCGTGATTGAATTGCACTCGCACCACATATTGGTCTCGATCAACGCTTCTCCTCCCGAGACGCAGATAGTGCCGCCCTTACCGTATCCGTCTTCTCCCGTGCCGCATCTGACGCTGATTTTCACGTTCACGCTTGCGGGGATATCCGCGAAAGCGTCATGAACCCCCGAAGAAAACATCCCTACCGCGACTGCGGCAAAAAGATGAAACAAGTCAAGATTCTTCATATAACGAAACCCTCCTTTGGTTACGTGAATGATATCACATCCCGCCGTTTTTCGTCAACCCCGAAAATCTCTTTATTTGCTATAAATTACCCCCCCCCTAACTTTTTGAAACATTATACAAGAGGCGTGTTTCGTTGG
This sequence comes from Kiritimatiellia bacterium, assembly GCA_045537795.1. Taxonomy (GTDB): domain Bacteria; phylum Verrucomicrobiota; class Kiritimatiellia; order RFP12; family UBA1067; genus UBA1067. Next base: position 14,134 of record JAZSQE010000071.1, on the reverse strand, counting down.
TATCAGGGGATCAATAAGCCTCTCATTTATTCTAACAGTCAAACACTAACATTATACCATAGTGATTGACTTGGGATATGCGGACAGTCGAGGAACTTCTCCGGGCAGCTCAGCGTGCGGTACGTCGGCGCTGCGAAGATCTTGTCCTTGACTCCGTCCTTGACCTTGCCGCGCGCGGATTCCTCAGTACAGGAAACCAAACATCCAGAGCGGTATCTTGTTGCCGCGCCCGACTTCGACATCGTCGTTGACGACGAAACTGTCGGGCATATCCGCTATCTGCTTGAACGTTTTGCGCTAACGCGCGACCACGAATGGGCGGCACGGGGGCGCAGTTGTACCGGACTCATTCGGCCTCGACCGGAATCCACACCCTGAAGAAGCTTTTCCCGTCGCGGGTATTGCCGGCTGACGCGAAATCGCAGAATCCGATCGGGCGCGGCATCGCCGCATAGCGCGAAAACATGCCTGTAACGGCCATGTAAACTGACGCGCAGGGCGGCTGCGTCACTACAAACCTGTCCGCATCGGGCGCGGCAAACGACTCTGAAAGATCTCCGTCGCCGAAGCGCACGTCGCGCGCAAGCAGAACCGGACCTCTCGTGAACGCCATCATTCCATCGAGTTCATGCCGCTTCACGCGGCCGTCGAAAATCATTTTCACCTGATCGCCGCTCTTCCATTCGCGCTCGAATACAACATAGCCGCCACCGCCGAGCTTCTTCTCCTCGCCCCACGACGTCTTCACCGTCGTCGCCTCGCTCCATGAAGGCATTCTGATACGAAGTGAGAATCGGCGGGGCTCGTGCATCGACAGCGTGACGGCTGACTCGAGCTTCCGCGGATAGTCGTTGAACTGGTCGACGACAACGCCAAGCTCCTTTATCCGCACAGTCCCGCAGACATGCTGATTGACTGTAACGACAGGCCCGGACGACATGACTGCCGATCCGAGGAAGGCGACGAACCCGCGTGCGCCGTTCGAATCGCAGCAGTTAGCCTCCATGCGGCACTGCCGCGGATGAAAGCGCTCGCGCGTTCCGCCGAGAACGCCGTAGGAATCGAATGACGAACCGTCTGCGGCGAGACCTCCGAGATAGGCGTTGTAGAATGTCTTCTCGATTTCGTCCGCCCACCTCGACTCGCCCGTTACCGAGAGAAGTTTTTCGCAGAGACGCATCCATGTTGTGAGAACGCACATTTCGGAAGCGACGGCGCAGTCGCGCGTCTGCCTTTCCGCGAAACCGCAGAACCTCTCGTGCTGCGTCCCGCCGCCGGAGATGTCGATCTCCTCGGCGGCGACTTGCGACGCGATTGCGACGATGGTGTCAAGAAGCCGCCTGTCGCCCGTTTCCTCGTAGTAGTCGAGGATCCCCTGACAGCAGCTCATCTTCTCGTACGCCTTAGTACCGCTCTTCGCAGACTTGCAGTCCTTGAGCGGAGTGTTCGCAGCGGATAAACGGAAAATCTCCGGCCCTTCGGGATTGCCGTCAAGCTCCTCCGTGATCCACCGCGCAAAGTCGAGGCAGGCTCTGTCGCCTGTGCGCCGATAAAGCCATACGACAGGTTCAAGCACGGAGCAGTTCATTAGTCCGTTGAACGGCCCTTCCGCCGCAAGCGACCGCTTCCCCGGCCCAAAGATGCCGGTCAGCCAGCGAAACACGCCGCGGCAGGCGTCAAGCGCAGCCATGTCGCCCGTGGAGTCGTACCAGTGCATGAGCCCCATCATCGTGTACTTTGCGCCCCATACGTCACAGACCGCTCCGCGCACATCCTCCCTGTAGTTGCCGATATATCCGTCCTTCAGCTGCGTCGCAATCACGGCGGCAACGCTTTCGCCTATGCGCCGCTTCCATCCCTCGTCGCGGCAGTAGTCGGCGAGCGGCACTGCCGCGTGCATGTACTTGCCCCAGAACTCAGTCTGCCAGATGCCGGGCTCGACGACATCCCAGCTGCCCTGCTCGGCCTTCCACTCGTACGGCGAGGAGAGGTATGCGCAGTCCTTGCGAGACATTTGGCTGCGGATGCAGGCGTCGAGTCTCTCGCCCGCAAGAGCAAGCACCTTCATGTCCGAAAGCGGAAGCTCGCGCATCGCGGAGCGCGGCGCATCTGCCGCGCCGGCGGCGGACGCGGTCGCCACGTAGAGAAGCACGACAGGCGCGACGGCGAAGGAGCTCCGCTTCTTTTCCCACAAGGCGGAGAGTTTATCAAGATACTCGCTTCTTCCAATGAATTTCATACGTGCACTATATCATATTTCGCGCTGACGCACAATGGCAAAATGTCGGCTATCTCGTAAAATGCCAAATAGCCGACATTTCATGTCTCGCCGCCCGTCATGCTCGGCCTCTATGCGCGGCGAGAGCCGTCCGTCGCCACGCTTCGCTATACCAACGCTCTTTATTTACCCACCTTCCATCCGTGCTTTTCGGCGAAGTCGAGGTACTCCTTCCAGTCCTCTGGAGTAAGGTCGTGCTTGCCGTGGCGGACGTGGTATGTCGTCCGATCCGCACACTTCAGCCGATAGAACGCGCCGCGCGAGCATTCCCACGAACAGAATTCCGCCGACGGACAGGCCCACCAGTCGTCTTCGGCGCTTCCGACGGCGAGAAGCCGCGGCGCGACAGCGCCGAGAAGCCAGTGCTGATCGAAGGGAAGCTCCCAGTCCTTGCCGCACCACTTCTCGCGGCACTGCGGCGCGAACCAGTGCGGAAACTTCGACGTGATCTGGTCGATCGTCTCTCCGCCAAGGTTGCGCGTCGCCATGCGTGCGCCGAAAAGACCGGAGCACGTCGGGCACACCATCGCGAAACGCGTATCGGTCGCACCGGCCCAGAGCGCGGTCTTGCCGAGGCGCGAAAGTCCGACGACGGCAAGGCGGTTCGTATCCGCAAGCGGCTCCGTTTCCAGCCAGTCGGCGACGCGGCTCGCGGCGAGCGCCCATGCCGAGATCGCGCCCCAGCCGTTCGCCGGGCGCTCCACGCCGTCAAGGACATGCGGATCGTCCTTCAGCACGTCATTGTTCTCGAACGTGACGGTTCCGCACCCGCGCGCGAGGATGTCGTTGACGGGCCAGCGCGACACCTTGCCCTTCCAAGCAAGATCGAATTCGCGGTACGGCACGCGAAAGCCCGGCATCACGAATACGGGAACAGCGCCTTTGCCTTCGGGGAAATAAGCCGTCGCCTTGAATGTCTTTTCGCCGATCGGCGTCATGGTGTTGATCATGACAGCCTTGCGCACCGCGCCGACTTCGGCGATGCGCTCTTCCTTGACGATCACGGCCTTGGGAACGAATCCCTCGAACTTGGGCCGCACCCCGTAGACATTCTCCTCAAAGAACTTCAAGACCGCCTCGCGGTCATAGTTCATCGGCACCACGCCGTTCTGCGATGCAGCCTGCGCCGTGAACGCGCCGAGCGAGATCATTGCAGCGGCAACGATTTTACTACTGCGTTTCATATTATATTGGCCCTGGAAAGCGTATAGAGCTATAGCGTCCGTTTTAATGTCGTTACCGGACAAATATCGAAAGCCCGGACTTCTGCCACCACTCGTAGCAGCCCATGTCGGGGGCGTTGCCGAAGACGCGCGCGTTTCCGCCGAGGTCGAGCGAACCGTCCGTCATCCACGCCAGAAACGCGCCCGCGTCGCGGCACGGACTCCCCTTCTGCAACGTGTAGTCGCCGTTCGCCGCGTCCGTGAACTTCGGATCGTAATTGCCGACCTTGTTGCCGTTCACGCCGTCGGAGAGATTGTGCAGATTCGTGTTCTCCGTCTTCGTGAAGTCGTAATATGTATTGTCATAGGTGAAGTTCGCCTCAAGGCAGTTGGCGGCAAGCGCCCAGCAAGCCGCAGGAAGATAAAGATGCGCGGTTTTCCAAGACCCCCACCCTCCGTCAGCGAGGCGAGTTCTGTTCTCGTGGAAAACGCAGTTCGTGACGCCAACTGTTCCGCTTGCAACGAGAAGAGCACCTCCGATATCACTTGCCGTGTTGCCAGACGTATCAGAAACGGAGTTGCCAGATAGAGTGCAATTCTCAATGGAGACTGCCGTAGAGGCTCCGCTCACATAAATGGCGCCGCCGCCGTAGGAGCGAGTGTTTTTCCCGATCGGCGTCGAGCAAGAATTGGAAACGAAAAGACAGTTGCGGATGTAGCCAGTGGCGGAGCCAATTACAGACACGGCCCCGCCCCCGCACCCGTCGTTGCGGTTGTATGTAACGGTCTCGTTGTTGCCGACAAAAGAGCAGCAGTCTATGGCAAACACACCGCCATTCATGAGAATCGCGCCGCCGTACCAGCCCGTAGTCCGGTTATCCGCGAAGACGCAGTTCTCGCAGGAGAGGTTTGCCACACCGGAAATCGCGCCGCCGCCGTTGATGCTGGTTTCGGTATTGGCGTTGCCGGAGAAGACGCAGTTCGTCGCGGCAACGGACAAATGCGTCCTCACGGGAGAGTTCGCAAAGACATTGTTCGTGAAAATGCAGTTGATTGCGACTATGTCGGTCTTAGCGGCGACCCCGTAAATCGCAGAGCGATCGGAGAGTCCCTTGAAAACACAGTTCGAGACAGTCGTCGAAGGCTCGCGCGGATTGATCGCCATGCCGACAAACGTGATGTTGGCGAAGGAATTCGTCGCAGACTCCAGCTGGAAGCAGGCGGACGTGCCTTGGGTTTGGAATGCAAAGACCACCTTTGCCGGATCGGCGTCGGAGCCGTCGGCCTTGACGCCGCGAAACGTCAGGAACGGATGGCGCTGGACCCAGATGTTCTGCGCGAAGACATACGGCGCGTCGCTCTCCTCGAACTCGTAGACATCGTAATCATGAAAGTACGCGCTGGGATTTGTATTCCATTTCGTAGAGAACGAGTCAAGAAAGTCGGCATCCGTAGGCGTGAAGCGGTAGGTACGCCCGCCGGTCACGGGGTCGGTCGAGACAAGTTTCGCATGGGCGGAAAACGCCACAAAGAAGAGCGCGACAAAAACGTTTATGCGGCGTGCGTTCCTGCCGCTGAGGAACAACATAGTTCGTATGGTCGACATGGCAGATTCCTTTTACGAGTTTGGTACGATTTTGGGAATATACTACCATAATCCGCACGAACCGCCTACCCCCTCAAATTAGGGGGCTACCTGTTATGTTATAATATAGGCATGAAAAATAATTTACCTACAATAGTGTGGTTGTCGCTCGCATTTATAGCCGGCGGATTGGTCGGGTACTATGGACCCGCCGAGGAGTTGCGCAATAGCGAACGGCGAATTGAAGAAGCAAAAGCCGAAACTAAGGCAAAATCACCCAAAAGAAACGATGAGCTGGCGTTTGGGACTTTTACGCAGATGATGAAAATTCCTGACGCGGCAAATAAACATAAGCCTCGGCCAACCGCAAATCCTATCGCAAAGAACGAAGTAGGATCGGACAACACCAATCCGCCAGTCGCAAACGATGAGACCCCTTCTCAAAATCGCCCGTCAGCAGAGGATCTTCGCGCACGCATCGATCAAGCGGCAGATCTTTGGCGCACACGAATCGATGTCAAACGCGCAACGACGATTGCCAACTTAGGCCTTGACGATAAAGGCGTCGCGTCATTCGATGAGGCCATCGCCAGCATGAATGCCAAGCTCAAGGAATCCATACAGATAATAGCGGATGAAATCGCCGAAAATTCCGAGATGACGAACGAGCTGGGCATCCGACTTATGGGCGAGCTTGCAATCTCACTCGCTGAAACGTATGATGCACTCGGAACAACGGTCGATGCAGAAAAACGCGGCGATATTTCAAGATTGCAGCTTGTGGAATTCGTAGATCCATCAGTCGCAGAACCGCTTATCGCAGTGCAAGACAAATTGGACAACTTAAGATGAGAACCATTCGCTCTGCAATATTTGAACTCGTAGCCGCCATCCGTTCGCGCCGCGCAATTGTGCTGATTGTGTTGTACGTTGCGATGTCGCTGATAGTGATGAACGGCGCAATCTCTGTGCTTGCCAAGATTGAGTCCCCAATCGCCGATGTACTTCAAGTTGAAAAAACTGACGGTAGAACTGGTGCCGTGTCCGCCGCGATATGGCAAAGCAAATCCTTTCAGCGCAGAGTTCGCGCAATGGTACGCAATCCACAAGTATACGACGACCTTGTCGGTAAACATCCTGCAGAACTAGTGTTCGCCTGGATAGTCTTTATGGCCGTTCCTTTCCTCGCTTTATTCGTGTCCAGCCGCCGCATCGCTGACGAAGTAAAGTCCGGGGCTGCTAAATACATGCTACTTAGAGTAACGCGTCTTGAATACTCCATGGGCAAATACCTGGGGATCGCGTTGATGATATTAATTGGACTTATGCTCGGCGCGCTCGCCGCTTGGGCGGTCGCGGCAATTCGCATTTACGGGGCAGACATTGGTTCGCTACTGCCATCGATGTTGATGTGGGCAGTTAAAGCGTGGTTCCTTTCGCTTGCGTGGCTTGGGCTTGGACTTGGGATATCACACATCTGCAAGTCGGGTGCTAAGGCCGATGCGATTTCACTGATGATGATGCTCACATGGTCTATCCTGCCGCATCTCATCAATGCATTCGCAACTGGACCGATTAGCGAAAAATTCACTGTGCTCGTGCGGCTGTTTCCGTCGTCGGTTAGTTCTGGACTTTGGCGCGCCTCATTCATGCCGGTAACGGCATCGGCTCTTTGGCTAGTAATGCTGGGGCTTTTTTGGTTTTCAATTGGTCACATTTGGTTTGCTAAGAGGGATGTTCGATGAACGAAGCAATTATCACCCGTGGGCTCGTCAAGCGTTACGGTTCCGTCAACGCGCTTGACGGCTTCTCGCTCAGCATACCATCAGGATCAATAACTGGTCTTGTCGGCCGCAACGGTGCGGGCAAGACAACTTGGATGATGACGGTAGCTGGATTCATCCTGCCCGACAGCGGCGAAATAAACTTGCTTAAATCAGGTCCGTTCGACGCTTCCCGTCACGGCGGCCGCTTCGCCATGCTTCCGCAAGATTCGGAACTTCCTCATGAAGCGAAGGTGCGCGCACTGCTCACGCACTACGCGCAGCTTCAAGGTCTTACTACGAAGGCGGCGAAAAAGTCCGTCGATTCGTTAATCAAAACCTTCAACCTTAATGATAAGGCGAACACACCTATCCGTGCGCTTTCGCACGGAATGCGCAAACGCGTAATGGTGGCGCAGGCGTTTCTCGGCAATCCCAAAGTGGTAATGCTTGACGAGCCCTTAAGCGGGCTTGACCCGGTTGAAGCGGACCGTATGCGCGCTTTTCTAATTTCGCTTCGTGGCAAAGTTACTCTCGTCATTTCTTCCCATCAGCTCGACGATGTGCAGAAGCTCTGCACGCATGTGGCATTCGTGGAAGCAGGAAAGGTCGCGCGTCTGGAAACGATGCAATCGCTCACATCTGATGCTGGGCGCGTAGTTTATGAACTTCGGCGGCCGCCGACCACACTTCCCTCGATTCCCGGCGTTTCAGTTCGACAAGAAGGATGCGCACTCATCGCCGAATTCAATCCGGAACTCACTGTCGAGGCGGTCAATGCCGCAATCATTCCGCAACTCCTCGATTCAGGGCTTGTATCAGTAGTCTCAGGCCGCACCCTTGCCGACGCTTATCTTGGCAATCGCTCTGGGGTCAAAAGGGTCAGAGTTTATTGATACAGCTCTATTGATACAGTAACTCATGCTATCTTGTACTCCTGCCTCTACGCGACGCATCAGCGCGACTGCGCGGTCCTTCTCCTCGTCGTCGAGGAAGAACGCCCGATGCGCAAGCTGGCTAACAAGGTGATAGCACCTGTTCTGCTCGACAACCCTGTTCTTTCTTATGCGGACCTTATAGCAAAAACTCGGCTACTGTATCAATTCTACTGTATCAATAAGGGGGCCCTTTCCCCCTTCCACAAAACTGTCAAACTCGCAAACTGTCAAACTGACTCTACTTGCAAACTTCTCTTGCGCTTGGGCAGTTAGCAAGTTTTACAGTTGGGCAGTTTTACAGTTGTACAGTTTTACTATATGCAGTATCGACAAAAAGTGTCAGCCTATAGCGCTGCAACGGCGATTTGGGCTTCTTGGACAATGTCTGCGCGATATAGCCCTGCGCCATCAGCGGACTTACAGAAGAGTCTTTTTACCTGAAGAGATGCATGGCTACACTTACCACAACCGGCAATGTAACGACTGAGAGCAACGTGGATATCGCGACTAACGCCGTCGGGTAGGCGGCATCCTTCCCGTAGCGCGCCGAAAACACGGTCACACTCGCCCCCACCGGGGCGGCGGCAGGTATGACGGCAGCCACCGCCACATTGGAATCCACGTCCAGGATCAGCGCGAGAACCGCAATGAGCAAAGCCGGAATAGCCGCATGGCGCAGCACAAGGACGGCATACGTACCGCCCCTCGCCAGCGCAGGCGTCATTTTCGCCCCGGCAAGATAGTACCCGAGCACCAGCATCGCAAGCGGCGTGTAGAGGTCGCCTGTCATCTTCACGGGCTGCGCCACTACAGACGGCAGCTGCACCGAAAACAGGAAGAACGGAAGCCCGAGCGCTATGCCCACAAGCCCAGGGTTCACCAGCACCTTGAGAACGCCCTCCCCCTTGAATCCGCCGCGTATCTCCCAAACGCCGTACGTCCAGCAAAGCAGATGGAACACGACGACGTATATGGAGCCGTAGAACACGCCTTCAGCGCCAAGAACCGCGTACTGGAGCGGAATGCCCATGTATCCTGCGTTCGAGAACACTGTCGCGAAGCGCATGGCCCTTCTGCGCGACTCGTCCCTTTCACGCACCGCGACGCGCGAAAGCAGCATTGCGACGATGTGGGTGAAGACGGCGGCGGCAAACGACAAGCAGACGCCGACAAGCGCCGACCGGTCGAAGGGCCTCTGGAACGAGGTAACTATAAGGCACGGCGTGACAACGGCAAGAACATAGTCGGCAATGCGCTTTATGCTCGGCGCATCGAAGATCGCGAACCTGCGCACGCCGATACCGAATAACATCAGCAGAAACAGAACCGCCGTCTGGTGCGCAACTATGCCAAGGCCTTCGAACACCCTTCTCCGCCCCCCTTAGTCCGTCACTTCCCCGCCTCGAGGAACCCGGCAGTAGAGCCGCGTCCGACGCAAAGCCGTCCGGCGTCGACGAGATGTGTCGAGCCGGTTACGGACGGGCAGCTGTCGGACGCGAGGTAAAGCACGAAGTCCACAATCTCCTTCGGCTCGATGGCGCGGCCGAGCGCGGTCTCCATCTTGCCCATCGCCTCGCGTGTGAGGACTGGACCCGGCGCGACGCAGAACACCCTCACGCCATGCGGCGCGCCGGCCTTCGCCGCGCCTACGACGAAGTTGAAGAGCCCCGATTTGGCTGTTCCGTACATTGTGCCGTTTCCGTCGCCCTCGAAGCCAGTCACAGAGCCCATGCAGACGATAACGCCGCTCTTCGCCTTCACCATGTACGGCATGCAGGCGCGCGAGAAGTATACCGCGCCTTTCAGGTTCACATCCAGACCCCAGTCAATCACTTCGACAGGCTGCTCGTAGAACGGGACGAACGACTTGCAGCATCGCGCCTCGTTTCCGCCGGCGTAGTTTACGAGAAGGTCGATTCTGCCCGTTTTCTCGATCGCCAGCGCCGCCGCACGCTCCGCGTCGGCGAACTTCCTCACGTCCGCGACGACGGCGTACGCCTTACCCTTCCCGAGCGCGTTGATTTCGTCCGCGGCCTTCTTCACGCCCTCCTCGTTGAAGTCGCACATGACGACGTTCCCGCCGGCCGCAGCCAGCGTCTTTGACGTGAGAAGACCCATTCCGCTCGCCGCGCCGGTGATGACGGCTGTTTTCTCTGCATAGTAGTCCGCTGTCATTTTTTCGCGTCCTTTCCTGAAAACTCCATCATTTCCGCACAGAGAAGATCAAGCTCCTTTTTCTGGATGTCGTTCAGCTTCACGGTATGAAGCTTCCATTTGCGCCCAGCGCCGAACATCCCGCCCTCCGTCACTTTTGAATTCTCGTAAACCCGGGAGACGAGATTCTTGAACACGCCCTCCTTGCAGAGCAGATATAGGGAATACTCCCTAAGCCCGCTCGGAATGTTCCGCTGGTCGATGAGGAGCCTGTACATTGCGTACGCCTCGGTCAGGGCGAGCCCGCGCTCGCCCCGCTCATAGCGGCGCCATATCTCGCCGAGTATCGGAGCGTAGGCGCAGCGCTCGGTGACAAGCCCCTCGCTGCCGCAGTGCCTAAGCTGCAGCAGCCACTGCCAGCCGCCCCATCCGGCGAACACGGTTTTCATAACGGGCTTCGCCGCTATCTCCTGCAACATACGCTCGTTGGCCTCCCAGCCGGCAGCCTCCTCTTTGACGTAACCGAATGCGTGGGGATGACGCTTGGCAAGGCTGACGATAAGCCCGACTGACGGCGTAGGCGTCTTCGATGTTCCGTACGTCTGAAAAATGACGGGGCGCTTAGAAAGTTTTCCGAGCGCATCCCACGCCTTTTCGATATCCTCCTGAGAGCGGACATCGTCCGGGGGACGCGATATCATCGCGATCTTCACGCGCGGATGACGTTTTGCGACACGCTCGATTTCTGCCGCGATTTCAAGCATCTGCGCCGTATTCGTTCCGTTTGCGCCGAGAGTAAGCACAATCTTGCGCCCCTCCACCGCAGCCGCGCACGCCTCGAAGCCTTTGAACTTCTCCTCTGTCGTCAGAAGATCGACGGCGTCGTTCGACTGGCACCAGATTACGCCCGGACAGCCGCAATCATCCGTCCACTGCGCCTCGCGGGCGAGAGAGTCATAGTCGACAGAGCCATCCTCAAAGTACGGCGTCGACATAATCGGAAACGGGCCTCGCATTTCTTTGGCGGACGGAATCGCCCCCAGCAAGGCGCAGATAGCTATAATCGCGCTCATTTCTTATAGTTCTTCCCTGAACCGTCATTAAGAAAATCTGCACTGCTGCGCGGCAGAGCGAGGCGGCCCGCATCGATCACATGTGTCGTACCGGTAATGGAGCGGCCCTTGTAAGACGCCATATAGAGGATGTAGTCCACTACTTCCTGCGGCTCCGAGGCGAAGCCGAGAGCCGTAGGCATCTTCGCCATTCCCGGACGCGTCAAAACGGGACCGGGCGCGACACAGAACGCGCGCACACCGTGTGGGGCGCCGGCCTTCGCAAGCGTCAGAGCCAGACGATCAAGCCCTGCCTTGGTAATGCCGTAAGTGCTGCCGCTGTCGCATTCGAAACCTGTCACGGAGCCGAGAGTCACGATGACGCCGCTCTTCGCTTTGACCATGTACGGCATACACGCGCGGGAGAAGTAGATCGCTCCCCTGAGGTTCACGTCCAGCCCCCAGTCGATAACCTCTTTAGGCTGTTCGTAGATCTGCTTGTAGCTCGAGCAACAGCGCACCTCGTTCCCTCCGGCGTAGTTGATGAGCAGATCGATTCTGCCGGTCTTCTCGACGGCGAGCGCAGCCGATCGTTCGGCGTCCTCGAATTTTCTGACATCCGCCTCGACAGCGTACGCCTTGCCCTTGCCACGGGCGTTGATTTCGTCCGCCTCCTTCCTGACGCCGTCTCCGTTGATGTCGCACATGAAGACCGTCGCGCCCGCCTCGGCGAGCGTCTTCGCGGTACACAGCCCCATGCCGGACGCCGCGCCGGTTATGACCGCGGTCTTGTCCGCGAAGGTCCTCGCGACGGCCATTCCGATTTCGTCGGTGGCTCCGAAAAGCGCACCCGCGCACATGACCGCCGAAAGGGTCGTTGTTATTTTTTTCATCGTCATTTTTTCCATGCCATCTCCTTTATATTTGCCTACAGGCTTTTCTGTGCGCATTATACCACACGACATATTGATTTTTGGTATTGCATACGCAAAATCAATCATATATAATACCCGCCATGAACTCGAAAGTCAAACTGCCCTACGTCTCCCGCTACATCTCCGGCGAACGGCTGCATCTGGGTTGGCTGAAAGCCGTCACGGTGAACAACAACATGTCCGCGCAGCGTCTCGAATGGCATGCGCACGACGAGCTGGAGCTCATATTCCCATTGCGTGGACACTACCAGTACGAATTCAAGAGGCTCGAACCAGTCTTGCTGGGCAACGACGGCTTCATAGCGATCCCCGGAGGCGTCATGCACCGCATGAACGAGGCGATAGACCCGCCTGGAGCCCGAATACACATCTACCTCAAGAATCCTGCGGACAGATCGACCGCAAAGGGCGGCTTCACCGCGGCGGAATATTCCCGCCTCTACCAGACGCTGTCGCGGCATCCCCTGACGTATCTGCGCGTCTCTCCCAGACTGAAGGCCGCACTGTCGCCGCTGGGCAGAATCATAATCTCGGACTCCCCCGATCTTTCCGAAGACTCCGTGATGCGAATCCGGTTCCTGTGCTGTCTTGCGCTTTGCGGATGCGCATCGCGAGATTCAAGCGCCGAAGGCTTATCCGACGACCGCACAATCGGCGCCGCCGTCAAATGGCTGGAGCGGAACTATTCCTCGCACGTTCACATGGACCGGCTGATCGACCACATAGGCTATTCGCGCCCTAGGCTTTTTGCGCTTTTCAAGAAGCAGATGAACATGACTCCCGGCGAATATCTGCGCAACTATCGTGTCGAGAAGGCCAAGGAGATGCTCTTGCGTACGGACATGTCGGCGGCCGACGTCGGCAAGGCGTGCGGACTTGGCACACCCGCCCAATTCGCGCATCTGTTCAAGAAGATGACCGGTCTTACGCCTCTCGCCTATCGGAGGCGAAAAATCATGGTTCAAGCAAAAGAGCGGAAATGAAGCCTGATAAAAAGGGACAAGACCCTTTTGACCCGATTATATCAGCATAGCGCAATGACTTTAGAGCTTCGATAGGATGTCTGGTATATTTGACTTGTCAAGCGACGAGAACGCAAAGCATTTCTTGCCAAGATGGTTGAGCGATGCCCCGACATGTACGAGCGTTGACTTGTCGATGATGAGGAAGCGGTCGTGGAACTTGTCCGATTCCTTAAGGGAGATATTTTATGTTGCTTCCCCTTCCACCGTTCAAGATGCCAATTTGGCATCTTGAACATTCTTCATGGGTCAGCTGAAACATGAAGTCTTCTGGGAAACGTTCAATATTGCGCTTTACCTGTCTATTAAGTTGCCCCACTTCAACCCCATATAATTCGGCGAGATCGCGATCAAGCATAACTTGGGCGTCTCGAGTCGTAAAGATTCTCGAACGTATGGCATCCACCGTTGTCAGTTCGGCGACGGCTAAACTATTCGTGACTTCGCAAGATTCTTTTTCAGATTGAGCTGGTTTCTGATTTTTCATACTGCCTCCGGGGTATAGTAAACCTGTCTTAGCAGTAACCCCTCGCGGTTACTCCCCGCTGGTTATATTGGCGCACATGCTTGCGCACCCTTCGGGTCGCCTTCGGCGATGTTCCCTCCGAACCTACGGTTCTACGGTGCATCTGCCACGCCTGCCCGTTGGCCTCGCGGATTCACGCTTTCAACGCCTTAACTCGGCCTTCGGCTACCCCCTCGGCCTATCGGCCTCGGCCCTCAAAAGCTTCGCTTTTTCGGCGGTTACCCGGCATGAGTCGCCCGCGATTAAATCAGCATCATTTCCGATGGCCCTCCTGCACGATTTTTTAGACCGACATCCTCTTCGGAGAAAGCACTGGTATTATACCAGAATTTCAACCGCTTGTGGGCGGTGGTTGTGAGGCACCTGTCAAAAGGTCACCAATTATGCAAACTTTTTGGCTTTAGCCTCATGCAACACCTTGCCACAGTAATCTTTCGCATTCACCACATCCGCGCGGAGAATCCAGACAGTGGACGAGCTATGGCGAAAATCCTGGGAAATCCTAGGGTCAAAAAGGCTTTATTCACCAGTAGAATTCCGACGGCAGCGCTCAAAATACACAATGCGGTCAAGAGGTGTTGGCGTGGTGATCACGCGAGGACCCTCATAAACGGCTCCGTCGTCGCCGCGCCACCTGCCGGGCGGAATCATGACCTTGCGGTCTTTTGCGCCCTTGACGCACTGAGGCGCGACAACGAGAAAATCCCCCATCATAAAC
>JAZSQE010000075.1:0-37012 GCA_045537795.1 Kiritimatiellia bacterium | reverse complement strand
GTTCCCCAATTGGGAATTGGTATTGGTTATTGGCAACATTCCCACATTGGCAACATTTCTATTCTTCTCTTCCGCCGTCGGAAACGCCGTATAAGCCGCCCACGAACTAAATGCGATGAATAGTGATACAAGAGGCCAACCGTAGCGCTTCGCCGCAGCTTTAAGTCGAATCAAAACGCGAGATAAAACAACAAAGAGAAAAAATCCCGACAAAGCCGCCAAAGCAGAAAGACAGGCTCTCATCAAGAACCAGTCAAATACTCCTTTTGCAGCAGTTATATCCATATCTCTCTCGTCTGCTTTTACCTGACAATTATATAAAAATAACCGTACTGTATGTCGAGACTGAACCATTCAGATGGAACATTCACTCCTCGGCGGGTGATTCGCATCAGATTCCACTTTGGCTGATAAAGCCATGCGGGAACGGTTGTGGAGAGATTTGTAAAAGCAGAAACTCCGTCAATGTTTGCCCAAAAGGTTTTAGGAAAATACTCTCCGGTTGTATGCATATTAACGCTGAAAACCTGTGTTCCCATGCGCTCGTCAGCATCAATTGACCGTTCATGTCTTTCCCCGGCAACGACATCTTCTATGAAATACCGACCGTTTCGCCAGCCGTAAACGGCCCCAGTCTCCGCAAAGGAAAGATCGCCATCCTCATCCATGTCCGTCCCGAGCGCGACCTGAATGCAATTTGACGGCGAGCAATCCAACATAAATTTGAACTCAATTTTTTTGACATCGTTGCGATGCTTATTAAACACTATATTTGTTGCCGCCTCGGTATCGACATATGGAGACGCCGGCAGAGGGGAAACAGAAATTTGCTTCGCGGGTACTGCAAGAGGATACAGAGCCGCAAGAGCGAAAAACGCAAGCGCCTCTCCTTGGAAAGAACAAGAAATACCTTTCACTTTCAGAAGTGAATCTAACATATTATAACTTCGTTGTTGAACTCCAATATTATATCACAATATGTATTATCATTGGTTAATTATAAAAATTGGGTTTAATGTCTATCATCTGCAATTCTAAGTCGCGATTCTTTTTATGTCGCTGCGCTACCTCTTCATTCGGAGATTCTGTCACGCTTGAAGGTGACGAAAAACGATATCGCCATAACGGCTGCGGCCAGATAGGATGCGCAGAGCGCGAGAAATCCGATCTCAAAACCTCTCACGCCGCAGTTCTGCGAAAGCCAACCCATGAAGATGCCCGACAGCCCGCCCACCGAGAACGCGAAGATGCCGAAAATGCCGATTGCCGTCGAGCGGTACTCCGGCGGAATCACGTCGAAGAGCGACGCGTGCGTATTGACCTCGAAGAAACCGCGGCAGATCCCGTAGAGCGCCGTTACCGCGACAAGTTCGCGCAGCTGCCCCTCGTAGCGGTCGTTTCGGATGCCGAATCCGATTTCCCGCCGCCCCGCCGCCAGAGACCCCGCAGCCTCGCGAAGCATTATCGTCAACTTGAGTTCCTCGCCGTCAAACCGCTCGATCGGGCACAGGTCGATCGTGCCATTCGTGCCGTCCACGCGCAGCCTCCGCGACAGAATGCCGCCGGGCATTTCGCACGCCGTGCGGATAAGGACGTTCGTTTCGGGAAAATCAAGAAGCGCCGTCCCGTCCGTCCTGCCGCCGGGCGCGTAGCCGAAGGCGCTCTTGAGAATGCGCGTCACCTTTACGGGATCGCCCTTCACCAGCGGCTCGACCATATCGACGAGATGACATCGATGCCAGGAATCTTCCAGGCCTCCGTCTCGGTGACGATCGGATAGTTCGCCGTATCCCACTTCTGATCGCGGTACATCGGCGACTTGCGGGGAAAATCATCGACGATCGCCGCTATTTCATATTCGTCGCCCATCTTCTTGAGCGTCTCGAGTTTGCCGGGCGCATGCTCATGCATGACCTACAAAAAAGTCTTCGATACGGAACCTGAGTCGGCGCCGGACGTTTCGAGCCTGCTCAGAATCGCGAGCACTTCATCGCCCTTTTCGAGCGAACGATCGAGCTGAAACGTGAGGCGCGGGGTGAACTTGAGCTGTATCTCGCGGTTGATGATCTGCTGAAAGCGCTTGGCGTTGTGCTTGAGGTGATCGAGCGCCGACTTCTTGACGTTCTCGTCGCCGAAGACCGACACCTTCACGGTCGCGTCGCGAAGATCCCTGCCGCACGAAACTTCGGTGACGGTGATAAGCCCCGGAGCGACGCTGTCGCCCTGCATCACCGTGAACATCCCCTCGGCGATAACCCGCTTTAAAAGGGAATTCACTCTCTCGAGTCTGTTTACGGCCATTGTCCCCAAATCCCCCTCAGAGGCTGCGCGGCAGTTCCTCGAGAATGTAGCACTCGATTATATCTCCTGGTTTGAAATCTTCGTACCCTTCGAAGCACACGCCGCATTCCTGCTGGCCCGTGACTTCCTTCACTTCGTCCTTGAAGTGTCTCAGAGTCTTGACCTTGCCATCCCATATCTGCGTCTTGTTGCGCAGGATGCGGTACTTCTCCTTCGCGATAAGCGTGCCGTCGAGCATCTGCGAGCCGGCGATTTTGCCGAGCTTGCCAATGTCGTAGATCGCCTTGATTTCGGCGTGTCCCTTGACGACCTCCTTGTATTCGGGAGGCAGAAGATCGAGCATGCACTTCTTGACGTGATCGAGAAGTTCGTAAATGATCCTGAAGGAATTGATTCTCACGCCGTCATGGCGCGCGCGGCTCTGCACACCGGAATCGTTGGCGATGTCAAAGCCGACGATTATCGCCTTGCCGGCGGCGGCCGTCGTCACATCGGTGAGAGAGACGTTACCCGTACCCGTGCCGATGATGCTAAGCGACACTTTTTCCGACTTGATTTCTCTCAAGGCTTCGACGATCGCTTCGAGTGAACCCTGCGTATCGGACTTGACGACGACATTCAGTTCGCGCCGCCCCTCTGCGGCCATGCGGCCCATGAGGGCTTCGAGCGTGACGGCCTTCGAATTCGAAAGCTCCTGCTCCTTCTTTTCCTGCGCCGTCTGCTCGGCGAGCGTGCGAGCGCGCTTTTCGTCGAGCATCACGCGGAACTCCGCGCCCGCTTCGGGCACGCCCGAAAGCCCCGTGCACTTGACGGGCATCGCGGGAGGCGCCTCCTTGATGCGCCTGCCGTGGTCGTCGATGAGCGCGCGAACCTTGCCGAAATGCTCGCCGATGAGAATCGCGTCGCCCACCTTGAGCGTGCCACCCGTGACGAGCAGCGTCGCGCACGGCCCGAGGCCCTGCTGAAGCTCGGCTTCGATGACGTAGCCGTTGGCGCGGCGCGCGGGATTGGCCGCCAGTTCCAGAACTTCGGCCTGAACGAGAATGTTTTCGAGAAGCGCGTCGACGCCTTCGCCCGTCGTGCCGGAAACGGGACAGCAGATGATGTCGCCGCCCCAGTCTTCGGGCGTGAGACCTTCTTTCTGAAGCTGCTGCTTCACCCTGTCGACGTTGGCCGTAGGCTTGTCGCACTTCGTGATGGCGACCATGATCTGCACGCCGGTCTGACGAGCGACCTTGATGCACTCCTCGGTCTGGGGCATGATGCCGTCGTCCGCGGCGATGATGATGACCGCGATGTCGGTAAGCTGCGCGCCGCGAGCGCGCATCGCGCTGAACGCGGCGTGACCGGGCGTGTCGAGGAACGTGATCTTCTTGCCGGCGATCTCGACCTGATAGGCGGATATCTGCTGGGTAATGCCGCCCGCTTCGCCGGCGGCGACGTGCTCCTTGCGGATCCAGTCCATAAGCGTCGTCTTGCCGTGGTCGACGTGCCCGAGAAACGTGATCACGGGCGCGCGAGGCTTGAGAGTCTCGGGCGCGTCTTCGGGAATGAGATCGTCGGCGTCGATGGCTTTGAGAACCGGCTTGGCGGCGGCCTTGTCGCGGGCGTGCTCGATCATGACCTTGAAACCGTACTTCTCGGCCACCTTCGTGGCGATATCGGGTTCGACGCGCTGATTGATCGAAGCAAGAATTTTAAGCCCCATCAGATCGGCGATCAGACGGTTGGGTTTCACGTTGAGCTTCGCCGCGAGATCCTTGACGACGACCGCGCCGCGGATCGAAATCTCCTTGAGCTCTTCGTTGACCGAAATACGCCCGCCCTGTTGCGGGACCTGCGGAGCGACGCGAGGCACCTTCTTATCGAAACTCTTCTGCCCCTCGCGGCCCTTCTTGCCCTTGCGGCTGCCGCGCTCGTCATCGTCGTAGTTCTCAACCTTGGGCGGCCTTACCTTCGGCGGCGCCGCGACGGAGATCGTGATCGTCGGCGTCGGACGCGCTTTCTGAAGCGGCTTGAAACCGGCGTGCGTAAGCCCCGTCTTCGCGAAATCGGGAGCGGGCGAGGACGGCTTGGGCTTGACGGCGGGAGCCATGCGCACAGCGCCTTTGGCGGGAGCCGCCGGCGTTGAAGCGGCGGGAGCCGCCGGCTTGGACGCGGCGGGGGCGGCCGACTTGGGGAGACTGGGCGGCACGGAGCCTTCGGCGGCCGCCTTGGCGACGGCGAGATGGCGCGCGAGGGCTTCTTTGTCGGCTTCGCGCCTCGCGCTGCCGAGTTCGGCCGCCTTGGCCTTCTTGGCGGCGCGCTTCGCTTCAAGCGCCGCCTTGTCGACTGCGCCGAGCGCTTCGCGGATTTTCTCCGCGTCGCTCCCGGTGACCGAACTGATCGCGCTCGAGGCTTCGACTCCGGCTTTTTCGGCGGCGCCGAGCACCTGCGCGCTCGTGACACCCGCTTCTTTCGCTAATTCGTAAATTCTCATTTTCAGGCCTCTTCTTCAGCTCCGCTCGTAAGTTCGGCAACGGCCTTCGCCGCAGCATACACGCCCTTGGCCGTGATCTCGTCGAGGCCCGTGGCGGCTATGAAGCCCGCTTCATCCTCTTCGGCGATGCCTTCGACGTTGAGATAGCCCGCATCGGCCATCTGCGTGGCGACCGCGATCGAAACGCTGAACGTTTCAGCGAGTTCCTTGATGGCCTCGGCCTTCTGGTCTTCAAAGCTCGCCGTAGCCATCGACTTCTTGATTTCGATGTGCCAGCCGGTGAGTTTCGTCGTAAGCCTCACGTTCTGGCCGCGCTTTCCGATCGCGAGAGAATACTGGTCGGCGGCGACGACAACATTGACCGTGTTAGGCTGTACGGGGTCGACCTCTATCGACTCGAGTTTCGCGGGCGCGAGTGCCTGCGCGACGTACTGGCGGATATCCTCGTTCCAGCGCACGATATCGATCTTCTCGCCCGAAAGTTCGTTGACGATCGTCTTTACGCGGCTACCGCGCTGACCGACGCACGCGCCCACGGGGTCGACGTTCTCGTTCGACGTCCTGACGGCGAGTTTCGCCCTGAACCCGGGGTCGCGGCTCACGCCCATGATCTCGACGACGCCGTCGGCGATTTCGCTCACTTCAATGCGGAAGAGCGCTTCGACGAACTTGCCGCTCGATCGGCTGAGAACGACGGAGGGGCCCTTCGCGTCCTGATCGACTCTGAGAATGATAGCTCGTATCGGGTCGCCCACCTGGAAATCTTCGGTCGGGATGCGCTCCTTGCCGGGCAGAACCATCTCCGTCTTGCCGACGGTGACGTAGGTGTCGCGGTGCGAGATGGCGCTCACGGTGCCCGAGACGATATCGCCCACGCGATCCTTGTATTCGGAAAAAGTGTTCATGCGCTCGGCTTCGCGAATCTTCTGCATTATCACCTGCCGCGACGTCTGCGCCGCAATGCGCCCGAGACGCGAGGCCGGCATCTCGATTTCAATAGTGTCGCCTTCGGCGAGGGGATTGCCGTGATTGAACCTGATCGCGCGCTGTGGGGTGATGAAGCCCGGGCCCGTCTCTTCGCTCGAAACGACGAGCGTATCGTAAACGTGGAGCGAAAGATCCTTGCGGTCGATGGCGACGCGCAGATCGTTGGTGACATCCTGATTCTTGCGGGCAGCCTGGCATATAGCTTGCTCGATAGCCGTCAAAACGATTTCACGGCTCACGCCGCGCTCGTTCTCGATGTGCTGCACGACCGCCAGCAACTGGTTGTTCATCGCCATTTTTCGCTCCTTTTTTGTCAAAAAACAATAAACGCTTATCGGCCCGACCCTCCCAGGCCGCCGAAAACGCGATGTATTATATCAAAAACCCACGCTTCTTAGCAACTGAAGCGAAACGCTCCAACGCCGCATACAACCCGCGCGATCTGCCACGCGACAGGGAATTTATGGTATAATCACGAGGATGTTGCTTGAAATTGAAAATCTCGATGTTTCGTTCAGAAACGACGACGGTACGGTGACAAGCGCCGCGCGCGACGTCAGTCTCACGCTGGAGCGCGGCGAAATACTCGGTATCGTCGGCGAATCCGGCAGCGGCAAAAGTTCCGTCGCCATGTCGGTCGCGCGCCTTTTGCCTTCGCCGCCGGCGTTCTGGCCCAAGGGCCGCATCCTTTTCGACGGCATCGACATCCTGAAAGCGCCCGTTTCGCTCCTGCGCGAAATAAGGGGCTCGCGCATCGGAGTCATTTTCCAGGACCCGATGGGCTCTCTCTCCCCGTTGCGCCGCATAGCGGATCAGCTCGCCGAGACGGTCCTGCTGCACCGCGACGTAAGCGCCGCGTCTGCGCGCGAGACGGCCGTCGAATGGCTCGGCAAGGTCGGCTTTCGCGATCCCGCGACCAGCGCGCGCGCCTATCCGCACGAACTTTCCGGCGGCATGCAGCAGCGCGTGATGATAGCGATGGCGCTTATGCTTTCCCCCGACCTCGTGATAGCCGACGAGCCGACGACCGCTCTCGACGTCACGATTCAGGCCGAAGTTCTTGCGCTCATGAAAGAACTTCACCAGGCCGATTCGGCCGTATTGCTCATCACCCACGATCTCGGCGTCGTTGCCAACACGGCGACGAAACTCGCGGTCATGAAAGACGGCGAAATCGTGGAGACGTCCGACAATCCGCGATCGTTCTTCAACGAACCCTCGCACCCGTATTCGCGCGCGCTCGTGGGCGAGGCGAGAAAGATGCAGATACGATGAAACTGACGATCCACGGCGGACGAACCGTTTCCGGCGTTCACCGCGTAAGCGGCAATAAAAACGCGGCGCTGCCGATGATAGCCGCCTCGCTGCTGACCGGCGAAAGCGTAAAGATAGAAAATCTCCCCGATATAACCGACGTCGACGCGATGCTCGAAGCCGCGGAAAGTTTCGGCGCCGACGTAAAGCGAGACAAAAAAGAAGGCTGCGTCGTGATAACCGCCGCAAAACTCAAGACGGCGATCATCGCCGGCGAACTCGCCGCGCGCATCCGCACGAGTTTTCTTTTCGCGGGGCCGCTTCTTGCGCGTCTGGGCCGCGCTTCGCTGCCCCCGCCCGGAGGAGACGCGATAGGCCACCGCCGTCTCGACACGCATTTCGCCGGCTTCAAGGCGCTCGGCGCGAAGGCTGTCGCGGGGCGCAAGACACTGCGCTTCAGGGGAGAACTGAAAGGCGCGAAAATACTTCTCGACGAAGCTTCCGTTACAGCGACGGAAAACATTCTCATGGCCTCGGTTCTCGCGCGGGGGAAAACCGAAATCTACAACGCCGCCTGCGAGCCGCACATACAGGATCTCGCCGCGATGCTCAATTCGATGGGCGCGAAGATCACCGGCGCGGGAACGAACAGGCTCGTCATCGAGGGCGTTAAAAAACTCGGCGGCTGCACGGCGCGCGTCGGGTGCGACTACATCGAAGCGGGCAGCTACATCGCCGCGGCGGCCGTGACGGGAGGAGAACTCACGCTCGTCAACGTCGAGCCGGGTCCTTTCGAAATAATCGAGGGAGCGTTCCGGCGTTTCGGCGTGACGTGGACGCTCGACGCGAAAGAACGGACGCTCAGATACGTGCCGAAAAAAAAGCGCAGGCTCAAGATGAAGTACGATCTCGGCGACGCCATCCCGTCGATTTCCGACGGAGTGTGGCCGGCCTTCCCGTCGGATCTGATGTCGATACTTATCGTTCTCGCGACGCAGACGCGGGGCACGTGCCTCTTTTTCGAAAAGATGTTCGAATCACGGCTTTACTTCGTCGACCACCTGAGGCAGATGGGCTCCAAAATCGTCCAATGCGATCCGCACCGGGTCGTGGTTACGGGCCCCTCGCAGCTTTGCGGAGGGACGGTCGTCGCCAACGACATACGAGCCGGAATCGCCCTCGTCATCGCCGCTCTCGCCGCCAAGGGGCAATCGACGATACTCAACGCCGAGACGATAGACCGCGGCTACGCGGCGGTCGAGCGCTCTCTCGCCGCGCTCGGCGCCGACGTTCGCCGAGACTGAGCGGCGCTCGTCACGGCGAGCGCGAAATCGCGTGGGAAAGAACGGCCAGAGATTGCGCGAGATCCATGTTCTGCACAATCACGTTCGCGGGAGTCTCTATCTGAATGGGCGAAAAATTCCAAATGCCCTTTATTCCGGCGGCGACGAGTTTTTCGGCGCATTCATGCGCGGCGCAGTTCGGAACCGTCAGGATTCCGATTTTTATCCTGAATTTCTTCACGATGTCGCAAAGCTCCTCCATGGGGCGCACCTTGACACCGTGGAATTTGGCGTGGATTTTCGCCGGATCGTCGTCGAAAGCGAAATCTATGGAAAGATTCTGCTCTTCGAAGCCTGAATAGCCGAGAAGTGCGCTTCCGAGAGAGCCCACGCCCACGAGCACGGCCTCCGTAACGTTGTCCCACCCGAGGGAGCGGTTGAGCGCTTCGCACAATTCTCTCGCGGGATACCCCCGGCGCGGTTTGCCGCATACGCCGGTCATAGCGAGGTCTTTCCGGGTCAGCACGGGATCGAGCCCGAGACGCTCGGCCAATACGGCGCTTGAGACGTTCAATTCTCCCGCGGCCATCATCGTTTTTATCGCCCGCAGATAGAGAGGGTATCTGCGGATCGTGGGCAGCGGCAGCCCGTAAGTTTTGATTTCCTCTTTCATCGCCGCTTGAGTATATCAAAATTTCGTCGGCCCCGCCACGCGGAAAATCAAAGTCCGCCCGAAAGGCGTTCCTACATTGAAATCGCCGGCGCCGCGTCCGATCGCGATCAAAAAACGCATGCTATTGATACGGATGGCGAATTCAGGCTTAAAGCGACACCGCGACAGGATCTTCGCCTTCGACTTCACGATACCTGTATTCGGGTCCTTCGGCTCTGTGTATGCGCCTGCCTTGTTCTTCGGTCGAAAGAACTTCAACGCCGCAACCCCATCCTGCGAAGCCGTTGGGGGAGAGTGAAAATTTCCGTCCGTCAATCTCTACATCCCATTTCAGCGAGTCATTGCCGTTCGCGACGGTGATGACGCCGTTTTTATACCGCGCGACGATGCGGTTGAGCGCGACGGAGCCGTCGATGATCGCCTCGGATGTCGTGCGCAGCCTTCCGTCCGCTCCGGCGTAATGGACGCTGAGCGCTTCGGACTGCGTGTATTTATGGGCCAGCGCCTGAATCATAAAGTAGCTGCGATACATTTCCGCGGGAAATCCGCGTTCTTTCCATACCGGTTTTACCGGTCTGCCGTATGCCGGACCGAAGGGGCTCGGGGGATCCCAGCATCCGTCTGCTATCAGCATGCCGCTATGTCCGAAAGCTATCGTGGCGGCAAGAAAGCGATTGACGAGTTCATTGCGTCCTTTCGGTGCGCCGGGTTGGTAATACATTCTTTCAAGGTCGGTTTTCGGGGGCGAGAACATGCTGAGCGAGCCCATGCCGAAATCGGTCGAGAGTTTTTGCGTCCGGAAGAGTTCAAAGTCGACAATCCACGGCTCGGTGCGGAAATCATACGACCGGTCCTGCGCGTAGGAGCCGTCGGCAAGCCCCGCCCACATGAAGTGGTGCGACCCTTCGGAATAAACCGGACCGTTCCAATGTTCTTTCTGCTTCAGGAGCATTTCTCCCCATGAATAAAAAGTCTGCGCGTATGTTGCCGCGCCGGGGACGCGCGCGTCGTAATCCGTGCGTTGCCATGGCAGCATTGAAGTGTGCACATCGCAGTATGCGGTATTGAAGCCGAATTTGCGCTTAAGTTCGCCTGCGAATTTATCACAGGCTTGCGGTGCCAAAACGGGTTTCGGTCCGTAACAGCGCAACCATGCGCGGTAGAATGAACCGTCGGGCCTGCGTGCCACGGCATCACGATTGTAGAAGTCGCTTTGCGTGGAGATGTCCGTAAAATTGTTGTATGGTCCGTAACGATAGCCGAGTTCTTCCGTCATCGTTTTCGTATAAGCCAATTGTGCGGCGTCTCCTCCTTTGCCTTCGGCGGCACGGGTGCAGAATGTGAACGGCTCGCCGTTGTCGCGCCATTGGGTCTCATGGTCGGTAATGGTCAAATGTCTGAATCCCGCTTTTTTTGCGGCTCTCCATAAAGCAATATCATCCGCTCTGTTGAATGAAGGATGGCTTCTCCAGACGTTCCTGCCGCAAACTTTTTTCCAAGGCGATTTAGGGTTCGGGATTTCTGGCAGAATCTCTTCGAATTTTTCGGAAAGCGAGATGACTATTCTTTCTCTGACCGGTTTATAGTTCCCGTCGGTGTCCGGCAAATACCGCGCGACAAGTTCGCGGCCGTTCGGCGTTTCTTTTGCGTACACATCAGAAGCGTTGGAAACATACCAATCGAATTGCGCAAGACGGAACCATCCGCCTTCAAGAAGGTCGGCAAGTACGCGTCCGTCACGTTCGCCCCATGTAAGATACGGGATGGGGAAGCTTTTTATTTTCTTTGCCTCGCAAGCCGTTCCGATGGGAATTTCAGTTACAGAACCTGCCGGTGCCTCAATGTCGACGACAAGCGACTTTCCCTTTCTGCGCATCGACACTTTGCACATTTTCGGCAGCTGCACGTTCCATCGGGCTTGCAAATCTCCATCTTGCGGATTTTTCGTGTCGGGAACGATGGTGTCGCGCCGCACGGGAAACGGAAGATTTCCGCGCGGTGTGATTTTTATATCAAGCGGTTTGAGTTTTTCCTTAAATACTTGAACATCCTCAATCTTGATTTTCGCATTGGTTTCTGGACGACCACCCTTTAAGCGAATGCCGCCGAATATCGCATCCGCACCGATTTCGCGGCGCATTTCCCGTGTCAGGAGAAGGTCGACGATGAAAGAACCTTTGTGGCAGACCCCGTGAAAATGGAATTCTTTTTCCGTCCCGTCCGTTTTTTTGAACACCGCGTACAAATCCGGCTGGACAAAATCCGGGTCTGCGTTAGCGCCCCAGCTGAAAGCGACGCCGGTCACTTTCGCCGACACCCGATCGTTTTCGTAAAGTCCGTCGGAGTAAGGTTCGCCTTTGCCGAGATTTTCCGGCCAGGTGCGTTTTTCCCCCAACGCGTCCTGCGCCGCATGCCAGATGTCTGTAGCATTGTCGCCGAATTCAGAAGGTAGAATTACAACTTTTTCAAGGAAGTTCATACAGCCTTTGTAATCTTTTAGTTGCAGCAGGGCGTTTGCGTACAGGATTTCCAGAGCATTGTTTCCGGGATGGCGGGAAAGATAGAGCCTCCCCGTTTCGGCGGCTTTCCGCCAGTCTTTTTTCTCCGCGTACATTTTCATCATGGCTTCGCCGATTCGCCACGAGTCTTCAAGTTCCGCGGCGCGTTCCAAATCGCCGGGCTTCTTTCTGAAAAGATAAAAAACGGCGTCGTCCGCGTCCGAAACGCCGTTGAGCAGTTTTTCCGCCGTATCCTCGTCTCCGTTCGCGGCGGCAAACTGCGCACGCAGAAATTTGAATTTCCAGCTGCGGCTGTGCGATATCGCCCAATCCAACGCCTCAATATATTCCGGTCGAAACGCAAAAGCGAAGCGGACGCTTCTTGAAGCGGTTCTTTCAAGAGCCTGCACATTTCTGTCCATCCATGCCAGCATCAGATCGCCGAGAAAGCCGCCGGACTTCCTGAAATGTTTTTTCGCTTCGTCAATGAGAGAGCATTTCAAAAACCAGAATGCGACTTCCGTTTCAACCTCATCGGGCAGCTCGTTCAGCGTCGGAGTTTCGACGCCGGCAATCGACATAAGCACGCGGGAAAGCGGCCAGAGCGCGCGCGCTTGCGAAAGCAGTTTCTCCGCTTTCGCCTTTTCCCCCGTCCCGCGCAACGCAAGAGCGCCCAACGCAAAACCGTCGATCGATTTGGCGTTTGCCTCGCGGCATTTCTCCGCCGCCTTGCACGCACGATCCCATTGCTTTAAGGAAAGATAGATTTTCGCCATCTCGGCGTTCGCGCCCGCACGGTAATACGGCGAGTATGCCGCAAGCCCCAGTCGCTCCAAGGCTTTCAATTCTCCGCCTTTCGCTTTTGCAATCATTCCTGAAATATAGTTGGCGGCGGGATCGTAAGTGTTTACGGCAAGCGCTTTTTCCGCAGCCTTCTCCGCGTCGACGTATTTCGCCTGACGGAAATAAAGTTCCGCAAGAGCAACGAGCGCGGGCGAAAAGCAGGGGTCTTTTTCCAACGATTTTTTCAGAAACTCCTCACCCGTGGCATCGTCTTTCTCGTACATGGCCTGTTCGCCGCGGACAAAGAGGCCGTATGTGCCCGTCCAGTCGAAGTCATCCGGCATTTTTTGAGTACGCTCGGCAAAACCGTTTTTCCCCTGTTTGGCGGCAAACATGTTTCTGTCATGGCATACGCCCCATTCTTCGCTGAACGACTCCGTTGCGCCCGGAGCGAAAACCGGATGCTTGAAAGGAGTCTGCCATGTTTTCCGGCGGGGCTGATTAAATACCCTTCCCGACTGAAGCTCCATGTATTGTCCGTCCGTGTCCGTAAGCAGATTTTCCCAGATGCCGCCTTCTCTCGACAGAGCCCAAACCCAGGCTTTCCTGCCGTATTTCTCCCCGAAATCGTTGCGGTGATATGCCCCCATATTCCAGTCGTGCCACCACACCCCGAAAATACGCACGTCCGCTCCGCATATATGGTAACTTTTGTTTGTTCCGAAATCAAGTTTGCCGACAAAGCGCAAATCCCGGCTCTTCTCATCCACCGGCCAAGGGTGCGCATCACCGTCGTGGCCTATCCAGAACTCGCCCGGAAATACAAGTTCCGGGTCGCCTCGCGTCGAAAAAGCGGCGTTCATCCAGTGGTAATACGGCGTGGCGACCCCGGAAGAGTTGTGCCAAAGCGTATGCGTCGTAAAAAACGGGTCGTCCTTTCCTATCCGCACTTCCACCTGCCATGTGGTTCTGTTGATAAGTTCAGTGTTCGAACAGAAATAACTGACGGACATATCATCGTTTGTTCTGACACACCAATCGACGGGTGTGGAAGTCGACGGCGAGTGCCCGATCAAACCGAAATTGAATTCGATTCCGCCGGATGTCCACGGCCCGCGTAAAGCGATGTTGCGGAACTTCGCGGCGCGGTTGAAGTAAATGAAATCACGCCCCGTTTTTTTGTCCGTCGCACCCCATATCTTCCCGCCGACGGCGGGAAGTATCGTAACTTTTATTCTGTCGTTCTCAAGTTCGACGGTTTGCCACTTTTGGGTTGTGCCGTTAAGAGAAGCTCCGTCGTAGCGAAAATATGGCCAACGTTTTTCTTTAACAGCCGGCACGGGGTCCGGGTCCGAAAACGGATAAGTGTTGAGAAGGGATTGCGAAATGTTGATTTGAGAAGCGAGAATGAACGCGAGAGCTACCATTCGGTTTCCCCTTGTATTGTTTACCTGATTATTACCATCAAGCCGCTGTTGGAAGTTTCAAAATTTGCGCGTCTCACAAACGCGCGTACACGCGGAGCGTTTGCGGCGAAATCGGTGCCGGACGAATAAACGTTGAAATCAAAAAGCAGCTTTTCGTCGGAAGAACCGGGTGAAAGCAAGTGAAGCGGGATATCGACTGAAATGTTGTGTTCGTCATTGCCCGAAACAATCTTTGATGCATAACCCGATTTTGTAAACTCTTCGGCAATCTCCGCAAGAGTTTCACCTTCCTGCACGTCGAGTTGGAGAAGGATTCTCGCCATTTCCCAATTTCCTTTTACTTTCGGCAGTTTGATAAAACCGCGCGAAATTCCGGAAGGGAGAGACGCGCCAAAGGCGATTTCCGCATTCGGGTTCAGCATGACGGATAAATCCGATATGACGCTTAACGATTCGGGGGCTATCCAAAGTTCCGAAGAGGGAAGAAGCGTGTTTATGCCGGGCGAATTTAATGAGAATTTTCTGTTCGCTTTTGTTCCGTCGATAAGTTTTACGGAATCGAAGTCTATAATCTGCAATCCTCCCTGCGGTCTAATGTTGAAAAAGCCGTTGACCCAATCCAAGGAGCTGACGCTGCCTCGTTCGGTCAAGGTTAGAGGAGCGATGCCGTTTGTGCAGATGACGTAATCGAAAAGCGGTTGGTAAGATTTATAATAATTGCCGATGCGCGGAGTCAATATTTCAGGCGATCCGCCGACAATCGAAAATATCCCCTGCTTGTTTGATTGGGTGTCGTTGCCGGTGATTCCGTAAGTGAGTTCCTTTACGTAGAGCTCCAGTTTTCCGCCGCTGATTTCATAAAGAGGTTCGTCATCTCCCGAGCCGTTAAACGCCAAACCCGCCGCATGGACATATCCTCCGCTTTGACGGAAGTGCGGCTTTCCCGCGCTTGCGAGATTCAGTCTCGAATATACGTTGTTTGAAGCGTTCGTTATGAAAAATTCCCCTCCCGTCATATCGAAGAGTTGAAGGGAATTCCTGGGGCTTTTCTGCAGGTTTCCGAGCGAAAACACGTTTTCTGATTCGCTCGTTTTGCGGCTGAGAATCATTTTTCCGCCGTGAAGTCCAATCTTGGCATTATTTACGATAGTAAGGCTGTAATCGTTTGAGAGTATGCTTTCGTTTCCGACTATTTCAACGATACCCGTATAGGAAAGTTTGTCGAGAGTGGTGTCGCCGTCTGAGATTGTCGCAATCGCCAAAGGGCTGTTGCCTTCGCCTTTTATATGCAATATCGAATTCGTCAAAATCAATGACGATGTCGAATAATTGCCAAGCGACAAGCCTTTTGAGATCGTCATGTTCGAGGCGTTGTCGAGAACGATATCGCCTCGCGCTCCTTTGTTGTTGGCTCCGAGGATGATTTGAGCCGAAACGTCCACTTTCGAATTGTTGGACGCATGAAGAGCGCCGTATCCGGAAGCGGAAGTGCCGAGAATAAGTTTGGCGGTGGAGGATGTGAAATTGAAAGTGCCGCCGTCGAGAATAATCTCGCTTCTTCCGAGCCATCCTACCGTCGTAATCGATGTGTCCGCGGAAATGTTAAATGTTCCGTTTTCTGTCACTTTGACAATTCCCAGACTTGTTGCCGCCCCGGAACCTATTAAGGATTTTACGGATAGATCTCCCCCGGCGACTTCAATTGTATTCGTAACGTTTTTTATGCCTTGTTTTGTCGGATAAATGGCATTTAATACCGAAAGCCTTGCTCCGTAGGGGATTTTCAGATGAACATTCGCCGCTTCCGTTGAGCTCAAATGAAGATTTTTGACGGAAACGTCATCTCCGTTTTTCAGCTCTATGAAAGAGTGGACGCCGGTCGTGCCGGCTCCGAGAATTGCATCATCTTCCGAGGTGGGAACAACATCCCACATTCCTTCGCCGAACCACCAGCGCCAATCGGATGAATCGCCCTGCCATGTACATGTGGCCGCCGGGCAAATGGCACAAAGCAGCAGTGAAACCGCACAAATGATTTTTTTCATGTTTTCACCTTTTGTATTCTTTTAATTTGACGACTTTTTATAACGGCGATATACAAGGGATATCTTTTCGCGGATTTCATCCAAAGTTTTCCGCATATCGCGTTTCAGTATGCCGCGGCGGTCCGAGCCCCACGGACGGTCGATAAGTTCTTTTTGGGAATCGATCGCGGCGACAACCTCTGAAAAAGCCTTTTCGGCAATTTCAAGATTGCGCTTATATCCGTTCAACTCCGATTCGGTCAAGCCGACGCGACGCTCAATGACGGGCGGCTCCGATTCGACCGTCGTCGCTGTGCGGTCCGCTTTAAAATAGGCGATAATCGGGGCGATAGCACGGGAATAATACGTAAGAGGCTCCCATACTCCGCTGCCGAAATCACGTTGTGCCGCGGCGCGTCCAGCCTCGTCGCCGTCATAACGTGCGGGGTCCCATCCGATAACGCCGCAGAGAAAACGCGCCGTGCCGGCTGATGACGCCACGAAAATAGTATCGGTCCGTTTGTGCAGCGTATTTATTTCTGCAAGAGTTTCCTTCTTGGCGACAGGTCCGACGCCGTTGCGGTCGATTGTGAACATGTTCCATGTCCAGTCGAGGCGCTCCGGCCCCATATACCAACGGAAGAAGTACGGAGTCGGCCAGATGCCGTTTACATAATAAGCGTATGTTTCGGCGTTACCTGTTGTAAGAAGGCGTTCCACGTCCGCTTTCGAGAAAACGGTCTGCCACATACCGATATTTTCCGCCTTAAATCCGCTTGTGAAATCCTTGAAGTATGAAGCGCCGTCCTGCTCTTCCCAGCGTTTGCCGTACATCCAGGGGCACGCCCAGAACTTACGGATTTTCGGCCATTTTTTGGCGAAGGCGACACCCTCCATCACCACTGCGTTATGAAGGCGTCCGGGTCGTCCGCCGTATGCGGCTTTTACGTCGCTTTCGTTGTTGATTGACATCCACTTGCCGCCGAGGTCGTCGAAATTAAAGGAAAGCGCCCTCACTCCGGCGCGGCCGCACATATCAATGTCAGCCTTCCATTTCAACAGAGTATCCGGGCGCGTGGGCGTTATCGGGTCGTGACATTGATACCCGATCCAGCCTACAACCGCGACGCCGAACTTATCCGCGCTCTTGCAGAAGCGTTTTAAGTATTCTTCGTTTTTTATGAATTGCACATCATGGTGCTGGGCGTTCATCTTGAACAGCGCGGTTTCTTCGAGGAATTTATCGAAATCGGGACGGTCCCAGAGTTCTCCGCCCCAGCCGTGCACCGAGAAACGCCACGGCATCGTAGGCCAGTCGCAAATATCGAATTTCTCCGGCAGGGCGGCTTTCTTCAAGGAATTGTTTATCGCAGTCGTCCGTAAAAGCTGCAAAAGCGTACTTGCCGCATAGATGGCGGAATGGTTGCGGCCTTTGATTTCCACTTCATAGACGTTTCTTTTTTTGCATCCTGAAAGGCGGTATTCTTCGGGGTGGTCCGTCTGTGAAAGATTTTCGATCCTGACGGACAGAACCAAACCTTGCGATGTTTTATTTGTAGATAAAGTAAACTCTTGTTGCGCTTTGCGCAGGAGTGTCTGCTTAGCCGTTTCCGCGAAGCTGTTTTCCGCCTCGATTGCAATAGAGTCGATTTCGACGGCTTTGCCCGATTGTGAGAACTTCTTCGGCAACGGTTGGATTTGAAGGGGTTTCCGGTCCGGGCGCACAGGGCGCATCACCTCAATGGGAGTTACGCCTTCGGCGAAGCGGCCGCCCTTGCCGTGCGAGGCTACAAGGTCTGCTCTTTTTTTGATTTCTTTTTCAGAGAGTTTTCCGGCTGTTATACGGAAGCCGTCAACGGCTCCGTTGAACCAGTAACCTGTCATGGCGTCAAAGCCAATCGTTATTTCTCCTTTGGAAAAGGTGTTTGTAATAAGCGATTCTTTTACATTCAAACCTTTCTGGTTTTTGTGAATGTCGTCATACGGCGTTGGAATGCCGTTTACATAGAGCCGTAAATCGCAGGTGGCACCGTCGCGGACAAATGCCAAATGCGACCATTGACCGCTTTCATAAGGTGAACGCAACACGCTCCATACGGAATAAGTGCGGGCTTCGCCGTTGCCGAGAACGGCGACCAGCATTCCGGTTTGTGTCATTCCAAATGCCCAGCCGCGGCTTTTGTAACCGAAGGCGACGGTGCGATTCCCTCCCAAAAGCGAAAAATTTATATCGTCCGATTTAAACCAGCATTCGACAGTGAAGCTGTTGGTGCCTCCGGTTATGTGGTCGTTGATCCAATCGCTGTCTTTTGCAGGCAGATGAAGTGAATTCGGAGACTCTTTGCCGCCGAAGAAAACGGCCTTGCCCTCTACTCCGTCGATGAATTTGAGGTTTTCAGGACGCGACGATTTGAATTCAAACTTTTGACTCCCGCGCGAGCGGAGCGGACGTTCGGCATCGTCAAACGTCCATTCCAATGAGAGGCGAGGATTTGCCGATATGGCGCTTGATGCCAAGAAGAATGTGCAAAGAGTCAAAGAGCGTATCATTGTTGAGAAATTGTTGCTCATGTGCTGATTGTTGTTGTTCATGTGCTGCCCTTTTTTTGATTTTTTAAAACGCCTCAATTATATCACAAAAGAAGATATACTTATCAATTTACATTGTACACTTTGTACACTTTGTGATAAAATAGGCGTCATGTTCGATGCTAACTCTATTAGGCTTGATCCATGCGCCGCAAAGCGTCTGCCGGAGCAGATGGCGGATCAGATCCGCTCTGCAATATGCGAGCATAAAATACATTCCGGAGATAAAATCCCTTCGTTGCGCGAGCTTGCGCGCATCGCGGGCACCAGTTTACGGGTTCCGCGTGAAGCGGTTTCGCTGCTGTCGGGAGAAGGTTTCCTGTCAACGCGTCGGGGCTTGGGCACGATCGTGCTTAACCACGAGCATCATTTGCCCCGCACGGAAAGGATTTTGTTGGTGCACCCCAACGGGCATGGCGCTTATTATCTCGGCGTACTGATGGAAGAGACGGACAAACGGCTGACGAATGCCGGTTTCATCATATCGCGTGTCGCCTTGAGAAAGAGTTCCTCCGGCCAATACGATTTTCAATCGCTGCGGCATTTGCTCTCGACAATAAAATTCATCGCGGCGCTTGTCTTCGTTTATGACGATAAAATGCTTGAACCGATCATCCAGGCGCATATTCCGTACGTTCTTTGCACTTTCCGCCCGATCAGATATCCCGGAGCCATGGGGCGCATAAGTTATTCCCACCGCAGCGCTTTGCCTGATTTTATTCAACATTGCCACAAAGCGAAAATCAAAAGAATTTTACAGATTGTAACCATTCCGTGGCTTTTGGATGCGACAGAAGATCTCAAGTCCGCCGGCTTCAGCGTAAAAAACATCATAAACCCTTATCCGGCTGCGGACATCGGAAAACAGGAGCAGGTGGAACGTCAGACTTTTGAATCTCTCTGCAAATGGATTGAATCGAACGCTCTTCCCGACCTTATTTTATTTACCGACGATTTCGCTTCGCGCGGCGGCATACTCGCGCTTGTCAAACACGGCATACAAATCCCGCAGGATGTAAATGTCGTTGTCTGGTCAAACCGTCATTTCGGGCCAATAGCTCCCGTTTCCCTGACTAAAATGATGATGGACCCTTTCGCCCACGCCGAAACCGTGGCCCAAGCGTTTCTTTCCTTTCTGCGGGTCGGCAAATTCCCTAAACACGATCAGATCGGGCCTGTCTATGTCAAAGGAGAATCATTCCCTTGAACAGCCGAAACGATAGGGAATATCAGCATCCGACTGTCGGGTTCTGGCTCAACCTTCGAGAGATTGTCCGATGGTCTGCTGCGGCCCCGAACCTCCGATGCGCGAAAAATCCATCTTGGACACATCGATATCGACAATCCCGAGCGGCTTGTTCGTTTTCCATGCGCCGCGCGTAAAGTCGGGAATTTCCACCGGCGCGCCGCGGCGGGCCTGAGACTTCTCGGTGATTTCGCAAAGACAGCTCCAGGAAGCGAGATCGTACACGTCCATGTCGAGCGGCTGGCCGTTCTGCAGGCAGTAGACCCAGCGCAAATCCATCAGAAAATCCATGCCGCCGTGACCGCCGGCCGACTTGGCCAGTTCACCGAGTTTTTTCCAGAGCGGGTGACGATATTTTTCGCGGTATTCCTGCGTCCTCTTCTCGCTGAAATCCCCGGGCCCGGAACCGGGAGTTTTTTCGAGATCGATGCGGAGCGGATAGTCCATGAACACGCCGTGCGTGCCCTGGATCGTGTTTATCCGGCTGTAGGGATGCGGCACCGAACACGAAAGATTGAGCAGAATCATCTGACCGTTGACGGTGCGTATCAGCGAAGAGTTGTATCCGCCGATGACGTATTTGCGGTAGATTTCGAGATTCTCCCCGTTCCACCTGGGATCGCCTTCGCGAATCAGATCGCCGACGGATTTCGTCTCCATCGAGTTGAGATAGTCGAAACGGTCGCCGCGGTTGATGTTCATATACTGGGCGACGGGGCCGAGACCGTGCGTCGGATAGTAATTGCCGCGGTGCTCCTGATACCATTCGGCGCGGAACGGGCTCAACTTATGCCCTCGGGTGGCGCCGCTGTGGAGATATCCGGCCTCGCCGTAGACGGTACGTCCGAGAACTCCCTGACGGCACATGTTGAGCGCCAGCATCTCGTTGTCGCCGTAGCAGCAGTTTTCAAGCATCATACAGTGCCGGCGCGTCTTCTCGCTCGTCTCCACAAGTTCCCAGCAGCCGTCGACGTCCATCGTCGCCGGCACTTCAACGAAGGCGTGCTTGTCGCAGCGCATCGCTTCGAGAGAGACCGGAGCGTGCAGTTTCCATGGGGTGCAGACGTAGACGACATCCACTGCATCCCACTGGCAGAGATCTTTGTACGCCTCTGCACCGAGAAACTCGCGGGCCGGCGGGAGTTTCTTCCGCGAGAGAAAATCGCGGCATTTTTTCATAGCCGCCCCGTCGATATCGGAGAACGCCGAGACCTCGACGCCGGGCATGAAGGCAAGCCGTGAAAGCGCGTAGAAACCGCGTCTGCCGACGCCGACGAAACCGACACGCACGCGCTTGAGTTTAGGGGCGATGTACCCGCTCATCGAACCGCAACCGCCGACTTTCAATCCGCTTACGCAACCGCCGGCGGCGACCGCCAGCGCCGCCGCTCCGCACCCGGTCAGAAAATCGCGTCTGCCGAGGTGAAACGGTCCGAAACCAGTTGATACGGCCTGATTATCATGGTAGTTCATGTCAACTTGCGCTCCTTTCGTTTTGCGGCGCCAATGATTTTTGTTTTTCCGAGGCGATTTCACGATAGAGAATCGATTGTCCGACACCGTTGTAGAAAGCACATAACGCTATCGATGCCAGCAGAACGAAATATGCGCAGCAAAGCGCGAGCGCCCCCGTCAGGAACAGCGGAGAATACGGCTCCGCCCCGGGAGAAACGCCCGTATCTATCACCTCCGATATCGAGAAAAAGAAAAGCGACAAGAATACAGAGGATGGCCGTCAGGACATATTCGAACATCAAGCCGCGCATCGGCTTATTCTGCAGAGCGCCCCCGACCATCGTCAAATCGACGACGTCCATGGCGGACAATATCCCGTTCAGAGCCTTGACGGCGAGACGGCATGCGAGCTGAAGAAGAAGCGTCGCCCCGAGCAGTCTCCAGAACCACTTTCGTTTCCAGAGCGCCTCCCAGGCCCTGCTTCGCATTTCGGTATTATTCATAACGGTGCGATTATACCATATTATCCTTGCGCCATGACGTCATCTGAGACAGCCTCCGGCCTCCGGCGGCCGGGGCCGTCTTCCTGAAGGTCACTTCCAGGTCCACCAGTAGCGGTACGGCGTCCTGTTGTCGGGATTCATGAAATTCTGGATGAAGCCGTAGGAGAGATGCATCGGACCCCAGCCGGTGGAATGCGTCCAGTCCTTGCCGAGCTGAATGAATTTCGGCGTAGTTCTCGGAATGGAGTTGTAGGCGGCGATAGTGCCGGAGACGGGGCAGCAGTCATCCATCATGCCGATCGTGAAAAGAATGGGAGATTTGATACGCTTGGCCCAGTTGACGCCGTCGAAATACCCAAAGCGCGAGACGGCCGCGTCGACATCGCCGGGATGCAGCTTCACCCAGTTGTCGGCGGGATAAGGCCAGCCGCTGCGGCGCCCGAGCAAGAAACCAGCGAAATCGCACATCGCCGGCATCTGAACGGCGATCGCCGTGAACGCATCCGCGAAAATGCCGCCGAGAATGATGCCGAAGCCGCCGCCCTGGCTGCCGCCGATGTAGAAAAGATCGCCGCTGAAATCCTCGCGCCCGCGGATGTACTTGACCATCTCGCGGCAGCCGAGCACGGCGTTTCTGTAATGATAAGTCTCGCGGGACTCGAATCCGCGCAACGTGTACGTCT
Source organism: Kiritimatiellia bacterium (assembly GCA_045537795.1). Classification (GTDB taxonomy): domain Bacteria; phylum Verrucomicrobiota; class Kiritimatiellia; order RFP12; family UBA1067; genus UBA1067. The sequence continues at coordinate 14,827 of JAZSQE010000075.1, read as the reverse complement.
TGCCGACGCACTTGGCGTTCTCTTCTGCAAACACCTTGGCGAAATCGGGCGCGATCGGATCCCACGGGTGCACGCTGAGAGCGAGCGTCATCATGTCGGTGCGGACGAAATTGGGATCGGGCGTGTTGTAACCGGGGCCGACGCACTGCGTAATCACGATGCAGCCGAGCTTGCCCTTGGCGTTTTTAGGCACGGAGAGAACGCCGTACGTGCAACCGTCGGGGACGAAAGTCTTGGCTCTGACGCAATAGTAATCCCAGCGCTTGTCGAAGCCCTGTTCGGGCATCGGGCGGATGGAGATCGTATCCTTGAGCTTGTCCTGCTCGGCGAACTGAGACTTCCACCAGGCGTCGAAATCCGCCGGCTCGGCCGCCGCGGGGCGCACCTTCTCGATATCGAAGCCGAGCTTGATGCGGCTGCGGCACTGCGACTCGAGAAGTTTCGTCTCGAAGAGCGCGAAGCCGGGCTTCTTCATCGTAAACACGTATTTAACGGGATTGCCCTTGGAAAGGTCGAACGTGCGCTCGTCGAAGACTTCCTTGCCTCCGTCATTGGTCACCTTGAGCGTGACGATACCTTCCTTCGCGATGACGCCCTTGGACGTGACGGCGATCTTCAAGACCGCATTCGATTCGCAGGGATATATCTGCCATTCCCGATCCGGCGTAACCGTGAGCGCGGGATGCGCCAGAGGTTTTGCTTGCGTGATTGCGGCAAAAACGACGCCCGTAAGAGCGCATACCGTGTACTTCATGTTCATCGTTGACTCCTTGAGTTTGTATCTCTGCGCCGTCGCGACCGCCGATCGGCCGGAAAGCCCCGATACGATTTACACGCAATTATACCAAAAATTGCGTCGCGCGTTCCGCAGAAAGAAGGCCCTTGGCCTTATCGTCTCCCTGAAAAAAAATCCCGTCGGCCATGAAAAATATGTTATCATTGCGTCATGAAAGTTTTGACGATAGTTCTTCTGTCCGTCGGATGTTCTACGACGATCGGCGTTCTCCTCGGGCTCGCCGTGCGCTCCCTGCCGCATAAATGCAACGATATCGTTCTCGGCTTCTCCGCCGGCGTAATGCTCGCCGCGGCATGCGCCGGACTGCTCGCGAACGCCTTCGCCCCGGGAGCGGCTTCCGCCGCGCTCGCATCGGCGGGCGCACTCACGGGCGCCGGCGTCATCAGTCTTCTCGACCGGTTCATTCCGCATCTGCACAGGCTCGCCGGCATCGACTTCGAAACCCACCGCAACAACGGTTCGATCGGCAAAACCCTCCTCTTCGTCGCGGCGCTCGCGCTCCATAAAATACCCGAAGGCCTCGCGGTCGGGGTAAGCTTCGGAACAGGCGAGATAGGCGACGTTCTCACCGTCGCGGGCGCCATCTCGGTTCAGAACATCCCCGAAGCGTTCGTCATCGTCGCCCCGCTTTTCGCGATCGCGCTCGCACCGAAGCGCATCATTCTCATATCGCTCGCCATAGCGCTCGTAAGCACAGTCTCCGTATTGTCCGGCTATGCGCTCGTCTCGGCCTTCGCCGGAGCGCTCCCTTTCCTTCTCGCCGCGGCCGGAGGCGCGATGCTTTACGTCATCAGCGACGAGATGATCCCCGAGACACACGCGCACGGCTTCGAAAAGCCCGCGACGTTCGCGTTGATCGCCGGCGTACTCTTGGTGCTCGTGCTGCAGAATCTATTGCAAGGGGTTTAGTCCCGCTCTCCACAACGGCGAAAAGCGCAAAGGCGCGCCGCGCCATCCCATTCATCATTTGACTCTTACGTCCGACTCGACTTCATTACATACTGCCGACAATGTCAGCAGTTGAAATATTGTCATCTGTCAGATGCGATGGAAGCGCGGCGAAGACCGCAAGAACTACAGCTTGCAACATGAACCGTTTAGTATTCACAACAATCTCCTTCGAAAAATTCACGAACATAATTTTACGCCTCAGGCACCCCGAAAACAACGGGCGCCGCCGTTGTCAGGGACACTCGTTGCCGAGCGCGTCGACCCATCTGCGGTTAGCCGGGTCTGTACAGATAAGAAGTTTTTTAAGATCAAGATCGTAAAGCTGCTGCATGTACTGAGGGTAATATGTGCGTCGCTCGGCGCTGGTTGCGGCCGGTTTGTGGGCGTTGTTGACGGTTCGAAAACCGGTACCTGAGCCGTCCTCCGCCCAAAGGGGCAAATCAACGGCGTTTATGTCGTTCCACTTTGGCTGAGTGGTAAAACCTATCTGCCCGCGCCACGTGCCGGGGCGCGTCTCACGCATAAGATCGCCCAACTTCTTGCCGGGCACGTGCTTGGCGACGCGCTCAAAGTTGAAGGATATCATCGTAACTTCCTGCCGACCGTGTATTTTACCTCCATTGTCGCCGCAACTGGCGAAAAGAGGCATGTTCACGTTTTGCTCATCGCAACAGTTTATCAGCGTGATCGGATGGTTGAATGCGCAATTGTACTCGTAATTTCCGAACGTAAAACCGTAAAGCCCGAATGTTGCGGCGCAATTCACCATTATCACATGCTCGCCTCCGACCTGAATCCCCTGCCCAAAGCCCGTGGCGCAGACATTGACAAAATTAGCCGGCACGGTATTGCTGCCGTCGGTCATCGTAAGACCGATATTGCCGACAACGGGCGCCGGAGGATTGCCGTACGGATACTTGAGCCCTTTGAGAAGCGCGTTACCGAGAGCGCAAAGCCTGACATTGCACACTTCAACGCTCATGACGCGCCGAAGATCAAGCGCCCGTAAATTATGCTGGGAATCCGGAGCCCATACGGCAAGATTCTCAAGCCTAAGCGCCGAACCGTTCATAATACCCCGGCGCGACCATTCGCCGCGCACGATATCGACGCTTTCTCCGTCATCAGGCAGCGCCTTCTCGCTTAACGAGAATATAACGCCGTTAACGTTCACTTTTTTCGACCAGCCCATGACGTACCTACCCTCGCCCCTGATCTCGAAATCGCGGCGCATATTGCGTATCACGATGGCCGACCGGGGGCCGCCGTCCTTAAAATCGTAAACGGCGTCGAAACGGTAGAGTCCCGCGTGCAGAAACAGATTGCGCCCCGTGACGGCGCAGTCGTCGATGGCGCGCTGGACCACAAGCTCGTCATTGGTCCCGGTGCATACGTAATCCGCCGCCGCCTTTGCCGCGGCTCTCGAGTCCGCGGCCGCTATCGTCACTTCGCGCTCGCGCCCCGAAGCGGCATGCAGAGCCGAAAACGAGAACATGATCATCGCCCCCGCAAGAACAACGGCAGAAGTCGGCCGCCCTCTCAAGGACGACTGCGCGACGGACAATAACGCCTTAACGGTTATCGGCATATCAGCACTCCTTTTAACGGTGTTTTGAGTATAATACCATATATAAAACGACTTTACAAACCCGTCTCAATTGGAGGTCTTTTTATTGCAATGGGCGGGGCGGGGCGCCAGTTGCAGAGCGCCGCGCAGATGCGCCCGATTCATGCTCACCGCGACTTGATCACGGGAACCCGTCCCGCAAAGAGCGACGCGGATATGATATAATATCGGCAATGCAATCTACGACATCACAGATCGGCAAGGATAAAAAATGAAGATACTCGTTACAGGTGGAGCCGGATTCATCGGCAGCCACACGGTGGTCGAATTGCTGAACGCAGGGCACGACGTCGTCGTCGTCGACAATCTGTGCAACAGTTCGAAAAAATCGCTCGAGCGCGTCAAGCGCATCACAGGCAGAACGTGCACGTTCTACAAAGTAGACATCCGCGACGAAAAGAAACTCTGCCGTGTTCTCGAAAAGGAGGGCGCGTTCGGCGCGGCCATCCACTTCGCCGCACTCAAGTCCGTCGGCGAATCGACGAAGATTCCGCTCAAATACTACAACAACAATCTCGGCGGCACGTTCACGCTTCTCAAATGCCTTGCGGATCATGGCTGCAAGAACATCGTCTTTTCGTCGTCGGCGACGGTGTACGGAGACCCCAAGTCCGTGCCGATCCGCGAAGACTTCCCCACGCCCGGGTGCACAAACGCCTACGGCTGGACAAAACTCATGATGGAACAGGTCTTCAAGGACGTCCAGAAGGCGGACGAAGAATGGAATGTCATACTTCTGCGATACTTCAATCCCATCGGCGCGCACAAATCGGGCCTTATCGGCGAAGATCCCTCGGGCATCCCCAACAATCTCCTGCCGTACGTTTCACAGGTCGCCGTCGGGCGACTCAAGGAACTGAACGTTTTCGGCGACGATTATCCGACGCCCGACGGCACGGGCGTCAGAGACTACATCCACGTCGTCGATCTCGCGCTCGGCCACCTCAAGGCGATCGAAAAGCTCGAAAAGAATCCCAAACTCGGACTCAAGACCTACAATCTCGGCACGGGCAACGGCTACTCCGTCCTCCAGATCGTCAAGGCTTTCGAAAAGGCGTCGAAACGCCCCGTTCCGTACAAGATATGCCCGCGCCGTCCCGGCGACATCGCCGAATGCTGGGCCGACCCCGCTCTCGCTCTCGCCGAACTCGGCTGGAAGGCCGAACGGGACATTGACGAGATGTGCGAAGACGCGTGGCGTTGGCAGAAGAAAAACCCATACGGCTACAAAAAGCCCTCGAAGTGAAATCGCCATGCGCGGAATCGACGACAGACAGGTGATGTTCCCCCGGCCCGGCCGCACGCCGCGCGAAGACACGGCGGCCGTCATGAAGCATTACAAGCTGCCGGGGGCGTTTCCGCGCGCCGTACTCGATGAAGCCGCGCGCGTCAGCGCCGAAGGGCTTGAAAACCCCGGGGCGCGTCTCGACCTCAGAAAAAAATTCATATTCACCTGCGACCCCGCGACGGCGAAGGATTTCGACGACGCGCTTTCGCTCGAGACCGACAGACGCGGCAACCGAATTCTCGGCGTGCACATCGCCGACGTGGCGCATTTCGTAAAACCGGGGAGCGCGCTCGATCGCGAAGCGTACAAGCGCTCGACGAGCGTTTACTTCTGCGACAGGGTCGTGCCGATGCTCCCCGAAGAACTTTCAAACGGCGTCTGCTCGCTCGTTCCCGGAGAAGACCGCCTCGCGTTTTCCGTCTTCATCGTTTTCAACCGCGACGGCGAAGCCGTATCGCGCTCGTTCGCGAAATCGGTCATCCGTTCGAGGGCGCGCTTCACATACGAAGAGGTGATGAACGTCATCGCAGGCGGGAAAAGCGCGTCGGTCGACGCGCGCGCCGCGAAGACGATCCGCGAAATCAACGCTCTCGCGCAGACGCTGCGAGCGAAACGTTTCTCCGCGGGCGCGCTCGATCTCGAGGTGCCCGAAGTCGAGATAACGCTCGATGAATACGGCGAGATGAACGGGCTTCTGACGAGACCTTACGACGAGTCGCATCAGATGATCGAAGAGTGCATGGTCGCCGCGAACGAGGCTGTCGCCAAGGAACTCTGGACGAGAGGCGTGAAAATTCTCGCCCGTCTCCACGAGCCGCCGGACGAAGAGAAGATTCTGCAGCTTCGCGCCGATCTGAGATCGCTCGGCGTGAAGATGGGCAACATCGAAAACCCCAAAGTATTCGCGCAGTTCTTGCGCACGGTCAAATCGCATCCGCTATACCCCGTGATCGCTGTCATGATCCTGAGGTCGATGAAGAGAGCCCTTTACGATTCTTCGGCGATCGGCCATTACGGGCTTGCGAAAAAATATTACGCGCATTTCACCTCTCCCATCCGCCGCTATCCCGATCTAACGCTTCACCGCCAGCTCGCGGCGTTCGTCTCGGGAGCGAACGCCAAAGTGCCGCCGCAGAAACTCGCAAAATGGGCGGAGCATTCGAGCGAGGCCGAAGAGCGCGCCGCCGAAGCGGAGCGCGCGCTTACGGAAATCAAGAAATACAGACTTCTCGAAGCGGAGATAGCCGGGCGCGTGACGGTGGAATACGACGCCGTGGTAGCCAAGTGCATGCCGTTCGGCTGTTTCATCGACATTCCCTCGATCGCCGTCTCCGGCCTCGTTCACGTAAGCGCTCTTTCGCGAAGGTTCGTCAGGTTCAACGCCCACGACTCGAGTCTGAGCGTGCCCGGGGAGCGATCGTGGAAAATCGGCGACAAGATGAAAGTCCACGTCGTCAACGTCGATTTCATGCAGCGCCGGATCGATTTCGCCCCGGTATTCAAACCGCGCAGGAGGTATTAGGATGGATCTTACGGTTCTTGCCAACAGATTCAGCGTACGGGGCCGGCTCGTTTCGCTACAGCCGTTCGGCAACGGCAACATCAACGACACATTCCTCGCCGTCTACCGCAACACGTTCACCGAAACGCAGGTCATAATGCAGCGCGTGAACCGCTCGGTCTTCCCCAAGCCCGAAGCGATCATGTCGAACATGCACGAAATCTGCAAGCATTGCCACGAGAAGCTCGAGGCAGACGCCAAGACCGGCAGGGACGACCGCGTGTGGCAGATGCCGAGAATAATCAAGACGAAAGACACGAAAGACTACACGCTCGACGAAAACGGAGAAGTCTGGCGCATGATAACGCGCATCATGAGCGCGCGCGCCTTCGACGTGGCGCAGGGGCCGGAGCACGCGCTCGAATGCGGCGCCGCGCTCGGGCACTTCCATTATCTCATCTCCGACATGGACCCCGCCTCGATAACGGATCCTCTGCCCGGCTTCCACGTGACGTCGGGGTATCTCGCGAGGTATGACGCGACGCTCGAAAAACCGATGGCGAAAGATCTCCTCACATCTTCGATGGAAGCGAGAAGGATGGCGAAGTTCGTCGCGGAGAGACGCAATCTCGCGCTTTGCCTCGAAAAGGCTCTGGACGCAGGAGAACTGACGAAAAGAATGTTCCACGGCGACCCTAAAGTCAACAACATCATGATCGACGACATCACCGCCAAAGGAACGGCTATCATCGATCTCGACACGATTTCCCCGGGGCTCATCCACGTCGACTTCGGCGACGCTCTCAGATCCATCTGCAATCCCGCGGGCGAAGAAGAGACGAATCTTTCCAAAGTCGTCTTCGACGAAGACCTCTGCGCCGCCTTCTGCAAAGGCTATATGCGCGAAGCGGGCACGTTCCTGACGGCCGCCGACCGCGCGTATCTCTACGAATCGATACGGCTTCTGCCCTTCGAACTCGGTCTCAGATTCTTCCAGGACTATCTGAACGGCAACGTCTATTTCAAAACGAAAACTCCCGAGCAGAATCTCAACCGCGCGCGCGTCCAGTTCAGACTTTGCGAATCGATCGAGGCGCGGGAGCGTTCGATCCGAAATCTGATCGCCAGACTGTAAAGACCGTCAAGACGGCTTCGCGCTTTGCAGCTGGAGTTCGACGTGGCGGTCTCCGTAATCGGAAATAACGACCGTGAAGACGATGTCGTGCGGCATGTGCGAGTCGCGCCGCAGACGCTCGATTTCGTCGCCGCCGTTCCACCACACCGCTCTCGGCAGCCCCCTCTCGCGGAAACGCATCTGAAGATGACGCGCCTCCTGTCCGAGCGGCTTCACCTCGGCGAGAGACACTTTCCCGAGCGCGAAGACGGGTTCCGGGTTGCCTTCGCCGAACGGCTCGAGTTTTTTCAGCCATTCGGCGAATTCAAGCGTAAGATCGCCGGGCCTCACGAACGCGTCCACCGCGACGGCTTCGGAGAGGGAACGGCCTGCGAGAGCCGAACGCTCCGCCGCGAGACGCGCACAATGCTCGGAGAGCGCCTCGCGGAACGCGTCGAGAGCACCCTCCTTGACCTGAAAGCCCCCGGCGGCGGCATGGCCGCCGACACGCTCCAGAAACTCCCCGCACGCCTCCATCGCGTCGCGGATGTTCAGCCAGGCGGGAGAGCGCGCCGAACCGTGGCCGTCAACCGAAACGCATACCGGCACGTCGCCGAGCTTTTCCATGACGCGCGAAGCGACTATGCCGGCGACGCCTTTGTGGCCGCCGGGGATTTCGATGACCTGCGCCGCCGCCCCCGGGACGACGGCCGCTAGCGCGGATTCGGTCATTTCGCTTTCGACGCGTTTGCGCTCGAGATTGTAGCCGTCGACCTTCCTCGCCATCTCCCTCACAGCCTCGCGATCGTTCGAAAGAATGAGCTCGAGCGCTTCGATGCCGCAGGCCATCCTGCCGGCGGCATTTATCCTGGGCCCGAGAAGAAACCCGAAATCCTTCGTCGTCAGCGCCGTCGCGCCCGTCCTCGCGGCGCGGAGATAAAGTTCCTTGAGACCTGCGCACGCCCACGGGTGAAAACGCGCGAGAGCTTCCGAAACGATCATGCGGTTCTGGCCCGTAAGAGGCATTATGTCGGTAACCGTGGCGAGCCCCGCGAGAACAAGCATGGGCCCGCCTATGTTGCCGCCCGAATACATGCCGCGCTTTCTCGCCTCCGCGACGATTCTCATCGCGAGCATGAACGCCACCGAAGCCCCGCACAGGCCGTCGAGTTCATCTGGCGCGGCGAGCTTCGGGTCGACGATCGCCGCCGCCCGGGGAAGCCTCGCCCCCGGCAGATGATGATCGGTCACGACGCACCTGACGCCACGGGCAGAGAGCTCGTCGATTTCGGCGACGGAGTTGATGCCGTTGTCGACGGTTACGACGAGCCGGACGCGGGGATGTTCTTCAAGCATCCTCGCCACCGATTTCGCGCTCATGCCGTACCCCTCGGCGAGTCTGTCGGGGATGAACGCCGACACGGCGGCACCGAGCGCCTCGAGACAGCGCACGATTATCGCCGTCGCGCAAACCCCGTCGCAGTCGTAATCACCGAAGACGACGATTCCATCGCCGGCCGACACGGCGTCAAGGACGATGTCGGCCGCTTCGGCAACTCCGGGCAGAGAAGACGCGTCGGCGAGATTTTTAAGAGACGGTGAAAGAAACCTCCCGTGGTTTTCTTTCGTGACGCCGCGCAACGCCAAAAGCCTCGCTTCGAGAGGCGTAAATCCTTCGGAGGCGAGATCTTCGACGAGACGCGCGTCGACCGCGCGCTCGACCGCGTTCTTCACACGCGCACTTCGTGGCACCAGCCGTGAACGTCTTCGAGAACGCCGTACTGGATGCCCTGGACGGTATCGTAAAGCTTCTGAAGATGCGGCCCGACGGTATCGCTATCGCATATCTTGATAACGTCTCCGCCGCGCGTTATCTCCCACACGGGCGTCACGACTACGGCCGTACCGCACGCGGCGACCTCGGAGAACTCCCTGATCTCCTCGTATGGAATCTTGCGCGTCTCGACCTTCCATCCGAGATCTTCGGCGCACTGCTTTAGAGACTTGTTCGTGACGGAAGGCAGAACCGAAACGCTGTCGGGCGTGACGTACGTGCCGTCGGACCTGATGCCGATGAAATTCGATGTCGAAAATTCTTCGACGTATCTGTGCGTCGCGGCATCGAGATAGAGTTCGACGGGCCAGCCCTCCTTCTTCGCCTTTTCGTGCGCGAAGAGAGACGCGGCGTAGTTGCCGCCGACCTTGACGTCGCCCATGCCGTGGGGAGCGGCGCGGTCCCAGTCGTCGAGAATGACGGCGCGCACGGGCTTGAGCCCGCCCTTGTAATACGCGCCCACGGGCATGACCATCACCATGAACGTGTATTCATGCGCGGGAGCGACGCCTATCTGCGGGCCGGTGCCGATGAGAAGCGGCCTTAAATAGAGAGAACCGCCCGTACCGTACGGAGGGACGTACTCTTCGTTGGCGGCGACGACCTTGTCGCACGCTTCAATGAACATCTCCACGGGCACGGGCGGCATCACGCAGCGCGTGGCGGTGCGCGACATGCGAAGCGCATTTTCCTCCGGCCGGAAGACGACGATCTTTCCGTCCTTCTGGCGGAAGGCCTTCATCCCTTCGAAGCACTCCTGCCCGTAATGCAGACAGCTCGCCCCGATGTGCATCGTTATGTACGGATCCTTGACGAATTCGGCTTCGCTCCAGACACCGTCTTTCCACGTATAGCGGATATGGCAGTTGACGTCGGTGAATCCGAACCCGAGACTCGCCCAGTCTATATCGGTTCTTGGCATTGTTTATTCCTCGTTGTTTTTTAAATTCCCGTTCTCACGGAAGCATGCGCTTCGTCGTGCCGCGCAGATATACCTTGCACATCTTGAAGCCTTCGGCGTACGCGGCGCCGCACTGGTAACCGCGATAGCGGCTGCACGTGCGGACCATGTCTGCGAAATCGATGTTGTCGTGTTCGCGCATCCAGTCGAGCTGCGAATGATGGCATTCGAGCATCTTGATCTTGAGATCGATTTCGTCGGTGATGTCGACGAATTCATCGGGCGAAAAGTTGACGCCCGCGAGAGTGTCCATGTAGTAGATCGGCACGAGTTTCGCGGCCTTCTTCGTCTTCGATGGCCAGTTGGGCAGCGTCGCCGTAAACGCGGCGTCGAAGACGAGCTTCGAAACCGCCGTATGGTCGGGCATGTAATCGTCGGGGCTGTGGGTGATTATGAAATCAGGTTGGGCATACTGGATTATCTCCACGACCTTGTTGCGGCTCTCGGCGTTGTCGGCGTAGATGTCGAGGTCGTCGAAAACGCCGTCGAGAACCTCGATGCCCGCGAGGCGGCCCGCTTCACGCGCCTCCTGCGCGCGCATCGGCACAAGCTCCTCCGGAGGAATGACCACGTGGCCGAGCGAACCCGTGCAAAGATGCGCCACGATCACCTTGTCTCCGCGCTTGACGCACTTCGAGAGAGTTCCCGCGCACGCGATTTCTATATCGTCGGGATGACAGCCTACCGCCAATACGTTCATCTGCGAATTCCTCCGGTTTTGAATTTCGTTTATTTGCAGAAGTTCCCCATCGACCTGAGTTTCGCGTAGCGTTTCTCGACGAGTTCTTCTTTCGAGAGCTTGCGTAGAGACTTGAGCGCGTCGAGCACGGCCTTCTTGACGGCTTCGCACGCGCTCTTGCGGTCGTTCTGCGCTCCGCCGGCGGGCTCCTTCACGACGACGTCCACCGCGCCGAGCTTCTTGAGCGCGGGCGCCGTGATCTTTAGCGCCTCGGCCGCCTCGGCCGCCTTCGACCCGTCGCGCCAGAGGATTCCGGCGCACCCTTCGGGCGAGATGACGGAATAAACGGCGTTCTCCATCATGAGAACCGTGTCGCCGACGGCAATCGCGAGAGCTCCGCCGGAACCGCCTTCGCCGGTGATGACGACAACGATCGGCGTTTTGAGAAGTGCGAAAAATTCGAGCGACTTGGCGATCGCCTCGGCCTGCCCGCGAGCTTCCGCGGTATCTCCGGGATAGGCTCCCGGGGTGTCAACGAACGTGACGATAGGATTGCCGAACTTCTCGGCCAGCTTAGCCAGACGCATCGCCTTGCGGTAGCCGTCGGGATTGGCCATGCCGAAATTCGACTCCATATTCTCGTCGACGTTCGCGCCCTTGTTGTGGCCGATCACGAGCACCTTCTCTTCGCCGATCGAAGCGAAGCCCGCCACGATCGCGCGGTCGTCGTTCACGAGGCGGTCGCCGTGAAGCTCCTCGAAGTCAGAACAGACGTATTTTATGAAATCACCGATATGCGGACGCTTCGGGTCGCGCGCCAGCTTGACGGAATCCATCGCGGTTTTCTTCTTAGCCATTTCAGAACCCCCAGAAGTCGAGCATTTTCGCGATGAAACGCTTCATGTCCCTGCGCTCGACGATTTTGTCGATGAAGCCGTGTTTTTCGAGATATTCCGCCGACTGGAAATCGTCGGGGAGCTTCTGGCGGATCGTGTTCTCTATCACCCGGCGCCCCGCGAAGCCGATAAGCGCCTTGGGCTCGGTTATGTTGATGTCGCCGAGCATCGCGTACGATGCCGAGACGCCGCCGGTCGTCGGGTCGGTGAGAACAGAAACGTAAGGAAGCCCCGCGTCTTTGAGCCGGCCGATCGCGGCGGACGTCTTCGCCATCTGCACGAGAGAGAGAATGCCTTCGTGCATGCGCGCGCCGCCCGAAGCGGAGAATATGACAAGCGGCCGGCGCTCGGCGATCGCCAGTTCGCAGGCGCGCGCTATGCGCTCGCCCGCGCCTGTGCCGAGGCTACCGCCCATGAACGCGAAATCCATCACGCCGAGCATCGCCTTGTGACCGGAGATATCGCATCTGCCCGTCACGATCGACTCCGTTTCGCCCGTCTTCGCTATGACGCCCTCCACCTTCGTGCGGTAATCGCCCGAAGCGTCGCGGAAAGAAAGATGGTCGGAATACGACACTTCGCGGAAAAGCTCTTCGAACGTGCCTTCGTCCGCGATGCGCGCGATGCGTTCGCGCGCCGACAGCCTGCCGTGGTAATTGCACTTCGGGCAGATCGAATCGTTCTTCTTCCAGACGGATTTTTCGAAATGGCTACCGCATTTGGGGCAGATCGCCCAAAGCGCCTTCGCCGGAGGTATCTTAACCGGATCTTTTTTCTCGTACCAACCCATTTGAGGGAACCTTTCGCTTTTGACTTCAGAACGGCATGAACACGACGCCGTAGATCGAAGCGGGCTTGCCGCCGAGGGCGCGCAGGCCGTGCTTCACGACGGAATTGTAATAAGCGGTGTCGCCGGGTTTCAAAACCGTCTTGCCGTTGCCGTACGTGAGTTCGACTTCGCCGGCGATGCAGATGATGAGTTCTTCTCCTTCGTGCGACGACATTTCGTCGACGCCGTTCTTGTCGAACTCGATGCGGAACGGGTCCATGTGGCGATCGGGCTTGCCGAGGGCGAGCGAATGGCTCGCGTAGCCGAGAGTGTTGGAGCCTTCTTTCGCCACCTTCCTCGCGCCGAGATCCTTCGCTCTCGTGATGATCGGATCGGGCTTGAACTGATCGTCCATGAAAGTCCCGAGACGCTGGCCAAGCGCCCGCGAAAGCTTCGTGAGGACTCCGAGCGCAGGCATCACCTGCCCTTTTTCAATCGAATTTATGACTTTTTCGTCTATGCCGCACTTCTGAGCGAGATCATACACGCTCATGTCGAGTCTTTCGCGATAGGTGCGGATGCGTTTTCCGACACTGGTTTCCTTGGCCATTGGTTGAAACACCTTTCTTGTTTGTCGGAATATTATACCATAATTGCCCCGAGCGGGGGTCTAAAAACCCCGCGTCCCCGAAACGCCGTTTCGCGAAAGATGCTATACTTTCCGCGATTCCTCGCAGGATAACGCTCAGTCCTTTATCACGTTGTCGTGAACGCGATACCCGGCAGGCACTTTATCTAAGCCGCCGAGCTTGAAAATGACTCCGTTGGGACTCTTCTCGAACGTGTTGCCCGATATGTCGATATCGACGGTGTCCGTGCCCATGTAATAAAGACACAGCGGCGTAGCCACGCAGCGGTTCGGACGGGATTCGGGGCCCCAGCCGCCTCCCACATTGTAGCAACGGTTGCCGGTGAACGAGCATTTTTCGAACCCGACCCCCTTCGGAGCGTTACGGCACCACAGTTCATACGCCTGCGAACATTCTTCGAAATAGCAGTTGCGCACGTGCACATCCTTCCAGCTGACGGTGGGAAAGCCCTGCATCGTAAAGGCGGTATCGTAAATGCTTTTGAAGCGGCAGCGCTCGATGATCACATCCTGCGCGTTGCTGCCAAGTTCGACGCCGTTACCGAAACGCACCTTACGGGCAAACTCGCCCGATTCGAAACCGCAGAGCATCGAGCCGCCGATATGCTCGAAATCGCAGTCCGTCACGCGAACGCTCTTAAGAACGCTCTTCTGATCCCACCCTCCGCACATGGCGCAGGAGCCCGTCATTCGGCAGGCGACATTGGAGATGACGAAATTCGAAACGAGATCGACGACGCCCTCGTTGAGCGAAACCTGAATATCGCGCGAGACGAGCGCGGGATTGTTCGTTGAATAGACAAAGAGATACTTGCCCTGCGAGGAGAAATCCCATTGGCGGTTGATGTCGTGCCAACAGAATTTTCTCCACGGGCGAACCTTTCCGTCGACGAGCAGGACGCCGGGGTTGTTATCCTTCGTCTGAATGCCGGTAAAATTCGTGGGGTTTGAAAGATCGCACCACCAGATGCCGTAGAGCGGCACGGTCCCCTTGCCCGTCTGCCATATCGCGGGGTCATCCTTGAGCTTCTTCGAATACGTGAGAATCGGCTTAGGTCCATCGCCGTACGAGGATATCACGGTCGGATTCGCCTCGTCCGACCCGCCCTTCACTTTCACTTCTCCGTAGAAAGTATCCCCGCATTTGAGAAGCCCCGTGCCGCCGGCCGGGAGAGATTCACTCAGCTTTTTAAGCGAGCGCCACGCCGTGGCGGGAGTTTTTCCGTCCGCGGCGTCATTGCCCGAAGTCGACACGTAGCGCACTTCTGACGCCGTGGCGGCAACTGCGGCGAAAACGGCGGCGACCAATAAAACGTTCTTCATGGCATTTTGCCTCTTTCTTTTGTTTTTGTTTTTCCGTGATTTGAATCCCGCACCTCAGATTATTTGCCAAGCGCTTTAAGAAACTCTTTCGCAAAGGCCTTGCCGACATTCATCATGCCCCAATCGGCGAGATGCAGACCGTCGACCGTATAATCGCGATCAAGCTGAAAAAGCTCGCTCTCAGCGCCGAGCGAAAGATTTTTCCACTTGATCGGATCTTCGGCCTTCAGCTTCAGAACCGCCGAGCTCATAGCCGCAAATACCGCAAACGCCGCCAAGACGACATTCGATCTTTTCATTTTGTAGAGTAGAGACCCACGCCTCGGCTTTGCTGCCGGTGCGACTTCCCCCTCGTCAAACCGTACGTGCGGATTTCCCGCATACGGCTTTCCATCGAGTGCTTTTCCTGTTGCCATGGACTCTTTCCTTTCTTTGATTG
>JAZSQE010000006.1:0-19168 GCA_045537795.1 Kiritimatiellia bacterium | reverse complement strand
GGAAAACATGTTGTTTTGTTCAGTTATCATGGCATACCCCCTATTGCAAGTTTGTGATTATTCTACCACAACCCGCCTCCAAAAGTATACCCCCCTAAATTAGGGGGTGGGGTGGGGGGGGGGGCAAGCGTTACCTGATCTATCAAAGCGGCTTTATTAACTTATAAAGCCTTCTTGCTTAGCGACTTTGTCTACGTCCTTATCGCGTTTAATACCCTTGAAATCGCCGGGCAGCTTTGAAAGATCTATATCGTCAATCGTAAAGCCCTTAGCCGTACGCCAAGCTCCTCGCGTGAAGTCAGGGCATTCGACAGGGCGCGAACCTGACTCGACTGATCTTCTCGTCAAATCGACCATTGAGCTCCATGCGGCGAGATCATAGACATCGGTATCAAGCGGAATGCCGCACTGCAAGCAGTACGTCCACCTCAAATCCATAATAAAATCCATACCTCCATGTCCACCCATCTTCTTGGCAAGCTCGCCTGCAACATTCCAAATCGGATGGCGATACTTTTTGCGCAATTCGGCGACAGCGCCGGTGCCCTGGAAATGATGCGCCTTGCCGTCGCCTGCTTTATTCTCAAAAGCAACTCTAAACTCAGGATATCCCATCGCCATACCCTTTGTGCCCGAAACCAAGTTCAACCGCGAATACGGCCGCGGAGTACAAGTATCAAGCTGAAGGAGAATCGTCTTTCCGAGTTTCGTTTTTATAATCGAAGTATTTATATCGCCGATTTTTATATTAAGATCTTTACGCCAATCTTTGAAAAGTTCCTTCGCGTAATAATTGTAAGACGATTGCTTAGACTCGACTGAAACTAAATAATCAAACTGATCGCCGCGATTGATATCCATGTATTTCGCCACGGGCCCTAAGCCGTGCGTCGGGTACTGATTGCCGGAATACCTGGAATAAAAATCAAGCGCCCAGCCGGGACGGCCTGCTTTTATTGGATCCTTCTCCCCATCAATCGTATGGTAGCGTCCGCCGTACTGAAGATTGCGCTGATCGTGTATATACGCCGCCTCGCCATGGTTGATTTCGCCGAAAAGCCCCTGCTTAACCATATTAAGCATAAGCATTTCTTCTTCACCGTAGCAGCAGTTCTCAAGCATCATGCAAGGCATTCTCGTTTTCTCGCTCGTCTCGACCAAGCTCCAACACTCTTCCTCATTAAGGGCTCCGGGAACTTCATTAAGGGCGACCTTTCCATGTTCCATCGCATAACGCGCTATCGGCTCGTGTAAATGCCAAGGAGTGACATTGTAAACAACATCAACCTTGTCGGAATCGCAAATCCTCTTATATCCCTCAGGCCCTGCAACTGCAATAGCGGGAGTCGGCTTATTATTGGCCT
This sequence comes from Kiritimatiellia bacterium, assembly GCA_045537795.1. GTDB lineage: Bacteria > Verrucomicrobiota > Kiritimatiellia > RFP12 > UBA1067 > UBA1067. The sequence continues at coordinate 17,804 of JAZSQE010000006.1, read as the reverse complement.
TAAGCCAAGCAAGTTCAGTATCAACGCGATCTTGGAACAAATCGGCCACGGCCGCGATCTCCGTGCCAGGGAGAGTTGCGATTCTGCGAAGAGCGGCGCGTCCTCTTACTCCGACGCCGATACACGCAACGCGCACTTTTTTCATCGGCTTAAGACGAAAGCCCTGCATGGGAGCGCCGCACGGAGCAAACATCTTGAGATTGTTGCCTGCACACCCTGCCGCCATCGCCAACGCACCCATCCAAGCGGTTGATTTCAAAAAATCCCTTCTGTTGACTGACATCTTTATTATTCCTTTCGTTTTTCTTTTACTAAATCGTTTTCTCGTAATCTTTTCAAACATCGAAAAGTAGACCTACTTTTTCATGTTTTATCTTTTTATCGCACTATGATGACCATGCCTCTTTTCACGCTTGCAACGTAAAGGCCGTCTTCGCGCGCCTCTAATGAGTAGTTTTTAGCATTAAAGACGACCGTTTCATCTGGCTTTGTCCCTACTGTCCACGAAATAACTTTGTCGCCCTTTTTCAAGGCTCTACTCCCGACATTAATCGTAATCGTCGACCCAGAGACAAACTTCGTTTTGTTATTCGCGCCAGTTGTAAGAGAACTTACCAAAGACCACTCACCAGTTTTTTCAGAAAGGTCGATTATCGAGCCGTCCTGCATCGTAGGTCCATAGAAATATACGCTTGCGGGCGTAAAAGTGCCGTAGACGCTGAGCGCGACAGATCCCTTGCCGCTGTTGGCGGTGCACGATGGCCTGTAGTCGTGGACGCTCAGCGCACCGGAGAGATTCAACGCGGCGTTGCAGTCAACGAAGTCTATCGCCGAGAGGTTCGGCGGATAGTCCGACAGAGTGCCGACCGTCCCGCCGCTGACGATATTCAGCCGCCCGGAGGTCGGCGGCGTCGCGGCGCTCAGGAGATAAAGCACCTTGTTGGGTGCGATATAGACGGTGACCGTGTGCCCATTAAGTTCGCCGATCTGCCACCCGTATTGCTCCGTCGTGACAAACGTAAAGTCGGCGTTGATGGTGAAGCAGGGATTGAAGAGCCTCGCTATACCAGGCAGCTGCGTATTCGCGACGGTATTGGAAATCATGCCACCGTCGATGGTCAGGTCGTGGTAGGACCAGCCCGCGATGGAGGCGGGATCAAGTATTCCGTTCGGGCCCAGGTAGACGCGGTTGTGCGCGGAGGAGGTATTGGGGCCGAGCGGCTTGCCATTGTCCATGGTATTTCCCGGGGTGATGGCGGTGCGCAAAATGCCGCCAAGGATATCGGTTCCGCCCGTGTATCCCTGGAGCGTCTTGCTGCAGATCAAAAGCCCCGGCCCGGTCTTGACCAGCTTGAGCTGGCCTTCGAGTGAAACAGTGTCGATCTTAGCCGCATAGCCGCTCGCGAAAGCGGCGGGGACGTCGAAGATCAGCTCGCCGCCGCCGACAGAGTCGGTGATATGCCCGGCACCGCTCAAGCCGGTGACCGTCATTTTGTGGCCCTTGAGGTCGATGGTGACACCGTTTGAAAAGACTTCGACCGACTCGTAGGGCGTCCAGTCCTCGTCGGCGGCAAGGTTGTAGCTTGCCGTGACCCGCCTGACCGAATGGATGGCAAATGCCGCCTCTTTGACATTACCCTCGTAGCCGTTGATGCCGGTCACCACGACCGTCGCAATGCCGCAGGCCGTGTTGTTCAAATAGGCAAGGGTGTAGTGAGTGCCGAGAACAAGCTCCACCCCTTCATCAAGGTTCGAGACAACCACCGTCGGCTCCACTCCGGCGGCGAGGGCGTCGAGCGAATAGACCGTCTGCGCCGGAATGGCAGGCACGTAGAACCCGGCGACGGAGAACGTGCCGCCGGCCTCGGTGATCGTCACGCCCGCCGCACCGTTAAGGCGCGTTGCCTGGCCGGCGAGACGCAACGTGCCGGCGGAGATGGTGATTTCACCGGTGAACGCCTCGGAAGCGCCGCGCAGAACCAGCATGCCATCGCCGGTCTTGACGAAACCGACGGAGCCGACGAGATCGCCGTTGACCTCCACCGTCGTGCCGGAGGGGACCTCGATCGTGGGCCTGCCCGCGTCGCCGAGGACCCAGATGCGGTTCGTGGGCGAAACCCAGTTCTGGTCGATCTTCAGCGTCGCCGAGTTCGTGACCACGACGTAGGCGACTTCCGACGGCGCGGGGTCGCCCGGAACCGAGACGGCATCCACGAGCTCCAGCGTATAAGCGTTACTGAGTCCGTTCCAGGTCTTGAGATCGCCGGTAAAGCCGGAGATGTCGCCAGCAATCTTGTTCAGGAGCGCGCCGGTGTATCCAGCCTCACTGAGCATCGTGGGCATGACGATTTCGCCGCGCCCGGACACTGTCGCCCTCAGGACGAATTGCTTGCGCGAGTTGTTAAACACGGTGGCAGGGATCACGACCGAGGCACCTTCCCCAAGGGTGTAGTTGCCTGCGTAGGTGTTATCGCAATTTGCCCCGTCCGAGACAGGACTGACAACCAATTTTCCGCCGGCGCTGACTACGAGGTTGCTGAGCGTCAGCGTATTGGTCCTCTGCTTGTCGGCTATGGTCCAAACGCTCGATGGCTCGATGACGATGGTCGTGGACGAGGGCGTCGCGTAGTTCGCAGCGGCCGGCGAACGGCACCAGCGGTCACCATAGATAAAATAAATGGCGTTCTGAGCCGTGATGCCGGCGATTGAGCGCACGCCGGAATCCTTCCCCGTCGACCATCCGATCGAGCTGCCGGCGCCTGAAATCGACGAGGCATTGGAGGGATCTTTCCCGTCGAGCATATAGTAGGCGGTGATGCCGGGGAGGGAAATGGAGAACGCAACGACACTTTCGTATTCGTCGTAGCCGTTGATGCCGGTCACGATTGCCGATGCGGTGCCGAGGGAGGCGTTGTCTACGTAGGAGAGAGTATAATCCGTGCCGAGGACGAGCTGGACGCCTTCTTCAAGATTCGAGACGGTGACGCTCGGCTCGATGCCCACAAACACTTCGGCGAGGGAGGAGACGATCTGCTCGGGAATTTGTGCGACGACGAACTTCTTGTCGGGCGGCTCTCCGTAGACGAGGAACGACGCGTCGGTCTGCTGCGCGTAGTCCGCCGCCACCCAATCGGCGGAGATCGTGCCATTGCGGATGCGCACCTCGTCCATGCGGGCGTAGGTCTGGCAATCGGTCGAGTTGTCGGCGGCGCCGAAGTCGAGCGTGATCGGGTCAGGGGCGAGGATGCCGGGCGAGATAGTCTTTGGATTCCCAACAGGATCGTGGAGCAGGGTGCCGTTTATGTACTTCGCCCCTATGACACCGTCCACGATGCAGGTGAGGTAGAGCCAGCCGCCGTTGCTTTGCGGCGCGGTGGTGTTCCAGTTGACTGCCGAGCCAGACCCCGAATGGTCCATGAAAATTCCGAAAAGCGGGTTGGGCGTGTGTGCGCCCTTTGCATAGGCATTGTCGGCGAAATAACGGCAGCTGAAGCCGCCCTTGCCTCTTTGGCTGGCATCGAATTTCCTTGCGAGCTCGACGCGCGCGTTCTGGGCGTAGGTCATGTTGACGGTGTTGAAGCTGTCGACCGCCACCCATCCGGAAAAGGTGACACGCGACCTGTCGGCGAGCGGCTTCGCGGCGGTCGAGGCGGTGAGGTCGGTGACGGCGGGCGTCGTCACGAACATGTCGTGGATGGACGCGCAGCCGCCGACGATCGGGTTCGCGCCGGCGGTCACGGCCTTGGCGTTGACGGCGGTGTAGTTGTTGCCCGAGGAGTCGTAGGCAGTTACATCGCCTTCGCCGAGGTGATAGACGGCAACATAGTCAGGCCAGGTGTCGGCGGCGTTCACCGCCGGCGCCAAGGAGGCGTCCTTCACGCCCCAGTAGACCTTGATCTCCGTGACGGGGGAGAGCGACGGCACGTTGACCCATACGAACGACTCGCCGGACGGATTCCAGGTGTCGATCTCGTGGGCGAGGAGCGTGCCGTCCGCGAGGGCGAAGCGCAGGTCCGCGCCGCCCGTGCCGCAGTCCGCCGGATCGAAACACGGCTGGCGCGTCGAGGACAGCCGGACGAGCAGCGGGAAGTTCGAGAGCGTCGTCGTGATCCGCCCCGCGGCAGGCGAAATCGACATCTCGTATTCGTAGTTCGACGGGTCGATCGTTGTCGCGTGCGCGGCAAATGCGCCGCAGAAAATCGCGGCGGCGATCAGGAGACCGCGATATTTACCCCCCCCCCCGGGAAAACATGTTGTTTTGTGCAGTTATCATGGCATACTCCTTTTGCAAGTTTGAGCGTATTCTACCATAATCTCGCGCTTTCACACACCCCACTAAATTAGGGGGGGGGGGTGCAACGAGCGATTTATGCAAGGATCCCGCAAATCGATGGCTTTTGCCAGCGTAAGCTTTGCAGAGACTACTGCCTCTGCATAAACTTCTAGTTGCACACATCAACACTTGGCCGCAAACCGACGAATGCCGCCGAGAACAGCCCAGGGGCGGAATCGGCGTCATGCTGCGGATTCCAGAACTTCATGTCCCACTTCGCGCCTTTGCGCTCATGGTCTCCGAAGATGTTCAAGACATGCGTATAAACCGTCACCTCAAGGCGTCCGCGCCGTGCCGCACCGGGAGGAAGATGCCAAGAGTAAGGCGCCCACGCGCGGGTACCGAGATCTGCTCCGTTCCAACGCACATGCGCGAATGCGTTGCCGACATCCAGTTCCAGCGCAGATGCTCCCACCGGGATTTCGACATTATCGAGCGTATATGTCATGGCACCGCAAAAACCGGCGAAACCCTGCTCGGCAATAGCGCCCGGCGCAAGGGTCGCGGGGATTGGCGAAAGAACTCCGCCCTTCTCCGCGAACACACCTGCCGCAAATGCCGCCGGCAGGAAGTAGTTGACGTCCGGCTCGCCCGAAACGAGTCGCAGCACATGCTCGCCCGGCTTCAGCTCAAGCGGCGCGGTTTCGGCATAGAGCGGGCGGAACTCGAGCGGCAGCGACTCGCAGGGACACGCCGCGGCAATCGGCATGCCGTCCAGCTCAAAGCGGTACGGCTCCGCCTTGTGCCGAAGGACCTGCTCGCCCACCGGCTCTCCCTCGCCGTCGTCGACGGGACGACCCGAAGCAGTCACGGCATACGACATCGCGCACGTCCGCAACACGAGCCGAATGCCGCCGACTCCTTCCGCGACCGTAAAGCGCGCCGTTCCGTCCGCCGCAAACGGCATGCGGAAAACGGGAACTCGGTCGAACGCGTAGTCGAGGCGGCCGAGCTTGAGCGGCACGCGCTTCTCCGCAGATGGCTCCGGCGGCATTTCGCCGGGGCCAAGCACCAGCATGCCGCGCGGCTGAATCTCGCACGGACGGCGGACATCGCCCGAAACAGCGACAAGCCGTCGCGGTCCGTTGCACATGAGGTCGAGCGCGGCAATCGTGCCGTCCGCCCATTCACGGACGACGAGCCCGTCGGCAGGCGCGCCGTCCTGCTCATAGAAGCGGATGCGCCGCGAGGTGCGATTCCAGGCCCAGCGCGCAGCTTCGGTCATGTTGGTGAACGCCGTGCCGCTCTTCGCGTCGACAAAGCCATTGCCCTTCGCCTCGAAGACGACGGGTAGATCGGACTCATCCTCGTCCGCAAGCAAATCGACCGAAATCTGCCTTCCGTCAAGTTCGCGCAACAGCCATTCAATTCGCGGGCAGCTCCATCCCGCGAGACATGCTATTGAACCTTCGCGGCGTGGATAGCGCACTGCAACTTGGCACACCGTGTCCTGGCGGCGGGCGAGACGCGCCGCGCGCTTCGCGTCGGCGAAGAAGTCCCTGAGTTCCCCATGCCACGGCTGGCCCTCCATCATCGGCGAAAGGTAGCCGTGCTTCTCGACGAGTCCGCGGTGATCCATGACCTGCATCGATGAAATGTAGTGGTCGATGCCGTGAAGCGCCGACATCCACACCATCTGGCGCATCCTCGCCGCCGTCATGTCGTTCGGGCCGCAGGCGTAGAGCTCGACGAGCCCGCCGCGCTTGTTGCGCGAAGTCGCGTGCTGCGCCGTCGCGAAGGTAAGCCACTCCGGCTCGCTCTTCCGCATGTCGTAGCCCTTGCCGAGGCTTGTCCAGGTCCAGACCTCGTCGATGCCCGGCAGCGACTCGCCCTTGATCGCCAGAAGTGGATCGCCGTTGCAGAGGCACGCGCCCCAGATTCCGTGCTCGTTGATCATGTGGCCGGTGAAAAGAATGTTCATCCTGTCGCACCACTCGCGAATCTGGTCGAAGTAGGCCGTGCGGAAGCGACGCCCCATCAGCTTTGCGTAGACCGACCACACCTCGGCAGAACCACTGCCCGCAAGAAAGCCCTCGACGTCGGCGCGGAAGTCGCGCCCCGTCTCCGCGCGGTATTCGTCCTCCATGCCGATCCAGCGGCGGAAATGCTTGCGGCAGCCGGGCTTCAGTGGAACGGCGACGGGGTGACCCGGCTCGTCGGTGAAAATGCCGAGAATTGTCTTTGACGCGAAGTACTTTGCAAGGCGCTTTTCGTAGACCTCGTGCGTCATCTTGATAAAGAGCTGGACGGCCTCCGGCTCGCAGACGTTCACCCATCCCTGCGGCGCCATGACCGACTCCCAGCTGAAGCCGCCGCCGTCCTTCGGATATATCGCCCACTCGCTGTAGCGGAAGCGTTCGTCGGCGGCGGGGACGCGCCCTTTGCAGGTGCCGCTCGGCCAGTTGTACTCGTCGTAGAGCCACACTTTCATGCCGCCTTGCTCGGCCTCGCGGCATAGCGTTTCGACGGCGTGCAGCCACTCCTCGCCCATGTACTTGTACTGAAGGCCGCTCCTTGCGTAGATGAGAAACTGGTCAAAGCCATCGGCCTTGAGCGCAGCGACCTTGGCGGCAAGTTCTGAGTCTGTCGGCCGCCCGGTGATCGCAAGGAACGGAATCACCGGATTCAATGCGCCCGGTTCACCAAACGCGCCGAGAACAGACATAGCGGCGCACAAAAGACTCGCAAAGTGTTTCATACCGCTTCCCCTTCCCCGCCGCGCAACTGCGCGGCGTTTTAGAACTGAAACCCTCTCCCTCACGCCTCAACTCACAGCCCTATCAGATGAAGCGTCTTGCCGTCGAACTCGATGTCGCGGTTGTATATCTTCTCGTCCCAGCTCTTCGCCGCATCCTCGTCGAAGATCGCCATCCATCCCTCCGTGAGGCCGAGGTGGTCGAGGTAGTCGGCGAGCTGTGCGGGCGACTCCGTCGGCGAGAAGTTGCGCCGCATTTTCAGCTCCACGGCGTAGCGGAACTTCCCGAACTCAACGCAGAGGTCAAGTCGCTTCGACCCAAGCGCCATCTCGCGGGCTATGCGCCCCCCGCCGTTGACGACGCGCTGGAGATAGCCCATCATCACAAGGTGAGGCGTCGCCTCGTTGTAGCCGTACACCTCGCGGTCCGCGCCGCTGTTCTCCCGCCAGAACCGCTGGAACTCCGACATGAGGGCCGGCATGTCCAACGAGCCGTCGCCCTTCAGCCAGAACGGAGTGCCGTATCGCATCTTGAAATTCTCCTGCTCGTCGAACGTCAAGTAGCGCAACATGATCTCCGCATACATGGGATTGCCCGGAACGAGAGACCCCTTGCCGTCCTCGCGGAGGATGCCGAGGTCAAGGGCATAGCGGTAGTCATCATCGTTGCGCGGCGCCCCCTGCATCTTGCCCAATATGACAGGCTCCACGACGCGCCTCACGCGCGGCTCCTTCAAACGCTCCATGAGGCTGTCCACGTGCGTCCCGCGTGCGCGGATGATTTTTTCCTTCGCGGCAAGGACGTCATCGATGGTTATCGGCTCAGAATAGCGGTATTCGTGTATCGTCTCCACGCACTCCTCTGCTATGGCGTTCACGAGCCAGGGCTGGCCAAGCGTAAACTCATAGACCTTGTCAACGACACCTTCACAGAAAACCTGTCCCGTCGCCTCGGTGTGCTGTGCGTAGAGCCGGGCGATGTCGTTCCGTCCGAAATTTGGCATCGTCAGGTCGCGCTTGATGATGTTGAACGGACTCGCGCTGCCGAGCGTCTGGCCGTCGGGGCGAATCTTCGCCTTGTAGTCGCGGATGTCCCGCATCCCGACAAGCGCGATCGACGTTGGAAACGGAGCTTCGTCCCTCGTGACGTAGCCGTCGCGCAGCTGCCGCAGGAAGGTGACGAGCGTATCGTCGGAAAGGCAGTCCACCTCGTCGAAGAGCACGACGAGCGGCTTCCCGGAATATTCCGACATCTGCGCAAGAAGCGCCTTGACGTCCAGCCCAGGTGGAGGCGGAAGCAACGTCGGCAGTTCTGAACTAGGATCACGGACCAGCCCCTTGAAAAGAGGATGCCTCAGCATGGCGTTGCGCATCGACTCCACGATCTTCGGTATCCCGTCCCTTGGGTCGGTGAACCGCTGTACGCTCTCCACCGTGAAGTAGAGGGCGTTCATCTTCCCCTTGGAATTGATCTCGGACACGAGCGCCTTGAGCGCAGTCGTCTTGCCGGACTGCCGGGCGGCGTGGAGGACGAAGTAGCTGCGCTGCTCGACGATGCGCTCTATCCCAGGCAGCCGTTCAAGCGCCGGAAGCATGTAGTGTTCGTCGGGGAAGCACGGCCCTGCAATGTTAAAGCACCTTTCCATGCCCAAGATTATACCATATTTCCGCGCGGCAAATGCGCCGCGAGGGTGCACCGAGCGATTTATGTAAGGAACCTGCAAATTGATGGCTTTGCGCGCAATCAATGTGATGTTTTCCCCGCTACCGAACGAAGATCGTCAGTCCAAATCCGCTTTTGCCCATGACGTCCGAAGCGCTGAGGACATTGAGATTAGAATATAGAATTTCGAAGTCATCGCCGCCCTCGGCGCTGTTGGGATAGAACCTGCCGCCTTCAAGGATGTTGCGGAAGCCGCAGCGCCCGTCCTCGATTGCCGGCTTGAGATGCAGGACCAGCGAGGTCTCATCCGCATATTCCGACCACACCTTCACCTCGGCAAACGCAACACGCGAGGTGTAGGCAATCTCTCCGGCGGTGTTCATGGCGAAGAAGGTCAGCGGTGCGCCGGCAATGGTCAAAGGCTTGCTCGAGGCGTCAAACGATGAGGTTGCGTCATCATATCTGAACTGAAGGCCGCCCATCGAGACCGTGTGCAGGGTGTCGCCGGCGATGAGATAGCCTGTCTTCATAGTCGCTCCTCCTCCGTAGTCGACTCGCAGTCTGCCAGTGTCAAGTACCATGCCAAAAGACTGCAACTGTGGATTGGAACTCTCGCGTCCAGACCACAGGACAATCGGGTGGGTTGTGGTGTCTATAAATGCTGCCAAGGCTTCAACCATCGTATTGCTTGTCGCCATATAGTCCGTCACGATATACTGCGTCCCCGACGACTTGAGCACCTTGGCGCCGAGCGAATCAGATTGCGGAACTGTGAAGAAGCGGGCGTAGCGAACCGACTTGCTCCATTCAAACGGCACCGCGGCGGAAAACGAAGTCGCATCGAAGGCGACCGATCCCAGAATCGCGCAGTTTTCCCAGCGCGCGGGGTTGTCCCCGCCGTCCGCGGAACCATACGCGACGACGACGGTATTGGTCTCGAACCCGGTGGTGACGGCAAGCTTGCCCGTCAGCGCGCCGTTGCGCTGTGCGATGGACGACGAGGTAATCTGCTTGTTCGCCATCAGCGCTTCGGTGAGGGATACAACCGTCAAATCGCCAACCGTTGGCGAGACGACATCGGCCTCGTCGTATGTGAACGTGCCTGCGGCGGGGGACAGGAAGCTCCCGTCCACGCGATTGTAGAAGGTCACGGTGTCGTCGTTCTTGACGCAGGGGACAAGGTCATAGATAAGGGAGGCCTCGTCCGTCCGGTTCGTCCATACCTTGAAACTGTAGAGAGTCATCCTTCCGCGATTCAGCGCGGTGGGCGATCCGTTGGAGTTGACGGCGAAAAGCCCCATCGGGCAGGGCGACGTAAAATCGGCAGTGCTGACGGCAACATTGTCGGATCCGCCATCCCAGACAAGGGAAGCGCCCTGGTTCGACTGGTCGATCTGATAGCGCCGATCGGCCGTGGCAGAGTAGGTGGGTGTTCCGCCCGCTGTGTCAAAGCGAAGTGTGACGTAGCCCTGGCACAGGCAGAGGAAAGACGAGTCACGCGCCGCCTTTCTGGCACCCCAGTAGCCTTGATTATATCCTGAGACAAAATAGTTGAAGCTGACATCCGCCGCAACGTGCCAGTTCTGGTCTGGGCATTTGTCGCCGAGGATGAAATGCTGCGAGCCATCTGACTTGAGGAAGGCGAGCTGCTTCTTGAAAGGGGCTTCAACCGAGGCCAGCATAAAGCGATAGACAGCGCCGTATGGTCGGCTTATGGGGTAGTTGATGGTCTCTTCACTTTCGCTCGCCGGGACCGTGGCCACGGAATCGACAGCATCCCAGGCGGTCATGTCCGCGCCATGGTCGACGGCACCATGCACAGCGTAGAGCGCAATCGCGTCCGCCCCGGCCGACACCGCGAGGTCCACCGAGGTTACCCTGCCGTCCTCGGAATTCACGGCGGCGATCCGCACCGTGCGCGAAGAGCCCTGCGCAAGCGTTTCGCACGGCAGCGCCGCCGCCGCGATCAGCAGACACGCCAAAATTGATCCTGGGATTTTCCTGTTCATAGCCGTCACTCCTTTCATTGGCGCTAATTATACAATATTCGTGCCAATAATAGAGGACCTATATATAGCGGTTTTTTTGCGCCGCCATCAGCGAGCCGTGGATTCGCGGACGACAAGATCTGCGGCAACCATGACGCGGCGCTTGTCCTTCTCCGGGTTGTCGAATCGCCAGAAAAGCGTCTCCAGCACCGTCGCGGCGATTTCCGCGCACGGCTGGCGGACTGTCGTGATCGTGGGCGAGACGAGCGTGGCGAGATTGACGTCGTCCACGCCGGTGACGAGGATGTCGCGCGGGCACCTCTTTCCGATCCGCCGCAGCAGCTTCAGCACGTTCGCCGCGACGAGGTCGCTCGAGCAGACGACCGCATCAGGCGGACTACGCCGCCATTTCTCCGCCAACGCATCACCCTTCTGAAGATAGAGACCGCTTCCAACGAGCCTAACGCCTCGCCTCTGCGCGATAGCCGCCACGAGCCCGTCGAGCCGCCGGCGGACATTGGCGCTCATGTCGGACCATGCTGTGAAGAAAATCTTTTTTGCGCCGCGCTCGATCACATGGCGGCCGAGGAAATTCCCGATCTCGAAGTTGTCGACGCCCACGAAGTCGAAGCGATCCTCGCCCGGCCCGGAATCGATGTCCGTGTCGAGAATGACGACAGGGATGTTCGCGGCCTTGAAGATATCCAGCACCTCGCGGTTCGTTTCGTGCGTGTCGTCGCCAAAGTCGACGGGATGGAACACTACGCCGGCAACACCGTCCGCGACCATTCTTCTGGCGGCCGCCACGACGACCGGACGCACCCGGTCAGAACGCAGCGCCGATATGTCCGCGAAATCGATGGAAACGCCCTTTTCGAGGCAGAGCCGCGAGAACTCCTGGCAGATCGGCGGATAGACCTCGACCTGCTTAAGCATCGGCATTACAAGACCGATGGTCATCATCCGCCGGGCCACAAACGTGCCTACGCCGTTCTGCGACTTGACAAGCCCCAGATCCTTAAGCGACTCAAGTGCCTTGACCGCCGTGAGATACGACACGCCGAATCTGCGGCATATCATCTTTAGCGACGGGAACACCGAACCGGGCGGATACTTTCCTGCGCGTATTTCCTCTTTCAGATGGTCGGCTATCTCACAGTACCTGGCTTCGGTTTTCATGATCTACACATTCCACACGCCTCCGCCGCCGTCAGCGGGCGATCTTGAAGACCGGCGCGAATTCGACAGGCGATTCGCCGGGCAGGAACCTGGGAAGCTCGATCTCAAGCCCGCCGTCCGCGACCTTCCAGCCGAACTTCGCCTCCGTCCACCATGCCGGGACTGGGCGGGCGTCGAGCGACTCCCAGGTCGCCTCGTAGCCGTTGGCGGAAATACCAATCGCGGCAACCGCCGCAAGTAATGCTGTTTTAGTTTTCATGAGGAAAATTTGCTGTATTGTGCCATGCCATGCTGCTTTAAGAGTTCATGGATATTTTACTACAACCCGCTCCTAAAGCACACCCCTCTAAATTAGGGGGGTATGGCTTCGCGGCAATTTTGGTATAATGCTTTCCATAAAGAATCCTTCCGTCAACACACCTTAGGGAATCACCATGAAAGCAAAAACACTGACCTTGACCGCACTTGCCGCGGCGATTTCGACAGCCAGCGCAGACGAAAAGATTCTCCTCACGCAGTTCGACCTTTCCGACACGGCGAGCGACCGCGGCCAGGCGCGAGTCGGGGCGAAGTTCGACGGCAACAGCATGTCCGTCGGCGGCAGGTGTATGTGGGGCGGGCACAAGACAAGTCTCGGCATGCATGCAAACTCCTATCTCGCCCTCGATCTCGGAGAAGGCGCGCTTCGTTTCGACGCCGACTATGCCGTGGACGACAAGGGAGGCGACGGTCTCGCGCAGTTCCAGATGCTTCTTGACGGCAAGGTCGTGGCAGATTCCGGCCCTGTCCGCCGCAGCGACGGCGTGAAGCACTTCTCGGTCGACCTCAAGGGCGCGAAGAAACTCACGCTCAAGGTGCTTGACGGCGGCGACGGCATCGAAGGCGACCACGGCGACTGGTTCAACATCGGCATAACCTACGAAGACGGCAGGTTTCCTCCTGCCGACGTGCGTTCCATCTCGCCAAATCAGCTCGGCATCCTCACCCCGAAAAGCGGCCCCAAGCCGCGCATAAACGGCCCGTCGGTCTTTGGCGCAAGGCCCGGCAATCCCGTCATCTACCGCCTGCCGGTGACAGGAGAGCGCCCGATGGAGCTTTCGGCGCGCAACCTTCCCGAAGGCCTCAAGTTCGATCCCGCGACCCAGGTGCTCTCCGGCTCGGTTGCAAAGCGCGGCGACTACGAGATCGTCTTCACGGCAAAGAACGCGAAGGGTTCGGCCGAGCGCACGCTCACGCTAAAGGTGGGCGACAAGATCTGCCTCACGCCGGCGATGGGATGGAACTCGTGGAACGCCTTCGGCGCTGACGTCAGCGCAGAGAAAGTCAAGGCGGCGGCGGATGCGCTCGTCTCAAGCGGACTTGCAGACCACGGCTGGAGCTACATCAACATCGACGACTGCTGGCAGAACAACCAGGACAATCCAAAGAAGAAGACCGCCCTGGACCCAGACTTCATAGGCCCCGCCCGCCTCGCCGACGGCTCGATTGCCGCAAACAAGCGCTTCCCCGACATGAAGTCCCTCACAGAGTACGTTCACGCCAAGGGGCTCAAGATAGGAATCTACTCCTCGCCCGGGCCGTACACCTGCGCCGGGCACACGGGCAGCTTCGGCCATGAGGCACAGGACGCAAAGACCTTTGCAGACTGGGGATTCGACTACCTCAAGTACGACTGGTGCACCTACTCGCAAAAGCAGTTCGGCCACGGCGTCTGGAAGACAATGCCCCCCTACTGGATCATGGGTCGCGCGCTCGCGCACCAGAAGCGCGACATCGTCTTCTCGCTATGCGAGTACGGCTTTGAGACGCCTGGGCTTTGGGGAAATCTCGTGCACGGCCACAGCTGGCGCATCTCCGGCGACGTCTTAGACATCTGGGAAAGCGTCGCCGAGGCGATTGAATGCATGAAACCGCTCTTCCCCTATTCCCGCCCCGGCTCGTTCAACGACCCCGACATGCTCTGCGTCGGGCCCGTCCGCTTCAACGACTTCAATGGCTCGCGTCTCGCCCCCAACGAGCAGTACACACACATCTCCCTCTGGGCGCTCGTCGCCTCGCCGCTCATGATCGGCTGCGACCTGACGAAACTCGACGATTTCACGATCTCGCTACTCACCAACGACGAGGTGCTCGAGATCGACCAGGACCCTCTCGGCCTCGGCGCGGGATGCGTGGCCGCAGGCGACGACTGGGAGATATGGGCGCGTCCGCTTTACGACGGTTCAATCGCGGCGGGACTGTACAACATGTCGCCGCGCGAGCAGACGATCGTCATGGACATGGACGCCCTCGGCATGGAGTGCAAGTGGCGCGTCCGCGACGTCTGGCGACAGGCCGACATCGGGACTTTCCTCGGCAAGTACGAACGCGCCGTTCCCGGCCACGCCACCCATCTCGTCAAGTTCACGCCCCTGAAGTGCGGGCACCTGCGCGAAGGCATGGACGACATCCGCGACAACGCCTGGCGCTATGTCATGAAGCGCGACGGCGCCCCGGCGGAAATGCTCAAGTAGCTGACCCTTTTTACCGTGGAGTTGAGTCCACCGCTTGCTGCACGCCAATCACTGACGGGGGCGGCAAGGTGGATTCTGCGGAAACAGGCGGGCAGCGTCAGCCGCCATCCCCGCGCCGCCGGACGCGGTGCTGCCAACCCAGTCAACGTTCTCGCCTTTGCCCTCGTAGAGCTTCTCGCAGCCCGCCGCGCCGCGAAAATCGCAGAAGGCGACGCGGAGATGTCTGCCGCGGTGGACGATTGCCGTAGACTTGCGGAGGTTCATGCGGGGATTGTTGTAGAACCCGCTGTTGACGATGATTGCGCCGCGGTGAATGTCGTAGCCGATTTCCGCCGTGTCGGCATAACACCCGTCGAACACGTTTGAATCGCCGATGCACTCGAATGCGACCGAGCCGGGAAGCATCTCGGGAACGCCGAGCGCGAGATGCGCGCGCTCGTCCTCGGCAGTCCATTTGCGGGCTGACTCCAACCGCTTACGGCGGGCGTATGCATCCGACCACTCCTTGATCCCCATGCCCTTCGGCGGCACCGTGCCGCCCCAGACATGGCAGCGCGTGAAGCGGTTCGCCCCGCCGGCAGAGCGTATGCCCTTCGTGTAGTCCACAACGATGCAGTCCGTGAAATGGCTGTCGGCGACCTGGCAGTCGATGCCGACATTCCCGGCGAGACCGCTCATCGTGCATTTGCAGTAGACGTTGTTGGCGATCAGTTCGTAGAGATGTCCGCCGGTCTCGCGCGTGACGCAAAGGCCCGACCTGAGGCCGTTGTGCAGAGTGATGTCCGCAAGCGTGAAATGATGGGAGTTGGCGATGGCGAGGCAGCTTGCAAGGCCGTTGCCGTCGATATCGCCGCCCTTTATGAACAGATTGGCGTTGTCGTAGACCGAGCCGTCCGGATTAAAGACGGAAAGCGCGTGGTAGTCCGCCGCGCCATCCCAGAACAAGACGTATTTCATCTTCGCCCTCGCCACAAGATGCGCAGCGGGGTGCATCGAAAGCGAGCAGCGGTTTGTAATCAGAATCATCGAGCCAATGTCGTACTCGCCTTTCGGAACGCACAAAACGCCGTTCGGCGCGGCGGATATGGCGCGGACGAAGCGCGGCGAATCGTCCGTCTCCCCGGCGAGGCGCGGGAAGTCCGCGAGATTCGCGTCGCATGCGCCGCAGACGGACGCCGCGAACATCATAGCAGCTGCAATACAGGTCATAGTTTTCTCCCCCCTTGTTATCGAACAAATATTCTGTTCTGTTCATGCAGATTATATCATTTCACAGCACCGATATAGTGCGTATTGCGCAAATTTTTTATTTTGCAGATTGCGCAATTGCGAGTCTTATGGTAGAATTTCTGCGAAATGAAAAAAGCGCTCTTTCTCTCCCATACGGTGAACCCGTTCAACGTACTCAAGCTCGACAGCATCTACGCCGAGGCGAAAAGACTGGGCTGGGCGGTTCAATCGGCGGAATTCGGCTGGACCGCATGGAGCATCGCCGACATTGTGGCGGCGCTAAAGCCGGACGGGATAATTTTCGACGGAGGGAGGCTTCCCGGCCCTGTCGATCTGCGCCCTTTGCGCAGGTTTCCCGCCGTCTACGTCGACACCAACTTCCCGGCGCCGCCCGGCTGCACAACCGTCCGCTCGGACGCGAAGGCAATCGCCGACCTTGCCGCGGACGAACTGCTTGCGTCCGCTCCGGCGGAGGCCGCCTTCTTTTCGGTAATGCCAAAGATAGCATGGTCGCGGTGCAGATGTACGCGCTTCCGCGAACGCATGCGCGAGGCAAAAGTCCCCTTTCGCGTCTTAAAGTGCGCCGATGATGTCGCAAGGCTTGAAAAACCGGCTGCCGTCTTCGCCGCGAACGACATGTCCGCGGCGGCGCTTTTGAGCAGCGCAGACCGATGCGGGCTTGAATGCCCGAGAGACTTCACGCTTGTCTCCGTGGACAACGAACCGCTGTTTTGCGAGAACGCAAAGCCGAAAGTGACGAGCATCGAGCAGGACTTCGCAGGGGCGGGACTCGCGGCTGCAAAGGCGCTCGACAGACTTTCCCGCCGCTGCGCAGGCAGCCCGGCCACAATACTCGTTCCGCCGAGGCGGCTCGTGCGCAGGGCATCCTCGGTCCGTCCGCACAGCTGCAAGACGATCGCGCAGAAGGTCGCCGTCTTGGTCAATGCCCGCGCCATCGACGGCATAACGGTCGCCGACATAGCAAAGCTGCTCGGATATTCACGCCGGACTGTCGAGACGAACTACCGCGCCGCATACGGCCATGGCATCGGCGAAGCGATCTTCGACTGCCGCTTCAAGGAAGTCGAACGGCTGCTCGCAGGTTCGCGCCAGCAACTCGGGGCGATTGCGAACATGTGCGGATGGAAGTCGTCAGCTGGTCTCGCGCGCGCCTTCCGCGCACGCTACGGCATGACGATGAGCGAGTGGCGCGCGCGCCTACGGCCGACGCATTGCCCCTAAATTAGGGGGGGGGCTACTTCACCGGCACGGCGCGGCCGCCGGCGAACTTGCGGCCGCGGCTCTTGAACGAAAGCGCGACTGCCCAGACGGGCTTGCCGGCCGCGCGGTAGGGAGATGCGTATTTCTTGCGCTGAATCTGTGACATCGCGAGCTTTGCCGGCTTGTCAACCTTGAGCTCGAAGATGTACGTCCCGCACGGATGATCCGCCACGATGTCCGTGCGGCCGCCGGCGTGCGAGACCTCCTGCTCGACGCGGAAGCCCTGGCCTTGCAAGAGGAACTTGAGGCAGCGCGCGTAGGAAAGCTCGTGGACCTTGCCTTCGGTCGTGCCATACACCGCGCCGGCGTAGAGGGCTTCAAGACCGCTGAAGAAGGCGGGCCATTCACCCTTTCGCAGATTCGCCCCGACATTCACCGCCCAAAGGACGTCCTTGTCGGAAACAAGGTTTGTCATCAAGGCGGAAAGATCCTGCCGCACCTCCTCGTCTGGGACGCCAAGGTCATAGAGTCCGTACTTGTAGTCTTTGATCGTCAGATAACCCGCCTGGAACAGCATTCCCACCACGGGGATGTTGCGAAGGTCCGACACGTCGAACACGACATCGGAAACGCTATTCAAATCGGCAGGATCAAAAGCAAGCATGTCGCCGCGTTTCAGGAAATTCATCATGAACGACGCCTTACCCGTCTTCGTCCAGTAAAGCTCGAACTGTGGACGCATGTTCGCCATCGTCAAGTTGATCGATACGGGATTGTAGACGTTCTCGCCCGAAAACCGCCAGAAGCGGTATCCGTTGTAGAGGCGCTTGATCTCAGCGCGATACGCCTCAGCAGTCATTCCAAGCACCTTGCGGTGAGCCTCCATGTGATCGGAGAAGTACCTGTCAAGATCGTCCTCCGTGTAGCCGAGCATCGCCGCGTAGTCGTCCTCGAAGGAGATGTCCACAAGCGAAGAAAGCGC
>JAZSQE010000040.1:0-14166 GCA_045537795.1 Kiritimatiellia bacterium | reverse complement strand
AGATCTACACGTCACCGACTGCCGTCGTTCGGGCCATCACCGGCAAGAGCCACTACAACGGAGTTTTGTGGTGGGGCTTGAGAAAAAACAACGATCAAAGAGAAGCCTCGCTTCTCCTTTTCGATTTTGAATTCTGGTGGGCGGTGAGGGACTCGAACCCCCGACCCTCTCGGTGTAAACGAGATGCTCTAACCAACTGAGCTAACCGCCCTGAAGCCGTTTATCACAAACGGCGGATATTATACCATATTTCGCACCATCACGGCTTGGAAAGTCGTAAATCGCAACTTTATCTGGCGTATGGTTTGAGCGCTTCGAAAACCTGAAGCGCACTGCCGCGGATCATATTCTCTCCTCCGGGTGCCGTACGCAGATAAATCCATGTCTCATAGAGATTGTACGCCGCGACACCGCCGAGCCGGCACAGTTCCATGCCCATGACGTTTTCTTCCCAAGTGCGCGGATGCCTGCGGGGATTGCCGTAAGCCGAAATCTGCTGTACCGGGATGCCGGCCTTTTCGGCACGAGGCATAATCTCCTTGAGAACGAAGCGGTTGAACGGCCCGAGATATTTGAGGTTGACGGCGTCTACAATCTTCTCGTCGATCCACGTCGCCCAATCGTAATGAATACCCTGATAACCGTCAAGCGAAGGATCGCTCTTCATACGAGCTTCGATATGGGCTTCAATCTTCTTGCCGGCCTTGCGGAGCATCGCGCCCGCTTCACGCAGAAACGCGGTATAACCTTCGCCGCGGATGCGGCGAAGCGCCTCGTAATCGGCAACGGTGCATTCGGGCTTGCGGCCGTACTTCGCCTTGAACGCGGCCATGACCGGCTCGGCATAGCAATACGCGAGCCAGTCGGAAGCGACATGATGGTTCGCGACCCTGACATCGAGGCCGTCGACGCCGGCGTCGATCGCGCGTTTGACGAAGTAGTCGCACCAGTACTTGCGCACTTCGGGGAATGTCGGCTCGAGCATGTCATGACGCACCGGGATTTCGGAAAGCGCCACCGCGAAATCCCCGCCGCCGGAAAACCCATACACGCGATCCATCGAATCGATCGCGTCTGACCATCCGGCGGCGGCGCCATCGTGAATGAACTCATATCCCTTGGCATTCTCGCCGCGGCGCCTGAGCACCGTGCACATGCCGCGCACAGGCCCTTTGTCGGTATCGATCTTGATCAGCTCGTAGCGCAGATTGCGGAAGGAATAATCGCCCTTGGGGAACTTGAAGGCGACATACGAACACTTTTCCGGAAAGCCCGTAAACTCGAGGACGCGCACCTTGTGACTGCCTCCCGTTTCACGGTTGCCGGCCGGCGTCCAGACCGTATTGGGCAGTTCCATCGTTTTCTCCGCGACATTCAGACCCGAGACGCTCTTGTACTCGACATTGTCCATGCTCGTGAAAACCTTGACGGCATTGATGTCGAATTCGAACGGCTTGTCGCCGTCACGCACGAGCGAAAGTTTTTTGACATGCTTGTGCCCTTGAGGATCGGTCCATTCGGGATTGCGTCTAAAGCCGTACTTCGGCCCCTGCTTGAGACAGAACTCGTTGGAAACCGCAAGATCGAACGGCTTGATGACGACATAAAACTCAAGACCGAGTTTTTTCGCCGTCTCGCAGGCGACGTACATCGTGTCGCGGTTGCCGAAATTGCGGAAAGTCTGCAATTCGTTCTTGCTGATAATCGGAATATTGGAAAACGGAAGCGACGTCTTGCCATCCTTCGCATTCGCGTCTAAATCAGGATAATCGATCCAGTAAATGCGCCCGACGCCGTAGCGTTTGAGAAATTCGAATTCCTTCCTGAGCGACTCGAGCGTGTATGGGCAACCGACCATTTCATCCGGCCAGTCGTATTCGACCTGAAGCTGAACCTTGCCCTTGAGAGGCTTGGGCGGAGGGAGCTTCTCCGGCATCGGGGCGGAATCGTCAAGGCGAAGAAACCCGAATCCCGAAGCGTCGGAAAACGAGCAACCGCACGTGCTGCTCCACGAGGCGTTCTCTTCAAGCGTGAGATTGCAGCGCATCATATTGAAGCCGATGAGCCCCTTGGACTCGGGCGCGCTGATGACCGAAACGGGAATGCTCAATGTGACCATACGCTCGGTCAGTTCGCGCATTTTCTCGGCATGATAGGACAGTTTGATCTCGGATGAGAACTGGCGGAATCTGTCGGGTCTGCCGTCGCGGAACGGCCAGAACCCGTGCGTCCATGAAGACGTCCCCGTCACGCCGCACTGCAGAAAGGCATAACAGTCCCGATACGGCGCGAAGGCGAATTCGATCGAGTTCTTATCGCCCGCGCCTTCACCCTTGCCGAGATCGTGGTAGAAAAGCGAAACGTGCAGAATGTCGTTCTCGTCACGACAGACATCCCAGCAGATTTCGGTAGACGGACGCAGATAATGCTCGCAAAGACCGAAACGCTCTCGCTGATTGAAATCGAGCTGATTCTCACGAAACCATTTAAGAAGCGCCTTCTGATCGAACTTCTTGACCTTGCGAGCCGTCATGCACTTTGGCTGCATAGCGGCGACGAGTTCCGCATCGCGCGCGGCGCGCGCAGAATCATCGCAGACGCGTTTCGAACAACCGGCCGCGAAGACCAAACCGAGAAAAGCCGAAAAAACGGCGACAACTGCCCTGTTTATTTTCATGGTTCCATTTTACCATATTTTTTGGGACATCGACAAGCGCACGAGACGGTTTCGGGGTTGCCCCACAGAGCGTCGTCGCCGATTACCACCGAATGACCGGCGTCGGGCTGTACTTTCCGAACGGTTTCATCGCCTCATCCAGCTCTTCGATCGTCGCGGCGCGGCCCGAAAGCCAGTCTCCGAGCCGCAGCCGCGCCTCTTCAAGACGGGCGAGCGCCGCGGCGTTGCGCTTCTGAATCCGCTCGAAGCCGAACGGCTGGCTCGTCCGATACCAGTCGGCGCGGTAGCTTTTCATGAACTTTTTCATCGCCCCGATCAGATAAGGAAGATCCTTATCGTAAATGCGCTCGAGCGCCGCGCGGTCCTTCGCCTTCCACGCCGCGAGAATATCGCGCCCGTATTCAACCTTCGCTTTAAGCGTGCGCACAAGCTCCGTCGCCGGCCCGGGCACGCCGCGGAGATTCGCGCAGGAACCCAAAACGGCGATGCAATCCGCGAGCACCTTCTCGCCGTCGTCGCGCCACGCCGCGCCTTTGTACTTTGCGCAGTAAAAACGGCGGTCTGTCACCTCGCTCGGTTTTCGGACGAGATAATTGCGCAGATTGCCGCAATAAAGCGCATCGTCATAGAGAACGTCGCCCTCGTGAATCATATCCGGCCATTCATCCCCGTAATGCCGGTTGACATCGCCGAGTCTGACGAGCGAACGGTAATCCATCCCCGTGATCGCCTTAAACCGCGCGCAGTTCTCTTCCGTCGGCTCTGGCGTGCGCCCGGCGGCGAGTTCCGCGCAGGCGAAGAGCCCCTCCTCGGCGACATCGGGAATTCCGTACCCGCCGTAATCGCCCCATACGGTGAAGAAGAACTCTTTTATCCCCTTTTTCTTCGCTGCGGCCACCATCGGCGCCATCGTCGCGAGCGTCTTTTCACGGTCATGCAGGAAATGATGCCAAAGCTGGATGCCGCCGGCGAGAATCGGCTCCGAACCAAGCGAGCGGTGCCCGTCGATCATCCCTTCGTAATAAGCCTGAGTGTCGTGATAGTAATCCCAGTAGCACAGTTTCACGTTTTTCGGGATGCGTCGCGCGAGCGAAGGGTCGGCCTTCACCTCGGGGTCGTAGTAGTCATGCGTCTTCGACGCGATGCGATAGAGCATATCGCTCCAGATGATCGGCTCCGTAAAACCGTACTTCGCGCAGATACCGTTGACGCGCTCAAGATGCCCGAGAAACACGTCGATTGGCGCTCGCGCACCGTTTTTCTTCTCGTATTTCGCTCCCGCGAATCCGAACGCCTCGTCCATACCGATATGAATGCGCCTGCCGCCGATCGACCTCGCCCAGAACGCGACGATCTTCTCGATGAGCGCGTACGTTTTTTCTTCGCCGACAAGAAGCGTCGATCGGGTGTTTTTTATATCGGCATATTCGCTCCAGCGAAGCGGCTCTTCGAGATGCCCGAGCGTCTCGACGCACGGGATCATCGCGATGCCGAGGTTTGAGGCGTGCGCCTTGAGCGACCTGATTTCCTCTTCGCCGTAGCCGCCGCGCATATATCCCCACTTCGGCTCCCCTTCAAGCGGGAAGGTGTCTTCGCAATAGAGCATAACGGCATTATACCCCATCTTGCGGAGCCGCCCGAAACGCTTCGCGAGATAATCGCTCTTAAGCACCCTTCCGCGTGAAACGTCGATCATGACGCCGAGCGTTTCGAACGAAGAGGTCTCTTCGGACGGTGCCGCAAACGCGCCCGCGCCAAGAAGAGCGAGGGAAAGAAAAGAAACAGAAACTCCGATCGTTTTCATTTTTCGATATACTCCGTTAAAACACAGTTTGAAAGAGCGCTAAAAAACACGTGAGGTCTCAACGCTCGAAATGATACGAGCCCGCCGTGAGGACGAGAGGCTTCTCACCGGGAAGAACAAGCTCCGCCGTCGTTCCCTCGGGAACCGAAAAATCATAACCGATCTTTCCGCCGTCGCGCTTCCACGCCGAGCGGATCGTCCCGTACGACGTTTCAAGCGAAGCCTCCGCGTCCTTCAACGTTCCCCCCGGATGCGGCGCGAGCCTGAAGCGCCTGTAACCGGCCGCCGAAGTATCTTCCTCGGTTATGTCGCGGATGCCGCAGACCGTGTCGTAAAGCCAGCTCGCGACGGAGCCGAACGCGTAGTGGTTGAACGAGTTCATCCAATTCGGGTGATGCGTCCCGTCGGGCCGGATCGCGTCCCACCTCTCCCAGATCGACGTGGCGCCCATCGTCACCGGGTAAAGCCAGCTCGGGCACGTCGTCTGCTCCAAAAGCTCATACGCTATCGCCGTTTCCCCGACCTCCGCGAGCGCCCGCAACAGAACGGGCGTACCGAGAAAACCAGTCGTCAGATGCGTGTCGTACGCGCGGATTTCGTCGACAAGCAGCCGCCTCACCTTCTCGCGCGCGGCATCATCCGGCGCAAGGCAGTAGGCGATCGCGAACGCCGCCGCCGTCTGGGTGCGCTCTTTAAGCTCACCCGCCGCGTCGAACCACTTCGCCTGAAACTCCTTGAGCCGCGCCGACCTGCGCCGTTCGAAACGGCGAGCCATCTCCGCGCGCCCGAGAGTCCTGCCGATAAGAACGCCCAGGCGCATCATCTCGAGCCGCTGCGCTTCGCCGACGAAAGCGGAATTCGTCTTTTTCTTTCCGAGCGCGAGATGATCGCCGATCGTCGGCGGCGTCGCCACCGAATCCTGCAGGTCGAGATAACGCTCGATATGTCCTGCCGAACGCTCTAAAATCGAGCGGTCGCCGTACTTTCGGTAATACATCCACGGGCAGACGACGCCCGCGTCGGACCATCCCGCCGACCCGGGGCCGCCCTTCGCGCTCTTCGCTCTCAACTGCGTATGATACGGCGCGATCACCGTGAAAGTCCCGCCAGAATGCTCCGCAAGAAGATTCAGATCGCGAATCCATTTGCGGAAAAATTCCCTGACGTCATAATTCATCATCGCCGTTTCCGAAAAAACCTGCGCGTCTCCCGTCCACGCGAAGCGCTCGCACCGCTGCGGACAGTCGGTGGGCACATCGACGAAATTGCTCTCCTGACTTCTCAGGACATTGGCGTAAAATCTGTTCACGAGCTCATGCGAACAGCGGAACGTACCCGTGCGGCGGCCGACCGACGAAATCTTCACCGCCTGAACGCTTGTTTCTTCGAACGGCTCATCCGCCGGCCAGCCGCTGATCTCCGCGTACCGGTAACCGTAAAACGTGAAGCTCGGTTCGTAGACAATCGGCCCGCTGCCACACGTAAGACGCGTCTCCTGACGGGCAAAGACGAGATTGTCGCGCCAGACATCGCCGTTCTTATCGAGCATCTCGCCGTGGCGGATGACGATCGCGACTCCCGGATGGCCCTTCTTGAGCGTCACGCGATCGACCCCCGAAAAATTTTCTCCGTAATCGAGAACGATCTTCCCGGATGGCTTGCGAATGATTTTTTTAGGCTTCAACACGGCCATCACGCGCACGCCTTGGCTGTCGTCAGACTCAATCGCGCCAGGCCAGGATATGACACTTACACCGCCACCCCTTTCTCCCTCAGCAAGGGGCAACTTCCACTTTACATCATCAAATGTAGCATCATATTCTTCGCCGAGATATAAGTCGTTATCCAAAAGTGCGGGGAGAAGATAAGCGGAGCGCCAGCGTTTATCCGTCCCGATAACTTCACGAGTTCCGTCTTTATACTCTATTTTCAATTCTGCCCAGAACGCCGGATGGCGCCGCCAGCCGCACTCTTCGGGATTAAGCCCTACAGATGAAATCATCCCCGCGAACCAGCCGCGCCCGACGAGCGCGGCGAGCGTATTCGTCCCCTCGCTGATAAAATTCGTGACATCATACGACTGCTTCAAAACACGCCTGTCATACTGCGTCCAGCCCGGCATGAGCCGACGGTCGGTAATTTCATGCGCATTGACAAAAGGCTTGTATAGCCCAAGCGCCGTCGCTTCGAGCGTCGCTGACGCAACCGGCTTTGCAACTACAAAATCACGCGCAAGACGCACGGCCGGACGATGCTCTCCCTGACCGGAGAACGCCGTAATCCAGCTTGCCGCGAGAAGAAAAATGGAGCTTAGCATCTTAGAAACCTACCTTCGGTTTTTTCGCGTTCGCATAATACCACTTCCAGAAAGCGCGAACCTTACCGACAAAAAAGTGCGCCTGCACATCATCCTCCGTTTGTTTATACGCTTTTTCTATAAGCTTATCAAGCTCCTCGGCAAGATTGTCGCATCCCCACTTTTCGGACGGCGTCTTTATCGCAAGGCGACCAAGTTCGCTCCACCCAGTCTCCTCAAAGTCCGTGTCGCGATATTCCGTATACCTTAACGCGCGAAGTTTGGCGAAGAACGTGTACATCTTTTCTGCCGCTTCACCGAAAACGCGCTTGCAGTAATATGCGCGAACATTGTCAAGATCGCACTCTCCAAGATAGATCGAACGGTTCGCGCACCACATTTCGGTAAACGAACCTTCTAAGGTTTCTGTCTCCTGCCCGAAGAATTTTACGCCGACTTGCGTATACGCCTTGATATCAAAAGCCTGCACATCTGCGCTCGGGCGGAAGTTGCCGCCAAGATAATATTCGCTGACTCCCATCGAGCGGGCAACCTGCCCCCACTGAACTATCACGCGCCAAAACTTGTCATTGACGGGCGCGTAAATCGGAATATCATAGTTTACACGGACGTACGGGCAGAAGTGTGCGCGAACATAGCGCGACACCGGCGTGCGCGGAACGGGAATCGTGTAAAAATAGATGAGGTAATTAAGTTCTGAATCGCGGTTGAAATATGTGCGCACCATCTGCAGATAAGCGTTCGCGTTGACATACGTCGCCTCGGCACGGAAATCAGGATCGTCTTTGGTGATAAGCGAGCCGTCTGGGAGACGGAACGGCTTTTGACACTTCTGGCATTCACACGTGTTCCATGTATCTTCAATCCAGCACGCGACCGAGTCGTCGTTATAGCGCTTGTAATAGGGATTGTTGTCCGGCAGGTGCGCAAGCGCCTTGATTGAGCCGCGATCTTTAAGAAACGCGAGCTTTCCATCCTCCAAAACGTTGATCAGGCAGGGTGTTGAAGTGTAGCACCCCGGTCTTAAGCGCTTACCCTTGACGAGGCCCCACTTCTCGTTCTCGTTTTTACCGGCGCCGAAACCGAACCAGTGATTCGCCGCCCAGACGCGGTACGACGAATATTTGAACGCGTCCGGCCCGTACCAGCAGCCGTGATAGTTCGCGCGGTTGAAATAAGAAAACTCTTCTGTGCCGTTCGAGAAGCCCCAGTTGTCGATCCGCGGAACGACAACCCAATGTGCGCCCCATGTGAGATCGACGTCTTCGCCCAGCTCGCGGTCATATATTTTCTTGATATACACCGCATCTTTCTTATTCCTTCTCACACCTTCATTGCGCGGCCAGATAAGGCCGAAGTTCCATTCAAGAAAATCGAGAATGCCGTTCATGATACCCTTTTCCTCGCCGACCGTCTTGAAATAGGGAGAGCCCGCGAAGTAGAAGTTCTTTCCTTCGCTCGCGACAATCGTCACATTCTTGCCCTTGTTCGCCTTCTGCGCTGCGGCGACAAAATCCTTCACCGATTTCGGTGCGTTCGGCGGGACGCCAAGGAAAAGCTTCACGTTATCGTTCGTCGTCCCCTTATTATCGAAAATCCTAATCTCGTTAAGCGGCTGAAGAATACGCGTAAGTTCATCGCTCAGAAGCTTCGCCGCGAACGTCCGCCCGACGGGATTTTTTCTACCTACCGCCGTTTTGACGATTTCAACGTTGGCGATCCGATCGCGCATGAGAGGAACACACTTCTCAAGGCGCCCCCGCGCCATGGGATCGACTTTCACCGCCTCATCGTAAGATTTTACCTTATGGTTTTTCTTCCACGCCTTGAACTCCTCCCAAAGCTTCATGTCTCCGCCCGCATAGGTAAGCCCCTTCGTGAGCGTCGGCTTGGCGACGGTGAAGACGACTTTATCTCCGGGCGCGATCAGCTTGTTCTTAAGAGTAAACTCGTAGCTCGTGATCTTATCGAGCGAAAATCCCTTGTTGCCGACCGGGTCATCGTTGACGAGATCGCACTTGAACGCCGTCCATCCCGCAGGAGCCGCTCCGCCATTGAGGCGGCCTTCCGACAGATACGTGCGCGTCACGCCGCACTCGTTCCAGTTGTAGCAGTCAAAGTCGCTCGCGAACGAAACGCCCACGTTGTCGATGTACTTGTTGAACATGAAGTACTGCGGAATTTTACTCAGGCGCCTGCCTTCGCAACGTTCATACTTGCCGGTGCCGACAACCTCGACCTTGTAGAGGAATGAAAGCGTGTTCCAATCGAGAGCGTTGACGGCGAAAGGCAGCGTCGCAACGCCCGTCGTTCTCTTCTCAAGCTCGTTGCGCGTCCAGGTGATTCGAAGACAATCAAGCGTCTCGGCGCCGACCTTCTCCTTCACGACCTCCGTCTTAACCCCGTTTCCAGCGTCACCGGCCTTCGCCGCCCAGCCGTCGACCGGTAACGCGCGCGTTTCAACCGCACCCGTCTCGACGAACTTCCGGGGAGCGGGACTCTTGAACGGCACATACTTTTTGGCGCACTTGAAATGAAAATCGAAAACGGTGATCTCCTGCTTGAAATCGTCCGCCGTCACGGCGTCGACGACAATCGAGATAGAACCGACGGTGCGCGGGCGCTTTGCGACGGGGAATGAGTATGTGACCACATCCCCGTCTTTCTTCATGTCGGCGCATTTCGCGGTACTGAAAACGCCGACGCCGCCGACGTTGACGGTGAGTGACGACGGCGCGTTCTTGAGCGACGCTTTCACGCGGAACGTGAGATTCGTGAACTCTGACGCGATCTCATTGCCGAGCGCGAGATCGCCGACCGCAACGGTTCTTACCTGCTTGTTTTTCTCGCGATCGAGGCGGAACGAGCGATCTTTTTCAGGAATACGCGAAAGCCCTTCTTTCGCGATCATGTCAAGATAATACGGCGAAATCGGCTGGATGCGGATGCCCGGCCCGTAAGAGCCCTTGTATTCGACCCAGACGATTTCCGAAACGCGGGTATTGGCCGTATAATGCGCGGGCGATGCGGCCGGCACCCAATCCGGCGGCGGCGCGTACCAATCACGCAGATACTTCGGATCTTCGTACTCGAGCGCGCTTACGAGACCTGCCGCGGCGAGGATCAATTTTCCGATCATCATTTTTATTTCCCTTTTACAGATGTTGTCATTTTATTTCTTATCCCCGAACAGAACCTTGGTGACACCGGGAATCTTCTCTTCCCAGAGTTTACGCCTCGGCGTCGTCGTCGACTTCCAGAACGAACCGGCCTCGCCGTACATCCAAATGTAGTTGCCGCCCGAAAAACGCTTCGCCCCGAGAAGATTGCGCGCCAAGTACTTGTCGCGCGGCTTGCCCTCGCGGAGAATGCAGCCGCTCTTGGGGTCCGCGTACGCGTCGAGATAAAAGGCGACCGCCGTCTCGCCGACTTCCCTCTGTTTGCCCTGCAACGCCTTATCAAGCCAGCCGAAGCCGCGCATATTCTCCCACGCGTGCCACTTGTAGGTATACGGCCCTTTCGCGACATAGCCGTTCCACTCGTTGCCGTCGATCATTCTGGCGGAGACGGGCATCACCTCCAACATGCCGTTGCAGAACGCTCCCATCATGTCGACATTGAAGCTCCAGAGATAAAACCCGAAGAAATGCATCGTCGGATATTCGTCGAATATCGCCCTGCCGATCTGACGGCCGCGTTCGCGCGCGATGCGCATGCAGTCGTTCGTTGTGTGTCCGTCCTTCGCCTGAACGCGCGAGTTCCACGCGCGGCGCACGCCGCCGCGGCCGTAGCATTCGGGATCAAAGCAGAGCCCCGCCATCCCCGCCTCTTTCGCGGCGGCGGCAGCGACCCTGAAATTCTCGGCGAACTGCGCCCACGCTTTATCGTCGAACCACTTCGGATCGCACTGGTCGATCATCGTCATCAGGAAGTTGCGGCGATACTTCTTAAAGGGAATCTTCTTGTACTTTTCGACGTTCGCGGCGAGTTTCGCCTTGTCGACCGGCTTCGTGTGCATCACCATCGTCGCTCCCATGTGGAAAAGAAGCCCGTCGAAGGGAGCCTCCGCCTCAAGCGCGGCGCAGTTCGTCGCAAGCATATCAAGCGACGGCGAGCCCGCGCCCACGTAGAGCATATACTGCGAGTCTGGGATTTCACACGTCCAGTTGACGGCTTTCGTTTTAAATTCAAAAGCGTCGTCCGTGACGATAGCGTCGGGATTATCTTTAAGCGCCGATGCGTTTGTGGCCTGTGAATTATAGCCCGACTGGAAAATGATCTTAAAGCCCTTCCCTGATATGGCGGCGCGGTCTTCCGGGGTGTATGATTCGGCGAAATAAGGGGTGATGACCCCCGCAAGTTTCGTCGGCGCAAGTTTCACGACCTCATTCACAGCCTTCTGCCCGGTAGCCGTGCCGAGATGTCTGTAGACCGGATGACCGTCAAGAATAGATACATGCGCGCCTATATTGCCGTAGCCGCAAAGACGAAACCAGACATCATCTTTTTTGAGGCCGTTATCACTTATAATCTCAACGGCTTCACTTAGACGAAAGTCAGAAATCTCTCGCATATCATACGAAAGAAACAATCTCTTACCGCCCTTCTTCGCTTCTTTCAGAAGTTCTTCGAGCGATGTTTTGTCAGCGCCGCAGATAAACCCTTTATCGTGTTTGTACACAAAATGGCAGATATACCCATCGGCGTATTTCATCGCCCGCGCACACGCCTCAAGCGTATTGGACGGGCATATCTTTTTTTCAGTCGTGAATATGAGAGGCTCGGCAAATGTGTTCAAACATACAACCGACGCGAAGAGAGACAATGTAATTAATTTCATTTCATTTTTCCTATTCATTAACGAACGATAATTGAAAATCCTGCGGCCTGCGACTCAACGGCGCCGATGTCGACACGCCCTGATAAAATGCGCTTATTGCCTATAAGATCAACCGCTTGCGCCATCCAAGACAAGTCTTTAAGACCGCTATTGACGATAGGCGATGAAGCAAGGGGCCTGGCAATGCCATTTTTATACTCATAAGGAGCCGCTGTCAGCTTAACGCCGCCCTCGACATCCGTGACATTATCAGAAGCGCAATACTTATAGTTGGCGGCATTGCCCTTCCAGTTGACGATTTTCGTACCGTTCTGATCGCCGTTATTCCAAAGAAGAGTATTCTTGACCGTCCCCACTAAGCAGACAATGCCGGCTACGTTGTCCTGAGGAACGCCGCGTGAGACATTATCGATAACGCTGCAGTTTTCGATAACGGCACTCCTATACGTAGAGTTGTAGCCCAAATAAATACCGAGCGCCTTACTGTTGGCGAGAATTGTCGTAGATTCTGTAACTTTGGCGCTGGCATATTCCAGAACATTGCTGCTCACCTGTGTATTGCGGACAACACCTTCTAAGATGTACAAGCCTGCAGCAAGACCATACTTCAAAGCGGCGTTAGCCTCATTATTTTTTACATCCCAGAATCTGTTATTTGTAACAATTGAACGATCCAAAATTGAGAGAACTCCTCTCTGATAATAAAAGCCGTTGCCGTTATGATAGTTATTGGACTGATCATCTCTTCCCGTATTGCCGTCAATAAGCGTATCGATTACTGTGCCGTTCCAATTACGCACACCATAAACACCACCACCATTATTACTATTTGCGGTTACACGGCAATTGGAAACAAGACCGCCCCCAAAAAGCGCAATCGGCGCATCCATCCACCACCATCTGTATCCCTTTGCTTCGCTGACGGTCAAATCTTTAATAGCCGCACCATCTGTCCAAAGGCGGACACAATATTTCCCACCGCCGCCTTTTATAATGACATCCTCTCTGTTCCCCGTAGCGCCGCGAATGGTAACGGGTTTTTTCACATCAAAATCGGACGTTAAAACGTATGACCCGGACGCAAGAACAATCTCAGACCAAGGTTCCGCTTCTTCAAGCGCAGCGAAAAGATCGTCAACATCGCTCACCGAACGCGAATAGACTTCTGGTGTGGTTTGCGGATAGAGAGGCCCATTATTAGACTCAACGACCGCCTCAGAAGAATCCTGAAAGTAAACAGATTTGAATTTCAGGGGATCTTGCTTCGCACCCCAATAATGATTATCGTGCACATTGATATTTTGACATCCCTTCGTATCCGCCGACAATAACCATGACCCGGATAGCGGATCAGCGAAATGCGCAGTATTGTAAGCTATTTCACAATCTTTAATCGTGCAGGTCTTCAGAGAACGGATACCTAAAACTTGACCATTCGCATGCCATCCGATATAAGAATTGCTGACAATATTGCAATTTTCAATAAGTGAATTATTTCCTTGAACGTAAATCATCGCCTTGGCTTTGCCCTGGCGCTCATTACCGTATAATCCCAATCCATTACCTGTAGTCGAACTGATATTGTGATCAAAAAGGCAGTCTTTAACCGAGACTGCGATATTGTTATCGGCATAAACGACACCGCCACCACCGTTGCCGTTATGTATACACTCGGTAAAACGGCAATTTACCGCACTGCCTGAGCGAATGAAGTAAATAGCCGATCCTACTGCATTTGCCCCTGCCCCACGAATCGTAAGATCACTGACACTTGTTCCATCGGCACCGGTTGTAACGGTAATTGTCGGCACCCCCGCCGACTGAATAATAACATCGTCACGGTTTCCGGTTTCGCCGCGGATTATGAGCTTCTTATTTAAAGATACCTTAGCCGAATGCGTCCCCTTCATAAGAACAATCTCATCTTCGGCGGCGGCCTTAGCAACGGCCGTGCCGAGCGTCGCGAAAGGACTTTCCGACGAGCCGCTGTTCTCATCGCCTCCCGTGGGCGAGACATACCATGTCGCGGCGTTTGCGGCAATGCCGAACGGCAAAACGAACATAGCCACCGTTAAATAACGCAGAGCAAGAAGCTGATTTTTCATAGTGTACTCCTTTTTTCAGATTCGCTCCATTTTACCATCAAACCCTCGCAAAAGACAATTATACGAAAGTATATCTCTAAATCTTCCGCATAAAATTCTCATACTTCCTTCCCACACATCATCGTCCCTTCTCATAAAATGCAACCTCTCCTGAAATCCGCCCTTCCCCCTCAATAATTTTCCGCTGAATATTCTTATTTACCTATCGCTTGACGAGCCCCCTCGCTCGCCCTCGCTTTCGATTCGGCTGTCTCGCGCCTGCGCGAGGCACCGACAAGCGGCGGTTACGCTCAGAATTTCGAAGATTCGGAGAGTTTCAGAATCTATTCACTCTAAAATGTCACAAATCGCCCTCTTAAGACAATACCGCCCCTGCGCGATAAACTTCTTTATCGCGCCCCAACTTCAAACTTCTTTCCCCCC
>JAZSQE010000059.1:0-8136 GCA_045537795.1 Kiritimatiellia bacterium | reverse complement strand
CGATCTTGCCGAGCGACTGGTAGGTCGAACGGATCTCCGGAGCGAGTTCAAAGAAGAAGGGTGAAAGAAACGATGCGAGAAGAATCGTATTCACCAAACAGTCTTCGTTTCAAGATTACAGGCGTCGAGCGAAACCTTGTGAACTTTAAGATCGTGCAGATAAAGCCCCGGCGGATTGGGGATTTCTCCGCGCAGAATGCGCGCCAGCTCCTTCAGCTGCCCGGCATAGCGGTCCTTCGGCGCTTTGAACACGAGGCGGTTCACTCCTTCTTTATAACCGAGCTTTCTGGCCTTTTCGGAGACCTTCCTGAGGAACATCTTGATCTCCAGCGTATCGAGCGTGTAAAGCCCCTCGTTAAGGCCGGTCGTGTGCTTGACGCCGCGGAAATCCTCGATCGGTTCCAGCTCCATCGTGCCGTACGTTCCGTCGATGCGGATATGACGGCAGGGCTGCGTGCCGCGTGAACAGACGCGGAATACGGCGTTGGCACGCGGATATTCCATGATCGTAAGCGAATGCGTCTTCGCCCATTCAGGATCGTCGGGGGCGGGCTTGATGATCGACCATGTCTTGAGCGGCATCTCGTCGTTGAATATCGGCATCGCCCACTCGATCGCGTGGCAGGTTAAGAGATAGGCTGTGCCGCCCGGATAATGCGAGGCGTATTCGGGATACTTCGGATATCCGTAGTTGTGGTCGAGATCGGCTTCGATAGAATAGATCTTGCCGATGATTCCTTCACGCGCAAGTTCGACCATCTTGTTTATCGCCTCATTCGAGCGGAACATGTAGCCGATCTGCAGCGGAATGCCGCGCGCCTCGCAGATGGCGGACATTCTGGCGTATCCTTCCTGGTCGACGCCAAGGGGCTTATCCATGTGCATGGGGATGCCGTGTTTGGCGATTTCAGTCGAAACCTCCACCAGATCGGAATTGGCCGTTTCCACGACGATGAGATCAGGCTTCACCTCGTCAAAGACCTGCTGCGGGGTGAAACACGGATAGTTCGTGTAGATTCCGACGCGCGGCTCCTGCATCCGCATCGCCTTCGACTTGCGGTCGTCCACCCATCCAACAAGTTCGAAGTCGTCCTTCAAAAGCCTGACCGCGTCCCACTTGCCCTGCGAGTGGTTGTGGATGATACCCCAATGGACGACCCTCGCCTTGCGCTGACCGATCGGTTTCCACTTTTGTACCGTGATTTCAGGCTCGACATTTGCGCAGCCCGATGCGAAAATCACGAGCACCGCCGACAATTTCAATATCGTGTTCATATCTTTGTTCAAACGAAGGGATCCCAACCCTTGCGGTATTCTTTGGTGACGTGCTTATCGGCGGCGGCGTTGTTTGTGACGTGGTGTCCGTCCCACTTGAGGACGCTACCCTTCCCCGCAAGCGCAGAGATGTTGCCGAGACAGACGGTCTTCGCGAGCGGCACGGAATATTCGAAGTTGTCGTTCGCCTCGCGGCCTTCGCGGATTGCGGCGTAGAACTCGTGGAAGTGCTTGGGCGTGACAAGGCGGTAGTTGAAGTCGTCCGGCCTATCGACGCGCGGAATGCACCAGCCCGTCGAACGCGGCATAAAGCGGTAGCCGCCGTGGTGCGTGAACCATAGCTTGCCTTTACTGCCGATAAACAGGACGCCGTTCTTGTAGAACGGGTCATTCTCGAAACCGTTCTCCTTCTCAACTTCCAGCACCTTGGGCGGGATGTTCAGGTGCTCGCGCTTGTAGGGAATGCCGTACTTGTTGACGTACTCCTTCGTGTAAGGAACGCCGTCATTGAGACCGTCCCACCAGTGCATCGTCACATCATACCCGAACTTCGACGTCGGGTAATGGAACTCGAATGCGTCGCGGAAGGCCCACGCTCCATCGAGCGCGAACTTCGCCTCGTGACACTTCACCGTGTCGGGGTCCTTGAGCCCCAATGCCCAGAACGCGACGTCCATAATGTGCATGCCAAGGTTGCCGATCGAGCCGTTGCCATAGCCGATCCAGCTGTGCCAGCCGTGCGGGTGCATTCCGTCCTGATCCGACGTTTCGGGATAGAAGTCGCAAACAGGCGAGCCGCCACACCAGAGGTCCCAGTCCATCCCCTTCGGCGGGGGAACCGCCGCGGGACGCTGGTAGATAGAATTGCACCTGTCGTCGTAGGCCCACACTTCGCGCACTTATCCGAGCGCGCCTTCCGCGATGCGATCTACGCAGTACTTCATCGACGGGAACGAGTGTCCGTAAGTTCCGCACTGCGTGACGAGACCCGGGTTCTTGCGCGCTTCCGCGAGAATGAGGTCGCATTCCGCGGCCGTAAGGCAGAGGGGCTTGTCGAGATAGACGTGGATGCCGCGGCGCATCGCCATCACGGCCGGTAGAACATGCTGGTGGTTCGGCGTCTCAACGACGACGGCGTCGATCTCGTTCCCCATTTTGTCGAACATGTCCTGGTATGTCGCGAAGCGCCGCGCCGTCGCGAAGTTCGCCCTGTCCGTGGCACTGCACGTCTTGGCGACATACTTCTCGAGAATGTCGAAGCGCACTGGATCGGGGTCGACGATCGCAACGAGATTCTCGCACAGGACGCCGTCTATCATCGCCTTCGTCTGGAGTCCGCATCCGATCAGCGCGACCCTGATCTTCGCGCCTTTCGCGATCTGCCGCGCTCGGCTCATGCCGAATCCGGCGCAGCCGATGTTGAAGAGCGGCAACGTCGATGTCGCCAACAACCCCTTGAATGCAACCCTTCTTGTAACCTTCATTGTTTACCTCACTTTCTTTGTTTTGAAATGTCGCCGATGGCGTACTTTAGACGTGCGTCGATTTCAGCCTTGTCCGCATCCGAAAGCGAAACGTCGGCAACTTTCCAACTGCCGTCGACGCACTTCTTCGTCCGTGACAGCGTGTTCTTGAACACCCAACGCTTCTTGAGGACGTATAGGTTCCAGCCGCGCATCTCCGGCGCGGGCACTGTGTCCTCGAGATTGCGCAGGTACATGAACTTTGCGAACAGCTCGTCCGCAGCTGAATCCCCGAACTCCAGCGCGCGCCACGTCTTCACCATCAGATCGGCGTACATCGGCCGCTGCGAGATGACACCCCGCGTCCCGACGCGACGGTAGTGGTAGAGCCAGTCGCGTCCACCCCAGCCAGTGAAGACGGTCTTGACGACAGGCTTCGCGGCAACGAGTTCGCGGGCACATGGCACGATCCCCTCACCAGTTCCCTCCACCTTGTACCAGCCGTAAATCTCAGGATGGCGCCTGGCAAGGTCAATGAGCAGCTTTGCCGATGGCATCGGCGACTTGCCGTTGTAGGTTTGGATGATGACGGCAGGCAGGGGGCTGCCCGGCCTACCGGAATATTCGCGCAAGTGGGCGGCAAGCGTGTCATATTGGCGTTCGTAGTCGGCATCGCATTTCGCATCATCAACCATACGGACGAGCAAGGTCATGTTGAGGCCAGGATGTTTGGCAGCAATGCCTTCGGCTGCGGCTACACGCCTTAGCATGTCCGTCGTGTTCGTGCCAGGGCAGCACGGCGCGAACCAGACGTTGCGACCGTCGAGTGCAGCGGCGATAGCCTCAAGTCCACGTCGTTCTTCGTCCGGTGACAAGTAGACGAGCGCATCCTTTGCGGCAGGCCATATTATGCCGTTCGCTCCGCAATCGGCAACGAACTTCGCCTCCTTCGCGAGAGCCTCGCAGTCAAGCGAACCATCCTCGGCATACGGTGTGCTGAGAAGCGGAAACACCCCGCCTATCTGCGCGGCGGCGAAAAGTGCGCAGAGCGTCATGCGATCTCCCAGCCTTTGCGGTATGCGTGACGGGCACGGGCGTTGGCGAGCGCGCTGTCGGTCTTCGTTCCGTCGAAACGGTACGTCCCCTTCCCGGCGAATGCGAGCATATTCGCAAGCATAAGCGTCTTTGCAAGCGGAATGGAGAAGTCGAGCCCCGTATTGACCTCGCCGGGATTTCCACGCACAGCAGAAAGGAACTCTTCCACGATCTTCAACTCTTCGCGGTTGAGCGTATCCTTGTCGGGCACCGGGACATCGGCGATTTTGCCGCCCTCAGGAAAGAATCGAAGCGTCCGATGGAACTCTTCGTAGATCATCCCCCTCGTGCCGACGAACACCGTGCCGAACGCCGGTATGGGATTCTTGACGCCCCACTTCTTCTCAAGCTCCACAAGTTCCTGCGGAAAGTTTGTGTGCTCGCGCTTATACACGCGGTTGTACCAGCCTGTCATGAACTTCGGGCCCATCTCCACGCCGTCTGCGATGCCGTCGTTCCAGTGCAGCACGATTTCTCCCCAGACCTTGGCGCACTGCGCGTACATCACACCCACTGCCGCCGGGTCTGGATCGCAGAGCGCAACGAGTTCGCACCCGCCGACGAGTCCAGCGCGGTTGAGGAGCGTCCGCCCCCAGTCGCCGCACCCGACGATGGCGATGCGCGTCTTCGCGCCCTTCGCAAGCTGCCGCGCACGACTTTGTCCGAACCCTGCGCAGCCGATGTTGAAGAGCGGCAGCGTTCCCGCCGCAAGCATTCCCTTGAAA
This sequence comes from Kiritimatiellia bacterium, assembly GCA_045537795.1. Lineage (GTDB taxonomy): Bacteria > Verrucomicrobiota > Kiritimatiellia > RFP12 > UBA1067 > UBA1067. The sequence continues at coordinate 3,578 of JAZSQE010000059.1, read as the reverse complement.
ACTGTTCTCCGTGTTGTGTTCATTTGTTTTTACCTTCATTGATTGCTTGAAATTCCTCTGCAATCGATGGTATTATCTCAAAACGCGCGTCAAGATTCTTGCACAATCAGAGCAGAAATGTGTATAATACGCTCATGAATCATCGGACAAGGTACACAAAGAAGACAATTCCGCCAAAGCGCGTCGCAGAAATGCAGCGTAAGTTCATGAAGGCCGCAGGCCCCGCGATGCGGCTTCTCATCGACCTGATGGAAAACACGCCGAACGTTTCCCTCGTCGTGAAGAACGCCGAGGGACGCATCATGTTCACCAACCGCTACAACGCCAGCGTATCGGGGTGGAGTTCCGTCGACGACATGATAGGATACACTTCCGAGGAACTGTATCCGCCGGACCAGGCGGCCGTCTATGCGAACCGCGACCGCGAGGTGATGGAGTCCGGCGTTCCGATCATCGAGCGCGTGTATGGATTCGTGGCAGACCGATCGACGAACCTCAACTGCGTGACCGTGCGACCGATAGACGCAATAGACGGAAAACGAATCGGCACGGCGACCGTGTATTGGCGCGCCCAGCAGAAGATGCAGACGGCAAACTGGTACGACCCGATCCGTAAGGCTGTCGTGCACATGAACGAGCACTACGCCGAAAACGTCACTGTCGACAATCTTGCAAAAATCGCACATTACTCGCCAGCGCAGTTCAGACGACTCTTCCGCGAGTTGACTCAGATGTCGCCGTCGGACTACATAACAAACGTCCGTGTCAACGCCGCGAAGACACTCCTCGGCACGACCGACCGCCGTATAAGCGATATCGCTTCCGACGTCGGATTCTTCGACCACGCGCACTTCATCCGCACGTTCAAGCGCGTTGTCGGAATAACGCCCGCAAAATACCGCAAAGGCTTGTCCCGTCCCGCCCAGAAAATCTGAAGTCAACGTCAGAAGATACAGGGTTTTTCGGGGTCTGTCCCCGCCAGGTTCGCGCTCCGCACCGCTGACGAAGTCGGCGAGTTTGCGTAGCTCCGGCGTAGCCCGCTCGAACGCCTCGCGGCACTTGCGCGGGCTGCCCGTCACCGCAGCGCAACCGGGCCGAGCAGGCCGGACGGCGTGAGCTTGGAATCCTTCGTGAAGTAGTTCCAGTCGGTGAAGCACGCGCGGCCTTTCGACGGACGCGCCGCGATTCCCTCCTTGAACCAGCCGGGAAAGGCGTCCAGATACCATCCGCCGGGGAACACGGCCTTGTTGAACGTGCTGTCCGGCGGCTCCTGCTCGTCGCCGATGAGCCGGTTCGCCCACACGTTCGTGAATTCGATCTCGAGTGTGTTCTCCCCTTCCTTCAGGTCACCCGGCGCGAGCCGCACCTCGTAGGGCGCGCACCACACCGGATCGTACGCCCTGCCGTTGAGAACCACCTTCGCGATCTGGTTGTTGCAGTCGCCGAGGGAGAGAATCGTCTCCTTGCCGACCTTACCCTTTGCGCATTCGACTTTGCATCTGTACACCGCCGTGCCGCTGAAGTACCTGATGTCGGGATCGGCGCTCTCCGTCCAGTCGGAAAGCGTCGCCATTTCGACGGTCTTCCCGCCGAACGTCACGCGCCACGGTCCGGCGATGCTCTGCGCGTCGCCGCCCGTGAACGGCTTTTCGCGTTTCTGGTAGTAGGCGCTGTCCACATTCGGCGCGAGCGAACCTATCGGCTTGCGCAGCACGAGAAAGCCCGTGCCGCACGGCGAAAGCTGTATGGGCGCCCTGCCGTCGACAAGGGCGAGCGGCGCAATCGTGCCCGTGACGGGGTCGAACCATTCCGGCGCCTTGCCGATGTCCGGGAGCTCCATGTCCATGGACGCAGGGCTGTCCGAATGGTTCATCACGAAGAAGACCGCCATGCCGTCCGCTTCGCGGGCAATGGCGGTGAGCGGCGCTCCGGCGGGCTTGATAGCGTGTCCCTCGATGCGGATATCGCCCGGTTCGCCCCACTGGAGGAGCGCCTGGCAGCGGTTGAGGTACGTGAAGAAGCCCCGGCCGCTCTTTGCCCACGTCTGCGTGCGGCCGAAGTGCGCGCCCCAGCGTCCCATGGCCTTGCCGGGCTGAAACGCGTCCGGCCACGGCTGGTGGGGGCAGGCGTGCAGCGTCATGCGGTTTACGCCGCGATAGAACTGCGTGTCGCCGGCCGCCTTCAGGAGGTACGGCGTCTCCGTCCAGTTGCAGGACGGCGGTCCGGACGTGAACGCCTCCGCCTCGATGATATTGTGGCGTCTGCCGCCCGGACCTTCCCACCGGTCCCATCCGAGGCGTCCGGGGACCTTGCGGTCGAGGCTCGGCTCGAACCAGAATTCGGTCATCAGATGGTCGACGTGCGCGGCACACTCGCGCGAGTCGAACGGCCCGGTATACGGCTCGCAGGCGAACTCCAGTCCTACGGCGGCGAGCTTCTCGTGCATGATCTTGAAGAGCACGTCGCGGTAGAGATCCTTGATCGTGCGGTCGTAATCGGCGATAAACTTCTTCTCCGCCGCCGCGTCCTTCGCGGCGGACACCTTGAACCCGCCGAGAATCGGCAGGTAGGGCAGCGGGTCGTACCCGCGCCGCGCCTTGAACTCCGCGCTCATGTTCGGCGTCCACGTGGGCTTGCCGGCCTCGTAGCTGTCGAGCAGCACGAACTTGAGCCCGCGCCCGATCTGGTCGCCGACGTACTTCTTCATGTCGCCGATCACGCGGTCGAGGTGGAACGAGACCGCCTCGGGGTTCATCTTGTCGCACTCGAGCCCCCTCGCCTCCCACTGGTTTGGCTGCGTGAGCGATCCCATCGGGATGTGCTGCACGCGCACGCCCTCCACGACGGCGATCTCCTGCAGATCGGTGCGGCGCTCGGGAATGTCCATCTTCGCAAACTGTCGCGTGTCGCCGATCTCGGCAGGAAACGGCGTGCGGGCCTCCAAAGAAATCTGCGCCTCGGCATTCGTGACGTTGAACACGAGTTCGCGCATGGCGAGGCGAGAGGGAATCCACGGACCGCCCGTCGAGGTGTAGCCCGGGCAGTTGTGGATACCGATCTCGATGCCGCGCCTCTCCGCCTCCTCGCACGCGAAGCGCACGAGCGCCCACCATCCGGGCGTGAACGCGATCAGCCCCTCGTTGGGGCTATTCTTGATCTTCGTCGCCCACGGCGAGCAGACGTCCGCCATGCCGAAGATCGTCGCCGCGCCGATGCCGGACTCCTTGAACCAGTCGAGATCCTTAACAATCCCCTCCTTCGTGACGTTGCACCCCATCCAGTGCCACCATACGCCGGTCTTCGCGCTCTGCGGCGGGTCGCGAAACACTTCCTCCGGATCGGGCGCCCGACTTTGCGCGGTCCCGTTGCCGTCTGCGGTCTGTGCGCACAATGCAGCCGCCGCGGCAAGGACCGCGAGTCCGATTTTCATGCCATATGCCGTATTCATATTCATGCCAAGCATTATATCAATCCGGCACCGTCACATCAACCCCGTAGAATTAGGGGGGGGGTACTTCACCGGCACGGCGTGGCCGCCGGCGACGGTCTGATTGCGCACGGGCACGTCGCTCTGGTTG
>JAZSQE010000035.1:0-50195 GCA_045537795.1 Kiritimatiellia bacterium | reverse complement strand
CGTTGAGCTGATCGGTACTAATATGACGTGCGGCTTAGCTTATTTATTAGTGTTTAGTAGTTAGTAGTTAGTATTGCACTAACCCCTAACCCCTGACTCCTAACCACAAAATCAAAAACTTCACTAAAAAGTGAGATCATTCTCGCATCTCGAGAAGTTGTAATTCTCTTTAATTCCCAACTCTGAACAATGTTTCAAATTAACGAATGTCGGAAAGTCGAAATCATTCAAACATTCTAACATTCAAACATTCGAACATTATTCAAACGGCTTTTTGCCGGTGACCATAGAGGGGTTGTCACACCTGTTCCCATTCCGAACACAGAAGTTAATGGCCCCATCGCCGAGGGTAGTGCGGGACTCGCCCGTGCGAGAGTAGGACGCTGCCGGCTTTTTTTATTTCCGCACTGCGTGCAGAAATAAAAAAATCCGTCATCGTCCTAAAGCGCCGATCGGCTTCGGCCAGCGCTCGAATTTTTTGCGAGCGAGAAGGTCGATGCGGTGCTCCACTGCGGCGATGTAACCAATCTCGGTTACCGTCGCGAATATGCGGCTTTCTCCCGCGTGTGGGAGAGTGTTATGCCCAAGTCGATAAGGTTTATAGCCGCTCTCGGCAACCGTGATCTCTCCAAAACGAGTAAAATGCCCGATGAAGTCCGCCGCCGCGATGCAGAGCTGCTGCTTTATTCTGCTGCGCTGGGGAAAGACGCCGGAATCCATGCCTATGAGGTGCGCGGGCTTTCGATCTGCGGGGTTGAAACTGCCGACAATGAGCTTGAGCTCAGCGACCATCGTATGTTAGTCGTCCACCTATCTTAATCCCCCGTTCCCCGTTCCCTCTTCCCTGTTCCCCATTCCTCCCAAAATAATCAGGAGTAGAGGAACAGGTTGAACCTTTTACGCATTGATATCGTTAGAATACTTGATGTTGCAATTTCGTTTATCCAGACACGGCGGTTTTACGCTTGTTGAACTGGTGTCCGTCGTGGCGATTTTGGCCGTTTTGGCCGTATTTGCCGCTAGTCGTGTCGCCGGTTTCGCATCGCGTGCCAAAGTCATTCTTGCCGAACGCGAACTCGCTCTCGTCCGTGAAGCGTTTGTCTCTTCTGAAGGTGGCTATCTTGCCGATATGCGCGGTATTCCCGGTTTTTCTCTCTCATATCTGAGACTGGCAAATCTGCTCGTCTCGACAAATCTTTATGGGGAGGTCATTGATGGGACTTCAAGAATGCGAGGCCTTCGTGTGGATGACGAGACTCTTGATGTCAAAGGGGTGGCTCCCGCCCGTGAATTCGTTTCATGGAACAGTGAGCGTTCGCGCGGCTGGAGGGGCCCGTACCTCAAAAATTTCTCCGGTACGTTTCCCGCGCGCGACGACAGGCGTTTTGCCGATGATGCGACCGCGGCCGACCGAGGCTTTTTCCCCGAAGTGGCAGGTCTTAGGCTCCCCGAGGAGTTTTCGCGCAACGATGTTTCAGTTTACGGTTTTCCCGGAGAGTGCGCGCTCATTGATCCGTGGGGCAATCCGTATGTTCTGCAGATACCGCCCGCGCAGGCGTTTTCTTCGGTTACGACGACGAACGTACCGGATGTCGTGCGCTTTAGATACGCGCGTGTCGTCTCCGCAGGTCCAGACGGAGTTCTCTCGACACCGTGCTATACATTCAACGCGACGAACGACTGGCGTGAAATCGGCATTAACTGGATGGACGCGCGACAGCGCATGATTTCGCGTCAGGCCGGTCTTGTCGATGGGTGCGACAGATCTTTCAGAGGCGACGATATCGTTCTTTTTCTGAGCCGCAACGACGTCGACGAAGGGGAGTGGCGGTGAAAAGAGCCTTCACGCTGCTTGAGATGACCGCCGTTCTTGCGGTGATTGCACTCCTTACGCATATTTGCGTGCGTGAACTCGCGCAATATCGCGATATGAAACTTTCAAAAGCGGCCGACCTCCAACTCGAAGAAATACGCGAGGCCTCGAAGCGTTTTTTCGCCGACGTCGGGCGTATGCCGCGCCTTCAGCCTCATACGAACGAAACGGGGGAAACGACGTGGACTTTATCGGAATTGTGGCGCAAACCCCCGTCTCTCGTAACGCGCCGGCTCGTCGATAAAGACGGTGTGTCTCTCGCCGTAGGTTGGAACGGCCCTTATCTGAGATTGCCGTTTGGCCGCGAGAGGCTTCTCGACCCGTGGGGGAACGAGATGGAACTTGAAGACAGCGCCCGTTTAAGACGGCTTTGGACTGATGCCGGCGGTTTCGTCACTAATGTCTGCCATTACGGAGCGAGCGCGCAGGAGATCGGCCGCAGGGATATTTCCATCGTGCCCGACGGCGGTGTTTGTGCGGATCTCGTTCTCACGGTCGATGCGGGCGCATACTCCGGAGAAGTTGTCTGCTCATGGTACGGCGCGTATGAAAACGCGGTCACGAACGTGACCGCTTCGGCCGTCGCCGCCGGAACCCAGGTGGTGTTCAGGGACGTTCCGTGCGGGCGCAAGAGCGTGAAAATAACAACTGACAGGACCGCGATCCGGCTCGTCGATGTTTCCGGGCCCGTGACGGAAATCGCGATCAAGGTGCAATGAAAAACGAAAAAGAGACAAAGCGCATATTCGCCGATAAGGACGCATTCCGCAGGGAAGTGAGTCTCGCCCGCGTTCAGGTGGAGGGGCTTTCGCGCGATGAACTCGCCTCGGCTCTTGCGTATGAACTCGAGCCGTATTCGAAGATACCGGCGATTGAGGCCGATGTGGCGTGGAAAGACGCGGTAAGTCCCGACGCGGCGATGCGGGTTTTCGATGTGGCGCTCGTGCGCCGGCGCTCCGCCGCGGGAGGCGCGGCAGGTCTGGAGAAGTTCATCAGGCCGCTTTCGGCGGCCGCCGCCGCGCTTATTCTCGCTCTCTGCGGCGATTATGCTTATTTGAGGTATCGTATTGACGCTCTCGAGGATTCGCTTGCTTCCCGTGCACCGCTTCAGCGCGAACTCGATGATCTCTCCAGAAGAGCATCGCGGTTGGATCGTCAGACGCAGGATATCCGTTCAACCCGCGAAGCCGTGCAAAAAGCGCAGCGCGCGTTTGCCGGTCTGCGCGGGGCGTATCCGGGACTGCTCGAGGCGCTTTCCGCAGTCGGCGGCAGGGTCGTCGTGAAGTCTCTCGTGAAAGGCAAAGACGAATTTACCGTTGAGTTTGCTTTTGCGGCTGCGGACGGAGAAGCCGCCAACGAAGCGATGACATTGCTGTCCGGAGAATTGGCGAAACGCGGTTGGACGTTTGAAACGCACGATTTCAGCGGCGGGTCCGCCGGGGCGCTTGTCGAAATCAAAGCCGCGGCGCGATTCCGCTGATCGCTCCCGGCGTCGGAATATTTTTTCACACGAGTCGGACGGGATTTGGTACAATGTACCGAAAAGGAGGCTTGGAAAACGAAGTTATGAAGAAATACATGGATGAAGATTTTCTCCTGACGACGAAGGTCGCGAAGGAGTTGTACCATTCGCACGCGGCGAAAATGCCGATCATCGATTACCATTGCCATCTCCAGCCCCGCGAGATCGCGGAGGACAAACGCTGGAGCGACATAGCTGAAGTGTGGCTCGGCGGCGATCATTACAAGTGGCGCCAGATGCGCTCCAACGGCGTCGACGAGAAGTTCGTCACGGGCGACGCCCCGTGGCGCGACAAGTTCATGAAGTACGCCTCCACCATGGAGCGGCTCGTCAAGAACCCGCTTTTCGACTGGTCTCATCTCGAGCTGAAGCGCTACTTCGGCGTCAACGAGCGTCTTTCGGCGGCGAGCGCCGAGCGCATCTGGAAGAAGTGCAACGCGAAGCTGAAGACGAAAGGGTTTTCCGCGCAGGGGCTCATGAAGAAGTCCAACGTGAAAGTCGTCTGCACGACGGATGATCCGGACGACAGCCTCGAGTGGCACAAAAAGATAGCCGCCGAACCGTTCGGAGTAAAGATACTTCCCGCGTGGAGACCCGACAGGATCCTCAAAGAGGCGGTAGCTAAGAAGAAAGACCCGATGGAGCATCTCGCCGAACGTCACGAATACTTTGAGAAGAACGGGTGCGTCCTTTCTGATTACGGGCTCGTCGACATCCCCGAGAAGGGCCTTTACGCCGACCTTCTTTTCGAATGCCTCAAGATGGACGCGAAGGCGGGCTGGACGACGCAGCTTCATTTCAACTGCATCCGCAATCTGAACACGAAAATGTTCAATCGCCTCGGGCCCGACACGGGATACGACGCGATAAACGACGCGCGCAACGCCGCGGGGCTCGCGAAGCTCCTTGACCGGCTCGAGAAGGCCGACGCGCTGCCCAGAACCATCCTCTACTCCCTCAACGCCAACGACTTCGAGCTTCTCGCCTCGATCATGGGCTGCTTCCAGAAGGGCCCCGACCGCGGCAAGATCCAGCTCGGCAGCGCCTGGTGGTTCCTCGACCACAAGGACGGCATGTCGCGCCAGATCGACGCGCTCGGCGCGCTCGGGTGCCTTGGCAATTTCGTCGGCATGCTCACCGACTCTCGCTCGTTCCTCTCGTACACGAGGCACGAGTATTTCAGGCGCATCCTCTGCCGCAAACTCGGCGAGGAAGTGGAGCGCGGCGAACTTCCGAACGACGTCAAGTGGCTCGGCGGAATCGTCGAAGACATTTCATACAACAACGCAAAATCTTACTTCGGGGTCTGAGATCCCCGGCACAAACAAAACAAGGAGAACGCAAATGGACATCTCGAGACGCAATTTCATGGGAGGAATGCTAGCCGCGGGCGCCGTGCAGAGCATCGGCAGATCCGCTTTCGCGAAAACTTCCCGCAAATCCATTCAGAAGGTCCGCCTCGCGTGCATCGGCATCGGCTGTCAGGCGTGGAACGACATCGTCGAGTTCATGCGCTTCGACGACTGCGTCATCGCGGCGCTCTGCGACACCGATCTCGGCGCCAAGCACACCCAGAACGCCCTCAAGACCTATCCTAACGTTCCGACGTTCCGCGATTTCCGCAAGATGTTCGATTCGATGGAAGGCAAGATCGATGCAGTTCTCGTCGCCACTCCCGACTTCTCTCACTTCTGCGCGACGATGGAGGCCATCCGCCGCGGCATTCCCGTCTACGTCGAAAAGCCCCTCGCGCACACGTTCGAGGAGTGCGAACTTCTCATGCAGGCGGAAAAGAAATACAACGCCATCTGCCAGCTCGGCAACCAGGGCCATTCGGGCGCGAACCCCTACCAGATGGCCGATTACGTCGAAAAGGGCATCATCGACGTTTCGAAGCTCACGCGTCTCGTGGCGCACATGAACAATCCGCGCCGCTGGCACAAGTGGAACGGCAACGTCACGAAGTTCCCCTCCGGCGAAGAAATCCCCTCCACGCTCGACTGGGATCTTTGGCTTTCGCAGGCTCTGCCGCACGAGTTCTCGAAGGATTTCGTCTACGGCGAATGGCGCTGCTGGTACGACTTCGGCATGGGCTGTCTCGGCGATTGGGGCGCGCACACGATGGACACGATGCACCGCTTCTTCGATCTCGGGCTGCCGAGCGAAGTGAAGATTTCAGATGTCAAAGGCTGGAATCCGTACGTCTTCCCGATGCAGGACACGCTCAGGTTCACGTTCGAGGCGAAGGGCAGACGCCCGAAAATCGATCTCGAATGGTACGAAGGCATCTCGAATCTGCCGCGGCTTCCGGAGGGGTACAAGTATCTCGCGTGGGGCGGCGACATCCCGCCTGCGTCCGGCTCGACGGCGAAGGACGCGCGCAAGCTCATCCCCGGGCGTTTCTTCGAACTGAGCGACGGTTCCGTGTGGGAAGGCGCCTCGCACAGCTCGCCCATGATCAAGATCGGTGTCGACAAGAGGGATCTGCCCGCCTACACCCAGCCCGGCAGCAACCACTGGAAGAACTTCCTGTTGGCGGTCAAGGGCGAAGAGAAGGTCAACTCGCCGTTCTCGCGCGGAGCTCCTCTCTCGCAGGTCTTCTGCCTCGGCGTTCTCGCCCAGAGGCTCAACCGCAACATCAGGTTCAACCCCGTCACGAAGCGTGTCATCGGCGACGATGTCGCCGACGCGCTCCTTCGCGGTCCCGCGCCGCGCAAGGGCTGGGAAGAATACTACAAAATCTGAGGAATGCCATGAAGAAAACTCTCTGTTTCGCGGTTCTTGCCGCCGTTTCTTTCGCTGCCGTCGCCGATGTTCCCTACAAACTCGGCGTGGCGGGTTTCACCTTCTACAGGAAGTCGTTGGATGAGGCTCTCGACACAATGAAAAAGACGGGTGCGGGATATCTCTGCATCAAGGATTTTCATCTCAAGCTCGACGCGTCCGACGCAGAGATCGCCGCGTTCAAGGCGAAACTCAAAGCGGCCGGAGTCGAAGCCGTCGCGGCGGGGCCCGTCTACATGAGTGACGAGGCCACCGCCGTCAAGGCGTTCGAATTCTGCCGCCGTTACGGTCTCGGCGTTCTCGTGGGCGTTCCTTACGAGTTTGCCGCCGACGGCAAGACGCGCGTCGAATCCGACAAGATGCTCGACATCCTCGACAGGCTCGTGAAGAAATACGGCATTCGCTACGCGATCCACAACCACGGGCCAGACATGCCGAAACTATACCCGACGGCGTTTTCGGCGATAAAGCGCATCGGTTCGCGCGACAAGCGTCTCGGCGTCTGCCTCGACGTAGGTCACGAAACGCGTTCCGGGTCGGATCCCGTCAAGTTCATCCGCGAGCACGGCGAGCGTATCTACGACGTGCACATCAAGAACATCAAGGTCGACGCGAAGCGCAACATCGCGATGCCCGGGCCGCGAGGCGAGCTCGACATCCCCGCTATCACGAAGGCTCTCGCCGAGGCGGGTTACAACGGCGTGTGCCACATCGAATACGAGCGCGACTTCGACGACAACGCGCTGGGTCTCGCGGAGTCGATCGGATATTACCGCGGCTGCATGGACAGCGTCGTGGCGAAGGTGAAACTTCAGGCGACGCCCGAAGGGGCGAACGTTCTCACCGCCGAAGAGAAGGCCGAAGGCTTCGAGCTTCTTTTCAACGGCGTCGATCTGCCCGTCGACAAATGGGTCGGAGCTCGCTACGGCTACAAGACCTTTCCCTCCAAGGGCTGGTTCGTAAGGGACGGAGTTCTCACGATGCGCCCCATGTATACGATCAAGGACGACGGCACGTGGGGGGATCTCCCGCCCGAAGACAAGAAACTCGGCGGCGGCGGCGATATCGTCACGAAGAAGAAATACCGCGACTTCATCTTCAAGTTCGATTTCCGCATGACGGAGAAGGCCAATTCCGGGGTCAAGTATTTCTACGATGAAACGCTCAATTCCTCCACGTGCGAAGAATATCAGGTTCTCGAGCGCCGTCATCCCGATTACACGAAGGGCCGCGACGGCAACCGCCAGATTGCGGCGCTCTACGATCTTCTGCCCGCACCTCTCGCCGAGAAGGCCGTCGCGCGCACCGGTCAGTGGAATTCCGGCATGATCGTCTCGAAGGGTAATCACGTCGAGCACTGGCTCAACGGCGTCAAGGTCCTCGAATACGAGCGCGGCTCGAAGGAATTCCGCGACGCGGTCGCGAAGTCGAAATACGCCACGTGGGGCAAAACCGCCGACGGCAAACCCCAGCCGTGGGGCGAACTCGCCGAAGGGCGCATTCTTCTGCAGGACCACACCGATTCCGTCGTCTCGTACTGCAATCTTAAGATCAGGGAACTCTGAAATGGACAGAAGGTCGTTCATAAAGTCTCTTGCGGCCGCCGGCGCGATGCCGCTTCTGCCCGCGTGCTTCTCTTCAAAGGCGTACCTCGCCAACTCCAAGGTCCGCATGGCGTTCGTCGGCATCGGCTGTCAGGGATGGTACGACATGCAGCAGTTCGGGCTTTTTCCGGCGTTGTTCGAGACGGTGGCGCTCTGCGACACCGACATGGGCGCGAAGCACACGTATAACGCCTTGAAGGCTTATCCGAACGCGGCGCGTTTCACCGACTTCCGCAAGATGTTCGACAGGATGGACGATAAGATCGACGCGGTCATGGTCGCGATCCCCGATCACAGCCACTTCCCCGTGACGATGGAGGCCATGCGCCGCGGCAAGGCCGTCTACGTCGAAAAGCCGCTTGCCCACACGTTCGAAGAGTGCGAACTTCTGCGGCTTGCCGAGAAGAAGTACGGCGTCGTCACGCAGATGGGCAATCAGGGGCATTCGACGATCAAGTACCACCAGTTCAAGGAGTACGTCGAAACGGGAGTCGTGAAGGATGTGGAGCGCGTCGTCGCCCACATGAACAACGCGCGCCGCTGGCACAAGTGGAACGGCAAGATCGACAAGTTGCCCGGTCCGGACAAGATGCCCGCGACGCTTGACTGGGATTCGTGGCTCGCGGCCGTCTCCGACCATGCCTACGCCGATGAGTACATGATGGGAGAATGGCGCGCGTGGTTCGACTTCGGCAGCGGCTGCATGGGCGACTGGGGCGCGCATCTCATCGACTGCGTGCACCAGTTCCTCCTGAAGGGCGATCTTCCGACCGAGGTGAACGTCGTCAATCAGACGGGATGGAACAAGTTCGTCTATCCGATGAGTTCGACGCTCAATTTCAAGTTCGCCGCCAATTCCCTCCACGACGATTTCGAACTCGACTGGTACGAAGGCGCGAAGAACTTGCCGCCTCTCCCGCACGGGTTCGTCTGGGAAAACGCGTGGGGCGACATCCCCAAGAGTTCCGCGAACGAAGACGTGCCGCCCTCGCTTCATCCCGGCAAGGAGATGTACCAGCGCGACGGCAAGATCTGGCAGTCGCTCTCGCACAAGCACCCCCTGCGCGTCGTCGGAGATTTCAACCGCAAACTCCCCGACTATCCGCCGGAGTTCTGCACCCACTACGAAGGGTTTCTGCGTTCGGTGCGCGGCGAAATGGAGACGCTCTCGCCGTTCTCCGTCGCGGCGCCTCTGTCGCAGATTTTCACTCTCGCGTGCCTGGCTCAGCGCCTCAACCGCTCGTTCAGGTTCGATCCTGTGAAAAAACGCGTGATAGGCGACAAGCAAGCCGATGACATGCTGAGAACCGCGCCTCGCAAGGGCTGGGAAGAATACTACAAGGTCTGACAAGATGAAAGAAAATAAAATGTCCAATTTCCGCTGGGTTATCTGTTCGCTGCTGTTTTTCGCGACGACGGTCAACTACCTCGACAGACAGGTTCTGTCGCTGACGTACAAGGATTTCATCGCGCCCGTTTTCGGCTGGTCAGACAACGATTACGGGACGATAACGGGAATCTTCTCGATCGTCTACGCCATCTCCAATCTTTTCGCCGGCAAGTTCATCGATTGGCTCGGCACGCGAAAGGGCTATCTCTGGGCGATTTTTGTCTGGTCGCTGGGCGCATGTCTGCATGCGGCCTGCGGCTTCGGTTCGTCGCTGCTCAATGCCGTCGGCTTCGTCGGCATGATGGGGATGACTGTTTCGGTCTGGCTTTTTCTTGTCTGCCGCAGCGTGCTCGCCATCGGCGAAGCCGGCAACTTCCCCGCAGCGATCAAGGTGACCGCAGAGTACTTCCCCAAGAAAGATCGCGCGTTCGCGACGTCGATTTTCAACTCCGGCTCATCGGTCGGAGCGCTCGCCGCCCCGCTCACGATTCCGCTTATTGCGAAATTCTGGGGGTGGCAGATGTCGTTCGTTATTGTCGGCGCGGCCGGCTTCGTATGGATGGGGTTTTGGATGTGGCTTTACAAAAAGCCTGAAGAGAACGCGCTGGTGAACGCGGCGGAACTTGCGTATATCCGCAGCGATGATGCCGGGGATGCTCCCGCGCAGATATCCGCATCGGAGCAGGGGCCGAAGATATCCTACATCAAGGCGTTTTCGCTGCGCCAGACGTGGGCGCTCGTCCTCGGGCGCTTCCTCACCGACGGAGTATGGTGGTTCTTCCTCTTCTGGACGCCCGTTTACCTTTCGGATCAGTTTGGGTACAAGACGTCGGACGGCATGGGTATGGCGCTCATCTTCACGCTTTATGCCATTGTGACGTTCGTTTCGATCTATCTCTGCAAGATTCCCACTTTTATGGTGGACCGTCGCGGGATGAATCCTTATGAAGGGCGTATGGTGGCGATGTTCCTGTTCGCCTGTCTGCCGCTGCTGGCGCTCGGCGCGCAGCCGCTCGGCGTGTACAGCGCCTGGTATCCGGCGATTCTTATCGGCCTTGCCTGCGCGGGACATCAGGCATGGAGCGCCAACATCTATTCTGTCGTTGGCGACATGTTCCCCAAGTCCACTATCGGCACTCTTACCGGGATCGCCCAGTTCGCGGCGGGTTGCGGGAGTTTCATCGTGAACAAGAGCGCGGGCAAACTCTTCACTTACGCCGCCGGCACCACCATGGTCGACGGAAGCGAAGTCGAGATGACCAAGGAACTGCTCGCCAAGGGCGCCGAGTATTCGCGTCCGGCGATGGAGTTTTTCGGCTATACGGGCAAGCCCGCAGGTTACTGCATCGTTTTCGGGTATTGCGCGCTCGCCTATCTCGTCGGCTGGCTCTGCATGAAGTCGCTTGTCCCGAGATACAGAAAGGTGGAGTTGTAATCGTCCCGTGCCCGGATTTTCGAATCATGCATGCTCGTCGACGGTGGAATGTAAGCGTCGCGGCGAGTTGCCACAGGTATGGTTGATTTGGTATAATAGCAGAAATTTTCTATCGAAAGAAGGAAGTATAAAATCATGGCAAAAGATCAAGTTGTGCGAAACAACATCTGGAAATGGCTCGTATTGGCGCTTATCGCCACCGTGTCGATATATGTATGCAATCCCCCGAAGGAGAAACTGCGCTTCGGCCTCGATCTCAAGGGCGGCACCTCGTTCACTCTCGGCGTCGACATGGACAAGCTCGCCGAGACGATTATCGCGGCGAACCCCTCCATCACGAACACGCCGGGAGCCGTGGAGAAGAAGATCGAAGAGACTCTACAGGGCTGCGACGAGCGCATCATCCAGGTCATTCGCCGCCGTGTCGACGCGATGGGTACCAACGAGCCCGTCATTCAGGGGATGAAGGATCACCGCCTTCTCGTCCAGCTGCCGGGCGTCGACGAGGAAGTGCGCAAGGCCGCAAAGGCCAACCTCCAGAGTGCGGCGTTCCTCGAGTTTCGTCTGACCCACCCGAAGAACGACCAGCTCGTCACGAAGCTTCTTTCGAAGGATATCGCCCCCGAGGGCTACAAGAAGTCGGGCAACGGATACGCCCGACTCGAGAACTGGGGCGAGATTTCTCAGAAGCCCGGTTACGCTGCGCGTCTCGCCGCGTTCGAAACGCCCGATCCGCGTTACAGCTTCATGCTTGAGGATAACGGTGACGGCACGTATCTGCCCAACTTCGTCGCCCGCACGACCGAGCCGCGCGTTACCGGTGAAGACCTCGAGTCCGCCGCCGTCCAGCGCGATTCGACGACGGGTTCGCTCTCAATCGGTTTCAGGCTTTCTTCGGAAGGCGGGCGCAAGTTCTCAATCCTCACGCGCAACTACAAGGCGAACGGTCTAAAGAATCCGTCCGACCGCGGTCGCCAACTCGCGATCATTCTTGATGACACGCTCATTTCCGCCCCTGTCATCAACAGCGAAATCGGTTCACAAGGTGAAATCACCGGCCGCTTCAACGCTAAAGAGGCGCAGAAGCTCGCCGCCGAGTTGAACGCCGGCGCGCTTCCCGCGCCGATGCGCATCCTCGCGGAAACGACCGTCGCCCCGACCGTCGGTGAAGACGCCATAAAGGCGGGAATAGTCGCCGCCGTCCTCGGCTTCACGCTTGTGGCTCTTTTCATGTTCATATACTACTGGTTTGTCGGTCTAGTGGCCAACATCGCGCTCTTCCTCGACGTGGTGCTTCTGCCGACGGCGCTCGTTTTCGTGGCCAACGTCCTCGGTGTCTTCGCGCACGATCCCTCGATGGGCGGCGGCGGCTCGATGCAGCTGCCGGTCTTGACGATGCCCGGCATCGCGGGTCTCGTTCTCTCGCTCGGTATGGCGGTCGACGCGAACGTGCTCATCTTCGAACGCATCCGCGAAGAGTTCAGCGCGGGCCGCGCCGCGGGTACGGCGATCAAGAACGGCTACGGCCGCGCGTTCACCGCGATCTTCGACTCGAACCTCACGACGATCATCGTCGGCATCATCCTCTTCGTCGTCGGCACGGGGCCCGTGCGCGGCTTCGCGATAACCCTCACGGCGGGCGTCGTCATCTCGATGTTCACGGCGGTTGTCGTCACTCGTCTGGTCTTCGACCACCTCGTCGACCCGAACCGCGTCAAGCCTTTCAAGATGCTCTCGTTCTTCAAGAATCCGTCGTGCGATTTCATGAGGTTCAAGAAATTTACGGTCTGCGGCTCCTTCTCGTTCATTGTCGTGGCGCTTGTCATTTTCGCTGTACGTCTCGTGAACAACCCCGCATCGGTTCTCGCGGTCGACCTCACGGGCGGCACTTCGATCGTATATGACATGAATCAGGACGTCAAGCCCGGCGTAGCGGAGATCCGCAAGGCTCTCGACAGCTTCGACAATGCGGCGGTCATCCAGTATCAGGAAGGTGTCGGCGACCGCACGCTTCTCGTCAAAACCGGTGAAACGGCCGAGACCAAGAAGGGGGCCGCTCTCGAGGGTAAGGATGTCGGGGCTTACGTGACGAAGCTCCTTCAGGAGAAATTCCCGAAGGCCGGCTTCAAGGCCTCTTCGGTCGATGAAGTGGGTTCGATGGTCGGCGCCGACCTCAAGAAGTCCGGTACCTACGCCGTGCTTTTCTCGCTCGTGGCGATTCTCGTCTACGTCGGCTTCAGGTTCAACTTCGGCTTCGGTCTCGGCGGCATCGTCGCGCTCGCGCACGACGCGCTTATTTCGCTGGCGGTCTTCTCGCTCTGCGGTCGTCAGGTCTCGCTCATCGTCATCACCGCGATTCTGACGATTATCGGTTATTCGATCAATGATACCGTCGTCGTCTTCGACCGCATCCGCGAAGTTCTCAAGCGCGATTCCCGCAAGACGTTCTGCGAAATCTGCAATATGGCGATCAATCAGTGCCTCTCGCGCACGGTGATCACGTCGGCGACGACGTTCTTCGCCGTTCTCGCGCTCTTCGCGTTCGGCGACGGCTCGATCTACGACTTCGCGTTGACGATGCTCATCGGCATCATCGCCGGCACCTACTCGTCGATTTTCATCGCGACACCTGTCATGCTTTGGTGGTATCGCGGCAAGCGCCCCGAGCTTGAAGAGGAAGCCAAGGTCAAGGCGAACAGCTGACGACGGCGCGTCGGACGCGGTGGGCCGAGGAAACACGAAGGGTGAATCCGGACGTTTCTTCGGCTCGCTCGCTTTATGACGCCCCGTCGCGGCAAGGTGTCTCCTCACGCGTAAATCTGAAACGAAGGAACCTGAAATGGAAAAACACGAATTCAAGGCTGAGATCGCCGAAATGCTCGATCTCGTCGTAAACTCGCTCTATTCGAAGAAGGAAATATTCCTGAGAGAACTCGTATCGAACGCTTCCGACGCGATCGACAAGGCGAAGTTCGCCGCTCTCACGGACAAGACTCTCGCCGAGGGCGACACGTGCTGGAAAATCGAAATCGCGTTCGACAGGGCTAAGAAGACGCTTATGGTCTCGGACAACGGCATAGGCATGGATCTGGCCGATCTCGAGAAAAATCTCGGTACGATCGCTTCGTCTGGGACAAAGGCTTTTCGAAAAGCGATAAAAGAGAAGGGCGGCGCCGATCTCCCCGAACTCATCGGTCAGTTCGGCGTCGGGTTCTATGCGGCGTTCATGGTCGCAGACAAGGTTCGGGTCATTTCGAGAAAGCGTGGCGGCGAGGCGGCGTTCATGTGGGAAAGCGACATGACGGGCGGCTACGTCACGGGAGAGGCCGAGCGCGCCGACTTCGGTACGAGTGTCATGATCCATTTCAAAGACGGTCAGGAGGAGTATCTCGACGAGTGGCGCATACGCGAGCTCGTGAAGAAGTATTCGGATTTCATCGCCTACCCCGTCATGTTGCGGCGTGTCGACATCCCCGCCGACGAGAAGGATGAAGACAGGAAGCGCCGCGAGGAAAGCGAGTCGAAGGCGCTCAACACGATGACCGCCTTGTGGAAACGCGCGAAAAAGGATGTCAAAAAAGAGGAATACGACGAATTCTACAGGCATCTTTCCCACGACTGGAAGGATCCTCTCGAGACGATTCCTTTTTCGGGCGAGGGATCGGTGGAATTCAAGGCGCTTCTCTTTCTGCCGCGTGAAGCGGGGATGGAGCTCTACATGCCGCAGACGAAGAAGGGGCTTTCGCTCTACGTCAGAAACGTTTTCATCGGCGATGACATCGAAATGCTTCTGCCTGACTATCTCAGGTTCGTCAAGGGCGTTGTCGATTCTTCGGACTTGCCGCTCAACGTCTCTCGCGAGATGCTTCAGGACGATGCCGTCATCCGCAAAATAAAAAGCGCCGTCACGTCGAAGATACTTTCGGTGCTCGAGGATCTGAAGAAAAAGTCCTCCGAGGCCAAAGAGGGCGAGACGAGCTCCTGGCGCACGTTCTGGGATTCGTTCGGATGCGTCCTCAAAGAGGGTGTTCACACCGACCGGGATAACGCAGGGCGACTCAAAAAACTTCTCGTCTACCCTTCGGCGAAGACTCCCGAAGGAAAGCTCATCTCGCTTTCGGATTACGTCAAGGATATGGCGCCGGGGCAGGATTCGATATATTTTCTTCTGGCGCCGAAGGTCGAAACGGCGCGTCTTTCGCCGCAGATCGAGCAGGCGCTCAAACACAAGTGCGATGTCCTCTTTTTCTGCGACGGCGTTGACGAATGGCTGGTCGATTCTCTCGGCGAATTCGAAGGTAAAAAGTTTGTCGACGTCGCGCGCGGCGATGTGCAGTTCGGCACCGAGACGGAGCGCGAGGCGGAGAAGAGCGCCAACGAAAAAGCGGCGCTCGAGTTCAAGCCGTTCATGGACGAACTCAAGAAGCGGCTTGAAAGCGACGTGAGCGAGGTCAGGCTCTCCACGCGTCTTGCCGATTCACCGTGCTGTCTTGTCGCGTCCGAGCACGCTCTTTCGCCGGCGATGGAGCGGATGATGCGCGCGATGAACAAGGATGTGCCGAAAGAAAAGCGCATACTTGAGTTGAACGCCACGCATCCGCTGGTCGAAAAGATGAAGTCTCTCGAAGGGGAGGCTCTCGACGATGCGGCGCGGCTTCTTTACGCGGGCGCTCTTATAGCCGAAGGTTCGGTCGTCCCGGACGGCGCGCGATTCAACAAACTTCTCGTTTCGTTGATGATGAAGTAAGCGCGCTTTTTGTGCACGGATCGGGCCGGTCTCGTATGCGTTGCGCATACACGGGTGAAATGGTATAATAAAAGACGTGAAAGTCAAAAATACAATCGTTTCGCTGTTTGTCGCTTCGGCCGTCGTATCGGCCGTGCGGGCGCAGAACATAAGCAGTCCCGGTGTCAGTCCGGGGCCCGGCATGCGCTATGCGACCGATGCCTATCCGGGGTTCGATTGCGAAGATGACGTGATTAGCCCGGAGAAAAAATCGCCCAAGTGGTTTTCGTGGATAAACGGACCGGACAGAGAATCTTGCGAAGAGCAATTCTCGTATTGCGAGGAACTCGCGGCGGGCGGCGACGAATCCAAGGCGGCCAGACAGTTCGACGCGCTCGTTCGCCAGTGGCCCGATTCGCCTGAGGCTCCGAAGGCCCAGCTGCGTCTGGCGGAACTGAGATTGAAGGAGATGGATGCTGCCGAGGCGTTCCGCGAATACCGCTACATGCTTGATTTTTATCCGCTTTACTGCGATTACGACGCCGTTGCCGAAAAGCTTTATAAAATCGCCACGCTCATGCGTGACGAAGGCAAGACGATCGTGTTCTTCCGCTTCAGGAATACGGTGGATGTGCGACGCGCTTTCGAGGCGACGGTTCTTCGCGCGCCGGGAGCCAAATGGGCGCCTGCGGCGATGCTGATGATAGCCGCCTTGCGTGAGGAAGAAGGGCGCTACACGGAGGCGATCAAGGTTTACGAGAATCTGCGCAACATCCACGGAGGCACGCCCGAAGCGTTGAAGGCGGTCGCTCTGGAGGCGTCGGCCCGCATGACGGTTCTGCGGCAGCGCGAATACAACAGGGCGAGGGCGCGAGACACGTACGATTATCTGAAGCAGGCGATGATATCGTGCGAAGAGAAGGATTCTCCCCGCATAAGGGAGTTCTTTGACGAGGTCGCGGGTCTTCTCGAACGCGAAGCGTACATGTCGGCGAAGTTCTACGACACGAGGATGCGGACAGTAAGGAGCGCGATCAACGCGTATGAAAAATTTCTCGCTGAGTATCCCGACGGCGAATTCGCGCCGATTGTCACCCGAAGAATCGAAGAATTGAAAGGAAACTTGAAATGAACAGGCGGCTTTTGTTAGGCATCCTGGCTTTGACGTGCGTCTGCGGGTGCAGGAACTATTCGTGGAGATCGTGGATACCCGAAGACATGCGCACCGTCTCCGTGCCCGTTTTCGTCAACCGTACCGATGTCACGGAATTCGGGCCGATCGCGGCGAGGCAGGTGTTGCGCGAATTTCAGCGCGAAGGCACTTTCACGATAAAGACCAACGCAGAGGCGGCGCTTGAAATACAAGGTGAGATAACCCGTATCGGCGGTTCCGCCGTGTCGTACAACCGTCGTGCCGGGTTGCGCCACGCCTCGTATGATTTCACCGCGGATGTCGAAGTGTCCATCATCGATAAACGCAAAGGCAGGGTCGTCATCGACAGGCGCAAGTATGTCGCCCGCACGACGTACGCCGCCAATCAGGATGTGCTTACGGCGCGCCGTGATGCCGCGAACAGATTGGCGGAGGATCTCGCGCGTCAGGTTGTGGACGACACTCTCAGTCTTGAATGGGAAGAAGGAGACAAGCAATGAATCAGGTTCATGCCGTAATAGAACTTAAAATAACTCCCCAGCGCGACTGCGGTTTCGGCAGGATCGCGGAGAGGGTCGCGAAATACGAACAGGTGGAGGCGTGCTTTCTGATGAGCGGGGGGTACGATCTTCTCGTTTTCGTGAAAGGCGACAGTCTTCAGGATGTCGCGCAGTTCGTGGCGCAGGATATTTCGACGATAGACGGCGTTCTCTCCACGGCCACGCATTTCATGCTCAAGACGTACAAGGCCGGGGGCGTCCTCGGCATTGAAAGCACGGACGGACGACTCGCCGTCTCTCCTTGAACGCTCTGAAAGGATTTAAGGAAATGGCGGTAGATCTGGCGCAGAAGGCGCAGAATTTCACAAATCGCGGTCGTCAGGCGCTCGAGACGGGGCGTTATGAACTTGCGGTCGACATGTTGATGGAGGCGGTCGCTGCGGCGCCGGACGTTCTCGAGACGCGTAAACTCCTGAGAGCCGCGCAGATTGCCAATTTCAGGCGCAACGGCAAATCAGGCTTCGGCGCGAAACTTGGTTACATGATGGCGAGGCAGAAAATCATGGGCCTCGTGAAGAAGGGTCTCGGTGCGGAGGCCATGGCGGAGGCCGAGAATCTTCTCAAGCTCAATCCTCTCGACGCCGACAACATCGAGTGCGCCGTAAAAGCGGCCGAGGCTGCGGGGAAGGCCGACGCCGCGGCGATTTCGATTGAAGCGGCGTACGAGTGTTCCAACCAGGATCCCTCGCTCCTCGAACGGGTGGCGACGTACTACACGATGGCCAAGCGCTGGGACAAGGCGCGCGACGCTTATCAGAAGCTCGCTCAGATAAAGCCGGGCGATCAGCGTATAATGCAGCTTCTCAAAAACACCGAAGCCCAGGCTACGATGAACGCGGGCTGGGAGCAGACGGCAGGCAAGAAGGGCGGCTTTCAGGCGCTTATCGCCAACAAGGAGCAGGCCGCAAAACTCGATGCCGCGAACAAGGCGGTCGTCGTCGGTGAAGGCGCGGAGCTTCTTATTCAGGAAAAACTGAAGCAGATCGAGGCGGAGCCCAAGAACATGAACGCCCGCCGCGCTCTCGCGCGCATTTACGTGCAGGGCAAACGCTTTTACGAAGCGATCGAAGTTCTTCAGGACGCGATCGAGGCGTCAGGCACGATGGATCCCGAGCTTGATCGCATGCTTTCTCAGACGAAGGTGCAGTATTACGATCAGCAGATCGAACTCATGCGCTCGCAGGGGCAGGAAGAAGAGGCCCTGCAGCTTGAGGGCGAAAAGAACCAGTTCGTGTTCGACGATCTCGCCGAACGCGTCGAGCGCTATCCCAACGATCTTCATCTGCGTTATGAACTGGGCGTCCAGTATTTCACGTACGAATATTACGACGAGGCTCTCCAGCATCTCCAGCTCGCCCAGAAAAGCCCCAAAGACAGACTCTGGGCTCTCTATTATCTCGCGATGTGCTTCCTTAACAAAGGTCAGCGCGATATGGCGATAATGCAGCTCGAGACGGCGCGCGACGCCATCCCGACGATGGATGATCTCAAAAAGAAGATCGTCTATCAGCTCGGTCTTTGCGCGGAGGAGTCGGGCGACCTCGAGAAAGCGTATCAGTACTATAAGGACGTCTATTCCACCGATGTCGGTTATGAAGACCTCGCCGAACGCATGCTGGCTGTCAGTCAGGCGCTCAAAGGGGCTTGATATCGGCGTAAAAATAAAAACCGCCTTTCCGGGCGGTTTTCGAATGGCAGCCCCAAGGAGAGTCGAACTCCTCTAACAAGCATGAAAAGCTTGTGTCCTAGCCGATAGACGATGGGGCCATCGTGGATTGGCGCGTATTATACCATAAGTGTGATGCAGAAAACAAGGGGGTATTTTCGATGACGGAGAAAGAAGCGTATGTCGCGTTCAATTTGACGGAAAACGTCGGATTCGCCACCGTTGAAAAATTGGTCGGCGTCGCCGGTTCCGCCGCGGCGGCATGGGGGGCTTGGCCTAAAAAAATTTCCCGTACGGGCGGCGAGGTCGATTGGAAAAGGGAGTTCGCGCTCGCGAAACGCCATTCCGTTTCGATTTTGACGCCTGCTGACGATGATTATCCCGCGGCGCTCGCGGCATCTCCGGGGAGGCCTCTCGCCCTTTATGTCCGCGGAGACGTGAAGGCTCTTTCGAAGAGCGCCATCGCCATGGTCGGCACTCGCAGATCGACGTCTTACGGCCGCGATCAGGCCAACAGACTTTCGTATGACCTTGCCAAAGCCGGCTGGGCGATAGTTTCGGGTCTCGCTCTCGGGATAGACGCCGAAAGCCACAGAGGCGCGCTTGAAGCCGACGGGGTTACGGTCGGTGTGATAGGCTCCGCGCTCGATCGTTTTTATCCGGAGGAGAATCTTCTTCTCGCGAGGGAAATCGTCGCGAAAGGCGGCGCCGTCGTGAGCGAGTTCGCCTTCGGCAGAAATCCCGACCGCGAGACGTTCCCCATACGCAATCACGTTGTCGCGGCGCTTTCACGCGGGGTCGTGGCGGTCGAGGCGCCGCTGAGGAGCGGTACGCTCATAACGACCTCCATCGCGGCCGATCTCGGCCGCACGGTCATGGCCGTTCCTGGGAGAGTCGACAGCCGCTCGTCGGCGGGGTGTCTAAAACTGATACGTGACGGAGCGATTCTGGTGCGCGATGCCGACGACGTGATGGACGCGATGGCGGAGCTTTTTCCTGCGAGAGCGCGCACGAAAAAAGAATCGGCCGATCCGCGCGCCGGAGACCCGGATCAGCCGCCTTATACCGTGGAGGAGGCGCTTCTTATGCTTCACGTCGATTCCGACGGGGTTTCGCTCGATGAACTTTCAAAACTTACGAAGCTGCCCGTTCTCAAAGTCAATTCGCTCGCCATGACGCTCAGAGTTAAAGGATTCGTCAGATTTCTGCCGGGCAACCGCATCGCTTTGGCGAGATAAAAAAAGACGCGGTTCGTCTTTTCCTTGTGATGAACCGCGTTTTCCGAATGGTGGAGAAGATGAGATTCGAACTCACGACCCCCACGTTGCGAACGTGATGCTCTACCAACTGAGCTACTTCCCCATAACGTGAAAACGCCGCATATTATATCATATTCATCGCCGATATTGCAAGTGGTCGTTTTATGGTATAATGTGGCGGTGACAAGACAAAGTAAATGCGACTGCCAGCAAAGCGGGGAGTCGCATTTACTTTGTCTTGTCACCGAAAATTTTTTTGAAAATACCCCCTTGCGCGGCGGGCAGAGTTTATGATATAATATGCCTCGTTTTCGGGTAACAGGCGAGCTTAACTCAGTTGGTAGAGTGCCACCTTGCCAAGGTGGTTGTCGAGGGTTCGAGTCCCTTAGCTCGCTCCAATAAACCGGAACAGTGAAATGGGAGCGTAGCTCAGTCGGTAGAGCAAGTGACTCTTAATCACTGGGTCCAGGGTTCGAATCCCTGCGCTCCTACCATTTCCACCGATTTGAGGCTAGGTAGCTCAGTTGGTAGAGCAACGGACTGAAAATCCGTGTGTCGCCGGTTCGATCCCGGCCCTGGCCACCAATTTCCATCTAACTCGGAGAGAACTCCGAGGTTTTCTTTTTTATGGATTTGCGTATAAAGCCCAATTGTCGGGCTGATTTTGATCCTGCCGAGTTCTCTGTCGTGTGTGGCAACGACCGCGCTGCGTGGCTTTTGGGCGGCAATTCAGCCCGCGAAGTATCTCCGCCGCGTGACTTTAGTCAACACGACGGTTTCAAGGAAAAACGGCTTTTTTCACCCTTTTCTATGTAAACTATCCATCTGGGGTGCGCACATTTTGTCATAAGGGTTTTGAGGCCAAAGAGAACTTCGTGCCGCCAAAGTGTGCAAATGCACACGAGGCAGAAACAGCATGGCCGGAAGACCTTTCCGCAGGATGCCTTGGAGATTGTGGACAGGCTATGCGAGGCCGATTTCCCGCTCCTGTTCGCTCCAGAGGTCGCTCTTGATATTGAAGAGCCTTTCGGTGGAGAAATCATCTGGTAGCGTCTTGGCTATGACCGCACGGAGGATTTTCGGCGAGAGGATGACATAAACTATATATTCATGATCCGCCATGAGATGGGCGATGCGCCGGCCGGCGCGTGCGTCCTTCTGGATTTCGCGCCTACGCAGACGATATCCGATTCTATCACCGGGGCGTTCCTCGGCGATGAAGCGGCGCGGGAGAACCTGAAGGCTCTTCATGCCGCCGGACTTGTCAAGGTTGTGACGGAAGAATAATGACTGGAGATGCCAATGACACTCAAGCCGGGCTATATCGATACGCTTCTGCCGTATCTGGGGGCGTACGGCAACGACCACCTGGAGCGGAGGGAGGTCGCAGAAGGCAACTTCTGCCTCAAACTGATGCCGGGGTTTGCAAGGGAGGCCGTTGTCGAACGCCGTTCGCAATGGAATGTCGGATTCAGGTTTGACGGCAAGTCCGACTCCGAATGGATATATGTCGAACACCTGATTCTTGCAGCGGATCATGTCAAGGACGGCATCGAGTCGTGGGTGGGCGCGGAATGGCGATTCTCGGCAGACCGCTTCTTCACTCCAACTCCGACAAGGACAATGCGGATTTTGAAGCGGTGAAGTTCGGCCTCGTTCCCGCAATCAGTACGGTGTTCATGAAGAAGCACAGGGCTGACGACATGACTACGTATGTGGGAACGATTCTGCGCAAGGGCGTAATGTGCCGCGTCTTCATCCTTTGCCTCAGGCGGGGGAACGAGAGTTGGATGGTCGAATATGTGTTCCCTGCGTATGTCACGGAGACGAGAGTCGAGGGTGGCAAGTTGACGGTTCACGAGACGCGTCCGCCCAAGTCGGGGGAGAATGTCGACGAGAAGATTTCCCAGGGCGAGATGCAGATCGCCGGCGTTGTCCTCGGAAACTTCCGTGCCCTCGACGGCATCCATTGCTCGTTCTGCGACAGGGTCGTGTCGGAGGAAGATGTATTCCCAGTCGAGATGGACAACATCAAGCTCTTTGACGATATGCCGCTACGCGGGTCGGCTACATTCCGTCTGCCGTGCTGCGACGATTGCAAGCGGCGGATAACCGTCCCGGCACTTGACCTTGATCGCATCAAGGCCGTCGCCGACATCGGCGACGCGCTCGCCAAAGGCGCGACATTCGCCGACGATTGGCTGCACTATCACAATTGCGGTTGACGGTTTCCATTGTATCCAACAACTGTCCGACCGCCATTGCTGATCTCCGTTTATGCGCATACTGTTGCCGCGACGCTTTCTGGCGAGACGGCGATTTGGTATAATATTAGGGATTTTATTAGGGATTTTCTACGCCCCAAAAAGTGGTTAAAGGAGACTTCGGAATGGATATCGCCATGCCTACGCGGATGATGCGCCTATGGATGGCGAGAACACGAATTGCGTGTTTTCTCGCCGTGGTAATGCCTTTTGCCGTGTTTGCCCGGACGATCCTCGTGCCGACACAGCCTGTGTCGCTTTGTGACAACCCAGCGGTACAGTCAGTTGGAGAAGCAGAGTAGAGAACCCGAGAAGGAGTTTATGAGAAGTTTAGCATTGATATTTGCGGTGTTTGCGTGGTCGGCAATCGAATGGTCGGCGTATGCCCTCCCGGCGGTTCGCCCTGTGCTGCCGTCGGTCGCGAATGCCGACACGGAGACCGTGACGAACATAGCGTTTACGGCATGGGAACAGGGACTGCGCGAGTTCAGGTTCGATCTTGAGTTCACCGGTACGGCGTCCAACAACGTCGAGATGGCGTTTGGCACAGACGCGGACGGGAATGGAGAACTATCTGACGGCGAGGTCGCCGTTCTTGCGGGATGGGATTGCGGCGAGCTGTTTATCGCCAACAACGCGACAGACGAACGTTTCATGGAGGCATCGCCCCCCGGAGCCCACGTCTTCTCCTGCGTCTGCGAGATGCGTTCAAACGGGCGGGTTGTCAATGTCGCCTGCAGCAACGACAGCTCGACTGTCTTTCTTGATCTTGCCGCCGCAAAGTCGGCGTGGCTCCACTCCTTGGACTGGAACATGGTGCGTCTCACAGGGCGCGGCGAAAACGTGCGCGTCGGCGAGCGGTTCTCGACTAAGATAACTCCGTCCGGCTTCTTCTTCCGCTTGAGGTGACACATGATCGACATCGGATCACTTCACGAATCATTCGGACGGATCGTCCAGACGGTGTGCATCTGTGCGCTGCCGGTGGCATTGTGGGCGTGTGGCGTCATCTGGCTGCATGAACATGGCATCTACCTTTTTAGGCAATTTCGCGGGATGTTCAAGAGCCTGCACGGCGTTCTTGCGGCAATCGCAATCGCCGCCCTCGTCGCCTGGGCAGGGACCAAGCCCAACCTGAACCCGCCTTCGCCGCAGGGTTTTAATCCCGGAATGCAGCAGCTTCAGCAGCTGGGTGACGGCCCCGCCTCCATCGAGTCTGGCACGGAGGGCGATGGCGCGACGGGGACTAACGAGACGCCCGTCGCCGTCGGCGAATTCGTGGTCGAGTCCGTGACTACGAACGCCGTCCACGACTTCTCGATGCCGACGAACGCCGTCGTGTGCGAAAGGTGGCTGCGGCGCGGGGCGGCGCGTGACTGGTTCTGCATCACGAACGATCTCACATGGGCGTTCCCGTTCGGCACATCCGCCGTCCGTCGGCTCACCGTGTCTTCTGCGGGTGCGCTTCTCCTTCATGCGGATTCCAAGCCGGCAACGAACGCGAACGAGCGCGTCCTGCGCGAGTTGTTCGACCCACGCAACGACATCCCGGCGGATTCCGCCCTCCTTGCCCCCCTGCGCGCCCGTCTGGGCATCGTGCCGTTGCTCAACTGGAACCCTGCGGAGGGGCTGGAGAGCCGTTTCTGGGCCTCGTCGACGCCCTCCAACACCCTGCTCCTGACTTGGCAGAAGGTCTTGCTCGACCGCTCGCCGGAGAAGCCGATTTCCTTTCAGGTGGAGCTGACGCCCGGTGGGCGGTTCCGTTTCGCATACGACCTCGTGTCGGTTGCCGGGACAGATCTTCCGACAAATGTTCTCGCAGGGGCGTTCTGCGGCGACTGCCGCGTGACCGTGGCCCCGCCACCGGGCGTCGTGTCCGTCTTCGACTTCCACGTCGAGAACCCTGTCGATACGGACGGCGACGGACTGAATGATGCCGAGGAGATGCTGTACGGGACCGATCCCGAACTGGTTGATACGGACGAGGATGGGCTTGATGACCATGACGAGGTCGTGAGGGGGACAAACCCCATCGATCCGGATTCGGACGCAGACGGGCTTTCGGACGGCGAAGAGGTCGCGCTTGGTACGAACCCGCTCGTCGTGGACACGGACGGCGATGGACTCGGTGATGGACTGGAGGCGGAAGTGTACGGAAGCGATCCGCTCGTCACCGACTCGGACGGCGACGGCATCGGGGACGCGGCGGAGGTGACTGCCGGCACGTCGCCGATTCTCGCCGACACGGACGGAGATGGACTGAACGATCTGGCGGAGCAGACGGCCGGCACGAATCCGCTTCTGAAGGACACGGATGGCGACGGCGCGACCGACGGCGACGAGGTGTCCGCCGGTTCCGATCCGTTCGTCACCGATACGGATGGCGACGGACTTCTTGACGGGCAGGAGCTTAACATAGGCTCGTCGCCGCTCCTTTGGGATACGGATGGCGACGGCTTTACGGACCCGGAAGAGGTCGCGATGGGGACCGATCCGGCGTCGGCCGACACGGACGGTGACGGAATCCCGGACAGAGACGAGGTGGACTATCTCACCGTCCGCGAGACGGAATGGCTCTCCATCTCCGGCGGAACGGTTCTCATGGAGTGTCTCGATCAGTATGACCGCTACGATGGCCTTGCCTCGACGAACCTCTGCGCCCCCGTGGCAATCGGCGGGAGGACATACGACCGCGTCATCGTCGATCTGAATGGACGCATCCATCTCGTCCCGACGAACGGAGTTCTCACTCTCGACAGCTCTTCCGGCTGGAATCCTGATCCTGCCGACATCGCTCCGGAGGCGGACGACATCATCGTCGCAGGTTTCTGGGACGATCTCGTTCTGTGGTCGCACCTCGGATCGAATGTTCGTCTCGCCGAATGCCCGTCGAACGGATGCACGGTCATACAGTACGAAAACGTCGGCCTCTATCACTCCGGCGGCACCAACGCTTGTCTGACTTTCCAGATTGTCATTGGCGGAGACACGAACTTCCCGATCCGCGTCAACTACCAGGAGCTCGTCACAAACGAATGCTTCTACGTGACGCCGACTCTGGGCGTGGTCAACCGGGGGAGGCTTGACTTCCGCAACCATTCCCGCTGCCAGCGACTGATCTACGCATACAATAACATTTCCAGCTTTTCGGTTCCGCTTTCGCTTGGCTACCGTCTTGGCACGGGTACCGATCCCAAGCGGGTCGACACGGACGGGGACGGCCTTGCCGACGGGGACGAATTCACCGAGGGGACAAGTCCCTGGAACCCCGACTGCGACGGGGACGGGCTGCTGGACGGGGACGAGATCGACGAGGGGACCGATCCGCTCGACGCGGACAGCGACAACGACGGAATGCCCGACGGCTGGGAGGTAAAATACGGACTCAATCCGCACCAGAACGATGCCTCCCACCACGCCGACACGAACGGTCTCACGAACTTGCGCGAATACCAGCTCGGAACCGACCCGACGAAGAATGACACCGACGGAGACGGACTGAACGACAACGTCGAGGTCAACTATGGCACGTCACCGGTCATGGCCGACACGGACGGCGACGGCCTGGACGACTACGCGGAACGCTACGGCAGCACCTCGGCGACGAACGCAGACTCGGACAATGATGGCCTCCCAGATGGATGGGAAGTCGCGCACAATCTTAATGCGACCTCGAATTCCGGCATCAATGGCGCATCCGGCGACCCCGACGGCGATGGGCTGACAGATGCGGAAGAACGTCTGATCGGCACGGACCCGTCCCAGCCGGACACCGACGGCGACGGCATGAACGACGGGTGGGAGCATACTTACAGTTTCAATCCTCTCGTGGACAACGCCACCGACAACGATCCTACGAACGACTACGGCTACGACCGCGACAACGACGGGCTGACGAATGGCCAGGAGTGCGAATGGGGTACGAACCCCCGATCCGACGACACCGACAACGACGGCGTGACGGACAAGGATGAGATCGAGAACGGGAGCGACCCGACAGATCCGAACGACGGCGGCATTCCCGCGAGCCGCGTTCCCGTGAGCTTCACCTTCGGCGATCCGAGCGGCAGCCATTCTGAGAAGTACAGGCTCGTCCTCGAACCCGTGTCGGAATCGGGTCCTGGCGAAACGCCGCCGACGAAGTCTTGGCTGAACGAGAACTACGGCGAATGCGAGACGAAGACCGCGATGCTCACAAAGGGCTGGACTTATGAAATCCGCCTCTACCACGCTGGTACGAACATCGAGGACGGCAGCCCTGACTACGACTATCTTCTTTCGTGGAGCGTCCCGACCTGCTGTGGATGCGTGACGAACGATCCGTCGGGTCTGATCTGCGAGGACTACACCAGCAGCTCGTTCGCAGGCGAAGGAAAGGTCGCGAAGATTCTTGTCCTCGACGGCGGCATCTGGGCTGACTACGACAGGACGGGCGGGATCGGTAGCTCCGACAAGTCGAAGGCATACAGGGGCAGGCCGCTCCGCCACTGGTACAACGATGACGACGACGAAGGCAACACGAACGAGTCGCAGGGCGACATCCCGGCGGCGAGCTCCATGCCCGATTGCGCGAACAACCATGTCGACGGCAGGTGCGACGTGCTGGACTTCACGCCGGTGTGGATCGACATGGGCGCGGCACTGAACAAGATAGACCAGCAACTTGGCAAAAGCTGCGCGCTCACCCTTGCGCAGAAGGATGGTGCGGTAAACCTCGTCTGGACGTCGCTCACGAAGGACACGGCGGCCAACTTCCTCAAGGCCAACGTCGGCGGCTGCGGCAGCTCGCTCGCGGCGAACCTTGCATCTGCCGACACGGTGCGTCTGACGAAAAAGGAACTTGAAATCCCGCCAAACGTCATCAACATGATGAAGGGTGACAGGAACAAGGGAGTCATGCTCATTGAAGGGCGCAGTCCTGACGGCGACAGCACCATGAGTTCCGTCTCGCCCATCGTCCTTCGCATCTACGAGAAGCCTTACTCCTCCGATTCGACACCCCTCTGCGAACTCCGCCTTCCGTTGAGTTTGTCATCCGTTGAGAAGATGTATAACGTCTCGAACATACGAGGTGCTTGCGGCGACTCGACGCAAATCCCGGGCAGTTTCGGCGGAAACCTCCCGGAGAGCAACGGAACGACTGTGTTCTTCCTGCATGGTTTCAATGTCCCAGCCAACGATTCAAGGGCGTGGTTTGCCGAGATGTTCAAACGCCTGTGGCAGTTGGGGTCTAACGCGAGATTCTGCGGAGTGGGGTGGTATGGCGACTACAATCTTGTAAGCGGCAAGTTCAACGCGATACACTATCACCGCGACGCATACAATGCTCTCCAGAGCGCATCGGCATTTGCCAATCTTGTGGGCGGGACTTCCGGCAACAAGATCGTCATCGCGCATTCGCTTGGCAATATGGTGGCATCAAAGGCAATAAGGGATGGTCTTGTGGTTAGCAAGTATTTCATGCTTGACGCCGCAATCCCGTCCGAGGCCTTCGACGCAACGTTGCAGGACGAGACAACGGCAGTTCGCAGAAAATACGTTCCGTCTTCATGGCATAGCTATAATTCCCTCTCTTGGGCGGCGAACTGGCATAGGTGGTTCCCGGAAGATGACAGGGGTGTGTTGAAATGGCGTGGAGCGTTTGCGGATGTTCCCGACATGACCGATGTGTACAACTACTATTCTGACGGCGACGAGGTGTTTGAGGAGCAGAATGAAGTACCGACTAAATACAACAGGATTTTCCACTGGCCGACGTTCAAGCCATCTTGGCCTTTTGTCGAGACAAGCGGCATGCTGACGCCGGCGACGAGTGCGTGGCAGAAACAGGAAGTCCTGAAGGGAATTGACCTTCTCGTCGGAACGCTTGACGGCGGCTGGGGTTTCCATTGCTGGCAGGAAATGGTTTCTATCTCGCCGCCGACATTCCAGACTAAACATTATACGCCAGAGGAGGCCAACGCGATGGTTCAGAACGGAAGCATCGTTACTCATCCTGTCTTTGACCGTGGCGAATCCGCCATGTTCAGCGCAATAATATCAGAATCCGACATCAACCACATACTCGCCTACAACATACCTGCGGTTTCGAGTGCAACGGGGAGGATGCCGGTCATAAAAGGCAAGAGTGAAACCTTTAACCTCAATTTGAATTCTTCACAATTCAAGTCAAACAGTTGGGGACGAAATCATCGTTGGTAT
Organism: Kiritimatiellia bacterium; assembly: GCA_045537795.1. Classification (GTDB taxonomy): domain Bacteria; phylum Verrucomicrobiota; class Kiritimatiellia; order RFP12; family UBA1067; genus UBA1067. Next base: position 21,758 of record JAZSQE010000035.1, on the reverse strand, counting down.
CTCCAACGATGGCTTCATTCCGACATGAAGGACATGGCTTACTTTCATGTCTACAAGTTGTTTGACGATTTCTGCACGAAAGGAAACCTGAAATGAACTATAAAATTCTCGCTTCACTGGCATCTCTGAGCATTGCCTGTCCAATAACGTTACTGGGTTGGACGGAGCTTTAGAATGCTGTGGCAGACGGAGCAAAGATGAAGATGACATTTGTTGTGGTTGACAACGACAACAATGTTGTGAGCAATGCATGGATACAAGGCGGAATGTATTGCGATACAGGGGCGTCAATGGGGACCGAGTTCACCGGATATTCCGATGGCAACGGAAGGTTTGCAATATCTGGTAAAACAACTGGACGAATAGTTTATTCTATTACCAAGGACGGATATTATCAAACCGCCGCCGAGTACAATTTTGCGGAAATGAACGACGGACGTCCCCCATTAGTGAAAAGCGGCAAATGGCAACCATATGGGAAGTTGCAGGTTGTGCGCATTAAGCGCATCCTCAATCCTTCTGTAACGTGTTGGCATGATTGCAAACTCATGCAGCCACCCAAAGGCTGTTGGGTAGGACTCGATCTCGAAACTCTTAGATTCTGTCCGCCGTATGGAAATGGTGCGCATGAAGATGTCCTGTTGTGGTATACGAACAGCGTGGCGGAAACAGGATGGAGAAATAATCGAGGGATGCTTAAGGTGTCGTTCACAAATCAAGTATACGCAGGTGCGTACGTGCTAAAGAAAGATGAGTGGTCTGATTTTAAGAGTTGTTATGTGGCCGACACCAATAACGCTTACGGAACACAGTTTTTCAAGTATGAACACGCACGTGAACCTGAAAAAATCCTAAAGTACGAGGAGTTCCCCGAGGATTCTTACATCGTATTCAGAACTCGGACTAAGACCGATGGCAAAGGCAATCTTCTGTCTGCTCACTATGGGAAGATTTATGGCCCGTGGGGATATAGGGATGCCGTAAAATTCAAGAGCATATTGTTCAATCCCATTTCCAATGACCCTAACCTTGAGGAGTCTGATACAGCTGCTTGTGTACGGTTGCAGATTGAGGGTATGCGCGAGCGAGGCGAATTGAAATGAATCCGAGGATGAAAACGGTCATCTTCGCAATACAGGCTGTCGTTGTGATCGGCAGTGTGTTTGCAGTTCCGATTCCACCAAGTCCTATTGCCCTCTCAGCCAAGGCTGCTATTTCGGCTCGTATTGTAGAGGAGAATACGGGCGAAGGGATTGAGGGCGTGCCAGTTGTCGGTATCCTGCCTTCCTCCAAGAACATATTTGGAGACCTCGGCTATACCGTTGTGACAAATCTTACGGATAAAAATGGCGAGGTTCATTTCAACGGAAGGGTTTACGACGATGAAGTTGAATACTTTGTGGTGGATAGGAGCGGATACTATCCCTTGCCGTATATCCATGTACGCTTTACAAACATGACGGAATCATTAGTAAAGAAATGGTTGCCGTATGATGAGATTCAAATAGTGACATTGCAAAGAAAGGTCAATCCAATTCCGTTGTTTGTTAGGGAAGATCGAAAAGGTTGGGCTCGTGATCTGACCACCGCACCGGACAAGAAGTTTTGCTATGATCTTGTTAAAGGTGCTTGGTTGCCGCCGTTTGGGAAAGGTGTAAAAGCAGACATTGAGTTTCAACTCCTTCCGCGTAAAGATCTCGGTCCAGCATTGGGACCGAGCGGGAAACCGAAGCGGTCGTTTCGCGATGAAATAACCATACGATTCGTAGGCGACGACAATGGCATTTTGTCGATGGCTCCGCCGCCCAATGCTGCCTTGAAACTTCGCAAAGCACCTGTTGAAGGGTATGAACAACAGTATTCTTCATGGTCCATGCGCGACAGCAGAATGCAGAGGCATCAGAGTGAACACGATGCGAAATGCCAAGCATTCCGTATTCGCACAAAGAAAAATACAGATGGGAAGATTATCAGTGCCCTTTACGGTAAGGTCTATGGGGGTTTCCCATTGACATACAAGGTAAAAGATCACCCCTCTGGAGTATCCTTCATCTACTATCTGAACCTTACGCCCAACGACAGGAACCTTGAATGGGACATGAAACACAACCTTTGCCCCATTCGGGACAGTTTCAACCAGCCATGACAGTTTGAGGAATTGAAAGTGAAAACAACTTTGATAGCCTTATTGTTGTCGCCGTTGGTAATTGTACCTGCCCTGGGATGGCTTTCCATGACAGAATATGAGCGAGCCACAGAATACGGAGCAAAAATACGAATGACTTACGTCATCGTAGATGATTGCGGGAATCCCGTGCCAGATGCCAAAGTTCATATATGGCTGGGCCTTGAGAATCATAGGGATGGTGGAAAGGTCTATTATGACTATACTGACCGTGATGGACGATATGTTCTCGATGGCAAGACAACAGGGCTTGTTCGATATTGGTTTGTGAAAGACGGCTATTATGAATCTGGAGGTGAATTGCATCTTGAAAGTCAGGAAGACGCGCAGAATGCTGTCAAAGACGGGATGTGGCAGCCATTTGGGGAATGCAAGAGAATTACTCTCAAACGGGTGAGAAATCCAATTGCTAAACCTTTCCATTTGGGTGATTTAGCCGTTCCCGCGAATGACCAATGGCTTGGCTTGGATTTGGAGAAGTTCATGTGGTGTTCGCCGTATGGCAATGGACAGAATGAAGACGTACTTCTTCGGTTCACACATAGTAGCTACATTACGAACGAGAAGGTTACTCGGGTTACAATGGAAATGTCATTTACCAACAATCCATTTGCCGGAGCATATGTTCTAAAAAAAGATGATTGGTCCGATTTTGAGAGTGTGTATTGCGCCAATACGAATGCGGACTTTTGTAAGGTGTCGTTCAGGTTTGAGCGGATGCGAACAAAGACAAAACGATTCAAGATGGAATCGTTCCCCGGAGACTCGTACATTGTTTTTAGAACCAGAACAAAGGTTGATGCGGAGGGCAAACTTAAATCTGCGCATTATGGGAAAATATATGGAGAATGGCAGTATGCACGATATTTCAAACATGGAGGGATCCTGTTCAATTCCAATCCGAATGACCCGAACCTTGAAGATGAAAAATCTGGGATTCGCGCCAGGTTGCAGATTAAGGGTATGCGCGAAAGAGGCGAACTGAAGTGAAGTAAAGAGGACACGGATTTATCAGTAGGCTCTATCATTACGGTCTGATAATCTACCGAGTTTAAGCGGTGAAATCAATGGCGACAAAACCTACAAGGATGCAACATTATGTTCCCCAGGCTTATTTGAAGCATTGGTATGGTCCCCAAGGCGGTTTGGCTGTTTCTGTAAATGGGAAAGTTATCCCCAACGCTGGAACACGTACATTTGCTGTTGAACGAGACTTCTATGCGTTTGTAGATTTGACAGCTCAAGAATTGGATTTCTTTTATCGTATGGTCATGCAGATCATGCAACCAGAACATCCATTAATCAATGCTATCGTAGTTCCTATCTTCTGGTATGTCTTATTCCGCCGATGCCAAAAGAAGGATTGGTCTGTAGAGTATGAAAATGTCTACGACAAGTTTGTTGCATTGCCCATAAAGCCGGAATTTAAAAGCACATATAGTTTTCTCATTAATGTCATACGTGAACAACAAGAGCTACCATCAGGGGTTGAAAAGAATATTGAACAAGCATATGCATCTGGTGCAGAGGCTATTGAATGTTGTATTGAAAATGCGGCTTGGCCAGTAATAGACCAAATCCTAAACGACGATTTGAGTTGCTTAAAAGACCCCAAATCGTTAGGCCATCTCCTCCGATATATTGTTAATCAATGTTTTCGTGGTCCGGAGTACCTTGAGCATGCGAAAAATAGCCTTCCGAGCGATGTCACAAAAGATGGAGGTACAGCAAATCTTGCACATTATGTTCGCTTAATTCAACCTTTCTATATCACACATAATTTTGTTAGCCAGAAGAATGAGCGCAAAGTAGTCGTGGTTACGAACATGACGGATCTTGAATTCATTATCTCCGATACGCCTTACGCGATTTATGGCGAACGAAAAAACGCCAATACCCCACTGATAACATATTTCCCGCTGTCTCCTACGAAGGGGTTGTTCTATGGATATCGTTCAGGGGTTAACAAATTTGTTTCGACTTACGGGAGAGCGGTTAGGGATCGTAATTTGATCGATTGGCTCAATCGTGAAGTGGCAGCCCCGCTCATCGGCCCGGTCGATGCTGAACGCTACCTCGCCACCGGACAGTTCGAGCAAGTCCTCTGCGGCGGGGAGAACTACGACGGGGCGCGTCCATGCCATTACGAATGGGCGAAGGGACTAAGCGACCAGTGCCGCCGACACAACGTCACGTTCGACTTCATCGAGACCGGCACGGTGTTCGTCAAGGACGGAAAGGAGTACCGCTAATGTGCTGATGTATGTTTGACTACATCAGAGCATTGCAGATCCGGCACGCTGCCCGAAGTGCGCTTGCCGGTCGATGAAACCGGTGAAGCGTACGCCTCCGTTCCCGACAGGGCGCGAACCGGGCAGCTACAAGTACGTCTGCCCCAAGTGCGGGGCGGTTGTCGATCTGCCGCCGCACATCCTTTGGAGGCTGGCGCAATGAAGTGGGTAGATGACCTGAAAGCATCAACGGCGGCATTCAGGGATTGGGGGCGTGTGCTTACAATCATCGGTTGCGTCATGGCCGGTGCGCTTGCTCACGCCGCAGGAATCCATCTTGTCATTGCGACGCAAGTTGCCGACCGCAAGGTGCTATCCGCAAGTTTTCGCTGCAATGCAACATCGGCGACATCGTTGACCATGTGCCAAACGAGTCTGAAAGCGGGCAGGTAGGACGCACAGGATTATGAAATCTCTAAAAAAACTTGCACACTGCAAGAATCTTGTAAATCCTGTTAATCCTGTCTAAAAAGACACACCTTGGGAAGAGGGTTGTAATTGGCTTATTCGTGGATATTCGTGGTCGCGCGTCAGCGCAAGAAATAGTGACGGGGCTGTCACCCTTATACACTCAGAGAACGCGGGGTAGAAAGATGAAATTTTTTTGACATAACGATTTTGCGCAAAATGACATAGCGGTTTTTTGACATATTTCCCTCTTTTTGGTATCCTCTCTCGCATCAGATAAGTGGTGAAAGACTCTGCGCTTTGCGGGAGGAAATTAGAAATGAAAAATCTCATATTGTTTTTGAGTTTTATATTCGTCTATACGCTTTTTGCGGATGAGATCGTTCGCACTGAGGTGTTGTCTGACGGCTGGAAGTTTCGTTTGGAAGAAGAAGCTGAGTGGCGTAATGTTAATATTCCCCACGACTGGGGTGTGGAGAAGGGCTTTCTTAAAGCAGGCAGCTGTCCGGCTCAGGGTGATTTGCCTTATGTCGGCAAGGGCTATTATCGCCGTGCGCTTGACGGCTTTACTCCCCCGGAAGGAGGGCGCACATATTTGACCTTAGATGGTGTTCAGTGCCGAAGCGTCGTGAAACTAAACGGAAAGGTTGTCGGCGGAAGACCTTTTGGATATGCGAGTGAGACGATCGATATTACCGAGGCGCTGAAGGATTCCGGTAATATCCTTGAAGTCGAAGCCGAGAATTTTCCTGAGTCGTCAAGGTGGTATCCCGGCTCTGGTATTTTTCGCGATGTGACCGTGCGAGTCTGCCCTCAAGATCATGTGAAACCGAATACGCTTTTTATCCGTACGCTTGAGGCTTCGGAAAATACGGCAACTGTCGCCGTTACTTTCGAGTGGAGAGGTGGTACGTCCAATTTTACTTTTACCGTAGACAACCCCTCGCTTTGGTCTCCTGAAAATCCGTATCTTTACGAGATTGAACTTTTCGGTGAGCGTTTTCGCTATGGTATCCGAACGGCGGTCTTCGATCCTCAAAAGGGTTTCTTTTTAAACGGCGTCCACCGGCAAATGCGCGGCGTTTGCATGCATCACGACTTGGGCCCCGTAGGGGCCGCGTTCGACCGCGATTTCGCGAGGCGTCAACTTGCGCTTCTTAAAGAGATGGGGTGTGATGCAATTCGCACATCGCATAATCCTCCGGCTGAGGCGCTTCTTGACCTGTGCGACGAGATGGGGATCATGGTGATGGATGAAGCCTTTGACATGTGGGAGGGTTGGAAGGGTGATTACGCGCAGTTTTTTAAAGCCTGGCATAAGCGGGATTTGACGGATTTCATTTGCCGCGACCGCAGTCATCCGTCGGTAGTCATGTGGTCTATCGGCAATGAGCTTGTCGAACATAAAGATAACGATCCATCAAAAGCGATTCGAATAGCGAAGGAGTTGATGGCGATTATAAAGGCGAATGATCCGACGCGGCCTGTAACTTTCGGCTGTTTTAGGCAAAAGCCGATGTGGAACGGCTGTCAGAACAGCGTAGATGCGTTCGGGGCTAATTATCTCCCTTTTAAATACGCCGAGTTTTTAAGACGCAATCCAACGGTGGGTCTTGTCGGAACAGAAACATCGTCAACCGTATCCAGCAGGGGTGAATATTTCTTTCCGGTAGTGGCCTCGCCGATTAAAGGAGAAAATGACTTGATTCATCGCCGTAACGAGTGTCGCACAAACATGGTTGTCGGAGCTCAGATGAGCGGCTATGATCTTTGGGGGCCTCATCCCAACGACTATCCGCCGGATATTGAGTTCGAACATCAGGAGCGCAATCCTCAGGTTTACGGTGAATTTGTCTGGACCGGGTTTGATTATTTGGGTGAGCCTGATCCATGTGCGCAGTCGGGAGGCCGCAGTTCATATTTCGGAATTTTCGATCTCGCGGGTATTCCTAAAGACCGTTATTGGTTATATAAATCCCATTGGAGAAGCAATGTCCCGTCGGCTCATATTCTTCCTCATTGGACTTGGCCCGGCCGAGAGGGTGAACTTACCCCGGTGCATGTGTATACAAGCGGTGATGAGGCGGAACTTTTTGTCAACGGGGTATCTAAGGGGCGCAAGAAGCGCGGTCGGTATGAATACCGCTTTATCTGGGAAGATGTGCGCTATGAGCCGGGAGAACTCCGTGTTAAAACCTGGAAGGCCGGTCGTGATTGGGCAGAGGACGTTGTGAGAACGGCGTCTAAACCTGTTCGTATTGAGCGTCAGGAGCGGAAGTTCGGCCGTTTGACGTTCATCACATTTGCTCTTAAAGATAAAAACGGAGAGCTTTGTCCGAATTCAGATCGCGCGTTATCATTCACGACTCGACAGGGTACGCGCTTAATCTCGCTTTGCAACGGAGATGCGTCAAGCCGTGAAAGATTTAACGGATCTTCAATGCGTACATTCCACGGGCTGCTTGTTGCTGCTGTTGAAGGTCCGGGTGAAGGCTTGTACTGTTCTTCATCTGATAACGACGGGACTAAATCGCATAAATCGGAATAAGGCATCGGATTAATTGATGTTTTGTTTCGTTTTTTTTTGCGGCTCTCCATATAATTGGGCTGTATGGGCATTTCTTGCTTCTTTTTTATTGCGGATTTCTTAATGCGCAGGTAAAAATCCGGCGGATTTGCTATAATTTCATCGAAAGATGAATAGAGAATTTCTTAGTCCGAATATGCCTTTGGCCAAGGCGGTTACCGATTGGCTGTACGGGGTCGGGCGTTACGTGTCAAAAGTGCGCAAGACACCCGAGGGGGCATGGTCTCTCGCGCATATTCTCGTCGTGGTGCCTACGGCGCAGAGCGGCAGGAATCTGCGCTTGGCTATTGCCCGAAAGGCGGCCGAAGGAGGCGCGGGGGCGATATTGCCGCCGAAGATAACTATGGCGAGCGCGCTTCTCGAACCAGTCGATATGCGCATAGCGACAGAGGCCGAAGAGCTCGCCGCGATGGCGGGCGTTCTGTCGGATATCGATATCGCGCAATACAAGGCGCTTTTCCCCAGACCTCCCGCCGAGCGCGGCATCGACTGGGCGCTCGACATGGCGGGCGTGTTTCTCGATATAGGGATGATTCTCGGCGAGGCGGCGCTTTTGATGTCGGAGGTGAATCCGGCGCTCGATTCCGACCGCTGGCGCGATCTCGCCCGTATCGAAAAACTTTTTATCGGGAGTCTTCAGGCTGCAGGCATTACGCCGCGTTGCATCGCGCGCCGCGCCGCTGTAGCGGCCGGTTGCCGCGAAGAAGGGATCGAGGAGATCGTTCTTCCTTCTGCCGTGGACATTCAGAGCGCATTCACGAAATATCTTGAAAATTCCTCTCAAGCGGTGACGGTTCTTGTCCACGCGCACGAAGACGACGATGCCAAGTTCGACGAATGGGGGCGAGCGCTCCGCGTGTTCCCGGCGGATCTTGCCCCGGAGATGATCGAGAGTCTGCCGACGGCCGTCGCGGAGGCGGACGAGATCGCGAAATACTTCCGCTCGGTCGGTGCCGACGAAGAGCTCCCCGCGCTCGCCGTCTGCGACGCCGAGATGTATCCCGAACTCGAGGGCGCGTTCCAGAATCATTTTTCGGAGGATGAACTCGTCCTCAGGAATCCGTCCATGGAGCGACTTTCAAAGTCGTCGCTGGGGCGCCTTCTCGGAGCGATCGTCAGGCTTGATGCCGAGCGTGATTACGAGACGTTTTCGACTTTGGTGCGCACGGGCGACGTCGCTCGCTGGGCGAGAGGCGCGCTCGGGGTCGCGGCCGACCGGGTCGCCGAATATACGGGCGCTCTCGATGCCGTGCAGAACGAACATCTGCCGCAGACGCTTGACGAGGCGATAGCCGCCGCCGAATCGCGGGCCCGGGACGCATGGAGCGAAAGGGAGCGTGCCGCCGCCGAAGGTCTCGTGCGTCTCGCCGAAGAGGTAAAGGCGCAGCTCGACGATCCGTTCGGATTTCTTAAAAAAATATTCGCCTCGCTCGTTCTCGACGACAAGCGCTCCGCCGACCGCGAACTTATCGCGGCCGCCGGAACGGTACGCGATCTCAGGGAGGCCTGCGCGAGCAGAGCCGTGCCAGACAAGTTCAGGAGGAAACTTTTCGCGCGTCTTCTGAAGAGCGCCACCTACATGCTGGAGCCGACGGCCAGAAACGTTCTCGCGACCACCGGGTGGCTCGAGGTGCCGTGGTGCCTCGCCGACGAGATCGTGATTGCCGGCTTCAATGAAGGGTGCGTTCCCGGGAACGTGGTCGGCCACCCGTTCATTCCCGATTCGTTGCGTGCCGAATTGGGAATCTCGACCAACGCTTCGCGAGAGGCGCGTGATTCGTTCATTTTCGCCGAGGCGGTGGCATGCAGGGCGAAGGGCGCGGTTCAGGTCTATCTTCACCAGATCGCGGGCGATAAAAACGTGATGAAGCCTTCGCGGATTCTTTTCAACGGTATAAGCGACGCGGATCTGCCGGCGCTCGCGCGCAGACTGTACGCGCTCACGAAGGGCGGCGAAGGCGCGCCCGCGAAGGAGCTGCCGCAGGCGTGGCGGCTTAAACTGCCGTTTCCGCCCGAGGGTACGGTGTTCCGCGAAAAGATGTCGCCGACCGCGCTTGACCAATATATCAGGTGTCCGTTCAATTTTTATCTGCAGGAGGTTTTCGGCAAGAGCTCCGACGACCGCGCCCGGGAACTCGATGCCATGGCGTTCGGCAATCTTTGCCATTCGGCTCTTGAGAGCTTCGCGAAGGACGGCCCGAAAGATTCGACGGACGGCGAAGAAATCGCAACGTTCCTTGCCGATGAGGTCCGCCGCCGTCTCGGATCGTTCGCAGGGACGCTTCCCGCGGTCATCGAACTGCAGGCAGAGGCCGCGATCGAGAGATTGAAGGCGTTTTCGGCCATTCAGGCGCTGCGCCGCAAAGCCGGCTGGCGGATTGTCTGTTCGGAGCAGACTCTTGAATGCAGGATAAAGAGCTGCCCCACTCTTCTGCGCGGCAAGGTCGATCGCATCGACCGGCACGAGACGACGGGAGACATAGCCATCATCGATTACAAGACATGGAGCCGCGCCAGAGAAGAGTATTACGCCGACAGCAAGCAGCTTCCGATATACAGGGCGATGGTCGAAGCGTCCGGGCTTTTCGACCCGGAAAAAGCCAGGGCGGCCAAAGCGTTTTACTGCGTTCTCGGAGAACGCCCCGAGGATGTGCTCTTCGACGAGAAGAACGCGTTTCACGAAGGAGGCCAGAGCAATGCGGAAGATGAGATCGTCGCGTATCTGACGGCTATCGCCAATGGGATATTCTATTCGCCCGAAAAGACGTCTGGCGGCAAAAGAGCGTGGCAAGGCGACTACGGCTCTCTCATCTGGCTGTCGCCCGAGGAGGGGGTCGATGTCGCCTGGCTCGACGATCAGGCAGCGCGGATAAAGCGGGTAAAATAGGTCGGCTTCATGCGTTTCAGGCGGTACTATGGGTAATCATCTTAAACTTCCACCTCTTACGGTAATCGAGGCATCTGCAGGGACGGGTAAGACGTTTTCTCTCGTCACGCGCCTTCTGCGTCTCATATTCAACGGCACGGAGCCCGAGCGCATCGTCGCGCTGACGTTTTCGCGCATGGCGGCCGGCGAGATTTTCAACAGTTTCATCGAGCGTCTTTCGCTGGCCGCCGCGGACGACGCGACCGCCGCCGAAGAAGGCGCGAGAATGGGCAAGGAGTTGACGAGGAGCGACTTTGCCGCGAAACTGCGCGAGGTTATCTCCCGCCAGCACCTCTCGCTTATCGGCACTCTCGACAGCTTCATGATGCGCGTCGTGAGAATGATACCTCTCGAACTCGGTCTCGAAGGCGAAATCTCCGTCATGAGCGATTACCGCAGCCCCGTAGAGCGCATGAAACTCGTCGGCGACATGATGATGCGCAGCTCCGAAGGGGCGAAGAGCGTTTTCCGTCAGGCGTTCCGTCTGGCGTACGGAAATGCGGGGGCGAGAAGTTTTCTCGAAAAGTTCTCGGATTTCATCGACGGCTGGCACATGAGATACCGCGATTTCGCCGAGGCCGGAGCGACTTCGGCGGCGTGGGGCGACAAGGACGTCATCTGGGGCGGTGCCGCGCCCGGCGATCTCGATGTCTCGCTTGGCGCTATACGCGCTCTCGCCGACGCTCTCGCCGGTTACGAAGACAAAAAGGGGGGCGGTAAGTTCGTCGACGCCGTCAGGAATTTCGCAGGTGTCGTCCCGACGCTGCCGAAGTGCATGGCGGACGACGGCGTGGCACTCGATGCCGTGAAGAAGATGAACGCCTGGAAGATCTCCCTCGCGCTCAAGGAAACCCAAGGCATATACCTCTTGATGAGCGCTTATGAAGCGGCGTATGCGTCAAAGGTGAGGGCGAAAGGTCTCGTCACGTTCGACGATCTGCCGCGTCTTCTCAATTCGCTGCCTTCGGGCGTCAGGCTGCCTCTCGAATACCGCATGGACGCTCGCTTCGATCACTGGGCCCTCGACGAGTTTCAGGACACGAGCCGCAGTCAGTGGAAGGCTCTCGGCAATCTGATCGGCGAAGCGGCCGAGCCGGACTCCGGCAAGAGCGTTTTTATAGTGGGCGACCGCAAGCAGTCGATTTACGAGTGGCGCGGCGGCGACGTCGAGATTCTCGGCCGTCAGGTCAAGCTGGCGGCGAGGGACGGCAACCTTCTCGAATCGCTCGACGAGTCGTACCGATACGTCTCGGTGATTTCCGACGCCGTCAACAAGGTGTTTGGCGAGGCCGTCATACGCGGTGCGTTCGACATGGACGACGCGTGCGAGAGTGCGAAGTGGAAGTGCCGCGGGCATGTGAGCCACGACAAGGTCTCGACCGGCTATGTTCAGGTGATTCAGGCCGAGAAGAAGGACGCTCGCGCGCGAGCCTCGGACTTTTTCGTGCCGGTGGAGAACGCTTTGAATGCCGTGAAGCCGTGGGAGCGCGGGATTTCGACGGCGATACTCGTGCGCAAGAACGATATGGGCGAAGCGTTGCTCGGATACCTGAAGTCGAAAGGGATGACGAAGGTGGTTTTCGAAGGCGACAGCGACGTGGCCGATTGCCCCGTGATATCGGCGATGACCGCTCTCGTCAAACTCGCCGAGCATTCCGAAGATTCGCTCGCCTACGCGCACATAAAATATTCTCCGCTCGCCGAAGCGATGTACCCCGGCGCTCTTCCGACGCCGGCCGCGCTTTCGGCCGCGCTTCTCGAAGATTTCACGAGGGCGGGGATGGTGCGCAAATTCCGCGAGGTGCGCGAGGCGCTCAAAAAGATTCCGGGGTCGTGGAACGGTTTCACCGAGTCGCGCTTCGAGGATTTCATAAAGTGCGCCGCCGAGTTCGAGGAAATCCGCGATGCGCAGACGCGTCTTTCGGATTTCATCGATTTCCTCTCCCGCAAGACGCGTCGCGACTTCGCCGAGCCCGGAATGGTGCGCATCATGTCGATGCACCAGTCGAAGGGCCTCGGTTTCGATTGGGTGATCATTCCGTTCTACGAGTCCGAGAATATGATCGCCGAACGCCATACAGGGCCTCTCGTCCACGGCGATCCCGATTGGGTGACGGAAAATCCCGGCATTTCGGTCTCCATGACCGACCCCGTGCTTGCAAGGGCGGAACGCGCCCGTCAGCAGATGCAGATATACAACTCGCTCTGCCTCGACTACGTGGCGATGACGCGCGCCAAGCGCGCATTGACGGTTATCCTTCATCCGAGAAACAGGAAAGATCCCCCGAGTCCCGAAAAGTTCAGCGATCTTGTCCGTCTCGTCGGGCTCGAGACGAGCGGCGATAGCGCATGGTACGAGAAGATCGAGCGGAATGATGCGCCTGACGGAAAACGCGACAGGGCGGAAATCAGGCGAAATCGCCGCGATTTCATCGTGAAGTCGCGCCCGAGCGAATCGTTTTACGCGGGGCTTCGCGGTGACGTCCTCTTCGGGGACGACTTCGGCAAGGCCGCAAAGCGCGGGATCGAGGCGCACGCGCGGTACGAGAAGATCGAGTGGGCCGACGAGGCCGTGGCGGCGGAACTCCCGGAGGCGTTTCGTCCCGCCTTCGTCAAACCGTCGGCAGATGCCACCGTATGGCGTGAGAGATCATACGAATTCTTCGCCGACGGGGGGTGGGAGACCGGGCAGTTCGACCGCGTCGTTTTTACGGGGAGCGGCGATGCCCGCAAAGCCGTGGTCTATGACTTCAAAACGAACGCGGTCCGTTCGGGAGAAAGCGAAGAGGATTTTGTCGAGCGCATGAAAGGGACGTATTCCGGGCAGATGAATCTGTACCGCCGCGCGCTTTCGCGGCTTACGGGGATAGCGCCGAAAAACATACGCGCCGTCCTGCTTCTCGACGCCGTCCGGAAAAGCGCAGAGATATTCGGCTGACCGCATCGTTTGCCGCGGAAGACAGACTTTGTCAGACGGCGACCAGTCTCTTTCTGAGGGCCGTCGCGACCGCTTCCGTGCGGTTCGCCGCGCCGAGTTTCGAAAGAATGGCGATGACGTGCTGGTTCACGCCGTCGGTGCGGATTCCGAAAAGCCGCGCGATGTCTTTGTTTGTAAGTCCGCGCGCCATGGCCTGGAGTATCTCGACCTGACGCGGGGTAAGTTCCCCGGCCGGAGGGTCGGTCGCGAGCAGTTTTTTCACGGCGGATGATACGACATGCGCTCCCGACGCCACCTTGCGGACGGTGGCGACGAGCTCCCTGTCTTCGGCAGTCTTGAGAAGTGCGCCTGCCGCGCCGCATCTGAGCGCGCGCGCAATCTTGTCCGAAGTGCCGAAGGATGTCAGTACCACGATTTTTATGCCGGGATTCGACGCGTGAATCTCGGCCGTCGCCTCGACGCCGTCTTTCTTCGGCATGACGAGGTCCATTACAATCACATCGGGGTTGAGCTTCTTCGCGAGCATGACGGCTTCATTGCCGTTCTTAGCCTCCGCGACGATCTCTATGTCCGGCTCCGTTTCGAAGAGCGCGCAAAGTCCGTGCCTTACGATCGCGTGATCGTCGGCGATGATTACGGATGTCTTTTTCATAAATACTCCTTTTCGCCGTCTATCGGCAGAGACACTTCGGCGCGGGTTCCTTCGCCTGGGCGGCTCTCCATCTTGAACGTGCCGTCGAATGCGCCGACTCGTTCCTGGATCCCCTGAAGACCGAAGTGGCCCTGGTCGAAGCCGGGCGCAGATTTTGGATCGAAGCCGCATCCGTCGTCTTCGACGGAGAATTTGAGCGTGCCGCCGTCGATACATCCCGCGATCAGCACGGTCTTGGCATGTCCGTGGCGGATCGCGTTCGTCGTGAGTTCGCGCAGAATTTCAAGCGCCGCATGGGCGAGAGCGTCGGTGAGTCTCGATCTCGGGACGAGGAACCTGCAGTGCAACTTGGTCTCTCCGAGATGCGGCATCAGCGTGAAGTTGACCGCTTTGTCCATGTCCGGCTCGTCGAGAGCCTTTCCGCGGAGATCCCAGATGCAGTTTCTGAGTTCTTCGCGGCTTGAGTCTATTGCGTTGGACGCGAAGTCGAGATGGCGCAGGGCGTCTGAAGCTCCATCGCAGGGAATTCTCTTTTTAGCCGCATCGATCTCCATTGCGACGCCGGTAAGGGTTTGTGCGAGCGAGTCGTGCAGTTCCGCGGCGAGACGTGCGCGTTCGCTGACTTTGAGAGAGGATTTGAGCCCTGACAGCTGGGCCTTTAGGAGTTCGCGGCTGCGGCGCTCCACGAGTTTCCTCAAGGCCGCGTTCCAGACGAGCACCGCGGCGACGGCGGCGATAAGGATCGCTATGACCGAGAGAAGCCGTTCGCTCGTCCACCACGGCGGGCGCGCGATGACGCGCAGTCCGTCCGCCCCGCACACGACGAAGAATCCCCTGATCTGCGGGAAGGCGGCGTTCGGGCGCCAGTTTTCGATGTCGAGTATGCACACTCCCGTCGACTCCACGACGCTGCCGGGCTCGATGTCCGCCTCCGCTTCCGCCGCGACAACCGGCACGATGAAGGAACCGTCTTCAACGTTCAGCCTGTCCCCGTTGCGGTTTCTCAGCGTTCCGCGCAGAGTGATGGTCTTTCCGAGAAACTGCGGCTTGATCTGGATATGTCCGTCTGCCCCAAGCATGATGTCTCGCGCGGTGACGTTTGTCGCGGACGTTTCGGCAAAGTCGAAAGGAGCCGAAGGACGCCATCTTGCGCGCTCGAGGTTGACGCGGTAGACATCCGACACTGGGCGCCCGACGACTTCGGCAAACGTCCCGCTCGCCGGCGCGGGGCGGTTCGCGAAGGAGACGCGCACGAGTCTACCGGAAGGCGTTTCAAGAAGCGATTCCGTGTCCGACCACGACGCGAGGATCCTGCCGGACGTCCGGCGGCGGTCGAGCCGCGAAATCCCGGCCGGCGTCATCAGTTTCGTGTCGCCGAGTTCGGGCACGTCGAAGGGGTCGCTCGGCGCGGGCCGCAAAACCGCGATGTCGTCCAGACCGGCGATGAAAAACTGTCGGCCGAGCTGTCGCCTCGGCTCGGGAACGTACGCGTCGCAGACACCCCTCGCGCGGATCCTCGCGCCTACGAGCCGCTCGACGCAAGACATGTTGCCGGTACCGCATTTCACCGGCGCGTAGATCGTCTCGCCGTCCGCCTCGAGGACGAGGAATACGAATTTCGGGTCCGTCTCGTCGCTGAGCGCATCTGAGACTGTCGCTTCCATCTCGACGCGCTTCGAGTCGGCCGATCCGCCGAGGAACTCTGCGGCGGAAACGGCGCGCGGCGCCTCCGCCGCGAATGTGGGCGCGGCGAACGCGGCGAGGAATAGAAGCTGCTGCAACTTCGACATACCTCTATTGTATCATATAAGCCGTGTCTTCGCCCACCCCCCTAATTTAGTGGGGGTGATATGTGTCCATGTATTTGATAGACTGTTCGGCACAGGAGGAACATAAGAAAATGAAGAGCTTTGCAGCCGTTTTGCTCGCATCCTCGGTCATGGCCTTGCCGGTGCGTGCCGAGTCGTTCAAGATCGCAGTCGACCTCGCGGGGAAAGGCGACGCGAAAACCGTCGCCCTCAAGGTTCCGAAAGGCGCCGAGAAGGCGTCGGAGCGGTATTTCCAGCTTGCGGAGAAAACGCATCCGGATCTTCTGGCGCGCGGATATGCCATGCGCGTGAAACCCGCGATGCGGGCCAAGCTCCAGAAAAAGGCGTCCGCCGGCGTCGCAACGGCGAAAGGCTCCGCCGAAGAGACCGTCGTCGACGAGAAGGACCTTGTCGCGGACAAGAAAGTGGAATATGCAATCCGCGCGGCAAAAGGTCGCAAGTCCTTTGTGCTGATGATGGTCAACCGGACGAAGGATCCGCTGATGGCCGAGATCGCGTTTGCGAACGGCCAGATGCGCGCTCCCGTCTACCGTCGCGTCTACAGCGAGGACGGCGGCAAGAGCTGGACGACGGCCGCCTGGCAGCCGCCGCGCAATCCGGATGTGCGGCCCTGGATGATCGAACTTCCGGCAAACACGGTCCAAACCGTGACCATCACTGTCAAGTGAAGAAAGGACATGCCACGATGAAACTCTTTGTGCTGCTCGCTCTTTCCGCCACCGTCGCATCCACCCATGCGGCCGACAAGCCCAGACAGACCTGGCCGGTTCCGATCAAGGTCGATGCGAACGCCGAGCCGATCAAGGATCTTCGCAATTCCACGAGCGCCCCCGATCTCGGCTATGCCGGCGCGATGCTCGAGACGTCGACATTGATGTCCGAGTGGTTCTACATCTCGAACCGCGTCGAGTCGGCGAAGCTCGTTCGCGACGCGGGCGCATGGGTCGTGCGTCCTTGGAATGCGAACGACCTCTGGCAGAGCGGCATTGCCTGGTCGAAGACGAAGAACCGCGCTAAGATGCGCGCGGCCTACGACAGGATACACCGGGCGCTCATCGATCCGCACGCCTATTTCTCGTTCTGGAAGGAAAACGGGATGAAGGCGATACTCTGCCTTGAGAACTACGGCGTGTTCGCCGATGTCGAGAAAGGCACGCGCGGCGCATGGCAGATCGAGATCGTGAAGAAGGTGATCTGCGATTACGTGCAGTGGATCGTCGACAACGGCTACAAGGACTGCGTCGCGGGCTTCGAGCTCGGCAACGAGCCGTATTTCGGGAACAACCCCGAACTGTACGGGGAGCGCTGGTGCGCGATCGTTCCGGAGATCAAGCGCATCTGGCCAGAGGCGAAGATCGGCCTGCCGATCGCCGAGTACCGTCCGAACGACCCCGACATCGCCGCCGTCCGTGCCCGCGCGACGGGGCTTGAATGGGTCCAGAACGGCAACGAGTTCTCGTTCGGACGTCTCAACCAGTGGTCGGGCCGTGCCATCGTCGCGATGACGAGCCAGCTGCACAACGTGAGCCACGTCATCTACCACTTCTACGGCGGAGAGGCCCCGTACGGCTGCAGCGCGAGCGGCTTCGGGCGCATCAAGAACTTCGCCAAGGTGTTCCCCGAGGTCGCCGGCAAGCGCGTGTGGATCACCGAATGGCGCGAACGCTCGGACGAAGACAACCGCTGCCACCAGACGTTCCAGTCTTCACTGTGGAAAGGCCACTATCTGCTTTTGTGCCTGGCCCAGCCGGAAGTTGACGGCATATCGCTGCACAACCTTGGCGCGCTGGGTGGCGGTTTCTCGATGTCGTTCGGCGGCACATGGCATGTCGAGTGGGATCCGAGCGGACGCGACTATGTCGACCCAGACTACAAAGGCGTCCCGCGCGTGATCACCGGTCCGGCGGCGCCCGTGTTCAAGATCTACACCGAGGCGCTCAAGAAACATCCGATTATATTAAACCACGGCAACTGCGAAAAGCAGGGTAGGAACGTGGTGGTCTGGGCGAGTGCGACATACTACAGCTCGTCGCTGGCGCAGATGCGCGCGATGGCCAAGGGCCTGCCGAAGGAGGAATGGCCGCAGTTGAAATCGAATGTCGAATGGGTGGCCACGATGAGCGCAGACAAGAAGTCGCTCTCTGTGCTGATGGTCAATTCGAACGGGCGAAAGATCGACATGCCCATCGAACTCAAGGGTTGCCGATTCGCGGGCAAGCCGGTCGTCAAGTCGGTGACGATTCCCGAGAAGTACCTCTACGCCCATCTCATCCCGGGCGAGCGTCCGCTCTGGCAGATGAACGAGACGACGCTCAAGTCGATGTCGGGGACGGCGGGCGTCATTTCGATCGGTCCGAACACCATCCAGTCGGTGACAATACCGGTCAGGAAGCGGTAGTCAAAGGAAATGACAAAAAGGGTCAGCAACTGTAATTTTCAAATAAAAACTGGGGAGGGTCCCCACTGCATAGGAGAGTGGGTTAATGTTTGAATGTTAGAATGTTGGAATGTTAGAATGTTTGAATGTTTAGATTGGAAACAACTGGGACAACTGGTAAAAACAACTTGTATTTGGTGCGCGGGCTAACACGCCCGCGTTTTTTCTGAGTCGATATAATTGTTTAATCGCAATAGTGAAGGAGGGCACGGGCGAGTTCGCCCGTGCGCCAAAGCAGAAGTTGTTTCAAAAAAGTTGTTTCCAAAATCTAATACAGTAAAACATATACAGAAGGGTCTGTTGGCATTGCGCCTACCCAGTCACAAAACCCTCCCCAGAAGGTGAGGCCCTCTACTCAACCTCAACCCAACGGCGGCTGAAATTTTGGTATAATACCGCCGTTTGCTGTTTGATTGGGATAACGCAAATGAAGCATCGGCACATACAGTCTGGTTTTGACTTGAGCGCTGCTGCGGTTGATGACATCATCGACCGTGGGGGACGCGCAGACTGGGCTTTTCTCCGTGAGGCATCGCGAGAGGATTCGTCTGTGATGGCGAAAATCCGTCGCGTATGTGCTGCGCATATGCTTGACCCGCAGGACCAAAAATATCATTTGTGGAGTCTCTATGCCAGATAAGCCGTTGCCAGAATGGGAGGCATTGCTGTCTTCTGCGGCTCATTTGCAGAAGATTGTTCCTGGGGCTGTTCTCGTTGGAGGGACGGCTGCGGCAACTTATGCACATCATAGGGTTTCGCTTGACCACGACCATGTATTGGGGGATCTTAAGGAACGGTTTGACGCAATATTGGTGGATCTGGAGTCTGTCGCTGGTTGGCAGACGGCGAGGGTCAAGCGGCCTGTTTTGATATTAGGGTCGCTTGATGGTATCGAGACCGGTGTTCGTCAGCTTATACGAAGCGAACCACTTGAAACCGTGGAGATCGAAGCAGGGGGCGTGCGACTGACGGTTCCGACCAAGGAGGAGATGTTTAGGGTAAAATCTGTCTTGGCGTTGAAGCGCAATGCCACGCGCGATTATCTTGACATCGCGGCCATGAGTCGCATGTTGGGAGATGGTGGCGTTAGGAGTGCCCTTGAGAAATTCGACGCATATTATCCCCAGCCGAATGGGGCGTCGCCACTTCAGCAGCTTGCCAACCAGCTTTCCAATCCATTGCCCTTTGACTTGGATGACACGGATTTGTCTCAGTACAAGCATCTTGACGAACAGTATCAAGATTGGAATGTTGTGCGAGACATCTGCGCCCATATTGCGGTTGACGTGATTCACCCAATGCTTTGACAGCGCATTTATGTCGGCCGACCATGCTTCTTGCGCCACCTCCGCTGCCGCGCAGTGCGCTTTGCGCTCCACCACCTCACTGCCGCCGTGCTACCGCCAATCACCGCCTACTGTGGCATTCTACTGTGGCAATCAACTCTGACCCTGTTGGCTCTCCGTCACCTACTCCGACGACTTCCACGACCGATTTCTCATTATCGACAACATCGAGCTGCATGGCCTTGGCTCGTCCATAAACTGCCTCGGCCGTCGCGCCGCTTCCTGCACCACCCGCAGGGATGATTGATACAGTAAAATTGATACAGTAGCCGTGGGTAAAAAGGGACCCTTCTGGTTGGAATGTTAGAATGTTAGAATGTTTGAATGTTTGAATGTTGGAATATTGTATAACTGGTAAACTGTCAAACTGTTCAACTGTTCAACTGTAAAACTTGCCGACTTTCCAAGCTCGAGAGAAGTTTGCAAGTAGAGTCAGTTTGACAGTTTGCGAGTTTGACATTTTTGACATTACCATATATCGCCGCTTCTCGCCCCCCCCCTAATTTGATGGGGTGTGCGCCTTGGATCAAAAGTGGTAAAATGCGTCTTATATGACATCTGCGCGGTTTCTTGCCGCGCGGGAAAATGACAAGGCAGGAGAATAATATGAACAGCAGCAGTAAATTCGTTGCCGTCGCGATGGTCGCGCTCGGCGCCTTTATGTGCATGGCGGAGAGAATCGCCGCCGCATCCGCGAATGGCAAGGGGTTGGAGACGGCGAAGTGGCAGGCGGCCATTGACGCGGCGAACGCTGCAGGCGGCGGCGCGGTGGTGGTTCCCGCCGGCGACCATCCCACGGGCATGCTGCTTCTTAAGTCAAACGTCGAGCTGCGGCTTGAGAAGGGGGCCCGTCTCGTCGCTTCCGGGGATCCTGCGGACTACGTGTTGCAGCCCAAGTCCGGCGAGTCGATGCCGCGCGCGGTTGTGGCGGCGGTTTGCGCGACGAATATCGCGGTGACAGGCGAAGGTGAGATATTCGGCAATGCCTGGGCCTACGACTATTCGCGCAACGATCAGCCAAAGCCGATGGGACTTTGCTTCCGAAAGTGCCGAAAAGTCCGGCTGGAAGACTTCACCCTGCGCGATGCGGCGGCGTGGGGCGTAAACATTTTCAAATGCGAAAACGTGCTGGCGCGCCGCGTGAAGATCGATTCCCACGCCGGAGTCTGCACGGACGGCTTCGACATCGAGGGCAAGAACATCCTTATCGAGGACTGCGACGTGGATTCAGGCGACGATGCGTATTGCATAAAATCCCACGATGTCGGCTATGTCGTCGAGAACGTCGTGGTGCGCGGCTGCACCGCCCGTTCACACTGCAATGCGTTCAAGATCGGTACCGCCACCCACGGCATTGTGCGCAATGTCTCTTTCGTCAACTGCCGTGCCTTTGCCTCCCGCCGCATTTACCGCGACCTCGCGCCGATGCCGAAAGATCTGCTGAATTGGAAGCCGATCGAAGGCGCGCCGTGGTATCACTGCGGTCCCGGGTTCGGCTGTATAAACGTGGAGTGCGTGGACGGGGGTCTCGTCGAGAATATCGTCGCCGACGACATTGAGATGGAGGGCTTTCAGACGCCGATTTTCGTCCGTGGCGGCGACAGGCACGGTTTCAACGACGGACATGCCGACGTAAGCCAGGGGCGTTGGTTCGCGCTTCGCAACGTGGTCGTCTCCAATGTTCGCGGAAGGGCGGACGGACGGACGCCGTCCACCATAACAGGCGCAGGCAAGTGCCGCCCCTGCAATATCATCCTCAAGAACATCAATCTCGAGATTCCCGGCGAGGGCAAAAACGACAAGCCGTATTCGTGGCCCGGCGAAGACAAGGCGGGCGCGTATCCCCAGACGAACATGTTCGACCCCTACCATCTGCCGGCGTACGGGCTTTTCGTCGACAAGGCCGACGGCGTCAGGATGGAAAACGTGAAGTTCCGCCTTCGCAGCGGCACGACCGATTCACGGCCCGCGATCTGCGAGAAGCAATAAGGTCGAACTGCTCCCGCGATCGCCCTCTGACGACTGTTCGGGAGCCGTCATCGTCGGACGGGATCTGCGCGGCAATCACGACTTTCTGTAGTCGCGCCGGCGGCCGCGCCGTTCCGGTGAAGTAGCCCCACCCCCCTAATTTAGGGGGGTATGCTTTTTGGGCGGATTGT
>JAZSQE010000004.1:0-4884 GCA_045537795.1 Kiritimatiellia bacterium | reverse complement strand
ACAACTCCTTGGCTCACAGAACAACATGGCAACGATCCGACTTGGGGGGTAAATGTCCCAGCCCCCTGATTGCGGCCGCGATTTTCTGCGGCGCATTTGCCGCGCAGGCGGCGGGGCAGCTGCCGGCTAGCTACATGGAGGTCGCGTGCATCACCGTGACCGACCAGAACCAATACATCGACACCGGCTTTCAACCTTATTATCTGAACGACATCGAGGCGCATTTCTCGGTGCCGGGCTTCGGCCAGGACAATATCCTCTATTGGACAAGGTCGAGTGATTTCAATTCGTTCGCCTTCATCACAAAGGCCAATACAGCCGACCCGACCATGACGAAAAAGGTCCGGGCGTATCGGTCGTCTAATGGCAGCAGCACTGTCGAGACCACGCTTCCCGACTATCTGACATCGACCGACATCCTTTACTCGACGAAAATGGTGGACAACAAAACCGACAACACGTTTACGGTCAATGGACAGCAGGTGGACTTCGCGCCGGCGACGGGGACTGGGAAGCGTCCGAACATGTATCTGTTCCGGTTGAATGACAACGGAACCCTCCTGTCCAGCGTCAAGGCCGTCGTCGGGATGAAACTCTACTCGTTTACGATCACCGAGGGCGGCACCGCAGTGGCTAACTTCGTGCCGTGCGTGCGGGATGCCGACGGCGTCGCCGGGTTGTACGACACGGTGAGGAACGCGTTTTATCCCAACAGCGATTCCAACAGCGGCAGCTTCGGATACGAGGAGCTCGCCGGGATTACAATCTGCCCGATCCCAACTCAGGTCCATGAAACCTTCGAGCCGTGCCGTCCTGAATTCGTCGTCTCCAACAGGACAAGCGGAGCCACGTGGACCATCGGCGGCGACATCGCAAGTCCGCTTTTTGACGTTGCCTACACCAACAACGTTGGAGTCGGCGATGCCACGGCCATCGTTACCGGCAAGGGCGAATACGCGGGGCAGAAAACGTGCAGGGCCTTCACGATTACCGCGACGAAACTGGAGGACGGAAACATCTCCACGACCGACACCTTCGCCCGCCGGCTGACGGTCGATGGCAAGAACGTCTATGTCTTCACCGACGCCTCGGCCGTGCATACGGTGACGGCGAAGCACGACCTCTTCATCGCCGACTGCCTGCTCGTGGGCGGCGGCGGCGGTGGCGGGCGCACGATGGGTGCCGGCGGCGGCGCCGGCGGCGTCAGCGCGACGGATGCCGTCGGGCGCTCTGTTCTCGAAGGTGACACCTTCACGGTCGCCGTCGGCGCGGGTGGCGCCGGAAGCGACTCGCAAAACACAACTGGCGGAAACGGCGGCAGCACGTCGCTCGACTTCGGTTCATTTGTCGCGACGGTTCCAGGCGGCGGCGGTGGCGGCAGCTGGGGAACGGCTAAGTTGGGCGCGAGGGGCGGGTCCGGCGGCGGCGGATGCCAGACCGGCGCGGGCGGCGAGGGAATTGTCGGATTCGGCTTCGCCGGCGCCGCGGGCTTGGGCACCAACAACGGCAAGTCCGGCGGCGGAGGCGGCGCGGGGCACGCCGGCTACCAGGGTGATGCGACCGCCAACCATGCTGGCTACGGCGGCGAGGGCGTTTCCAACCACATCACCGGCGCATGGGTCGTCTATGGCGGCGGCGGTGGTGGTGGCGGCGCGACCAGCGGCTACGGAACCCCAGACCCCGGCCTTGGCGGCCTCGGCGGCGGCGGCAACGGCAGCAAGAACGCGGACGGCAATCCCGGCACCGACGGCCTCGGCGGTGGCGGTGGTGGTGGCGGCTATACCGGTTCCTACGCCGGTTTTGGCGGCAAAGGCGGCTCGGGCATCGCGATTCTCACCCTAGTTCCTTCCGATTTCAGGATCGAGCCGATCCCCGACCAGATTCTCGTCGCCGGCGGATGCGAGCCGGTCCCCGTCGTATACAGTGGCGACACGCTTCTTGTGGAGGGTGATGACTACACGGTCGCCTACACCGACAACGACAAGCCCGGCGTCTCTAAGATGACCATCACCGGCATCAACGGCTACGCCGGCAAGTCGGCGACCATCTACGTCAAAATCTTCGTGTGCTACTTCGTGGATTCCGAAGCGGCAACGGAGGGTGACGGCTCCGAAGGTTCGCCGTTCGCGACGATTTCCAACGCGGTTAAGAAGGCGAAGACCGCGATTACCGGCGGTGCGCAGTTCGTGGAAATTCGCGTTGCAAACGGCACGTATGAGGAGACGAATCTCGTCCTTGACGCGCCGATAGTCATCGTCGGTGAAGAGCGTGATGGCGTCGAGATCGTGGACAACGTGCCCGGCTTTCGCGCGTTCACGCTGTCGCATGAGGGCGCGGAGGTTCGGAACCTAACGATTTCCGGCAATGGGCTGCGGCTGGCCGATGGTCAGGGCGCCCACCTCTGGATGTCGGATGGACTCGTCGAGAACTGCGTCATCAAAGATGGTCGCACGAGTCCTTCGAACAATCGCGGATACGGCGGCAACGTCTGGATGTCTGGCGGACGGCTGACGCGGTGCCTCATCACGGGCGGCAAGTGCAACTGGGGCGGCTGGCCAGGCACCAACAAATACAGCTATGGCATGGGTATCTATGCGACGGGCGGCACCATCGACAACTGCTGGTTCAAGGACAACAAGGTGGAGGACGCGAATTCGGCCAGTTGGTATGGCGTGTACCTCAATGGTGCCGTGAGTCTTGTCAATTGCTTGGTGACTGGGGGGGCGTCGAACAATAACGGCGAAGGAGTCGGCGTCTATGTCGCCAATGCGAACGCGACGGTCGCGAACTGCGTATTCTGCGACAATGGAGACAATTCGGCGGCCGCCAATTTCGGCAAAGCCAACCTCAACCGGTTCTTCAACTGCGCCGCTCCGGCGGCGAACGCCTCATGCGCGACATGGAAGGTGCTTACATCCGACGACTTCGCCGAGTACGCGGCGGGGAACTACGAGTCGATTCCAGGCTCGCAGCTTGTCGACGCGGGCGATGTGGCGTATTGTCCAGCGAATGCGACGCTCGATCTCGACGGCAACATGCGCGTTTCTGGCGCGTCCGTGGACATCGGTTGCCGAGAGCTCGACCAGTCACAGTTCGTGTGCGGCGGCTATCCGTCGAGCTACGCCGCGCTTGAGAACGCCAATGTCACGTTCCATGCAACCGTCGTCGGCCCTGCGAGCGATATTGTTTTCCGCTGGGACTATGGCAATGGGACTGTGCAGGAGACACAGGAGTCGGCGCACGTTTACGCTTATCCGGCGGCGGGCTACTTCACCGTGCGGCTTAAGGCCTCGCCCGACGGCGGTTCGACTTGGACGGACTGGTATACGGTGCCGACGCGCGTAGTTGTCGCGCCACAGCGGATGTATGTTGACTCGAAATGCGCTACCCCGGCCTACCCCTACAAGACGCGGGAGACGGCGGCGGCGACGCTCGCGGCGGTGCTGACGTCGCTGACGAACAACGTTTCGGTGAACAAGACGTGCGTGGACGGCGTAGATGTGATGATTCTGAGCGGGTCGGTCCTGAATGATACGGGGCATCTCATTGGCAGCGCCGTCACGGTTCGCGGCGAGACGAGCGATCCGGCCGACGTTGAGATTGTGGACAATACCGTCGGCTTCCGTGCGTTCACGCTTTCGCATCCCGATGCAGTCGTTTCGAACCTCACGATCTCCGGAAACGGCCTGCGGATCCATAGCGGACATGGCGGCCACGTATGGATGTCAGCTGGCCTTGTCGCCAACTGCGTCATAAAGGACGGCAACGCGTCGCCGGCGCAAGGAAAACTTGGACGAGGCGGCAATGTCTGGATGTCTGGCGGACGGCTTGAGCGCAGCCTTGTCACGGGCGGCAAGTGCAGTTCTGGCGCCTGGCCTGGTTCTAATGCTTCCAGCAATGGCATGGCGCTTTATGCTACCGGCGGTGTCATCGACAGTTGCTTCTTCAAGGACAACAAGGTCGACGACTACAATTCGGACAGCCACGGCGGCGTGTATCTGGACGGTGCCGCGATTCTCCTGAACTGCACGGTGACGGGAGGATCGTCTTACCGCGACAAGGTCGGCGTCGGCGTCCGCGTCAACAATGCCAACGCGAAGGTCGTGAACTGCGTCTTCTACGGCAACGCTGATAACTCGGCAAGTGCAAATTTCGGCACAGGCAATCTCAAACGCTACTTCTATTGCGGTTCGTCCGAGACGAACGCTTCGTGCGCGACATGGACAGTTCTGACGGACGGTGATTTCGTCAATGCCGCTACGGGCAACCTGCACCAGAAGCGCAATTCGCAGCTCATCGGCCGCGGTACGCTGGACACCACCTACCGTCCCGCCGACAGTGTGACGCGCGACTTGGACGGAAACGAGCGTGTGTTGAATAAAACCATCGACCTCGGCTGCTGGGAAGTGGAGTCCGGCTTAGGCTTCCATATCATCCTGCGGTAACCGAGAATGTTGGAATGTTGGAATGTTTGAATGTTAGAATGTTTGAATGTTAGAATGTTGGAATGTTTGAATTAAGATTGGAAACAACTAGGACAACTGGTAAAAACAACTTGTATTTGGTGCGCGGGCGCGGGGCCTTGCGGCTGCTTCGCAGTTCGCTCTTCGCGCTCACCCAACCTGATCGCGCACCCTCTTGCGTCTTTCGCTACGCGAAAGCTCCTCACTACGTTCGTCGGGGGACCTGACCGCTACGCGGCAGGTGCATCTCGCGACAGGCGCATCTCCTCGCCCGCGTTTTTCGTTGTTGATATAATTGCTTGAGTGCAATAGAGAAGAAATGCACGGGCGAGTTCGCCCGTGCGCAAAAGAAAAGTTGTTTCCAAAAAGTTGTTTTCAAAAATCAGAAGGCTCTGAAGTGAATAGAAACTCTGACTCAACC
>JAZSQE010000013.1:0-2178 GCA_045537795.1 Kiritimatiellia bacterium | reverse complement strand
TGCCGTCGTCGTGCTTCGCAAGCGCGCCGAGGCTGAGGACGATTCGCTTGCCGATTATTGGGCGGCCCAGCGAGTCCTTCATCCGCTTCCCGCTGACGAGACGCAGATAGGCGCGACTGTTTGACCTGTATTGTTCGATGTGCATAGGCGTAGCAATGTGATAATTTGATAACAACGAAGATATTATACAATAGATTGTGCACTTCGGTCAATAGGGGCCGCAACATTTTGAAGATTAGTCAGTCAGCAAAGTGGCAAACTCGGGTCATATCACAACCCCCAGGACATGCCTGTGGGGACAGACCCCGAGAAACGCTGAAAAATCGGACTTTTGTGGGGCCTGTCCCCGTCAAAATCCAAGCTCCACAATTATTTTGTATCATTCTGCCGAGATAAATGCTCCTGCCGTCTGGCGAGCGCCGACCGGACCTCTTTCTTCTCGGATTCCGTCATTTCGCGCGGGGCGGGCCAGCGCTTTACGGCGATTCCATGCTTTGACCACCTCCCGAGTTTGCCACTTTGATTTAGCGAAAAGGCGTTTTTAGTCAATGGCGACGCGGGTTTGGCGCATGTCGCCCTCATAATAATTTGGTGACTACATTTTAGAACGGGCTCGCCGTCGCCTTCATCTCGCGGATTTCGCCCCGGGTGTAGAGCTGCGGCTTGAGCTCCATGCCGAATGCCTTGAGGATCGTGAAGATGGCGTCGCCTCTCGGCTTCAGCACCTGGTAATACTCGCCTGGAAGCTCGAGGACCTGCCACCCCGCGAGCGCCTCCGAGACCCGCGCGCCGGGAATCCCGTACGACCACTTCGAGCCCTCTTTCGCCGGCTTGGCCGTCATGCGCGTCTTGCGCTGGATGATCCTGATCATCGTCAGCGCCATGAAGCAGACCATAAGGTGCGCCTTGATGTGCCCTGGCGTCTGGACGAACACAGGCCTTGTCTCGAGCGTTCCCTTCATCTCCCGGAACTGGTCTTCGATCTGCGTGAGGCCGTGGTACTTCTCTATCACCTCGCGGTCGCCCATCTCAAGCTCCGAAGTGACTATCTGGTAGTAGCCCATGAGCTCGTTGAACTCGTTTAGCTTGGATTCGTCGATCATCGGCACCAGGTCCGCCGAATTGACCTTCTCGCCCGTGATCTTGTTGACGTACTCCTTCTTGAGGAAGCGCCGCAGCCCCTTGCTGTGCGCGGAGGAGATGCGGTAGCTGCCGGGATTCTCCCTGAGCTTCTGCAGAAACTCCATGAACGACCTGTTCTCGTTCCTCTCGCGCTCGTAGAACGCCTTGCTCCAGTACACTACGACCTTCTCCCGGATCTCGTGCTTCTTGCCGTCCTCGTCCTTCACGACGCGCTTCACGATGCGCGACTTGTGACGGAACTTCTCGCTGACGACGGTGTAGCCCTTGGGGTCAATGGCCCATGCGCGTTCTGCCTTGTCCGTCTTCCTCAGGCTCTTCGAGACGATATAGCCGTTTCCGGCCTCGCACACCGCATGCATGTTCGTCCCCGAGTACATCCCGCGGTCCGCGACGAGCACGAAGCGCTTGATGCCGAGGTCTCCAACCGTCTCGTCCATCGCGGGCCTGAGCGTGTGGTGGTCGAGCGTGTTGCCAGGGAAGGTCGCGAACGAGATCGGGATGCCGTTGCCGTCGAGGAAGAGCCCGAGCTGGACGATGGGCTGTCTGCGGTTCTCCTTGCTGACGCCGAACTTCCGCAGCCCCGTCACGACATTCCCGTCCTCGTCCTCAAAGTCGGCGTCGGGCCTTGCGGTCTCGAAGAAGAAGTTCGTCACGTCGTAGAACACGGTGCTTGGACTTCTGCCGATACTGCGGGTGATGCAGGTGTTCATGCGCTGGACAATCTGCCTGCGGTTCGCGTAGATGACGTCGAGCGCGTCATAGACGTTGTCGGGGTTTGTGCTCTTGACGAGCGGAGTGTAGTACTGCCCGTTCTGCCCCATAGTCGACCACTTCGACTCCGGGTCGATGATCCGCCCGTAGGTCAGCAGCCGCACGATCCCCGTGAGGTCGTATTTGATGCGCGAGGCGCACTTGACGCTCGCGAAGAGCTCGTCGAGGCCGAGCGCGCGGAAGACCGGGTCGAGCACGCATGGGGCCAGCCGCTTCGGCTCGCCGATGCACTTCGCGTCGCCGCGCTCGAACGTGACCGTCCAC
>JAZSQE010000010.1:0-23612 GCA_045537795.1 Kiritimatiellia bacterium | reverse complement strand
AAAGGGCTATGACAACTCCTTGGCTCACAGAACGACATGGCTACGATCCGACTTATCAGCTGATGGCGATCGTACGAGTCGAAAACATAGGGATTGGCCCCTTCGGTGATGCCAGCGGGGTGTTTCAGCTTCGCGGAGCGTTCTCGGGGACGCTTGCAGCGGCGCAGGCTACGGACGGATTCCTCTCCGGACTTATTTCAATCGTAGATAGCTGAATCGATTTTGAGGCTTGCTAATTTAGCGGGATTGTGGCATCATGGTCACACCTTGATTGAAGGAGGAAACGCATGAAAAACATAATCAGGAAAACGGCAGAGTTCAAGGAACTTCGTGATGAAGCAAGATCTGCGCTGGCGGCTTATGCCGACGGCGCGGACTTTGACGCAACTGTCGCCAAGCTTGCTGGCGTTGGGCGCGTGATGGAAATCCTGCTCGGCTGATCACAGATTTAGCGATACGCTTACATCGCTTGCGGACGATCTTCGGTTTTTTATACTGAAGCACCATTCCTTTCGGTCTTCAGTTTTTTCTACGAAGATCGTCCGCTTTTATTCTCATTCGTCAATATCGTATTCGTCGTGTTCTTTTGAAGGCGAGTCGGAGGAATCGCAAAGGCGAACACGCTTCACATTGAATTGAACGACATAGTTATTGACCACCAAGAGTCGATCCCATCCATCCTTGGTCAAAGACAGATCCTTTTCTGTGACGGTAAATGTCCGCGTCTCATCCGGGGCGATGGCTTTCACTTCTGCGCCGTCCTTCTTTTCGGCGAAAAATGCAATAACGTCTTTCTCTGTGATGATAATTTCGTCATCTCGCGTCTTAAGGATCAATTCACCGCCAATGAGCGACAGGTGTCGCTTGCTGTTATTGGTGATAGAAAAAGTGAATTTCGGAGTCCCGGAATAATTATTGTTGCTATTGACCCGAAGTTTTATTCTTACGACGGCGGACGCTAAAATTTCGGCTACGCTCTTTTCTTTTTCCTTTTGGACTTCCTGAAGTTTCTCGAAGTAATCCTCTCCTCCGACAGCCATCAAAAGGTCGTATGCGGATTCCTTGAGCTTGAGCAATGCATCCTGCATTACGCAATCCTGCTGGATTTGTTTGAATAAATCAGTTGTCAATTTGAGCTTGTTCGCAACTTTCTTAAGCTCATGTTCTCCGCCCTTGTTGGCAAGAACCTTTGCGAGACACTCCTTATGCTTTTCTGTCAGGTCGCTGAGATTGTCAGTGCACCGCTCAAGCGCATTGCGCCGCTCCTTCAGATACTGCGATTGAAGCTCGACCGTTCTCTGAGGGTTTAATTTATTGTCCGAGAAATACTTCTCGTTCAGTGTGGCGATTAAGGCTTTCTTCTGTTCGACAGAGAGTTTTTCCTTGCCGGTATTGATGGCTTCGGCTCGAGTACGCATTTCTTTGGCCTGCTCGTAGTAGCCGTCTATGGCATCTTGCAATTTTTCCGCCTCAGAATTGTCTTTTGCTGACTCTTCTTTTTCTGTGGCCGGAGCTGTCTTAGGTGCTTCGGTTCTCACTTCTTCCTGCTTCACCTCAGCGGCAGGTGACGGTTTTTGTTCTGCATTATCAGGCTTTGGGTCTTCTGCAAAAATCCCAATAAGGATGAAGCCTAAAATGAAGATTGAAAGGCATCCGCATCCAATGCCTTTGCCGCGTTTCTTTTTTGTGTCTTTTTCTGAATCGTTTTTCATTTTTTCCTCCTGGTTTTTAACGTGCAGCAATCGTTGAATAAAGAAGAACCCTCTCCTTGTATCCCCATAGAGGCTGTAGGATGCCTTGAATGAAATACAAAGAAAGGGAAACGCGGTTGCGTCCCTCTGCTCGGCATCGTCATTAAGCGAAACTTCCTACATTTCTATGGACGATTACTTTGCAGTGTTGCAAATTGTCTTTTATGGGAATAACCCAACTGTGTTATCGGTTTTCTTTTTTTTTTGTCTCCTTTTTTGATAACCTTTCAAACGAAATTTAATATCGTATCGAAAACGCTTATATTATAACATTTATCATTGTGTATTACTATGCGTCACTTAACAGTTATAAGCTCATCCCATCGGGTTGTAGGCCTGGGGGTGAGTTTTTGGCGTTTCATGTGTCACGACAATGCGCGAACTGGCCTTGAAGATTCTGTTGTTCTCGACGAGCTCCGCGAACGTTACCGGCTCGTAGTTGTTGACCTCCACCGATGCATTGAGGATACGCTCGTGCGACTGGAGGTAGGACCAGTAGTCCGCGTTCGTGTTGCTGTGGATATGCCCGTGGATCATAAACGCCCTCATGCATTGGTTGAAGGTCATCATCGGGTAGTGGCAGAGCGTGATCGAATGCTCTCCGTCGCTCGTCTCCAGCATCGTGTGAACACCCTCGAAGTAGCGGGAGAGATCGACCTTGTTCGTCCACGACGAGTCGTGATTGCCGAGAATGAGAGTCTTGCGTCCCTTGAGACGTTTGAGCATCCCTTCAGGATCCTCGGCGCGGAAGAAGAGGTCTCCTATGACGAACACCCGGTCGGAATCCTTGACCTTGGCGTTCCATCGTGATATCAGCGTTTCGTCCATCTCCTCGATGGAGGCGAATGGGCGGCTGCACAGGCGGATGATGTTCCTGTGTCCAAGGTGCTGGTCTGACGTGAAGAATGTCATGGTTCGTATCTGCCCCTATAGACCCTTGAAGAATTCAAGCAATGTTCCGACGACTGTTTCGACTGGTTCGTCAAGCCATGCGTAGTCTGGATTCGCCATCCGCTTGAGGAAGGTCTTGCTGGAGAATATCCGCCCGAGACGTCGTTCGATGTCTCGGACATCGTTTTCGAGCATTGCCTCATCCTCGAAAATGCACATATGAAGGTACTCTCCCAGGATGTTTGTGTCTACACGGCTGCAAAGGTAGAACAGATCGTACACGTCCTTGTACCGCGTGGAGACTACGCCAAGCCGAAGTAGGCTTTTCAGCTTCTCGATGAATATCTGCTCCTTGGGATTGACAAGCAGAACCACGCCGGCATTGTCGGATATCACCTTGAAGCGGAAATCCACTTGCTCGATTGACTTGTTGCCATGTACGCCGATGTCCACCTTTGTCTTTATCGAATGCCCCGCTTCATCGGTCAAGACGAGATTTACCCGCTTCCCCCTGTATTCATTCTGTCGCAATTCCTGAATATCGCCGTCGATCCGTATCTCACATTCGGCGACCCGATTGAGGCGTTGCACGAAACGCCTGATGGACACGTCGCCGAGGGAATATCCGAGAAAGTCGAAATCCATGTCTATGGTGGCGCGGCGCACCGCATCGGTAATCCCGCTCATGACCACGCCGCCCTTGATCGTCACCTTGTCGTGGAAGCCGGCGTCCTCGATGGCCTTGAGGACTATGTCGTGTGCGATCTTGGCATCCGCTTTGCGCGGCGGGTAGCCGGAGGCCTTTAGCGTCGTGGCGGTACTCCTGAAATCCATCAAAACACCTCGCTTTCGATAGTCCGCAGTATGGACTCTTTCTTTGGAAATGTCTCAAGATAGTCGGTCAGCTTCGCAGGATAGAGCGTGTCCTTAATCTTGCGGAAGGACTCGACAACCTCTTTGTAGAGGTCGTATGGAAGCTTGGTCTTGTTTCGAGCCGTCTCTATGAGTAGCCGCTCCTTGTCGAAGATGCGGGACACCTCGTCGTTCAGGAACTTGCAGGAGACGACGCCGATTCCAACCGTCCCCTTGGGCAGATAGTGTTGCACGACCCGTTCGTCATAAATCTTTGTCGCGTCTCTGTCTGTCGCCAAATGGAATGCCTCTGGAATCGAATCCGAAAGGTCGTAGTAGTAATAGGCGCTTTGCAGCGTTACGACCGCGTTTGGGTATCTTGCCAGCACGACCTCCACATCCGACCATTCCGGCTTGTCACTATAGAGACCCAAGGCGACCTTGTGAAGTTCGCCGTTGCGTATCAGACGCTCCGTCCGATACCGTCCGCCGTATTTTTCACAGCACTCTGAAAAACTCATCACCATAACAGCACTCTCCGCGATTTTTGTTTTTTGCGTAGAATGGTGCATATTGTACCACGCCAGCCCTACAAAAGTCAACGGGGCGATTTTTCCCGTCACCTCACAACTATAAGCTCATCCCATGCCGAATAACTCATGCGC
Source organism: Kiritimatiellia bacterium (assembly GCA_045537795.1). Taxonomy (GTDB): domain Bacteria; phylum Verrucomicrobiota; class Kiritimatiellia; order RFP12; family UBA1067; genus UBA1067. The sequence goes on along the minus strand of JAZSQE010000010.1, from coordinate 19,453 downwards.
TGTTTCATAGCAAATTGCGCGGCGTTCTTTCTCGGATAAGGGAAGTTTAAGAAACTCTGAAATAACAGCGGAGGGATTTTGCCACGGTGCATCTGTTCCAAATAGGATACGATTTGCTCCGTGCATTCGAATCATCCTGAAAATCTGTTCGTTCGGCATCCAGAAAAATGTGTGGGAGAGGTCGAGAAATACATTTTCGCCGATAAGAGTTTCTTCAACTTCGTCCCACATGCCGAATCCTCCGAGATGTGCGGCCGCGATTTTCAGCTTCGGAAAGCGTTTATGTAGGGTAAGAATTTCAGATGGCGATGAATGGAAGGGCGCTGAAAATACGCGCTCGCCGCCCGCATGAAGATAGGCGACAAGTTCCGCTTCTTCCATTGCAGCCCAGATATCATCCATTAATGCATCGTTAAAGCGGAAATTCTGGTATTCCGGATGGAATTTGATTCCTGAGAATCCCATTCGGGCGATTTCGCATACTTCATTAGCGGCATTGGGCGTTTTAGGATGAAGCGCGGCAAGCGACATTACCGCGCCTTCATTAATCTTGGTTTTCGCCGCGTATTGAGCCCAAAACGCGTTGGTATGTCCGACGTGGTCCGGCGTTGTCGCGACCGGAAGATTGACGGAGAGGCTAATTCCCGCATTCGCCGCGTTCGCTCTACATTCAGCTATCGTTCCGTTGAACGCCGGAGGGTTCCCGAAGCGTTCCGAGAGTACAGGTACGACCTTCGGTGCGAGCGCGTCGGGATAGAGATGTACGTGCGCGTCGATTACCGGGAAATTGGGGTGTGGCGTCTGCATAATCCACCTTTCAGAACGGCATGAAGACAATGCCGAAAATGCTTGCGCTTTTACCGCCGAGGGCGCGAAGACCATGCTTGACCACGCTGTTGTAGTAAGCGGTGTCACCCGACTTTAAAATCCGGCCGCATCTGTTCTTTGCACTATGGGTGCGGACTCTACGAAAGGGACGATAGGCTGCGACCGCTTGCGAGGGCACGGACCACGAGGGATGCTCCGCTTTGGCAGTCGCCGACACAATAGATGTTGGATTCCGGTCTGCTGACGAGCGTTGTCCTTGGCGTTTGGGAGAGCGCAAGCTGTCGGACGATGGGATGATTGGACGGCACTCCGGTGAAGCCCATCGCCAGGAGGACAAGGTCTGCTTCGATCGTCTCTTTCGAGCCGGCGCGGGGTGTGAACCTGACCGGCTTGCCGTCCACGGTGAAGTCCCAGTCGACGCTTTCGACTTCCACGCCGGTTATCCGGTCCTTGCCGAGAAATCTGAGCGAATTCAGGCTCCAGCGCCGTTCGCAACCCTCAAGGTGGCTGGAACTCGTCCGCATTTCATAGGGCCAGAGGGGCCACGGGGTTGATGGACTGCGTGTCGTCGGAGGTTTGGGCATGATTTCGATCTGCGTGACTGATTCCGCTCCGTGCCGAATCGCCGTGCCGACACAATCCGATCCCGTGTCTCCGCCGCCGATGACGAGGACGCGTTTGCCTTTTGCGTTGATGGGATTCACCGTCGTCTCGCCTGTCAGAAACCGATTCTGTCCGCCAAGGAATTCCAGGGCGAGATGGATGCCGGAGAGATTGCGTCCGGGGATTTCGAGATCGCGCGCAGCCGGAGTGCCGATCGCAATGACGATCGCGTCATTTGTGCGCTTCAGATATTCGGCGGAAATGTCGACGCCGACTTCGGTATCCGTCCGGAATATGATGCCTTCGGTTTCGAGAATCTTCCGGCGGCGCGTGATGACGGATTTGTCGAGTTTGAAGTTCGGGATGCCGTAGCGGAGAAGTCCGCCGATATCGTGGCTCTTCTCGTAAACCGTGACGGCCCAACCTCTGCGGCGAAGCGTGACCGCCGCGGAGAGTCCGGCGGGGCCTGCGCCGATGACCGCGGCCTTCTTTCCGTTTTCGGACGCGGGCGGACGGGGGAGGACCCACCCGTTCGCAAAGGCGGTTTCGATTATGAGCTTCTCGCTCTGGCGGATCATCACCGATTCTTCATCGAGCTGATGGGCGCAGCAGGATTCGCACAGCGCCGGACAGACTCGGGCGGTGAACTCCGGGAAGTCGCTGTTGACGGAGAGCAGATCGTACGCCTTGCGGAAGTCGCCGCGGGAGACGGATCGGTTCTGCTCGGGGATGAGGTTCCCCAACGGACATCCGAAACCGTGGCAGAAGGGGACTCCGCAGGATAGACAGCGTTTGGTCTGGGGGCTGATTTCCCCGGCGGACAAATGGCGTTCGACTTCGTGGAAATCGTTTTTGCGTTCGGCGACAGGACGGTAACAGTCGTGGATGCGTTGCATTTCAGTTCTCCTTTACGGGAATGACCTTGACGAAGCGTGGACGGTAGGCCGTCCAGTTCTCCAACAGGCGTTTGCCGAGCGGTGAGCCGGTTCGGCGTATGTGTTCGCGGATGAGATCATGCAGGTGGTGTTCGTCTCTGGAGTTGACGTCAACCGTGGCAAGGTCGATGGAGACGAGATTGCAGCGCAGGTCGAAGTCTCCCGCTTCATCGAGGACGTAGGCGGTGCCCCCGGTCATGCCGGCGCCGAAGTTGACGCCGGTGGGACCGAGAATCACGACTTCGCCGCCTGTCATGTATTCGCAGCCGTGGTCGCCGATGCCCTCCACGACCATGGTGACTCCGGAATTGCGGATCCCGAAGCGTTCGCCGGCTTGGCCGTTCACGAAGATCCGGCCGCTGGTCGCACCGTAGGCGATGACGTTGCCTGCGATGATGTTGTCTTCGGGACGGAACGACGATTCACTGGGCGGCTTGATCGCGATGATGCCGCCGGAGAGTCCCTTGCCGACGAAATCATTGGCTTCGCCTGTGAGGTTGAAGGTTATGCCCGGGCAGAGGAAAGCCCCGAAGGACTGACCAGCGGTGCCGTTGAAGTTGACGGTGATCGCATCATCGGCGAGAGCGCCGTACTTTGCGGAGACTTCGCCGGCGAATTCGGTTCCCACGGTGCGGTCGGTGTTGCGGACCGTGCGGTTGAAAGAATAAGGCGAATCGGGAAGGGGGCATTTCTCAATCTCCGGTATCAGCTGATGGCGATCGTACGAGTCGAAAACATAGGGATTGGCCCCTTCGGTGAATTTCGCTTCATCCCCTTGTTCCTTCACGAATAATCCCGAAAAATCGAAACCGGTCTTCGGGTCTGCGTTTTTCAGGAACTCCGTGCGTCCGACAGCCTCGTCGAGCGAGCGCAGTCCGAGTTCGGCGAGATGTTCGCGTGTCTCCTCCGCGAGAAAGCGGAGGAAGTTGACGATATGGGCGGGACTTCCCGCGAAGAGTTTGCGCTTCTCGACACACTGGGTCGCGATGCCGACGGGGCAGGTGTCGCAGTGGCATCGACGGTCCTGAATGCAGCCGAGAGCGACAAGCAAAGCGGTTCCGAATCCGAATTCTTCGGCGCCGAGCAGGGCTGCGATCACGATATCGCGGCCGGTTTTGAGCTGTCCGTCGACCTGCATCTTGACGCGCCCTCTCAGTCCGTTCTTGACAAGCGTCTGCTGGGCTTCGGCAAGTCCAAGTTCCCAGGGTAGCCCGGCGTGCTTCATGGAAGTGAGGGGAGCCGCGCCCGTTCCGCCGTCGAAGCCGGAGATGAGAACGACGTCCGCGTGGGCTTTGGCGACGCCCGCGGCGATCGTGCCGACACCGGCTTCCGAAACGAGCTTGACGCTGATGCGGGCCTTCGGGTTCGCGCAGCGGAGGTCGTAGATCAGCTGGGCGAGGTCTTCGATCGAGTAGATGTCGTGGTGTGGCGGCGGCGAAATCAGGGTCATGCCGGGTCTTGCGTGACGGAGCCTGGCGACGAAATCGTTCACCTTGTGCGCCGGGAGCTGTCCGCCTTCGCCGGGTTTCGCGCCCTGGGCCAGCTTTATCTGCAGATCCGTGGCGCTGCGGAGGTAGTCAAGCGTTACGCCGAATCGACCGGAGGCGACCTGTTTGATGCCGCAGTCGGCGTCTGTGCCGAAACGTTCGCAGTTGAGTCCGCCTTCGCCCGAATTGGACATCGAACCTATCGAGTTGAACGCCAGCGCGATCGCCTCGTGCGCTTCCGGAGAGAGGGATCCGAGGGACATCGCTCCGCCGACGAAACGTTTCATGATCGATTCGGCCGGTTCAACCTGCGAAATGTCGATCGGCGAGGTCTTGGCGAAGGCGAATAGACCGCGCAATGTGCAGCTGCGTTTCTGCGCGGCATCGACGGCGCTGGAATATTCCTTGAATTTCGCGTAGTCGTTCGTGCGGACCGCCTGCCGGAACGCGCTGACGGTATGTGGTGTCCAGAGATGGTCTTCGGTTCCTTTGCGGTAGCCGTACAGTCCGCCCACGGAGAGTAGACAGGTCGCATTGGACGGTGGACGTTCAAGCAGATCGCGTTCGATTTCCCTGAATCCGCGTCCTCCGATTCGGGACGGTGTGCCGGAGAAGTAGCGCTCGACGATTTCGGTGGCGAGGCCGACAATCTCGAAGATCTGGGCGGAGCGATAGCTGCGAAGAGTCGAGATGCCCATTTTCGACATGATCTTCATAAGACCCTTGTCGACGGCGCTGATGTAGTTGGCCGCCGCGGTGACCGGATCGTTCGGGAAGAGCGAGGAGATGGTCTCGAGCGCAAGGTACGGGTTGATCGCCGTGGCGCCGTAGCCGAGCAGGACGGCAAAATGATGGACCTCCCGGACTTCGCCCGACTGGACGATTACGCCGGTCGAGGTACGAAGCCCCGCGTCTACCAGGGCGCGGTTGACGGATGAAAGCGCGAGAATGGCCGGGATCGGGGCGCCGGCGGATGCGCGGTCGGAAAGAACGATGATGCGCGAGCCCGAGCCGACGGCTTCAACGGCGCGTTTGCCCAGATCCTCAAGGGCGACATTCAGGGGCCCGGAAAATTCGGTTGAAAGCGTCGTGACCGGATAGCCGTAATCGCCGACCTTTGAAAGCCGGTGGAGTTCGTCGTCCGTCAGCACCGGGCGGTTGAGCCTGATGAGATGAGCGTGTTCCGGCGTTTCTTCGAGGATGTTGCCGTCGTTTCCGATATAGGTCATGAGCGACATGACGAGTTCTTCGCGAATCGGGTCGATCGGCGGATTCGTGACCTGGGCGAAGAGCTGGTGGAAGCAGTCAAAAAGCGAACGGCGCTCGTGTGAGCGGCACGCGAGAGCGGCGTCGTTGCCCATCGATCCGACAGGTTCTTTGCCGTCGCGGGCCATCGGTTCGAGGATGAGATCGATATCCTCCTGCGTATAGTCGAAGCGCTGCTGCCGTCTGACGAGGTCTCCAGGCACCTTCGAGGGGACGATTTCGGAGAAAAGTCCCTGGATTTCGATGTGATTTTCCTCGACCCAGCGCCGATAGGGGCGGCGACGGGCGTAGCGGGTCTTGATCTCGGCGTCTTCGATCAGGCGGTGCTGAGGGAGGTCGAGGAAAATCATCGAACCCGGTTTGACGCGACCGTGGCGGACGATGTCTTCCGCTTTGATGTCCAGAACTCCCGTCTCCGAGGCGAGGATGAAAAGATTGTCCTTGGTGAGCGTCCAGCGCGCGGGTCTGAGTCCGTTGCGGTCCAGTGCGGCTCCGGCGGAGATGCCGTCGGTGAATGCCACCGCCGCAGGGCCGTCCCATGGTTCCATCAGGGCGGAATGGTATTCGTAGAAGCCGCGTACGTCGTGTCCCATGTGGTATTTCTCGCCCCAGGCCTGAGGCATCAGCATCAGCATCGCGTGGGCGGGATCGCGACCTGCCGCCACAAGAAGTTCGAAGATATTGTCGAGCGAGGCGGAATCGGACTGGCAGTCGTCGATAAGCGGCAGCACCGCTTTGAGATCTTTCCCGAGGAGTGTCGACGCCAGGGACTTCTCGCGTGCGCGGAGCTGATTGAGGTTGCCGCGGATGGTGTTGATTTCGCCGTTGTGCGCGAGCATCCGGAAAGGATGGGCGAGCTTCCAGGTAGGAAAGGTGTTCGTAGAGTAGCGCTGATGGACGAGTGCGAGGGCGGAGGTGAAATCGCTCTCGGCGAGGTCCGGATAGAATCTCTCGACCTGCGGAGCGAGCAGGAGTCCTTTATAGACGACGGTTCGCGTGGAGAAGGAGCAGATGTATCCGTTTTTCAGCCGCTTCTCGATCATGCGGCGAAGTACGAAAGCTCCGCGCTCGTCGGTTCCCTTGACGAACAGCTGCCGAATGCGCGGCATGGTGGATCTGGCCGTGCGTCCGATCGCATCCGGATCAACCGGAACGTCTCGCCAGGCGATTGTCCCGGCTCCGCGTTCCTTTATTATGCTTTCGATCATCGGCTCTTCGCCGCATCCGTCGAAGATCATCGCAACGGCATATTCCCCGGCCGGAGGCAGATTCCCGACATGCCTGCGGAAAAAGGCGTCCGGAATCTGCACGAGCATGCCCGCTCCGTCGCCGGTTTCGGGATCGTTTCCAACGGCGCCCCGGTGCATAAGGCGTTTCAGTACGGTAAGTCCGTTCGCGACGATCCTATGGGAGGGGATGTTGTCGAGATCGGCAATGAGTCCTACTCCGCACGCATCGTGTTCGAATTCTCGCCTGTACATTCCCGGGTTCCGTTGTTTTTGCATAATGTTACTCCTTTGCGGATACATACAGCAAATACCGTGCCAATATCGTGTAAGAGCCATATTTGTCCGCTGATTGTACAACTCATGAAACAGAGAGGACGGGGTGTTACATGGAGCGTAAAGATTTTTGGACTGGAATGCGTTTTGCGGACATTGGCACGGAGTTTGCTAATGGTTATGCGACCACCGCCACGGAAGGTCCGTGGCGGCATTAAGGAAAGGAAAGAGCAAAATGAGCAACTGCGCCCGAGTGGCCGCCACGAAGAAAGTTGCGGGGCTCAAGACCGATGCCCCGTGCGCACCTGAAGGTATCAAGGAAATCGGTTTTGCCGAGGATGTCTTCACGCGGGAGACGATGCGTGAGTATCTGTCGAAGGAGACCTGGCAGAAGCTAATGCAGACGATAGACGACGGCGCTCCTCTCGATCCTTCCATTGCCGGAGAGGTTGCGCACGCCATGCGCCATTGGGCGATGGACCGGGGCGCTACGCATTATACGCACTGGTTCCTCCCGCTGACCGGCTCGACGGCCGAGAAGCATGATTCGTTCCTTGAATTGAAGGACGGCAAACCGATTATGGCGTTCTCCGGCAAGAATCTGATCGTGGGCGAACCGGACGCCTCAAGCTTTCCGTCCGGCGGCATCCGCTCCACTTTCGAGGCGCGCGGCTACACGGCGTGGGATCCGACTTCGCCCGCGTTCATCAAGCGGCACGGCAACGGCGCGACGCTGTGCATCCCGACCGCTTTCTGCGCGTATACAGGCGAGGCGTTAGACAAGAAGACCCCGCTTCTCCGTTCGATGCAGGCGCCTTCCGCTGCGACCAGGCGTCTGATGCACTGCTTCGGCAAGGGCGATGAAAAGGTAACGATCACACTCGGACCCGAGCAGGAGTATTTCCTCGTCGACAAGGCGTTCTACCTGCAGCGTCCCGATCTGGTGATGACCGGCCGCACACTGTTCGGCGCCCCGTCCGCGAAGCACCAGCAGCTCGAGGATCACTATTTCGGCGTGATCAAGATGCGCGTACTCAACTTTATGAATGAAGTGGAGAAGGAACTCTGGAGTCTGGGCATCCCGGCGAAGACCCGTCACAACGAGGTTGCCCCCGCCCAGTTCGAGCTGGCGCCGATGTTCGAGGAACTGAATCTCAGCTGCGATCACAACATGCTGGTGATGGAGGTGCTCCGTCAGGTCGCGGAGCGCAACGGGCTCGTCTGTCTGTTGCACGAAAAGCCGTTCGCGGGCATCAACGGATCCGGCAAGCACAACAACTGGTCGGTCTCGTATGGAGGCGTGAATCTGCTGAATCCCGGCAACGATCCGCATCAGAACGCGATCTTCCTGACGACGCTCTGTGCGGTCATCGAGGCGGTCGACAAGCACGCGGACCTCATCCGCGCATCCGTCGCCACTGCCGGCAACGACCATCGTCTGGGAGCCAACGAGGCGCCGCCCGCGGTGATGTCGATCTATCTCGGCGATCAGCTTGCCGACGTCGTCGCCCAGCTTGAGAAGGGTGAGCCGAAGAGTTCGAGGCACGCCGGCTCGATGAAGATCGGCGTCGACACGCTTCCGTCGCTTCCGAAGGATGCTACGGACCGCAATCGCACTTCGCCTTTCGCCTTCACCGGCAACAAGTTCGAGTTCCGCGCGCCCGGTTCGTCCGCTTCCTGCTCGGGCCCGAACGTCGTCCTCAATACGGTTGTCGCCGAGGCGATGAACCGCATCGCGGGAGAGCTCGAGAAGTCCGGCACTGTCGGCAAGGCGAAGGAGGGCGAGCACACCGAGGCGTTCCATTCCGCCTTGCAGAAGATCCTGCAGGATATCGTCAGAACCCATAAGCGGGTCATCTTCAACGGTGACGGTTACAGGTCGGATTGGCTTCGGGAGGCCGCGAAGCGGGGGCTCCCCAACGCTGCCACGACATTGGAGGCTCTTGAGGCCTATACCCGCAAGGAGAACATCGCCGTGTTCGAGAAGGCGGGGGTGTTCAGCGCCAGGGAAATGGAATCGCGCTATGAAATCGCAAGGGAGGAGTATTCCGCCAAGGTGCTTATCGAGGCGAACTGCGCCGTCGATATGGTCAAGACGATGATCCTTCCCGCGGTCCGGCAGGAATACCGCGAGGCGATAAGCGCGTACAACGAGACCGACGCCAGCAACGTCAAGTGCGCGATCGATCTTCTGCACGACGAAGTCGTCCGGTTGGCGGAGGGCATGACGGCGGTCAGGGACTGCATAGTCCGTCTCGAAGACGCCGTCCGCAATTCCGAGCCCGAGGCGGCCATCACCTGGATGGCTTCCCTGCGCAAGGAAGTGGATGCGCTTGAACGCATCGTGGCGGACGACAAGTGGCCGCTTCCTAAATATCGCGAAATGCTTTTCGTGTACTGAGATGTCCGACGAAATCAGGCATGAATGCGCGGTGGCGCTCCTGCGGCTTCGCGGAAGCGCCGCCGAACAGGCGGAGAAATGCGGGTGCGTCGACTTCGGAGGCACCAAGCTTTCCCTGCTCCTTGAGAAACAGCACAATCGGGGACAGGATGGAGCGGGGGCGGTGACACTTGCATTGTCGCCCGAAGCCGGGAAGCCTGCCTATAACGAACTCAAGTCCGCGTCGGAGCGCCCCCTCGCGGATTTGCTGTCTCTGCTGGCGAAGCGCCGCCGGATGAACGAGACGGTGTTTCTCGGACATCTGCGCTATGCGACATACGGGAAGGGAGACGTCGGGTTCTGCCATCCGTTCGTGCACAAGGCCGCGCGCCGCGAACGGATGCTGTTCCTGGCCGGCAATTTTAATCTTACCAACGTCCGGGAGCTGTTTGACGCGTATGTCGATGCCGGGAAGTTTCCGGAATCGACCGCGGACGGATATCTCATCTGCGAGTGGTTGGCTTCCTGCATGCTGCGGGAGGAGATGGAGAGAGAAGATGAGGGCGAGCAACGCAGAGGAGAGATTCTCGTTGCCGCCCTGAAGAAACTTCTGCCTCGCCTTGACGGTGCGTATACGCTGTGCGGGATGACCGGTGACGGCTGGAGCTTTGCCGTCCGCGACGGGCACGGCATCCGTCCGGGATATTTTCACGTCGATGACGAAGTCGCGGTCGTCGCCTCGGAAAGATCGGCGATCCAGGCGGCATTCAATCTCATGCCGGAGGAGGTCAGAGAACTCGTTCCGGGCGAGGCGATGGTCATCGCTCCGAACGGAGAGATAGACTTTGTGAAGATTCTCGATCCTGCGGAACGGCGCGAATGCGTCTTTGAACGGATATATTTCTCCCGGGCGAATGATTCGGATATCCATCGCGAACGGAAAGCGCTGGGGGCGGCGCTGGCGAAGCCGCTCTTAGACGCCGTCGGCGGCGATCTCGAGAATACCTTCTTCAGCTACATCCCCAATTCGGCGCAGGTTGCGTTCCACGGACTGCTGGAAGCGCTCTGGACGGAGGGTCTTGCCGAGGGACACCCCGTCCGATTCGGACAGATCGCGGTCAAGGACGCGAAATTCCGCACGTTTATCGCCGATGCGGCGGCGCGGCGGGAGTTCTATCAGCATGTCTACGATGTCACCTACGGGCTTGTTCGTCCCGGGACGGACACGCTGGTCGTCCTGGATGATTCGATCGTCCGCGGCAACACGATGAAGAACGCGATTCTGCCGATGCTGGACCGTCTCGGGCCGCGCCGCATTATCGTCGCATCGTCGGCTCCGCCGATCTGCTATCCCGACTGCTACGGCATAGACATGTCGACCTTGGGTGAACTTATCGCCTTCAAGGCGCTGGTCAATCTCGAAAAGAGGACGGAGACGGATCGCGGAGAGTGGCTGAAAGCCGATGTCCGCACACTCTATGCGCGGCATTCGCAGGAGGAGCTTTCGGAGGAGATCGCGCGCCTGATCACGCCTTCGGGAATGAGGGCCAGGGTCGATGTGATTTTCCAGACGGTCGATGCCATGCATTCATGTTGCCCGAATTCGACTGGAGACTGGTATTTCACCGGACACTACCCGACGGCGGGAGGAGAGTGCGTTCTCAAGGCGGCGCTCAAGAACTATCTGGAAAACCGTAATGAAAGAAGTTACTGAGAAAAAGGCGGAGAAAACAGCCGGAGGCAGAGCGATGTCGATTGAAGCATTTGAAGAAAGATGGAAGGCGCAGCGCGAACGCAAGGCGTTCCTCGCGCTGGAGGACGGGACGATATTCCACGGAGTCGCCTTCGGCGCGTCCGTTGAACGATGCGGTGAGGTCGTATTCAATACGGGTATGTGCGGCTATCAGGAGATCCTTACCGATCCTTCCTACGCCGGACAGTTCGTCACTCTGACCGTTGCCGAAGTCGGCAATTACGGAGTGAACCGCGAAGATGTAGAGTCGCGCGGACTGTTTCTTTCCGGTCTGGTAATCGGTGATTATACGCAGCCGTCCAATTTTCGCTCCGATCAGTCGCTCGATGAATATCTCAAGGCGAACGGCGTTCCCGGAATCTGCGGCGTGGATACGCGCGCTCTCACGATACATCTGAGAGATCATGGAAATCAAAAAGCGTACATGTGCCTGTCAGGGGAAGTCTCCGAATCCGAGGCGGTCGCCAAGGCGCGTTCCTGGGAAGGGCTCGACGGACGGGACTATGCGGCGAAAGTGACATGCGCTCGGCCTTATCCGTTCGCTTGCAAAACTCACGCGATGCTTCATGTCATTGCCTACGATTTCGGCATCAAAACGAACATCCTGCGTTCGCTCGCCAACTTCGCCCGCGTGACGCTTGTTCCGGCGGGGACGCCGGCCGCCGAAGTTCTGGCGATGAAGCCCGATGGTGTCTTTCTCTCGAACGGTCCGGCCGATCCGGCGGCGCTGCGGTATGCAATTGAGAACATCCGCGAGATTCTCGACCATGACCGGTCGATCGTAGAGTCCGGCGGTTCAGGCGGTTCGGCAATCCCAGTTTTCGGCATCTGCCTCGGACATCAGCTTCTGTCGCTTGCCTGCGGCGCGAAGACGGGACGGCTGAAATTCGGACATCATGGCTGCAACCATCCGGTCCGGAATCAGAAGACGGGACACGTCGAGATCACAAGCCAGAACCACAATTTCGCGGTTCTTCCGGATTCCGTTCCCGATTGCCTCGAAATTACGCATGTCAATCTGAATGACGGTTCGATTGAGGGTGTCAGGCACCGGACGTTGCCGGCGTTTTCCGTCCAGTATCATCCGGAATCATGTCCCGGTCCGCATGACTCTGCGTATCTCTTCAGTCAGTTCAAGGATATGATGGTAAAATGAAAAAGCAGGTCAAATACGTTTTTATCACCGGCGGAGTGGTTTCGAGTCTGGGCAAGGGGGTTACCGCGGCGTCCCTTGCGCTCCTGCTGAAGAGCCGCGGCTACAGGGTTTTCATGCAGAAGCTTGATCCCTATCTCAATATCGATCCGGGGACGATGAACCCTTGTCAGCACGGTGAGGTGTTCGTGACCGACGATGGTGCGGAGACGGATCTTGATCTCGGACATTACGAACGCTTCGCGGGGGTTGTCTGTTCAAAGGCGTCCAATTATACTTCGGGCCGGATATATTCATCCGTGCTCGCGCGGGAGCGCGCGGGCGGTTACCTGGGCGGAACGGTTCAGGTGGTGCCGCACATCACGGACGAGATCAAGGCGGCGATCCGTTCGGCGGGCGCACACGACTGCGATATCGTCCTCTGCGAGATCGGAGGCGTGTCGGGCGACATCGAGTCACTGCCGTTTCTCGAGGCGGCGCGGCAGTTCCGCTTCGAGGAGGGCTTCGGCAACACCTGTTTCGTCCATCTGACGCTTGTACCGTACCTGAAGGCCGCGGGGGAACTGAAGACCAAGCCCTCGCAGCATTCGGTCGGACAGCTCCGCGCGATCGGCATCATCCCCGACATCCTCGTCTGCCGGACCGAGATGACGATTCCCAAGGAACATCTCGAGAAGCTTGCGCTCTTCTGCAACGTTCGGCCCGAGCGCGTGATCGAGGAGAAGGACGTGACGGATTCCGTCTATGCGATCCCCCGCGAACTTCGTAAGCAGCATCTGGATGAAGAGGTCCTGAAACAGCTGCACCTCGACATCTGGCCCGTGAAGCACACGGTCTGGGACACGCTTGTGAAGAAGGCGACGCAGCCGAAGAAAAAGTGCACCATCGCGCTCGTCGGCAAGTACATCGCGATCCGCGACGCCTACAAGTCCGTACATGAGGCCCTGCACCACGCCGGCATGGCGTACAACTGCAAGGTGAACGTCAAGTGTGTCGAGGCCGAAGAGCTTGAGAAGAACCCGAAGCTGCTCAAGGGCGCGGACGGCATTCTCGTTCCCGGCGGTTTCGGCAGCCGCGGCGTCCCCGGCAAGTGCCTCGCGGTTAAATACGCCCGCGAACACAAGGTGCCGTTTCTCGGCATCTGCCTCGGCATGCAGTGCACGGCGATCGAATACGCGCGCGATGTCGTCGGCTGGAAGGACGCGAACTCGACCGAGTTCGACGAGAAGACGGCGCACCCGGTGATCGACCTGATGGCGGATCAGAAGGGCGTTACGCAGAAGGGCGGCACAATGCGCCTCGGCGCCTATCCGTGCGTCATCAAGCCCGGTACGCTGGCGGCGAAGCTCTACAAGTCGACGAAGATTTCCGAGCGCCATCGCCATCGGTATGAGCTCAACTATGATTCGGAGGGACGCGAGGCCTTGGAGGAGGCTGGTCTCAAGGTGTCGGGAACGTCTCCGGACGGGAAACTCGTTGAGATCGTCGAGTTGCCCGGGCATCCGTATTTCATCGCCGGACAGTTTCATCCTGAGTTCAAGTCCCGTCCGACCGAACCTCATCCGCTGTTCGATGGACTGGTCCGCGCGGCGCTCGGGCAAAGCGGGAATGGAAAGTGAGGGTTTCATGAAACGAACCGATATCCATAAGATTCTGATCATCGGCGCGGGGCCGATTGTCATCGGGCAGGGCTGCGAATTCGACTATTCGGGCGTGCAGGCCGTCAAGGCGCTGAAGAATGAGGGGTACGAGATCGTGCTCGTGAATTCGAATCCGGCGACGGTGATGACCGATCCGGACCGCGCCGATCGCACGTACATCGAGCCGCTGACCGTCGATGCGCTGCATGAGATCATCCGCCGTGAACGTCCGGATGCGCTCCTGCCGACACTCGGCGGACAGACCGCGCTGAATCTCTCGATGGAACTCGACAGAGCGGGTATTCTTCGGCGTTACCGTGTCGAACTGATCGGTGCGCAGGCCGAGGCGATCGCCCGGGCCGAAGATCGTCAGCTCTTCAAGGCGGCGATGAAGGATCTCGGACTCGATATGCCGAAGTCCGGCAGCGCCCACACTTTCGAGGAGGCGAAGGCCGTCGCCGAGACAATCGGCACCTGGCCGCTGATCGTCCGTCCCGGCTTCACCCTTGGCGGCACGGGGGGCGGCATCGCGCATGACGAAGACGAGTTCGCACGCATTGTAACGGGTGGTCTTGAGGCCTCGCTCAATCACGAGGTTCTCATTGAGGAGTCGCTCATCGGCTGGAAGGAGTTCGAGATGGAGGTCATGGCGGACAAGGCCGGCAACACGGTGATCGTCTGCTCCATTGAGAACGTGGATCCCATGGGTGTGCACACGGGGGATTCGATCACGGTTGCGCCGATTCAGACGCTGACAGACTGTGAGTATCAGGCGATGCGGGACGACTCAATCGCCGTTCTCAGGAAAATCGGCATCGCAACGGGAGGGTCTAACGTGCAATGGGCGGTCGATCCCGGGACAGGGCGCCGCATCATCATCGAGATGAATCCGCGCGTGTCGCGCTCGTCCGCGCTCGCGTCGAAGGCCACGGGTTTTCCGATCGCCAAGATAGCCGCGCTGCTGGCGGTCGGATACACGCTGGACGAGATCAGGAACGACATTACGGGCGAGACGCTTGCCTCGTTTGAGCCGTCGCTGGATTATGTGGTTGTGAAAATTCCCCGTTTCGCCTTCGAAAAGTTCCCGGGAGCCTCCACCGCGCTCGGAACCCAGATGAAGGCGGTCGGCGAGGTCATGGCGATCGGGCGCACGTTCAAACAGGCGTATCTGAAGGCCATCCGTTCGTTGGAGGCGCCGCTCAAGTATCACGACGAGACGAAATACGATCCGTGGTTCAGGCGGGAGCTCGCAGAGATCGAAGCGTATAGGTCCTATCTGGGTCAAGGTTTGAGGTCAAGGTCAACAGCGGAATTGCAATTGTCTCTTCTCCTTCAGGCCAAGGTCTTTGGATTCTCCGATAAGGAAATTGCATCGGCCGTTGGCTGCGATGAGGCAGAGGTTCGCGCAATGCGGCTTAAAGTCGGCATTCGTCCTGACTTCGGCGAAGTCGATACGTGCGCCGGCGAGTTCAAGGCCAAGACACCGTATTACTACAGCTATTACAAATACGAACAGTCCACAACTATTCACTCTTCACCATTACCTCTTCACTCGCCATTATCCGCTTCTCCGAAGCGGATAATGGTGCTTGGCGGCGGGCCCAACCGCATCGGGCAGGGCATCGAGTTCGACTGGTGCTGCTGTCATGCGGCATTCGCGCTTAGGGCGCGCGGGTACGAAGTCGTGATGGTGAATTCCAATCCCGAGACCGTTTCGACCGATTACGATACGTCCGACCGGCTGTACTTCGAGCCGCTTACGTTCGAGGACGTGATGGAGATCTACGACCGCGAGCGGTGTGAAGGGGTGATCGTGCAGTATGGCGGACAGACCCCGCTCAATCTCGCGCAGCGTCTCAAGGCGGCCGGAGCGCGGATTGTCGGCACGTCTCCGGACGATATCGATCTCGCCGAGGACCGTGACTTCTTTAAGCATCTGGTTGATGAGGTCGGGGTCAGACAGCCGGCGAGCGGCATTGCCCGTTCTGTTGGCGATGCGCATCGTATCGCGGCGGAAATCGGCTATCCGGTGCTGGTGCGTCCGAGTTTTGTCCTGGGCGGGCGCGGCATGGCGATCGTGGCGACGGAAGGGGAGCTCGACAGGTATGTCGGCGAAGCGGTCGTGGCATCCGAGGGCAGGCCGATTCTTATCGACAAGTTCCTTGAGCACGCGATCGAGCTGGACGTTGACTGCGTTTCGGACGGCACGACCACGGTCATCGGCGCGATCCTCGAACATGTGGAAGCGGCGGGCTGCCATTCGGGAGATGCCGCGGCCGTCACGCCGCCGCGCTCGCTCGCGCCCGGGACGATTCAGGAGGTGAAGCGCATCGCCCGCGAGTTTGCCGAACGCCTTCACATTGTCGGTCTGATGAATATCCAGCTGGCCGTCACGCAGAACGAAGTGAACGATCGGATGGAGAAACCCTCGGACATTTCCCAGACCGTGTGGATGATCGAGGTGAATCCGCGTGCGTCGCGCACCGTTCCGTTCGTATCCAAGGCGATAGGCGTGCCGCTCGCGGATATCGCCGCGCGGTGCATGGTCGGGGAGAAGCTCGCGGATATCGGGTTCACGCAGGAGGTGATCCCCGCTTATTCATCGGTGAAGGAGGCGGTGTTCCCGTTCGTCAAATTCCCGGGTGCGGAAGTGTCGCTTACGCCGGAGATGAAGTCGACGGGCGAGGTGATGTCTATTGACGAGGATCCGGCGATCGCCTATTTCAAGAGCCAGGTCGCGGCGGGGAGCCCGTTGCCGAAAAGCGGCGAAGTGCTTGTGTCGCTCCGGGATGAGGACAAGGAGGCCGGTGCGGAAGTCGTTCGGGAACTTTCGCGGCTCGGTTTCGGCGTCTATGCGACGTGCGGCACATCGACGCGTCTTTGGGAGGCGGGTGTCGAGTCGAAGGCGATATTCCGCATTTCTCGGGGAAGGCCGAATGCGCTTGATCTCCTGCGCAGAGGCGAGGTGAAGTGGGTGGTCTGCACGGCAGGGAACGGGAACGAGGCGACGGAGGACAGCGTGCGTATGAGGTCCGGTGCCATCGCGGCGGGAGTGCCGCTGACGACCACGCTCGACGGATTTAGGGCGGCGGTGCGTGCTCTTGCGGAAGAAGTTTCCATCGGCGGCACCGGGGTTCGTACGCTCCAGGAATATCACTTCTCATCTGCGACGAGGTCATAAACGGCTTTCGTTTTGGTCTTTCCGTCATGCGTATTGACTGGAAATATAATGTAAAATCATCCAGTTTGATTTTACATGGAATGTAATAATTACATCTTTTGAAATTACATCCTAAGGTTTGGCATGGAATTTGCTATAATCTCTGATATGAAGTTTGAGCTCTCATCGGAAATATCGGTTTTGAAGGAAATCGCCTCTGCGGTCGCCAGGGAACGCGATGTCCGCAAGCTTTTGGAGGAGGTTATCGTCATCCTCGAGAAGTCGATGGGGATGCTGCGCGGAACGTTCACGCTCCTTGAAGGCGATGAACTGCGCATCGAAGCCTCCGCCCGTAAGCTTAACGCCGAGGAACGGGTGCTCGGCCGCTATCACATCGGAGAGGGAATAACCGGACTTGTGGCCAAGAAGGGCAAGTCGGAGATCGTCCTTGATGTGCGCAAGGACCCGCGATTCCTTAATCGCACGCACATGCGAAAGGTGGATGCGCCGCTGTCGTTCGTCTGTGTGCCGCTCATTCACCGCGGACAGGTTATCGGCACGCTGTCGGTCGACCGCGAGATGTCCGGCGATACAGGGTCGCTGGTGCGCGATGTCGCGCTCTTGGAGATCATCGCCAATCTCTGCGCTGAAGCGGCCAGCGTCTTCCGGGCGGAGTGCGAGGAGCAGGCTGCGCTCAAGGCGGAAAATGCGCGCCTTCGGGACATCATCGTCGAAAATCCCGGGCGTATCGTCGGCAATTCTCCGGGCATGAAGGTCGTCTATGAGCAGATCCGTCATGTCGCTCCGAGTGAAGCGACGGTACTGATACGCGGCGCGAGCGGAACCGGCAAGGAGCTGGTCGCCAAGGCGATCCAGTCGCTTTCCGGGCGCAGGAACAAGCCGTTCGTGATACTCAACTGCGCGGCGCTTCCGGAGGCGCTGGTGGAGTCGGAACTGTTCGGGCACGAGAAGGGCGCGTTCACCGACGCCCGCGAGCGCCGCATCGGACGGGCTGAAGCGGCGAACGGCGGCACTCTCTTCCTTGATGAAATCGGGGATCTCACGATTCCGGTGCAGGTGAAGCTGCTTCGTTTTCTGCAGGAACGGACCTTCAGCCGCGTCGGGTCCAACGAGGAACTCAAGAGCGACGTGAGATTCATCGCCGCCACAAGCCGCAATCTCGAGGAGCTGATGGAGAAGAAACTGTTCCGCGAGGACCTCTATTACCGGCTTTCGGTATTTCCGATCACGCTGCCGGATCTCGCGGAGCGCCCCGACGACATACTGCTGCTTGCGCAGCATTTCCTTTCCAAGATGCGCGTCAAGTACGGCAGGCAGGTGACGTCGATTTCCGCCCCGGCGCTGAATCTCCTGCAGACGTACCAGTGGCCGGGAAACATCCGCGAGCTCGAGAACTGCATCGAGCGGGCGGTGCTGATGGCGAAGGCGGACTGCATTCATAGCTACGATCTGCCGCCGACTCTGCAGAATGAGGAAATGGATGAGAGCCTGATCGGAAGCGAGACGGCCGGCACGCGGACATTGGACGAGCAGATGATGATGTTCGAGCGCAAGGTGCTCAAGGATTGCCTGAAACGCCACAACGGGAATCAAAGTGCGGCAGGGCGAGAGCTCGGGGTCTCGCCGCGGATGATGTGCTACAAGCTCAGGAAGGCGGGGATCGTGTGATGACGGCGATAGTTGACTACCGGGCGGGGAATCTCGCGAGCGTACGGCTGGCGTTCGCGGCGATCGGGGAGACGGCGGCGGTGACGGATGATCCCGCAGTCATCGCCGCCGCCGACCGTGTAGTATTCCCCGGGGTCGGCGCGGCGAAGAGCGCTATGGAGAACCTGAAGAGGACAGGACTGATCGACGCGGTCCGTTCTGCCGCGCTTTCGGGCCGTCCGTTTCTCGGAATCTGTCTCGGTATGCAGATTCTCTTCGAGCATTCCGAGGAGGACGGAGGCGTCGATACGCTCGGCGTCTTCAAGGGGAAGGTTCGCCGGTTTCCCGACAAGGCGGGTTTCAAGATTCCCGAAATAGGCTGGAATCAGGTCCGTGAAAAGAATGATGAACGGATGAAGGAGTTTTATTTCGTGCATTCATATTATGCGGAGATCGTTCCGGAGACCGCGGGCGTGAGCGAATACGCGGGCGTCGAGTTCACGGCGATGGTGAAACGCGGCAAGCTGTGGGCCTGTCAGTTCCATCCAGAGAAATCCGGCCGTGTCGGTCTTGCGCTTCTGAAGGAGTGGCTCGCATGTTGACCAAACGCATCATTCCCTGTCTTGACGTCATCAGAGGACGTGTGACGAAAGGCGTCAAATTCAAGAACAACGTCGATCTCGGCGATCCGGTCGAGATGGCGATTAAGTATTCCGAGGGCGGCGCCGACGAACTGGTGTTCTATGACATCACGGCGTCGGCGGAGCACCGGCCGATCGACATCGGCATGGTCGAGGCGGTGGCGCGGGCGGTTCGGATACCGTTCGCGGGCGGCGGCGGAATCAGTACGCTCGCCGACATGGAAAGAGTGATTCTCGCCGGCGCCGAGAAGGTGTCGGTGAATTCGCTGGCGGTGCGCAATCCCGTCGTCATCGCCGAGGGCGCGAAGGCGTTCGGGGCGCAATGCATCGTTCTGGGGATGGATCCGGTCAAGAGCGGCAAATGCCCGTCGGGTTATGAGATTACGACCTGCGGTTTCCGCGAGCTGACGGGAATGGATGCGGTCGAGTGGGCGAAA
>JAZSQE010000005.1:0-25722 GCA_045537795.1 Kiritimatiellia bacterium | reverse complement strand
TGTTGGCGGCGATGGGGCTTATGTTCACATGGAAATGTCCCATTGACTGCATTTTCGGGGGCGATAGTGGCGTCTTCTTTTTCAAGAAACAGCTTCTGTGGAATGTGATCGGCATTGCCGCTTGCGTCGGTGCGGCATTGATTCCGTGGCGGAAGTGGCTTAAGTTTGCACCATGGGGGATGCTTGCGTGGATCGCTCTTACGGTCTGGGCGGTCGGTTTCTCTCCGGTACGGCACGGGACGCAGCGATGGGCTGATTTCGGGGTTGTGTGCGTCAATACTCATCTCGTGCTGGTTCTGGCGTGGGCGCTTTTCACGGCTTGGCTCTGCTCCAAGAAGTGGATAAGGCCTTGGATGATTTTTGCCGCTATTGGCGGTTTGCTCATCTTTGCTGCGATTCATATTTTCGGCAACCCCAACCGACTGGCGCGCCTGGCAGTTTTTTTCGGCGGTCAAGATTGGAATGTGCATAAGTATGTGCAATATCAAATGAAGGCTGCATATACGGCGGCCAACTGGTTCGGCGACGCCGATCGCAGCCTTCGCTATCTGCCGGTCGCGTATGCCAATGCCATGCCGAGCGCCGCCGCGCTTCTTTTCGGCAAGTGCTTTACGCTCGCGGTTGCGGCGCTCTATGCCGCGTTGGGCGGTATTTTCGCGCTGTTGTGGCTGGCATTCAAGGATCCTGCAAAACGGATGTTTGTTTTCTTCTGGGGCGGTGCGATGGTCGTAGCGGCGCTCTATTCGATCTGTCAAAGCGTGGGGGCGCTTCCCGTTCTTGGTCTCGCCCCGGCGCTTGCCGGATACGGCGGCGCTTTGTGCGTGATATTCTGGGCGGGCTTGGGTATTCTTCTTTCGCTTCTTTCGGATGCGCAGGAATTCGAGAAGGTGTCGCGCAAAAAGAAGATCGCTGTCTGCGGCGCAGGTTGCGCATTGATCATGTTCATTATTTTGGGAATGGCGGTTCAAGGAGCGTCGGGACTCAAATTCCATGCCCCGCTTGTCAAGACCGGACATCTGGGCGAGTTCGGACCGCAAGCCAAACGCGGAGAGATTTATGCCGCCGACGGTTCGGTGCTGGCAAGATCGGTGAAGCGTTATGACGCGCGCATAGATCCGAAGGTGGCGAGAGAAAATGGAATCGCATTCAATGAAGACTCGCTGACCAACATCTGTTCACGGCTTGAATTGACGCACGGGGAATTGCTTGATCTTTGCACCATTGACAGATCGCGTTTTGTTCTCGTTCGGTCCAACGTCGAAGAATCCGTCACCAGGTGGTTTCTTTCAAAGCAAGGGCGCCGACTTTCCAAAGGCATCATCATCGAGCCGCTTCAGAAACGCGACTATCCGCTTGGAAGCAATGCTGTGCATGTTGTCGGATGTGTTCACCGTTGGCGTGAGGGAGCTGTGCAAGGGGCTTGCGGTATAGAATACACGTGCAATAAGTTTCTTGCGGGGAGGAGCGGCGAAATCGTCAGAGACGCGGGCCGCGCGGAGCAGATCGCCCGTGCGACGCCGTTGCACGGCGGAAGCGTGACGACAACGGTCGTGCCGCCGATGCAGAACATCCTTGCGGATGCGTTGATGAAGGCTGCCGCAACCAATCGCGCCGAAACGGCGTGGGGAATTGTGCTGAACGCAACGAACGGCGCGATTGCGGCGATGGCGTCATGGCCGACGTATGACCCGATGAAATCCCGCGACATCAAGGACGGTGCGGATTATTTCAGAAACAATGCGGCGATGATGAACTTTGAGCCGGGCGGTCTTATGAAGCCCTTGACGTATGCGATGGCATTGGACAGGGGGCTTGTGTCGCCGGAAACGGAAATCGACCACGGAAACGGCGTGTGGGAGTATAACGGCACGAAGCTGTATGATGTTCCCGGCGCGACGGGAGTTTTGTCGGTCGCCAAGTCGTTTGCGATGCGTACGGAGATCGGTGCCGGTAAGGTGGGCCTTATGATGTGGAAGGACAGGAATATCGAAAATATCCTGCGCTTGGGATTCGGACGCAAGGTGGGCGGCGGCACGGTTTACGGCGAAGAGACGGGGATCGTCTGGGCATCGAACCGATATGATTCCGTGACGCTGACCCGTCTCGGCCTTGGAAGAGGACTGGCTGTGACCGCTCTTCAGATCGCGAACGCTTATGCAGCGCTTGCAAACGGCGGGAAAACGGTTGCCCCGCATCTTGTCGCGAAGAGCGTTTCTACGAACGGTGTCGTTTCGGCATATGAGTCGAAGGAGTCGGCTGTGCAGATTGTTTCAGACAGGACATCCAAAACAATCGCTTTGATGATGAAGGATGCAATGGCTGCCGCCGCCAAGGAGTTTTCTGCCGATTTCGGCGGCGCTGATGTCGCGGGAACGATTGCGGAAACGAGAATTCCCGTCAAGGGAGAGTATTCAAAGACCGATTATAACGTGTCCGCCGCCGGATTTTTCCCGGCGGATTGTCCGCAGTGGGTGGTGGTGATCGGTTTCGGCAGCCCGAAGACAGATCATTGCGCAGGTCGGGTCGCGCTGCCGGTATTTGCGGATATCGCTCGGAGAATGACATCAGATTTTGCCGGAAAAAAGGATTAATATTTCTATAAGGGGCTCGCGTGTCACTTTTGATGGCGAGAGGTGTCGATTTGCAACCGTTTTCATCTTTAAGTTCCACCTGAAATTGGCAACAGACAACATTGGTATTGGCAATACTATCACATTGGCAACATTAAGCGACTTTGAAAATGTGCGATAGGTGATTGACCTTCGAATTTCAATGCCATCCCTTCGCAACTTTCGAAACACGAAAAACGTCTTAGGCTCTCAGAGGTTCGTGCGGGCTGACGCATGAGGGATTTCGAGTCTACGTTGGACTGGCTTGAGTCGGCAATGACGGTCAATGTGTGTCGACGTGCGACAGAGCCGAATGTCGGATTGGAAATGGCGTCAGACAGGATATCGACGAAGTGCTACATGGGAGACACGGGGCTTCTTGTGAGCCATGTCTTTGGTGAAAATGAGCTTGCCTCAAAGGATGTTCACAATCGGTTGCTGCTTGGTGATATTGAATTGAATGAAGGGATGATTGTCGAAAATGTCGTCGCGCAGATGATCCGTACTGCCGGACACAGGCTTTACTTCTTTTCGGATGCAGACCGCACATCGGCGAAGGATCGTATGGAAATCGACTTTTTGTTGGCGAAATCCCGTACGGAAAGGAGGCGAAACATATCGCCGATAGAGGTTAAGAGCGGAAAGCGATATTCAACCGTTTCGCTCGATAAGTTCCGGACAAAGTTTAAGCGCTTCCTTGATACCCCTTATGTGCTTCATCCAAAGGATTTGAAGATTGAAGACGGTGTGACAAATCTGCCTCTTTATATGACGCCGTTACTTGTGACAGGCAGATAGCCAGGTTTGCAAGGCATTATCATAATTTTCGTATGTAGCGTATGAGAAAACGTCAATGGCGAATCTTGCCAAGGTGTTCGGCGTTGAAGGGGCGGGATCGCTGAATGAGAGCGAATTCAAGGAAAAGAATGTTGATATTGAATTCGGCAAGCCCGATGGCGGCAAGGTGAATGTCAAGGCGACTCCGAAAGATCCGGCGGCGAAACAGTTCTTCATGCACGTAAAAATGAAACAGTGGGAACGTGCTTGTCAATTGCGGGCGGAACGTGATATAATCCGCGTGAAAAACCACTTTAAAAAGGTGCAAGATGAAAAAAATATCGTTAGTTGCAGTCATGGCGGTTGCGCTGGCCGGGTGCATGTCTTTGCAGGAAGCGAAGACCGTAAAGACGGGCTTTCAGATAGGCAACGAGGATCGTGTCTGTATTTACGGCGATTCGATAACCGCAGGCGTTTCGATCCAGTCGTATCCGAGATATCTGGAGACGTACATCCGCACGCGGTATCCCGAGTGGAAGGGTGACGCGTGGAACGGCGGGCTCGTCGGCGATACCGCCGGCAACGTGAATCGATACAGGCTTGACTGTCTCGATTACGACCCCACGGTCATCACTTTCAATATGGGCATGAACGATATCGGCCCAGGAGCCGATTATCCGCGGCGCATGGAGCGCTATGTAAAAAACCTTGAGCGCATTGTCGTCGAGACCCGCACGAACGCCCCCGCCGCGAGGCTGTACCTTTGCTCGCCCATCCCTTACGAGGCGCGGCAGACCCGCGACGGCACCGAGCGTGCGCATGCTCTGCGCATGGCGTCGGCCGAGGAGAAGAAGCTCGCCAAACGCATGGGAGCCGATTTCATCGACGTGAACAATCGCCTTTATGAAGCGATAGGCATCACGGATTCCGCCGCGCCGGGCTATACGGTCTTTTGCAACGACGGCGTCCATCCCGGCTGTCAGGGGGGCGGCATCGTTCTTGCGCTGGCGTTCATCGAAGGGTTCGGCGCATCGAGCGATCTCGCGTCGGCCGAAATCGACGCGGCCTCCGAGAAGGTCGTCAAGAGCGTCGACGTTGAGATTTGCGGCGTGAAGAAGACCGCCTCGGGTCTTGCGTTTACGCGCCGCCTGAAGCATCTGCCGTTCCCCGCGGTCGACTGCATGAAGGATTCGCAGCGCTGGGGAGACAAGATGATGTACACGCGTTTCGGGATCGCCGAGCGCCTTAACCGCGACATCCTGAAGGTCTACGGACTTGAGGCGAAGGCGTACAGAATCGAGATCGACGGCTATTCATGCGGAGTTTTCGCGCGCGAAGAACTTGAGGAGGGCGTTAATCTCGGCGAATTTCCCAACGCCCCGGATTTCAGGCAGGCTGAAGAACTCTCGCATGCCGTCGGCGAAAAGCAGATGCTCCAGGAGTCATATCACAGGAGCGTGCGCGCGAAGAAACGCGACGAGGCGAAAATCAAGAGCTTGAAGGAGGAACTCGCCCTCGCTTACGCGCCGATAGCGAAAGCGGCCCGTCCCGTGGCGCGCAAGATCACGCTCACCGCGCACGAAGGCGAGTTCGACCGCTGGAACCGCTATCAGGAGAACGTTTCTCTCAAGTTCGGCAAGTACGGAAGGGCAGGAGCGATTTTTTCGCCGTTCGTGAGACTTCCTGCCGCGCAGGACGGGCGGATCAGGGGCGAGTGCGAGATGGAGCTCAAGAATCTCGCGCAGCACGAGCGCAAGGTCGAGGTCGTCATGCCCGCCGGCTTCTCGCCAGAGGCGTTCGTCAAGACGATGTCCCCGGACGAAGTCTGCAAGGTGCCCGTCAAATGGGATTTCGCCGACGCTCAGGCGCGTTCGATCATGATGAAGCATTACCGCGCCGATCTCACCTCGACGCCGCTTCTCCAGCAGGTCAACTTCATTTTCAGGCGCCGCAAGGCGTTTGTCCGCTCGGCCGACGGTTCGTACAAGGCGTCGTTTGAACTCTTCCCGGAACACGCGGGGCATCTGAGCCGCTATCTCGGCGCCGCCGATTGCTCGGCGAAGGTCGACCTCGTCTGGAGCAAGGGCAAGGTGCGCGTAACGGTAGACGCTCTCGATCAGGACCACGTCAATTCGTTCACAGACGGCCGTATTGGCTGGGATGATTCGTTTCACTTCAACTTCGGCAGGCGCTCCGTCGTCGTCGCTCTCGGCGAAGACGGCAAGGTCTATTCGACGTCTTCTCTGGCGCAGGACGCCGTCAGGGCGATCGCGAAGCGCGACGGATACAAGATGCGCTACGAGATCGAATTCGCCGCAGACGAGCCGAAGGACGACGTTCCCGTTTCGATGATGCTTTTTGACCGCGAGTGCGATCAGCAGAGCAAGGCGGCCGAATGGAACGGCACGGTCTCGGTGCCGAAGAAATGATATTCCAGACATGAAGCATTCAAAGTTCGCCCTTGTCGTTCTCGTTCTGGTGATGGTCTTCCTCTATCTGCCGATAGTGGTTCTCGTCGCCAATTCGTTCAATCTCTCCAAGTTCGGCGGAGAATGGGCCGGTTTCACCCTGAAATGGTATGAAGCCCTATTTTCGCCCCGCAACGGGGATATATGGGTGGCCTTCGAACGTTCGCTGCTGGTCGCCGCCGTCGCGACGCTGGGCAGCTGCATTCTCGGCACCACGGCGGCGATGGCGCTGCACCGCTGGAAGGGGCGGCTGCAGACGGCGCACTATTCGCTCATCTACACGCCGCTCGTCATGCCCGAGATATTGATGGGCATTTCGCTTCTCATGATGTTCACGTCGCTCGGGATGCAGTGCGGCATGCTCACGATTTTCATCGCGCATATAACGTTCTGCGTGTCGTACGTGACGATGACGGTTCTCGCGCGCCTTCAGGATTTCGACGACCGGATAACCGAAGCCGCGTACGACCTCGGGGCGGGGCCAATCTACACGTTTTTCCACGTGACACTGCCGATTCTCATGCCTGGGATCATCGCGGGCGGGCTTCTCGCCTTCACTCTCTCGATCGACGATTTCGTCATCACGTTCTTCGTCACGGGTCCCGGGGCCGACACGCTGCCGCTCAAGATATATTCGATGATAAAGCACTCGCGCCAGATGCCCGTCATAAATTCCCTCTCGACGCTGATGCTCGTCTTCACGTGCGTTCTCGTCGCGGTTTCGCGCATGTTCGCGAACCACAAGACGCGTCACCAGATACGCGCAAAACACTGACGATATGGAAAGATTCGAACTAGAGCATAAACTTAAGGAAGAAATCCGCGCGCGTGTGCTGGGCGAAGGCTTCATGAAGATCGTTCAGAGCGTCAGACGCAACGGCAAGCAGTTCAAGATAGCGATGCGCCCTGTCGAAATCGGCGGAGAGAAGAAATTTCAGGCTGAAATGACCGACGATCGTCAGGTGCAGGTCAAGAACCTTTCCGTCAATCAGGCGGCGGAAGGTCTCGAAGAGATTATCGCGCAGCGCGGGGCGCGCGATCTGCATCTCATGACGGCGAAGGGCGATCTTCACGTGCGCGTCACGCGCAAGGGCAGAGTCTCCGTCTCGCGCTCGGCCGAAATGGACCGCATCGTCACGGTGCAGCCGCACGACCGCGTGAAGAAACTGCCTCTCACGTCGTTCGACGCGGGGACGTTTCTTTCGGCGACGGGCATCGCCGACGGCGAAGGGCGGGTCAAGGCTTCGATGCGCGGCAAATACGATCAGGTGAACGAATTTCTGAAAGTCGTCAGGGAGACGCTTTCGTCGAGGAATGCCGAAGACGAAACTCCTTTCGTCTTCGTCGACTGCGGCTGCGGCAAGGCGTATCTCACGATCGCCGCATACCTTTATCTGACGCGTTCGCTCGGGCTCAAGAGCGTCAAGGTCGTCGGTATCGACCGCCGCGCCGACGTCGTGGCCTCGGCGAGGAAAACGGCGAAGATGCTCGACATCGAAAAAGACGTTTCGTTCATCGAGGCCGACCTCGCCGCCGTCGACCTGAAGAGCCTCGGCGTCGCGCGCGTCGACATGACCGTCTCCCTGCACGCGTGCGACACGGCGACCGACGAAGCGCTCGCCAAGGGCGTCGAATGGAAGTCGCGTTACATTCTCTCGGCGCCGTGCTGTCAGCATGAGCTGCAGAAGACGCTTTCCGACAAGGGGGCGTTCGCGGGGCTCATGCGCCAGTCTATTCTGCGCGAGCGCCTATGCGACATACTTACCGATTCGTTCAGGGCGATGATTCTGCGGATTCTCGGTTTCAAGACACAGGTCGTCGAGTTCGTTTCGAGCGAGGCGACGGCGCGCAACATTATGCTCAAATGCGAATACGGCGCGAAACCGGGTCAGAGCGGTCCCGTGAGCGAATACCTCAATCTGCGCGACTACTGGAGGGTAAAACCCTGGCTCGAGTCGCGTCTCGAAGGGCTTCTCGCGAAATATTTCGCCAGATTCGACTGAGCGCGTTTTCAATGAAACTTGTTGTCATAGATGTAGGCAATACGTCGACGGCCGTCGCTCTTTGGACCGACGGTGCGGTTTCGCGCGCATCGCACATCGACGGCGACCGGGAAAAAGCGTTCTCGGCCGTCGGAAAGCTCGCGCGTCTTAAAGGGGTGTCCGCCATCGGTTACGTGAGCGTCGTTCCGTCGGCGGACGGCGCGTTCGAGGCGCTCGCCTCTGCACTTGGGCTTCCGTTCATCAGGATAACGGTTGGGGATTTCCCGTTGAAACTCGATTACAAAAAGCCCGAAACGATAGGTGCGGACCGTCTCGCCGACGCGGCCGGGGCGGCGGAGCGCTACGGCGCCCCGGTGCTCGTCATGGATTTCGGCACTGCGCTCACCGCGGCTGTCGTCACGGCCGACGGCGTCTGGCGCGGGGGTGTCATCGCGCCCGGATTTCCGCTGATGCGCGATTACCTTTTCGAGCGCACCGCGAAACTCCCGAGGATGAAACTCGGCTCCGGCAAGGCGCCGAGGATCGGGCGCAGCACGCTTGAGGCGATGCGATTCGGCGCGCTCGTCGGTTATCGCGGGATGGTGCGCGAGATAGTCGCCGAACTCGAAAAGAATTTTTCGCAGAAATTCAGGCTTGTCGCGACGGGAGGGTTCGCGAAATGGGCGCTCGCCGACGCGGGGATGGATTTCACGCTCGACGGCGATCTCACTCTTTACGGGACGGGCCTTATGGCCGCAAAAAGACTGGAGGCGAAATGAGGCGTATCATTATGGCGGCGGCGGCCGTGTTGTCGCTCGCGGGATGCGGGCCTTTCTGGGTTGATCCGTATATCACGGTCAAGGAGAGTTCTCTTAACTGGGTGAACATCCACTACTACAATATGAACCGCAAGCCCATCCGCCGTATAGGCGTATACATAACGGGCGACGGGTACGTGGAGGTCAAGAAGGGGACGAGCGATCTCGTCTCGAACGATTTCGCGAAGAAATACAATGACGAAAACTGGAGCAACATCAAGACGATGCGTGTTAAGATTTCGCCCGAGGACGTGAACAATATCTTTCAGAATCTCGTCAATCACGGGCTTCTCGATCGCGAAAAGACGGGGAAAAAGTCGAAAAAAGAGGAATTTACGCGCTTTATAGCCGTCAAAGCGAATGTTTCAAACAACACTTATTCCGATAACGTCAATATGTTCGAGGAAGATCCCGACCTTGCGGAACACCTTCTTGACGTTGTAAGAGAATTTGATAACCCCGCCTTGTGACGATATTTGGTATAATGTCACGGATAAACAGGAGAATCAGGATATGACAATCAGAGGTTTGTTCGAAGAGAAAGCTTCAAAGTTCGCCGATCGTCTCGCCCAGAAATGGTACGAAGACAAGATGTGGCGCGTGAAGACCTGGGCCGAAATGAAGCGCGGCGTCTATGAAGTCGCCGAGGGCTACGGCCGCCGTTTTACGCTCAAGGCTCAGGAGGACAATTCGGCGATAATTCTCCAGAATTCGCCCGTATGGATGGAGTCGTATCTCGCGCAGGCGGGTACGGGCGTTTCCGTCGTGCCGATCGATCCGAAACTGCACAACGATGAGGTCGCCTACATCCTCAAAGATGCCGAAGTGAAGGTCGTCACGACAGACAAGGCCCATCTCATGATGATGATGAAGATCGCCAAGGATCTGCCCGACCTCAAGGCAGTCGTCGTCGTCGACGGCGTGGTGCACGACGGGCAGAAGATCGACGATCGCATAGACGTTCTCGAATACTCGCGCCTCAAAGTCGAAGGCGGCGGCGAGTGGTACCGTTCCCATGTGGCTGAGCCTTCGCACGTGGCGTCGATCATCTATACCTCCGGCACCACCGGCAAGCCGAAAGGCGCGATGCTCACGCACGACAATTTCGTCAAGGATTGCGCCGGCGCGCTCGGTGTTTTCGGCGCTCATATCGACGAGCGTGATTCGTTTTTCGTCGTACTGCCGCTTTTCCACGCATTTTCGTTCCTCGGCAATTTCGTCGTTCCGCTTCAGACCGGGTCGGCGCAGTATTTCATGCAGTCGCTGCGCACGGTCGGTTCGGACATAAAGGAGTTGAGGCCGACCGTTCTGCTCGGTGTGCCGCTTCTGGCCGAGAAACTGCACGACAAGATCGAGGACGGCCTTAAAAAGTCCAAGGTGGCGCAGTTCCTCCTCAAGATCGGCCTTCGCGGGCCCGTCATGCACATGGTGAAGATGAAACTCGGCGGCAGGCTCAGGTTCATGATCACAGGCGGCGCACCGTGCCCGCGCCACGTTCTCGAGAGCTTCAACCGCATCCACGTGAGGTTCCTCGAAGGGTACGGTCTTACCGAATGCTCGCCGGTCGTCTCCGTCTGCCCGCCCGAAGTCAAGAAGATCGGCACGATCGGACTGCCCATCAAGGGTATAGAGGTACGGCTTGCGGACAAGAACGAGCAGGGCGTCGGGGAACTTCAGGTCAAGGGCCCGATCGTCATGCAGGGGTACTTTCATAATCCCGACGCGTCGGCCGAGGCGTTCGAAGAAGATGGCGAGGGCGCTCTTTGGCTCAAGACCGGCGATCTCGCGTCGATGGACGAAGATGGGCTTATTACGATACGCGGGCGCAAAAAAGCGCTTATCGTAAATCGCGAAGGCAAGAACATCTATCCCGAAGAAGTCGAGATCATGATTGCCAAAGAGCCGGCCGTGCAGGATGTCTGCGTCGTCGGCTATACGCAGGGCGAAGACCCCGGAGAGAAGGTCGGAGCCGTCATCTATCCGAACGAGGAATGGTTCAAGGAGCACAACGGCGGAGAACTCCCCGCGTGGGAGGAAATCGAGAAGACGGCCGTGAAGCGCGCGCAGGAGAAGTGCGCGGAGCTCGCGGACTACAAGCGTGTCCGAAAGGTCGTTGTTTTGAAAGAGCCGCTCGTGAGAACCTCCATCGGCAAGGTCAAGCGTGTCGTTTACAAGGGGACGCTTGACGAATAACGTCTATCTCGTGTGGCTTGAATGGCCGGAAAAGTGCTTCCGCGCGGATGCGCGGGCGCTTTCGTATCTCGAAGAGCTCGTGCCGGCCGGTTCCAAGGTCGTCAGAGCCCGCACGCGCGCAGGGTTCATGCGCGCGCTTAAAAGCGCGACGCATGTAATCACGTGGTATTTTGAAGAGGCGTGGTTTTCCGAAGCGCCGCGGCTAAAAGTTCTCGCGACTCCGAGCGCCGGCAGGGAACTGCTCCCGGAAACGGGCCCCGCCGGAGTAAAAATCCATTTCGGGGGCTTCCACGGAGAGATCATGGCAGAAACGGTCGCCGCGTATCTGCTCGCCTGGTGCCGCGGCATTTTCGCCTCCCGCGTCTATCCCGAAGGATGCGCAGTGACGCCGCGCACGTGGCTTTCGGACAAATGCCGGTCGCTTGCAGGCACGAAGGCCGTCATCGCGGGATACGGGCGCATCGGTCGCGCCATCGCCGCGAAACTTGAAAAACTCGGCTGCCGGGTGCAGGGCTTCGGCAGAAAAAACTCGAGCCGTATCCCGAAGGCCGCCGCCGATGCCGACTGGTTTATAATGGCTCTTCCCGCGACGAAGGAGACGGACGGGTTTCTCGGCGCGCGGCTTATATCGCGTCTTCCGCGCAGATGCGTCGTCGTCAACGTCGGGCGCGGCAATTCCATCGACGAGAAAGCGCTTGTCGCTGCGCTGGAAAAGCGCCGCATCGCGGGCGCCTGCCTTGATGTCGTCAGATCCGAACCGCTCGCGTCTCTCTCCCGGATGAACGACTCGCCGATACCCGACAATCTCATTCTGATGCCTCATTCCGCGGCTTTTTCGCCGGATTACGTGAAAACCTGTTTCAAGGAGCTTCGCGATGAAGGGCTCCTTTGAGACAAAAAGCGTCGAAGAGACGTGGGAACTCGCGCGGAAGTTCGCGCTCACGCTCAAGAGCGGCGACGTAGTCTGTCTCGAAGGCGATCTCGGCGCGGGAAAGACCACGTTCACGCAGGCGCTCGCCGACGCGCTCGGTTTCGCGGGGCGCGTGACGAGCCCCACGTTTTGCATCGTGCAGGAACACCGCGCGAAGGAAGGTGTCTCGACCGCGGCGCCGCTTCTCGTGCACATGGATCTTTACCGCCTCGACACGGAGGACGACGTTCTCGCGATCGGCTGGGAGGATTTTCTCGAGCGCGGCGCGATTCTCGTCGTAGAATGGCCGGAGCGCGCCGGCTCTCTCATCCCCGCCGACGCGAGGCGGGTCGTCATCAGCCATGCCGGCGGCGACGAACGGCGCACGATCCGCTTCTGAGCGCGCGCCATCCCGGCGATTCAACATTCAAGCCTTAATCAGACGGCGCGGAATTTGGTATAATTGAGGTCATGTCGGATTTCGTCCATCTTCATCTTCACACCACGTATTCGCTTCTTGACGGACAGTGCCAGATAAACCCGCTCGTGATCAAAGCGCGCAAAGCGGGGATGAAGGCGCTTGCCGTCACGGATCACGGCAATCTTTTCGCTCTCAAGGCGTTTTACGACGCGTGCCGCAACAGGAAAAAAGCGTTCGAGGGGCTGCCGCCCATCAAGCCGATTCTCGGCTGCGAGGCGTACGTGACTTCGAGCGGCGACTATCTGACGCGCGACAAGAACGAGCAGCGCCACCATCTCTGCCTGCACGCGAAGAACCTGACGGGCTACCGTAATCTCGTAAGGCTCATCTCCGAGGCGCACATTCACGGCTTCTACCACAACGCGCGCATCGACCGCACGCTCCTTGAAAAATACCACGAGGGTCTCCATTGCTCGTCCGCATGCATCGCGGGCGAGGTCGCGCGCGCCATCGACAACGGCAACATGGCCGAGGCCGAGCGCACCGCCAGATGGTACAAGGACGTTTTCGGCGACGACTACTCGCTCGAGGTGATGCTCCACAGATCGGCGAAGTTCGGTCCCGACATCCCGCTCGAGCGGCAGAACGATTTCAAGGATCTCTACCAGAGACAGCTGAAGGTCGTAAAGGGGATGGTCGAGCTTTCGAAAAAACTCGACATCCGCGTCATCGCGACGAACGACGTCCACTTTCTCGAAAAGGACGACGACGATTCCCACGACGTTCTTCTCGCGCTTTCGACGGGCGCGAAGATGAGCGACGCCAAGCGCATGATCTACACGGGCGAGGAGTGGTTCAAGAGCGAAGAGGATATGCGCGCGCTCTTTTCGGAGAATCCCGAATTCATAACGAACACGCTCGAGGTCGCCGACAGGATCGAGGAGTTCAAGCTCGATTCCGATCCGATTATGCCCAAGTTTGATATTCCCGCAGAGTTCGGCACGGAGGAATCGTTCAAGGAGAAATACGACGAAAAGACCCTCTCGGGGATGTATCCCGAAGGCCG
This sequence comes from Kiritimatiellia bacterium, assembly GCA_045537795.1. Classification (GTDB taxonomy): domain Bacteria; phylum Verrucomicrobiota; class Kiritimatiellia; order RFP12; family UBA1067; genus UBA1067. The sequence goes on along the minus strand of JAZSQE010000005.1, from coordinate 12,478 downwards.
CATAGAAAAATTCGGCGGCTACGACAAGGCGATCCGCATCCAGTTCGAGGCCGAATATCTCGCTTCGATCGTCTGGGAAGGCGCAAAGAGGCGCTGGGGCGACAATCTCCCCGCGGAGACGCTCGAGCGCGTCCAGTTCGAGCTCGACACGGTGAGGACGATGGGTTTTCCCGGTTACTTTCTGATCGTCCACGACTACATCGCCGCCGCGCGCAGGATGGGCGTGTGGGTCGGCCCCGGACGCGGCAGCGCCGCCGGCAGCGCCGTCGCCTACGCTTTGGGCATCACGAACGTCGACCCGCTCAAATTCGACCTGCTCTTTGAACGCTTTCTCAACCCCGACCGCATTTCGATGCCCGATATCGACGTAGATTTCGACGACGCAGGGCGCGAGAGCGTGATAGAATACGTCACGAGGAAATACGGCGCCGACCATGTCGCGCACATCGTCACGTTCGGCCAGATGGCCGCGAAGTCCGCGATCAAGGACGTTGGGCGCGTGATGGGTTATCCTCTTGCGGATACGGTGAAACTCGCCAACTACGTCCCGGATACGCCGAAGATAACTCTCGCGAAAGCGCGCAAGGAATCCTCCGATCTCGAGGCGGCGTTCGCGAGCGAAGACGAAACGGTGCACAAGCTGATGGAGCGCGCCGCGCGTCTCGAAGGCTCGATCCGGCAGCCGGGCGTGCACGCGTGCGGCATCATCATCTCGCGCGACCCGCTTATCGAGACGCTGCCCGTCATGCCCACGCCGGAGAAGGGCGGAAAGTCGAAGGACGCCTCGGCCGGCGCGAAGGACAAACTTCTCACGACGCAGTACGACGGTCATTTCGTGGAGCCGGTCGGGCTTCTCAAGATGGATTTTCTCGGACTCAAGACGCTCACCGTGGAGAAGGAATGCACGACTCTTCTCAAGGAGCGCGGCATAGATCTCGACCCGGATCGCATACCTGACGACGACCGAGAGACGTACGAGCTTTTCGGCCGCGGCGAGACGACGGGTCTTTTCCAGTTCGAATCTCCCGGCATGAAGAAGTGGCTCAAGGCTCTTCAGCCGGAGAAGCTGACCGATCTCGTCGCCATGAACGCCCTGTACCGCCCGGGGCCGATGGACTACATCCCATCGTTCGTCGCGCGAAAGCAGGGGACGGAGGAGATCACCTACGACCATCCTCTCATGGAGAAACACCTGAAGGACACGTACGGCGTCACCGTCTATCAGGAACAGGTCATGCTTCTTTCGCGTCTTCTCGCCGGCTTCTCGCGCGGAGACTCCGACAAGCTCAGAAAGGCCATGGGCAAGAAGCTCATGGACATAATGAACGAGCTGAAGGCGAAGTTCATCGACGGGTGTCTCAAAAATCCCGAGTTCCGCATCGGCAAGTGGTCCGACGAGACGGAGGCTCGCAATCTCATAGAGAAGATCTGGAAGGACTGGGAGGCGTTCGCCTCGTACGCGTTCAACAAGTCGCATGCCGTCTGCTACGCATGGGTCGCCTACCAGACGGGTTACATGAAGGCGCATTATCCCGCCGAATTCATGTGCGCGCAGATTTCTTCCGAAATAGGCAATTTCGACAAGCTCCCCGGCTTCGTCGCCGAGGCGCAGGAGATGGGACTCGAGCTTCTTCTCCCGGACGTGAACGAATCGGGCGCGCGCTTCGTGCCGACCGCCGACTCGAAGGGCATACGCTACGGGCTCGGCGGCATCAAGGGCGTGGGATCCGCCGCGGCGGAGGCGATCGTAGCGGAGCGCCGCGAAAACGGCCCGTACAAAGGGCTTCTCGATTTCTGCATGCGTCTGGCGCTCTCGAACGTCGTCAACAAGCGCGTGCTCGAGAACCTCGCGCGCGTGGGGGCGTTTTCGACGATCGAACCCAACCGCGCGAAGATATACAACAACATCGAGTTCGCGCTCAAAAGGTCGCAGCAGCGCGCGAAGGAGAAGGCGAGCGCGCAAACGGATTTCTTCGGCCTCATGTCGGGCGGAGAAGAGTCTTACGACGACAGCGAGCTCGTCGATTCGCCGCCGTTCGCGCCCGCCGAAGAACTCAAGTGCGAGCGCGATCTGATGGGCGTCTACATTTCGGGCAACCCGCTCGAGCCGTGCAAGCGGCTCATTTCGGAGCTTTCCGTGGTCGCGGTGGATGCCGAAGAAGGCGAGAGCGTGCCGTTTTCGTTCGACATGATCGAGCGAAGCGGAAACGCAGGAGCCGCCCGCGAGGAAGAGGGCGCCGATGTTCCGCTCGAAGAGGAATCCTCCGGCGACGGAGACGACGCGCCCGCTCCGGCTCCGGCCGGCGAGGACGCCGGCGACATAGCGGCGCTTCTCGCGAAGTCCGACGAGAAGGACTGGCCGCTCAAATCGATGGCCCGCAATATCGTCAGGGCGAAAGGCGAAGTCGACTGGAGCGACAAGCAGGCGTTCGACAAGGCCGTCAACAGAGAGAAGGCGAAGCTGAAGAAGAAAGTCGACAAGACGCTTCTCAAAAAGCTCGACATCAGGGCCGTCGGAATCCTTGAAGGGTGTTTCGTGAAAACCCCGAAGCCGCGCCCCGACGGGTCTGTCGGCGCGAAGTGGGCGATTCTCGCGATCGACGACGGCAAGGGCCGCGGCGAAGGCGCCGCGTTCGCGAAGGTCTGGGAGAAATGCTCTTCGCTCGAGACGCGCGTCGACCAGCTCGTGATGGTCTCGGGAGAACTTTCGTACAAAGTCGTCTACGCGAAGGAAGACGTGAACAGGGAGAATCCGCAGAAGGGCGACCTTTTGTTCACCGTCAAGGAGGCGTATCCCCTCGAAGACGCTATGCCGCTCGTCTCCAAGGCGCTGAAGATAAAGCTCTCGCATTCGGATCCCGATCTCGAAAAGAAGGTGAAGGCCGTCCACGACGCGGCGGCGGAGAATCCGGGGCGTTTGCCGGTCGTAGTCGAGCTCAAGTACGAAAACGGCGATGTCGTCGACATCGATCTCGGGCCCACGTGCCGCGTCGCCGTCACGCTCGGCTTTCTTTCGCGTCTCGCCAAAGCCGTTCCGCAGTCCGACACTTCGTTCGCGCCGTCGGGCCGCATCTATTTCGAACAGCGCGAACCCAAACCGTGGGAGAACTGATGAAGATCGACATCATAAGTGTCCAGCCGAAGATGTTCTCGGGTTTTCTCACCGAATCGATCGTCGCGCGCGCCGTCGCCAAAGGCGCGTGTTCGATAACGATCCGCGATCTGAGGGATTACGCGCACGACAAGCGCCGCACCGTGGACGACAAGCCTTACGGCGGCGGTCCGGGGATGCTTATGATGTGCGCTCCGTGGTTCGAGGCCGTCGAATCGGTTCTCGGCGCAGAAGAGGCGCCCGCGCGCGTCGTGATGACTTCGCCGAGCGGGCGCAGGTTCACCCAGCGCGACGCCGAAGATCTTTCGCGCGCCGGTCACGTCGTTTTCATGTGCGGCCATTACGAGGGTTTCGACGCGCGATGCCGCACGCTCGCGACAGACGAATTCTCCGTCGGAGATTTCGTGATGACGGGCGGCGAACTCGCCGCCGCGGCGATGACTGATGCGATTGTGAGGCTTTTGCCCGGAGTCCTCGGCGGAGGCCCGCAGGCGACGGCGAACGAAAGTTTTTCCGGCGGCGGGCTTCTTGAAGCGCCGCAGTACACCCACCCCGCGCAGTTCAGAGGCATGAAAGTGCCCGAAGTCCTGCTCAGCGGAGACCACCGCAGAATCGAAGCATGGAAGGCCTCGTGCTCGCGCGCTCTCACCGAGGCGGTGCGGCCGGATCTTTTGAAATGAAAAGGGTTTTTCTTTCTGCCGTTCTGGCGCTCGCCGCGCACTGCGTTTTCGCGAACGCCGTCGTCATCGTCGCCCACGACCCCGGGTACACGACTTCACTCGCCAACCACATGAAGCGCTGGCTCGCGGGAGAGGGGGTGGCGAGCGCGGTGCATGCGCCGAAGACGATGGCGGGCGCGCTCGTCCGCGCGCGCATCGCGTTTCTCGTCGGCTTCAACGAGCCGAACGCCGCCGAGATGAGCGCTCTTTCGGAATTTCGCGCGCGCGGCGGAAAGCTTGTCGTTTTTCACAGCGCCTCGCCTTCTCTCGGACGTCTTATGGGGGTGAAGCCTCTCGGGTACACGACAGCGCGCTATCCCGGCTGCTGGAGCCGGATGGATTTCAGCACGCGGATGCCCGACGGACTGCCCGTTTCGGTGCGCCAGACTTCGGGCGTTCTGCAGCGGGCCGTCCCCGAGAAGGGGCGAGGCCGGATAATCGCGACATGGAGCGACCGCGCCGGAAGATCCTCGGGCGACGCGGCGTGGATCGCGACGTCCGCCGGGTTCTGGATGACGCACGTTCTCCTCGCCGACGGCGATGAGGATCTGAAGGCGCGTCTTCTCGGCGCGCTCGTCGGCTCGGTCGATTCGCGGCTCTGGAATTTCTCGCGCCATCTTTCGCGCGAACAGGCCCGCAAGGCCGCAACGCGCCGCTTCGCCCTCGCCCAGACTCCGCGGCCCGGCGAAATACACGCCGTGTGGGACCATTCAGGCTGCGGGCTCTATCCCGGCGACTGGCAGCGCACGATGAGGGTTCTGAAAGACGCGAAAGCGACCGATCTTTTCGTCAATGTGGCGGGGGCCGGTTTCGCGCATTACGCGAGCGACGTGCTGCCGCGCTCGAAAACGTTCGATCAGGAGGGCGATCAGCTGGCGCGCTGCATCGCCGCCGCGCGCGGCACGGGCATCAGAGTGCACGCGTGGGTGCTGTGCTTCACGGCGACGCGTTCGACGCCGGACAGGCTCGAGATATTTCGGAAGCGCAGCTGGCGACTGAAGACGCGCGACGGAAAACTCTCCGAATATCTCGATCCCGCCAATCCCGCCGTGAGGGCGTATGTGCTCAACGCGATAGGCGAGATCGCGTCGCGCTATGCGGTGGACGGCGTTCATCTAGATTTCGTAAGGTGGTACGAGCGCAGCGCGAAGCCGCCGGACGCCGTGACCGTCGTGTCGAAATTCGTCTCCGACGCGAGGCGGCGCGTCAGTCGCCCGAAATGGCTGACGGCGGCCGTGCTCGGCAAGTATCCCGCCTGCGTCGCGTCGGTCGCGCAGGACTGGGACGCGTGGCTTTCGATGAATCTCGTCGACTACGCCGTGCCGATGGATTACACGGAGAGCAATGCGAGGTTCGAGTCGTATGTCGCGCAGCACGCCGCGAAACGCGCTCACGCCCGTCGCGTCATCGCGGGCATCGGCGTCACCGCGAACGAGTCGAGGCTCGATGCGAGAAAGACGATCGAGCAGATAAAGATCGCGAGAAAGCATTCGCTCGCCGGAGTCGCTCTTTTCGATCTCGACGTAAATCTCGAGAAAAACGTTCTTCCGTATCTCAAGCTCGGTATATGGTGAAAGCCCGCAGAGTTATCGTTCTCGGCCGCGGCGGGAGCGGCGCGGCCGCGGAGAAGCTGGCGCGCTCGCTCGGCTTCGAGACTTTTTCCGTCGCGCTCGACGGGGAGATCGCTCCCGGAAAGTTCGACTTCGCCGTGGCGTCTCCCGGAATACCTCTTTCGCACGAATGGTTTTCCGAATGCGCCGCGCGCCGCATACCCGTCATGAGCGAACTCGCCTTCGGCTGCCGCGCCCTCAAGCGCCGCGGCTGGAGACTTTTCGCCGTCACCGGCTCCAAGGGCAAGTCGAGCGTAGTCAAGGTCGTCGCCGAAGCGATCGCGCTTGCGGGAGAGAGGGCGGTGGCGTGCGGGAATTACGGGTTGCCCGTCAGCGAGGTCGCGCTTTCGGACGACGTCGGCGCGGCGGTCGTGGAGGTTTCGTCGTTCATGATGGAGACGACCGAACTTGGCGAGGGCTTTTTCGAGGCCGCCGCGATAGTCAATCTGCAGGAGGATCATCTCGACCGTCACGGCACGATAGAAGCGTACCACGCGCTCAAACTCAAGCTTCTGACGATGGCGAAGAAGACTTTCGCTCCGCCGTTCGAGCCGGCCGGCGCCGATCTCGTCCCCGAAGGGTCGTATTTCGCGCCCGGTGTTCTGCGCCGCAATGCCGCCGCCGCGATAGGTCTTATGCGCGCGGCGGGCGTGAAGGACGCATTGATCGCCGGGGCGTTCGGCGCTTTCACGCCGCTCGCGCACAGGATGCAGCGTATCGCCTCCGTAGACGGGGTCGAGTACATCGACGATTCGAAGGCGACGAGCATCGAGGCGATGATCGCCGCCGTCGAAATGACCTCCGGGGCGGTGAGGCTCGTGGCGGGGGGGCTGCCCAAGGGCGACGACCCTTCGAAAGCCCTGTCGGTCTTGACTAAGCGGGTTAAAAAAGTGTATATTATTGGGCGAAGTGCGGAAGTGTTTTCAGCCGCGTGGAGTCGTTCGCTCGAATGTGAAACGTGCGTCACGATGGAAGCGGCGGTTGAAGCGGTGAAGCGCGACGCTCTCGCGGGCGAAACGGTGTTGCTGTCTCCGGGTGCCGCGAGTTACGACCAGTTTGAAAATTTCGCGCGGCGCGGAGAGGTCTTCGCCTCGCTCGTAAAAAAAGAAGGATGAAAAAAATGAAGAAGCTCTCCATGGTGCTCTGTGTCGCGGCGGTCGCGACGCTTGTCGGTTGCAAAGATCCCGATTATGTCAAAGGCACGTCTTCGCAGAACGAGGCGCGCAGCATCGGAACGAAGACCGAGCCGGTCTCGTGCAGGTGCGCCCCCGGGACGAAGCATAGCGAGCCGTGCAGGTGCGGTGCGCCGGATTGCAGGTGCATCGTCGAGAAGAAGGTCGAAGTCAAGCCCGTAGCGCCCGCTCCGGCCGTCAAGCCCGTAGCGCCTCCGCCCCAGTCCGCTTCCGAATACACGACGTACATCGTCCAGCGCGGCGACTATCTCTCGAAGATTTCGAAGAGGTTCAATATCCGTGTCGCGGCAATCCGCAAGGCCAACCCCTCGATCAAGAAGGACGTGATTTTCGTCGGCATGAAGCTCAAGCTCCCCGGCAAGGTCGACGTGGGCGTCCAGAAGATTCCCGCCGCGAAGCCTCTGCCCGCCGCGAAAGCGTTCAAGGGCGCGACGAAGGATTACGTCGTCAAGAGCGGCGATACGCTCGGCGCGATCGCTTACGGTCACGGCATCAACATCCGCCAGCTCAAGGCGCTCAACAACCTCACGAGCGACAATCTGCGCATCGGTCAGAAGTTGAAAGTGCCCGCGACCAAGAAAGCGGAAAAGCCTGCGCCCGCGAAAACCGCTCCCGCCGCGAAGAGCGCGGAAAAGAAGACAGAAGCGAAGACCGAAGCCCCCAAGGCTGAAGCGGCGAAGGCCGAGGCCGTCGCTCCCGCCGCCGAAGATGCCGCCAAGGCCGATTCCGAGTCTGCGCCCGCGACGCCTGCCGCCGAGGCTTCCGCGACCGATGACGAAAAGGCCGAGGCTCCCGCGACCGCCGCCAAGGCGTCCGACAAGCACGAGACGTACGTCGTTCAGGAAGGCGACGATATGACGGGAGTTTCGATCCGCTGGGGCGTGTCCGCTGCCGCGATCCGCGAACTTAACAATCTCGGCGAGAAAGATCAGCTCACTCCCGGTCAGATACTCAAACTGCCCGCCGACGCGCAGCAGTAAACGAAAGTGCGCAAGTCCGCACTATTTCTGTTCGGCCTGGTTGTCACGATAATCGTGGCGCTGGGCCTTGTCATTCTCTCGAGTGCCAGCGAGGCCAACGGCGTGAGACTGCATAACGACGCTTATTTCTTCATGAAGCGCCAGTTCATGTATCTTGCGGCGGGTATTGCCGTGGCGGTCTTGACGGCCTTGGTCGACTACCGTATCTGGCGCAATCACACGTGGCTGGCCTGGTTGGCGTTTGCCGTGGTGATGGTGCTGCTTATGGCGGTTTTCGCGTACAAGCCCGTCAACGGTTCCCACCGCTGGATATCGCTGGGGCCGGTTCGGCTGCAGCCGAGCGAACTCGCGAAACTGATGACGGTCATCCTCGTTTCGATATGGCTGGACAGGGCCGGCTGGCGCGTCGAACTTTTCATGCGCGGAGCGTTCTGGCCGGCGGCTATAATCGGAATTATCTCGGTGCCGATTCTTCTCGAGCCTGATTTCGGCTCCGTCATGGTCGTCGGGCTCGTCGGTTTTCTCATGATGTTCGTGGCGGGAGTCCGATTCGTCCACATGATGCCGTTCATGGCGGCGGGTGCGGCGGTTTTTCTCTACAAGGTTTTGACGAACCAGAACCGCATGGCCCGCATCGCGGCGTTTTTCGGCATCAAGCCCGATGTCGGCGCGGAGGTCATGGACGCCCAGGCGGAACGCGCGTATTATCAGGTCAAGCAGGCGCTTGTCGCGTTCAAGAACGGCGGCATATCCGGCGTCGGACTCAATCAGTCGATGCAGAAACATTTCTATCTGCCCGAAGCTCATACCGATTTCATTTTCGCCATCGGCGCAGAGGAACTCGGCATCTGGTTTTCCGCCGGAGCGCTTTTCCTGTTTTTCCTGTTTTTCGCTATCGCGATCTACATCGCGAGAAACGCGAGCGACAGGTTCGGGCGTTTTCTCGTGATGGGGATGACGTTCATAATTTTCTTTCAGACGATGTTCAACATAGGCGTAGTGTGCGACGCGTTTCCGACGAAGGGCATGGCGCTGCCGTTCTTCAGTTACGGCGGCACCAATCTCGTATGCGCCTTTTTCGCGGTCGGCACCATTCTTTCCGTCGGAATCCATTCCTACCGTGACCGCAAGCGCGCTTTCGCGAGCAAGGTTTTCATGAGAGGCTGAAACGGCGATGGCCGCGGAGCAGGAAAAAGAAAAATACTCGGTGACGTCGCTCACCGCCGGAATAAAGGCGGCGCTCGAGCCGTCTTTCGTCCGCATTTACGTCGAGGGCGAAATAAGCGGCTGGCGCGTCTATCCGTCGGGGCACGCCTATTTCACGCTCAAGGACGAGGGTGCTCAGATTTCCGCCGTGATGTTCGCTTCGTCGCTCGCGAGATGCAAGGCGGCCTCCGCCCTCAAGGACGGCGCGAAAGTTCTCGTCTACGCCAACGTCACCGTCTATGCGCCGCGCGGCAATTACCAGCTCACGGTGCTTGCGGCGAAGCTCACGGGCGAGGGCGACCTCATGCAGCGTTATCTCGAGCTCAAAAACAAACTCGAGGCCGAAGGGCTTTTCGACAGAGCCAGAAAAAGAACTCTGCCGTTCATGCCCCGGCGCATCGGTATAGTCACGAGCGAAGCCGGTGCCGTCATCCACGATATGGCACGCGTTCTGACGAGACGCTTTCCCGCGCTTGAGATAAGGCTTTTCCCTTCGCTCGTGCAGGGCGCCGACGCGCCCGCCACGATAGTCGCCGGGATATCGTATTTTCAAAACAATTTCAACCCCGACATTCTTATCGTCGCGCGCGGCGGCGGGAGTTTCGAAGATCTTTTCTGTTTCAACGACGAGTCTCTCGTGCGCGCCGTCGCGTCTTCGAAGATGCCGGTGATATCGGCGGTCGGGCACGAGACGGATTATACGCTTTGCGATTTTGCCGCCGACGTCAGGGCGGGCACGCCCTCCATCGCCGCCGAGATCGCCGTGCCGGTGATGGATGAAATAAAAGAGCGCATAAGAAACGCCGATCTCGCGCTCGCTTCATCGCTCGGCTCGAAGGGAGAATTTTACGCGCAGCGTCTCGATCATCTTGGCGATGCGCTTTTCTCGGCGCTCAGGTTCTACCGCCAGGGCGTAGAGGCGCGCCTCGAGAGGGCGGCGTCGAAGCTGGCGCTTCTTTCGCCTTATGGGGTTCTCGAGCGGGGCTATTCGCTCACGGTGACGGCCTCGGGGGAAGTCGTGCGCGACGCTTCCCGCCTCGCCGCAGGCGAAACGATCGTCACCCGCTTCATGAAGGGCGAAGCGAAATCTACTGTGCAAACCACCGCTTGAAAACCGGGGAGCGGACAATGGCCGACGGAGATTATGAAAGAAGAGACAAACGACTGGCTGAAATCGAACGAATTCGCCGAATACTGCGAGCTTCTGAAGTTCGAGTCGACGGGGACGAGCAGAGAGCATCTGCGGGATTGCGCGGCGTGCGCGACGTGGTTGAAGAAATGGCTCGAAAAGACAGGGGCTGAGGTCGAACTTCTGACGGAAAATTTCGCGCCGCCCGTTCTCTTCGCCGAGATCAAAGGCTCACCGGATCGTCCGCGGGTTCTCTTCTACGGCCATTACGACGTGCAGCCTCCGGATCCGCTCGACGAATGGGAGAGCGCTCCTTTCGAGCCGACGGTGAAGGGCGAGCGCGTTTATGCGCGCGGCGCGCAGGACGACAAGGGGCAGTTTTTCGCGTTTCTCTGCGGCTTGAGGGAATATCTCGCCGCGCACGGAGAATCCGACCGGCCGGCGATTAAAATCGTTCTCGAAGGTCAGGAAGAGTCGGGCTCGGCGGCGCTCGCCGAGCTCGCGCCGAAGATGCGCTCGCGCCTCTCGGCCGACGTGATGCTCGTGTGCGACTCGTCCGCGGCCGCGGGACTTAGGCCCGCGATCGAAGCGGGATTGAGAGGCATCAACCATTTCACCGTCACTCTTACGGCCGCATCGCGCGATCTTCATTCGGGCGAATACGGAGGTATCGCCCCGAACGCGGCGCAGGGGATGGCCGAGCTTATCGCGTCGCTTCACGCGTCCGACGGATCGATCGCCGTCGAAGGCTTCAGGGACGCTCTCGAGCCGCCTTCGGCGCAAGAGCTTGAAACGGCGAGCTCGTGCGCCGCGTCGGCGGAGGATTACGCGGCCGATATCGGCTGCGAACCGTGCGGAGGAGAGAGGGCGAAGAGCATCGTCATGCGCAATTCGTTCGAGCCGACGATAGAGATAAACGGCATTCATTCGGGTTACGGCGCAGAAGGCTCGAAGACGGTGATACCGTGCGAGGCGGTCGCCAAAATTTCAACGCGTCTCGTTCCCGGGCAGAATCCGAAGGCTTCGTTCGAAGCGGTGAAGCGCCATCTCGAGGAACATTGTCCCAAGGGGATGAAACTGGAAATTTCGGAATTGACAGGGCTTGCCTCTGGCTTCAGGCTGCCGCTCGCCTCACCGCTGTTCCGTCTCGCCGAGAGCGTCCTCGGGGAGATGGATCCGCGCGGAGCGGTTTTTCACTGGAACGGAGCGTCTATCCCGATAGTTTCGACGCTTCGCGAAATATCGGGCGCGGCGCCGCTTCTCGTGGGCTGGGGGCAGAGCGAAGACAGAATACACTCTCCGAACGAAAGTTATTCGTTCGCGCAGTTCGCGAAAGCGAAGCAATGGGCGATGCGGATTCTGGACGCCTTGTGACCGTGCAGTTCAGTCGTCCTTTTCGGCTTTGAGCACGGCTCCCGAGCGCATGTCGATGTCGTATTTGTATTCGAATCGGCCGTGTTTGAATTCGATCTCCCAGACCGCAACGCCGTCTTCGGTGTCTTGTTCGCATTCGAGCTCTTTGACCATGCCGCGCGTCAATCCCGCGTGTGTTAGGGCCGCTTCGATCGCTTTGTCCCGCGTCGTTCGAGATTCTTCCGCGGGATAGCCAACGGTCTGGGCGAGGATGATACGTTCGGAAGGGGCGAGTTTGAGCGCCTTTGCCAGCGCATCGTAATCGAGGTGGCCGCGCGCAACCGTGACGAGCCCCTCTTTCGCGCAGAAAAGGTAGACGTTCTGCATTATCGCACCGGCGTGGATGCCGGCATAGCGCATGACTTCCGTTTCGGGAGTTTTCATGGCGCGCTTGCGGTCGTGCACATAGATGAGATTTGCTTTCGCGCGCCGCGCGAAATCCTGCATTCCCGCGGCTTTGCGGTGGTCGCCGGGATTGACCGTTATCAGTTTGTTTCCGGCGGCATCGTACAGATAGACCGCGTCTGGGAGCATGACGTAGACGTCGATGTCCTGGACGTTGCGGCCCGTGGGAGCCGTGCGCCTGCCGTCGGAGGGACGGTTGATGCCGTTGGCCGCCCACAGGAGCGAGGACAGCGTGAGTTCGTTCAGGGCGCGGTCGGAGAACTCGCGCCCCGAGCGTCTGACGGAAAGCGCGTTCATGAGAGGCATGCCGCCGTCTGTCACGGGCCGGGGCAGTTGTATATCGGCTGCGGCGCTTAGGGACGCGAGCGCGACGGATGCGATGGCAAGTTTGTTCATAGCGAGCTCCTTTCTCGTGCAGGTTCAGCGACACAATTGTCGCGTGCGGCATTATATCAAATTTTATGTATTCAGGAATATCCCCGTGCGCCGCCCGCGGATTGCCGCCCCGCTTGACACCGGGGGGGGGGGGAGGAGTATAATAGCCAACATAAACAACTGAAAGGAATAACGTCATGGTGCGCCAAGCAAAGCTCGGCAGAGCTAACAGAATGAAAGGAGTCTGTACGGCAAAGAAAACGAAGTGCCGTTAGGAAGATTGGCTGCGCAGAGGGCGACCGACGCGCAGAAGCCCAATCCTACAAAGGAATGAGC
>JAZSQE010000015.1:0-53125 GCA_045537795.1 Kiritimatiellia bacterium | reverse complement strand
ATGGCTACGATCCGACTTCTTCAGCGCACGGTGTACTGAAGGGCATGTTTATCTCAACAAAAATTACGAGCAAAAGAACGAAAAGTCCATCTTAATTGATGAGCCCGAAATTTTTTGTGTATTTTTGCAATCCGCTTATCTCTTGCAGGTGTATTACCTTTGAAATAACGCTTAAGTTTTCGACTCGACATGAACCTTTTCATCCTGAGGCTTTTCAAACAAATCAGCACAGTCTAATAAAGAAATAATAACATCTTTTGAAACTCCTTTAGACTGAAGAAACTGAACCTGATCTTCGACATCATCTCTTGACACCAACTCAAGATAAATATCAAGATTATGCTGACAAGCATTTTTGACGATATCTGGTTCTTGTTCAAAACGGTTCTGCAACTCAATTCGCTTATCTAACAAAGACTGAAAATCATCAGGCATATCAGTAGTATCAATATTAAACGACTCTTTTACACGCAAATTTGGAAGCTCACCTGTTCGAACAAAACGAGATACAATCTTACCAAGATCGCACTCATCAGCAAACTGAGGTTTCACAAGAGAAGGACGCTTAAACGTCAAACCATTAGAACAGTCGACATGTTTCTCAAGGTTCATAGTTATTCTCCTTTATCCACAAAATCAAGACCACAAGCAATCGAAACAGGATCACAACCAACTGTAGCACCGGTCAACTGATCAAAAGTGCCAAGCTTAAAAAGATTGAAATCCTCGGGATGAGCAGACAAATCACTGTTACCCTTAAGAACAGCATCGCCAAAACCACGAATCGCCATTGCTTCAGTAGGAACTGCATACGGCGGATGATAAAACTCAGCCTTTTTATCTCGCACAGAAACAAGTACCATTTTATTCATTATTTTACCTCTTTATGAGACCGATTATTATCTTTGAAATGTGCAGCCGAATACCGGTCAAAATCAGCCTTACATTTTAAAGCCTGACGATCAGGCATTAAAGGATAACCTAAAGTTCGTAAAAATTTTATTTTTTCAGAAATCAAAGGACCATCAAAGTAATCTCGAGATTGAAGCCACCTATCAAAAATTCGCGGACATTTCCACTGAATATCATAAACTGAAACAACATCATTTACTAACTTTTCACCATCTACCTGCGAAATAGAATCAAAGTACCGTTCAAACCAAGGGCGGCCAATACTCGGCCGCGATTGAACTTGAAACTCCGATATTTTACCAGATGATCTAAAATCTACTCCACCGTCACCCGTAAGCTTTTTTGTGACATATCCAGCAACATACTGCATAGTTTCTCTATTGGCTCGGTAGATCTTATGTACACCGTATGGCCATCGAACCTCAATAACATGAGATTGCCAATATTCATTACCTTTAGAATCTTTAACAGTTCGCGATAATGAGCGTATAAATTTACCATCATGTAATATTCCTTTACGACGAAATTTTGATGCATCAAAATTTTCAGCAATACCTAACAATTCAGGAGACAAGCCAAAAACAGACATATGATAATGAGGACGTCCATATCTCTCTCCATATTCACCACAAGCAAAAAAACGAAAATCAGAACCGTGATAACGAGCATATTTACGCATCGATTCACAAAAAGTCGATAAATGAACTTTTGATAAAGAATACGGAGCCATACCAGTTAGCTGAATAGTCGGCCAATCCTCATAAGTAAGAGTTATAAACCAATTATCATTATGCAAACTCGCTTCGCAACATTGGAGTAATGTCAACTCTTGTCTGCGCTCTCGACGACACGCAAGACAACCACCACAAGGAAGATAAACCACACGGCCCAATGGATGATTCCCGGCAGGAAAATCGTCCATTAAATGCTTTGGTCTGCCACCTTCCTTTGGAATTAAATAACACTGAGGAGTAGTACAGCTCAAAGCCGAAATCCACCACGCTGTGGCTCATTAATAAGATTTATCTTATGCGTTTTCATCGCAGTAGCAGTAAAAAGTTTTCTGGATCCACGACGAGTAAGTTTTTTACGTTTCATCACTTTCCTTTCTTTTTGCTTGACCGCAAACCCTTAACGGAATTCGCAGAATTAACTGAATCAATAGCCATTTGCCGCTCAACTGAATTAAGATAACGATCTAATTCAACTTTATTGCGATATTTCTGAACAAGATCTTTATAAGCCTTAACAGCTTTGTGATCTTCCCAATCAATAATAGAATCAACATCTTCAGGAATTTTACCGGTCAATGCTTCACTCATAGCAGCACTCTCTAAGCGTTTATTCATCGCATCATACAAACCGGCACCACGCTCCTGCTCAAGAATATCCTGACGGATACGTTCATTTTGACGCTGCTGACTGACTAAATCAGAATGAACACGAACAGCAGAAGTATCGGCATTAACTTTATCAGTATTAGCCCGGATATTTTCAACGTTCGCTTTATATTGAGATGACATCAAGTTCGAAGCAGAAGATATACCATCTGCGATACCTTGACCGGCATTAACAACGGAAGCGGCACCAAGAGCAGGAACAGAAGCACCAGATCCTGAAGCAGAAAGAACGGGATTTAATCCCGCTTTTAAAAGATCCAAAACTTCACGCTGATGAGCAGAATCAGCGAGACCTTGAGACCAAGCATTTGTAGATACCTGATTTTTAATATTCTGCTGATTAGCATATAACTGCGCGCCAGAACTAATAGCACCTGCGCCAAGCATACCTAACATCGCTAACACAGACATATTAAAATCTCCCTACAATCGAACCAGAAGGACCATAAACAGAGTTAACTGTAGAAGCAGAACTAACCGGAATAGAAGCTTTCGAAGAAAAAGGGTTCTTAAGACCAATCCTCTTACGCAAAGTGCCCCAAGAGTTCCAACTGCTTTTACCAAAAAGCTTTTTCCTAAGCTTCCTAGTACCTAAAGCTCTAGATAAAGAAAAACCCATATCAGAAATGATCCACAAGACCGGGAATACCAAAGAGAGGAAGCGGCCGCACGCAATTAAGAGAAATCAATGAATCATAGAGAAAATCAGGACCATCCATGACTGCCTTAACACGATTCATCGGAACATCAACCTCAAGAAACTCCTGATTTAGCTTAGGCAGATTATTAAACTTCTGCGCAAGGTGCCAAGAATCAAGTGGCTGATCAAAAGTACTGCGAAGCTGTCCTGTAATCTTACTCGTAGAATAACGATAATCCCAATAACGTTCCTGATATCCAAAGACTTGATCATCTTCAGCAGTACCCTGAGCATAAATCAACTTATTTTTAACAGTTTCTTCGCCAAGATGAGCAAAAACAGGCCAGTAAAAATCAAATCGCGCAAAGCGATCGAACATCTTAGGTATGCCCTGCTGATACGTATTATCAGCACGAACCGAAACAAGACCAATCACGTAACCATGCTCAACAAACGACTTTACAAAACCAACACTACCAGTAGCAGAAAGACCAAAGGCGGAAAGTTTAGCCTGCTCATCGCTCGTTGTATTAGCAACAGAATGAATCTGAATCGGAGTAGAACCACCACCAAGATATTCAGTACGCTGAAGCCTTGCATCCGGAGAACGAACACCAAAATGCGAAAGAAGGGTGGAAACATACTGCACACCTCCACGTTCATCGCGCTCAAGCCAACGTTGCAATTGAAAAGCCTGACGAATAGAATTAATAGTGGCAGCAGTAGCACCCGAAAGATCAGCGATGAGGCCTGACTTAGCAGAATCAGTAGAAATACCGAGGGACTTACCAGTCTGCCCAGAACCAGATATTTCGGATGCGCCAACAGGCTTACCGCTCAAACTCTCATAAAACAATACCGGATTAGAATAAAGACCGGTCTCTTTAGTACCATCAGTAAAACCAAGCGTCGTACCATTACCAACAACAGGAGCAATACCACCAAGCGGGAGATTTACACCAGGGCCTCGCTGCGGTTCTGGAAGAGCAGCAGTAAACGCATCACACCGTTTGAGACGCTTACGAAGAGGATAATCAGCAATATCATCATCAATGCGATCGCCGGTATCCGGATCGCGATTATAATCAGTCAAAACAACAGGATTATCAAGGCCATAAGATGACGGAAGATACCAATCTTGAATAATACGATTGTATGCACGAAACGGAAGCGCATTTACCTTGATATTCTCAACACCTGTAGGAATACCAAAATAATCAGCCAACGAACCAACAGTAAAGCCACCTGCAGGAGCCGACATCGATGGCATCAAATGAGAATCGTCATATTCCCAATTTCCTTCCGGACCTTTAGAACTACCAAAAAACTTTTCGTAATCAGCATAAACAAGCCGAGTAGGAACAAAGAAAAACTGATAATCCATATACAGATTATCAAGTATCGGATATTTCAACGGCGAAAGAATACGCGCAAATGACGTTATCGAAAGATTGAAAGTATCACCGGGAAGAACCTCATCAAGAAACACAGGCACAAGATAACCCGCATTAAGCGTTGTTTTGTAATTAGAATTACGCCTAAACGAAGAACGCGGAATATCAGCACGAGGAACTTGAGCAAAAGTATGCTGCGAACTTGATTTAATGCGAGACATTATTTAATCTCCTGAATAGTATTCGTATTATTATTATAAGCTGAAAAAATCTCAGCTTCAAAATCTTTGATAGACATTTCACCCATTGCTAACCGACAACCGGCACAACAAGCAGAAATAATAGCACCAATCGCAGAAATGACTGCTGTCACCACGCGAGGATTTATAAAAATTTTTAATATTTTCATTCGGCCCCCCTGCCACCCGAATGTCGCATAATAGGGAGTATGTAAACAATTCAACAATTCACTGAAAGGCAAGTATGAAAAAAAAATATAAATGTGTTAATCCGATTGATGCTTGGGTTTGTGGAGTTTGTTGTGCTAAAGATGGTGTGTGGTCTAACAAACTTGAGTTTAGTGCTTCTCAGGCGTTGCGTTATTTTTTAAATATTTATGGTAGTTTAGAAGCGGCTCATTTTTATATGGAAAGGGCGCATTTGCCTGTTGATTGTGGTAAATGTAAAGCGTGTTTGTTGCGTAAGCGCTCGGAAATGTCCACTCGGTTGCAGCATGAACGGTCCTGTCACGAAGAGTGTTGTTTTATTACTTTGACTTATAATGATAGTTCGCTCCCTAAAACTGATATGCGTTCTTGGAAAGATGGCGTTATGTTGGAGCGTGGAGATTTTTGGGGTAAGTCTACTCTTCTTCCGTCTGATGTGCAGAAGTTTATAAAACGTTTACGCCGTCATTTGGAATATAAACCAACTCGTATTGTAGATAATCGAGACCACGTGACGAAACCTATACGTTATTTTGCTGTTGGTGAGTATGGCACTAAAAGCCGTAGGCCTCATTATCATATTATCATTTTTGGTTGGCGTCCGTCTGATATGAAGGTACATGAGTTGAGAGGTAATTATGCTGTTTGCCGTAGTGCGCAGGTTGAGAAATTGTGGAAATATGGCTTTTCTACTGTTTGCGATGTTACTGGTGGCGTTGTGAAGTATTGCGCTCGGTATGTGACGAAGAAGTTTACGTCTATGCATAGTGATAATGTTGAATGTTCTGCGGTTTGTCCTGAGTTTGTGTTGCAGAGTGTCCGTAATGGCGGTATTGGTGCGCCTTGGTTTGATAAGTGGTTTTCTAATCTTAGTCTTGGGTATGTGACTGTGCGTGCTGATGATAATACCTTTGTTAAGTGTTCTATTCCTCGTTATTATTGGACGCGTTGTCGTAAGGTTAAGCGTGAGTTTTGGTTGAAGTTGAGAGATGAGCGGCTTGCGTTTGTTGAGCGTAATAAAAATCATCCGGCGAGTTATGAGAAATGGTCTGATTTTATGTCTCGTCTTGCTGTTGAAGATAAGGGATTGAGAGAAGAGATTGCTCGTGAAATTTTGTAAATAAAAAAAAAAGGAGTAAGTATGGCTAAACGATATAAGCCTAATCAGCGACGGTCGCGCAAAAAGTTTGTTGCGACTGCAAATAATCATCATCCCAAAAATAGCGCGCCAGCGCCTATGAGAGGAGGTTATCGTCTATGACAAAGAAGGAGAAAGAAGTGGTTCAGAATCTTCGTAAGAGAGAATCTGAGTTAGCGTTTAAGAAGTCTCGCACGTTTGGTATTTATACGATTCATCGTGCTCGTTCTGCAGAATGGACGTATTCGCCGCCTTTTTTGGCTTTGTCTGATAATGATGCTCTTTCTGCGTTGTCTGAAATGTCTCGTTCTCAGCCGGAAATTTGTCGTTCTGATATTTATTGTTGTGGTACGTTTTGTACTGTAGATGGTAAGTTCGTAAAGTTTGTTAAGCCACGTCATGTTGTAGGTGTTTTTAAGAAAGGAGATAATGGTGAAAAAATTCAGAACTAAGTATGATTCCCGCCGTGTTAGTAAGTCTTTTAAAAATGTTAAAAGTCTTACTGACCCTCAGTATAAGGCGGATTCTACCATTGCTGGTATAATTAGCCGGTATGGTGTTTTGCCTGCTCCAGACGTTAAGCCTATTGGTGGTGATGTTAGTGGATATGGCGATTTTGCCGAATGTATGCAGCGTGTTCAGGATGGCGTTGATTCGTTTATGGCGATGCCGTCTGGGATTCGTGCTCGTTTTGGTAATGATCCTCGCGCTTTTTATGAATGGATATCTAATCCTATGAACGTTTCTGAAGCGGTTAAGCTTGGTCTTATGGTTGAGCGTAAAGAGGAAAAGAGTGCTTCTGAGCTTCTTATGGAAATTGCGGAGAATACGCGTGTCACCTCTTCTGAGGTAACGAAAGACTAAGTCTGCGTTAGTATCGCGTTAAAGTACTTGATTAATTGTAGCGATACTGACACAAATTTTTAAGGAGTAAAAATTATGAAAAGTATAATTAAAGTTTTAACTAATGGTCGTGTTATTTCGGCTGTTGTTAGTGCGCTTGGCGCTATTATTAGTGCTTTTTGTGCTGGTTGTAGAATGTATTGCGGCGAACTTTCTGTTAAGGAGTTTGACGTTTCGATTGGTTCTTCCACTAATTCTTTTGAAAGGGTAATGAAATGAAAAGTATAATGACTAAAGATTTTTCGCGGGTTGCACAGACTGAAATTCAGCGTTCTACTTTTGACCGCGGTCATGGATACAAGACTGCATTTGATAGTGGTTATCTTATACCCGTTGAGGTTCAGGAAGTTATACCGTCTGATACGGTTGATTTCGATGTGCGATTCCTCGCGCGTCTCGCTCCTGTTGTGACGCCGGTTATGGATAATGTTCAGATTGCGCTTGAGGCGTTTTTTGTTCCTTCGCGTTTGGTTTGGAACAATTTTACGCGTATGATGGGTGAACGGAAAAATCCTCAAGATTCGATTGATTATCTCGTTCCCACTGTTGATATGGTTAAAGGTGATAACTTTGCCGTTGGTGGTTTGGCTGATTATATGGGTTTGCCGGTTAATCAGTTGACCGACGATGGTGGCGCTATTCCTGTTAGTGTTTTGCCTTTTAGGTGTTATCAGAAAATATGGGATGATTGGTATCGAGACGAGAATTTGCAAGGCTCTGTTATTCAGAATTCAGATGAACTCGGCGATACTGTTGATGATGTTGAAAAGTGGCTCAAGTTGCGTAAACGCGGTAAGAGACATGACTATTTTACGTCGGGTCTACCTTGGCCGCAGAAAGGCGAAGGTGTTAATCTTCCGCTTGCTGGTACTGCGCCGGTTGTTGGTAATGGTCTTACTCTTGGTTTGACTGATGGTACTTTAGAGTCTGGCCTTTATTCTAATCGTGATTACTTCTATACAAGTTTGAGCGGTCAGCCTGTTGGTACTTCTTCACCTGAGGGAGTAATGGCTACTGCTAAGTCTGTCGGAGTAACTCAGGATGCTTCAAAATCTGGTGTAGTGGCTGATCTTTCTAATGCAACGGCGGCTACGATTAATTCGCTTCGTATGGCGTTTCAGTTGCAACGGATGCTTGAGAGTGATGCGCGCGGTGGTACTCGTTATGTTGAGATAATTCGTAATCATTTCAAGACGATTTGTCCTGACGCGAGACTTCAGCGTTCAGAGTATCTTGGCGGATATATGCAACCTATTGCTTTTTCGCCTATTGCACAGACTTCTGCTACTGCTGAAACGCCGCAGGGTAATCTTGCGGCTACTGCGCATGCCTATTGTAATGGTTGGCGGTTTACGCGTTCGTTCAGTGAACATGGATATTTAATCATCCTTGCTTCTGTTCGTACTGACCTTAATTATCAGCAAGGAGTTGATAGGCTGTGGACTCGTAGTGGTCGTTATGATTTCTATTGGCCTACTTTGTCTCATCTTGGAGAACAGGCAATTCTTAATAAGGAAATTTACGCGCAAGGCGATAATGTTAAGGATGAGACGGGAGAGCCTGTTGATGAAGGTGTGTTTGCGTATCAAGAGCGGTATGCTGAGATGCGTTATAATCCTTCGCGTATTACAGGTAAAATGCGAAGTGGTATTGACGGCTCGCTTGATGTTTGGCATTTGGCTCAGAATTTCAGCGACTTGCCGAAGTTGTCGTCGGAGTTCATCGAGGAAGACCCTCCGCTTGATAGAGTGCTTGCGGTTACAGAAGGTGAGCCACAGATATTGCTTGATATGTATCTTGGCCAGAAGTGGACGCGTCCTCTTCCCACATATTCGATACCTGGTCTTATAGACCATCTGTAGAATTGATGGTAGTTTGCGGTCTACCAAAAAAAACCGCATTTGTCAAGGGTAGTGTTATGAGAAAAATTAGGCGTTATTTTAAGGGTAATACTCTTGCACGGGATAAACGTATTGCAAAAATTCATAAAAAGTTTAAGAGTCATCAGACGAGATGGCTATTTCGTTCTTTTGCTCGTAATGTTTTAAAGAAATAAGGAGTTTTTCTATGGATTGGGGTTCTGTTATTGGTGCTGGCATTGGTGCTATTGCTTCACATATAAATCAAGCTTGGTCTCAGCACTTTTCTTCCAAAGAAGCTCGCTCAGCTGATAAGCGTGCTTATGCTAATTGGCGGCGGTCTTACCAGTATCAGAATTTAGAAGGTCCATCTCTTATGCGTCAAGGTCTTGAGAAGGCTGGTTTTAATCCTATATTGGCAGTTAATGGTGGAATGTCTATGCCTTCAGGTCAATCGTTTTCGTCGAATGTTGGTGAACTTCCTATTGCTGATTCTGTTGGTTCAGCGCGCCAAGGTGCGAAATTAGCAAGTGAAATGATGGCTATGTTTAAGGAAGAACAGGAACAGGCAAAGACTAAAACAAAAGCGGATAAGAAATCGTTGGATATTATCGACGCACAGAAGGAAAAAATTGAAGCCGAAACGGATGTGTTAAAGTCTCAAGAGGTGCGCAATTGGGTTGGTTCTGCAGGCGGTTTTATTGATGATGGTGCTAATGCTTTGTTGCTGTGGAATCTGTTGAATGATAGGCGTAAGCGTGGTTCTGTTTATTCTCGTAATGGTGCTCGTAGTGTAGGTGCTTCGTCTTCTGGTGTTGGTTCGGGTCTGTCTTGGCTTGCGCCGCTTTTGTTTGGCGGTGCTAAAGTCGGTGCAGCTGGGGTGGGGGGATATGGTCTTTATCAAGGTATTAAAGCTTTTGATAGTGCTGTTGAAAAATCGCCAAATGGCAAAAAGGTTCGTGACGGTAAATATTACTTGCATGGCAATTGGTCGCGTTGATATGGTATAATATTGTCATGAAAGATGTAATTTGTCATTTCTTGTTGCTTGTGCTTACGTGTGCAATGCTTTGTTATGCGTTAGCATTGGTTATTAAATGATACGTGCGCTTTAACTTGCCAAATAATAGCCATGCGGCGCCCCGCATGCGGCACTCTCTCGCTACTAACGCGCTGTGTGATTTTGTTTTGGAGACGCGTGCCGCGCCGCGCCCCTGCAAGCAAGCGCGCCGCAGCGCGCAACTCCTCCAGAGCACGCAAAAAAAAGCGTGCATTAGAAAATGTATCTGATGTGCGCGCGTGTCTTGACGCGTGCGCAAATATTTTGATATAATTTGTTCCGTCATGAGTGAATCAGGTTTAAGGGGTTTGGGTGGTCGGGGATGTCGCATAATAGGGATTATGTAAACTACGGTTGTTACCGCCCGAAAACGTACCAGCTTGTGATCTGACCCTTCTTGAATTTGGTCATCGCCTTGAATATGCGGCTTAATTTTTCCGTTTTTGACGTGTAAATGAAACACGTTTTCGTTTTCGGGTGTTTTACCGTATCGGAGAATGAAATCTCTTTTTCCGTAAGTTCAGGGTCGAGACTTTCAACCTCCCAATTTTCTTCGATGAAAACAAGTTTGTCGTTTTCGGCAAGCGTCAATTCAAACGGCTGAAGCAAACGTTCGGAACGGTCGAGCCATTTGACAAGCGGCAAGAACGCGCGGTAATAAAGATTGCCGTCTTTGATGCCGTTTATCTTTATCCGGTCGGAATCAAGAAGCGAAATGGCGTTCGCCATCTGTACGGCATCGTCTACCGTAAGATCGCCCGAGAACGAAAACCTGACGTCAAGGACGTTAGACTGAGATTCTTTTTTCAGTAAAAGCAACGTTTCGGAGATATTCGCCTTTGAAAGCTCAAATTCGAGGCTTTTCATCTTTTTGTCGCGCAGTTTCAGAGTAAATGTTCTCTGTTCGCCCTTTTTCAGGCCGTCTTTCGAAAGATAATCGCCGTATACGTCGCCTTGATTGAAAAGACCGTCAAAAAGAAGCGCCGACTGCGGGCAATCGAAGAAGGCGAAGAAAGCGCCGGGAGAGTTGTTGCGGGCGACCGGCAGCCCTTTCGCGTCTAAGGTGCCGCCGGTGAACACGATCTCAGGAAGATGGCGTTCACCCCCCTTTTTGAATGTTATGAAATTCGTAATGGCGGGAACGAGTTCAACATACGCGCCAACGCTTCTTAAATCGCACTTCGCCGGGTCGATTGGACGCCCAGAGGGGAATTTCGCTTTCTTCATAGCGCTCAAAATGTCTTCAACAGGATCGTCGAGAGAAAAAAGCGCCTCGTAACCGTTGGCCGATTCTTTTGTGATGAAACCGAATTCTACCGCTTCCCCCTTCTTCACGCCTGTTGCGGAAGCGGTGAACGTGACGCTGTCGGTTCCTATCGTTATCGCGGCTAGAACGGCGAACAATATCATCTGAATTTCTCCATCGCGCGTTTGAATCCCCCGGCGGAGCGTGCGATGATTTCTTCATCCACGCTGCAACTCAATCTCACATACCCCTCATAACCGAAGCCCTTGCCCGGGACGACAAGAATCTTTTCCTGAAGAAGCGCGTCGACGAAAACGGCGTCGTCTTCGACCGGGCTCTTGGCGAAGAAATAAAACGCCCCTTTCGGCATTTCGAACTCGACGCCGGCCTCCTGGAGCACTTTTGCCATAAGTTTGCGGCGGCGGTCGTAAACTTCGAGATCGACGGTCTCGTCGACGAGTGCGGCGGCGAGACGCTGGCCTATGACGGGAGCATTCACGAAGCCGAGTGTGCGGTTGGTGAGCGTTACCGCCGCGGTCAGAGACGCCGCGTCCGGCATTGCGGGATTGGCCACGAAATAACCGATGCGCTCGCCGGCGAGAGAAAGCGTTTTCGAGAACGACCCGAGAACGCAGGCATACTTAGTGAGAGGCAGAAGCGGCGGCACTTCGACCCCGTCGTAAGCGAACGCCCTGTAAGGCTCGTCGCCGAGAAGAAAGAGCGGCCGTTCGCGTTTTTCGTTCTCGCGCTCGACGATTCGCGCTATAGCTTCGAGGTCTTCCCGCGAATAGATGCACCCGGTGGGATTGTTCGGTGAATTGACGATAATCGCGCGCGTGCGGGGCGTGATCGCCCTTTCAATGGCCTCTATATCGGGCCGGAATGAAGGCGCGATCGATTTGACGGGCTTGAGAACCCCGCCGAAATGTCCGCAGTACGCGCCGTATTCAACGAAATATGGCGCCGGCGTTATGATCTCGTCTCCGGGATCTACCACCGCGCGAAAGAACGAAACGAGAGCCCCTGCCGCACCGACCGTCATCACCACGTCACCCGCCGCAATCTCGCATTCCTGCTGACGCGAAAGCGCCTTCGCCATAGCTTCTCTGACGGCGGGGATTCCCGCGTTCGGGCAATAGCCGAGACCGAGAGGCTTTACCGCTTCGGCCGCGATCTCCTCGAGGACGCGCCTTACGCTCGCGGGCGGCGGCACGTCGGGGTTGCCGAGCGAAAAATCGCAGACCTTGTCGGCGCCGAATTCTTTCTTGAGTTCCATCCCCTTTTCGAACATCCTGCGAATCCAGCTCGAGGACGCCATGGAGGTTTTGATCTGATCTGTTATCGTCTGCATCGTTTCCGCGTGTTGTATTTTCGTTATTTCGTTTCGGCTCTCAGCCCCTCTACGGTGAACTTGAGTCTGTATACGCCCTCGCCGGGCATGTATTTGGCGAGCGGACGCGCTCCCCAGCTGTCGTCGCCGCCTACGCCCATCTGAATCGCATCGATGTTGAGCGTGATCGCGTCGCCCTTTTCGATTTCGTACTGATGCTTCTTGACTTCAAGTTCCTTCTGCTCGTATGGCCATGCGTTGAATCCGAACGGCGCGTCGACGGCCGTGATCTTTATCGATTTGCCGAAAGAGTCCGAAAGCGTCAGCCAGCGGCAGGAGGTGCGGTAGCCCTGCTCTCCCGGTTCGGAGTAATTGTCGGGGTTGAGACGCGACTTGGGATAGACGATTTTGCCCGATGCGGGATTGGCCACCCCGGAGACGAGACCGACTGTGGCGTGATAGATGCCGAGACACGCGGACGCGTCACGGTCGATGTAATTCTCCCACGGCCCCATGCCGTACCATATCGCGTTGACATACTTCGCGGGTACCTTGAACGTGAGCCCGACGCGCGGAACGGGCGCCATACCCTTCGGTATCGCCACGGTCCAGTCGACGAGCGTCAGACCGTTTTCCAAAGTCGACACCTTGAGATCGCTCTTGACGCCGGCGGGGAGTTTCTGCGAATCCGTCGCGTCCTTCCAGATTTTGCAGACTTCAGGCATGTTCCAGCCGCGGTCGTTGTCCGTGGGGGCGCGGTAGAAATTCATCTTGAAAAGAGACGCGATCGCCGGATCGGCGGCCTTGGCGATTTTCGCCGTCGCAACGCTCTTGAACGGTTTCGTGAACTGTTCCCACGAAACGATGCGGTCATTGTTGACGAACGTGAACTTGATCGCGTCGCCTTCGGGAATATTCTCAAGTTTGAATTTCTTTGATGTCGCGCTCGGGACGTTTTCGAGGGTGAATTCCCCTTTTCCGACCTCCTTGCCTTCGAGCGTGACCACCCATGACGCATCGACATCGTCGAGAGAAATGAAGGAGTAGTCGTTCCAGATCGTCACTTCCGAAGTCTCCCAGTCCCACGCGTCTACGTGAATCGGACGGTACGCGTATTTGAATTCATACGCTCCGGGATGAGGCAGCCGATCGGCCGCGAAGATGCCGTTGCAGCAGAAATTGCCGTCGTTCGGCTTATCTCCGAAATCGCCGCCGTATGCCAGGACTTTGCCGAAACGATTCGTCTGCCAGACCTGCTGGTCGACAAAATCCCATACGAAGCCGCCCTGGAAGGAAGGATATTTGCGGGCGAGCTTCCAGTATTCGATCAGACCTCCTGTCGAATTGCCCATCGCGTGGGCGTACTCGCACAGAACGTAAGGCTTGGCCGGATTCTTGGATACATACGCCTCAACCTTGGCGGCGGGCTCGTACATCGGACACATGATGTCGCTGTGATCGGTGTGTATGGCACGCTCGTACTGTATAGGCCGCGTGGAATCGATCTCCCTTATGGCTTTGTATTCTTCGGCTAAAGCGGGACCGTCGCCCGCTTCGTTGCCGAGCGACCAGATGATTATCGAAGGATGGTTGCGAAACGTCTTGACCATGTTCACGCCGCGCTCGACGTGAGTTTTGATGTAGGCGGGATCTTTCGCGAGCGTTTTTTCTTCGTAGCCCATGCCGTGCGATTCGATATTCGCTTCGCAGACGACGTAGATACCCTCGATGTCGCAGAGATCGTACCATCTCGGATCGTTCGGGTAGTGGCTCGTGCGCACCGCGTTGATGTTGAAATCCTTCATCAGCGAGATGTCCTGACGCATGCCCGGCATAGTGACGACGTATCCGCCTTCGGGCTGGATTTCATGACGGTTCGCCCCCTTGAAGAGTATGCGCCTGCCGTTCAGATAAAGGACGCCGTTTTTGATTTCGGTTTTTCTGAAGCCGAACGAAACGGCGTAATGATCGGTTCCGCCGAATATCCACCACCCGTATCTGAATTCCATCGGCGTGAGATAAAGATACGGTGTTTCGGCGTTCCACAGTTTCGGGTTTTCGATGACGCGGCGTTTGAGTTCGTTGCCGTTTTCGTCGCGCACGACGAAAACACCCTTCGAGTAATCGTCCGAAAGCGTCGTCTCGACGACGAAATCCTTTGGAGCGCGCTTGTGTTCCGAGATTAGCTGCACGTCGCGGAAGATGCCCGAAAGCCGCCAGAAATCCTGATCTTCGAGAAAACTCCCGTCGCAGTGCTTGTAGACTTCGACTTCGAGCGTATTGGAGCCGAACACCTTGAGATAAGGCGTCAGATCGAATTCGGCCGGCAGGCGGCTGTCTTCGGAATAACCGACTTCTTTGCCGTTCACGCGCACGTACATCGCCGACGAAACGCCGTTGAAGCGTATGACGGTGCGGCGGAACCACCAACTCCACGGGCGTTTGAACCTGCATGTGTAAAGCCCCACGGGATTGCGGTATTCGCGGCTCGTATAATCTTTTGCAGGCTCGTTCATCGGATTGGGCGGTGTCGCCGAAAACGGATAGTTTATGTTGGTGTAAAGCGGCGGATCGTAATCGCCCTGCAGCTGCCAACACCCGGGCACGGCGATTTTTGCGGTTTTTTCCCAATCCGCCTCGGGTGAGCGCTTCCACTTGAAATCCCACTCTCCGTTCAGAGAAATGACCCACTTCGATTCTTTTGCCGGCGCATCGAGCTGTTTTATCCGCAGCGCCGTCTCTTCGCTCTGGCACGGATATATCACGGTGCGCGCCGGGAGACGGTTGATGCTGTTTATTTCAGGCGTCAGCCACGGAGCGACGGCGGCGGCAAGAACAATCATCGTGGTGTCCATGTCATACTCCTTTGCTTGTCAAAGTCCTAGCGTATTTGTGATGTAACGGTTCACGTCGAGACCGGCTTCATCGGCCTTCTTCTTCAGGGCCGAATATTCATCGGCGGAAAACTGGAGATTCATCCTGTAGGCGCCGCTCTGCTTGCGGAACGCGGCGAAGAGTTCGGCCTTCTTCGACTCGTCGACGCCCATCGCCTTCAAAACGCCCCACGCCATCATGCAGTTGCCCGGGAAGGCCATGTGCACGCCGTCGCTCGTGAGTTTGTTGCCGGGCGTCTTGTCGGTCTTGCGGATCTCGGCAAGCCGGGTCTGCATATCGGCGTTGAGATCGGCGAGCCTCAGGTTGCGCCTTTTCGCTTCGGCGCGCAGCCATTCGTTGTAGGGCGCGAGAAGTTTGTTGTTTTTCGCTTCTGGATTTTCGCCGATCATCGTCGCGGTAAGAACGATCACGTTGATGCCTTGAGCGGCGCACTTGTCGAAGATTTCGCCGACGAGAGCCTTGTACTTCTCGAGAGGAACGCCGTTCTTGCCGTGCCAGACGTCGTTGACGCCGCATGAGAACGTCATCCACTGCGGTTTCTTGTCGAGAACGTCGCGCTTGAGGCGCGCATGCATCTGGACGGCCTTGTGCCCCGAAATGCCGGCGGGGATTTTTTTCGCATTGACTCCGCAGAGTTCAAGACCTTTGATGACGAGATTGACATATCCAGCCGGGGAGCCGTTTCCCTGCTGGGTTATGGAGTCGCCCATGAACGCGACGGCATCTCCGTTTTTGACGCATATTTCCGCGCTAAGCGCTCCGGCTGCCGCGACGATACAGACAAACAAAGCCTTTTTCATATTCAATCCTTTCATTTGTTTTTGGACATTGCTTTCGGTGCGTTTATTATACCAAAATTCCGCCATGCCGTCGTGTCACACGGCAAACGGACATGGCGAAACGACTTCGATACGGCGAGAGGTGCGCGGATGCGTGAAGACAAGTTTCGAACTGTGGAGATAAAGTCTGTCGGATTTTCGCGCCCCGTACTTAACGTCGCCGGCGACGGGATGTCCCGCCTCGCTGAAATGCACGCGTATCTGGTTTTTACGACCGGAATTGAGTCTCACCTCTACGAGCGTGAAAGCCCCTTCCCGCGAAATGGCGCGCCAAGCGGTCGAAGCGAACTTGCCTTTCGCCGGATCTTCCACGCTTTTGACGACCATCGTCGCCGGGTCGTCGCGCAGATACGATTCAAAAACGCCTGATTCTTCTTCGAGCCGCCCTTCCACTTTCGCGAGATACGTTTTTTCGGTGAGCGCGCTCCAGTCGTTCCTGAACCATTCGGCCGTCTCGGGACTTTTCGCGAACATCATGACACCGCTCGTGTCGCGATCGAGCCTGTGGACCAGCCATGCCTTTTTACGTGATTTGAGCTGGCCTTTTCTCAGGTAATCGTCGACGAGTTCTTCGAGGGACGGCGGACCGGGCGCATGTGAACGACGTGCCGCGCCGGAGAATGATGTGATCATGCCTGCGCTCTTGTCGACGACAATGACGTGCGGATCTTCGTAAAGCACCGCAAAAGGCGGCACGTGCCGGCGCCTCCCAGCCGGTTTCTTCATGCCAGACGCCTCGACGCCGCCATCGAAAGCGATAACGCGATGAACACGAGAAGCGCCCCGGCCAGAAGGAACGGCGCGAAATGTTCGTCCCAGCGGTTGTACGCGTCGGCTTCAAGCTTCGTCGTCTCGAGCTGGTCGATTTCCGCGAGCGCTTTTTCAAGCGAGTCGCGGTCGTTTACGGAAAAGTACGTGCCCCCGGTCTTGCGGGCGATACGTTTGAGCTGACTTTCGTCGAATGTCATGTCGGCGTAACTGACGACCTCTCGACCGAAGAAATCGCGCGATATTATCGGCGTGCGACGAGCTTTCGTCCCGACGCCGATGGCGTAGACCTTTATTCCGAGTTTCGCGGCCGCGTCCGCCGCATCGTCGGGCTCTACGGCGCCCGTGTTGCTCACGCCGTCCGAAAGAAGTATAACGACCTTCGACTTCGGCTTCGCGTCCTTGAGGCGGGCGAGAGCGCACGCGAGACCGTCGCCGACGGCCGTCATCTGCTCGTCGCGCGCGATGGCCTCGCCGTTCGCGTCAAACGCGATGGCGGGTATCTGCACACCCTTGAGGACGTGAAGAAGCATCTGGTGATCGGCCGTAAGAGGCGAGCGCGTGGAGGCGTAGCCGCCGAACGTGACAAGGCCGATCAGATCGTCGGGGCGTTTCGTCACAAATTCGGCGAAAAGCTTTTTGACGACCGCAAGGCGTGTCGTTTCACGGGAAAACCTCTCGCCTTTCGGCGTCAGGTCAAGTGCATCCATCGAACCCGAGACGTCGACCGTCATCGCTATCGCAATGGCGTCGACCGACTTCTTTTCGCGCGCGAGCGGCGAGCGCGGGCGGGCGGCGGCGATCGTCAGAAGAGCGAGCGCCGAAAGAAGAACGGCCGGCGTCATTGCCGCCAAGCGCGCGCGCCAGCCCGACGCGTTGTCAGAGAGGCGCGCGACGGCCGAGAAACGTATACCGGTCTTGCGTCCGCGGCGCAGCAGCCGCCATGCCGCCAAGGCGAGCGGCACGAAAAAAGCGAACATCCACGGATCTGCGAAACTCATGAAACGTTCTCCGGCAATATAAAAATCAATATCAGATTGGTGAGGTTGAACAGAGCGTGGTTAAGGGTCGCGCACAGCAGAGACATGGTTCTGCGATAGAGCCAGCACTGCGCGAGACCGAAGAAAAAGAGCGCGATGAACGCCGTGTCGGGAAACGGCTGGAAGATGTAATGCGCCGCCGAGAACAGAACCGACGTCACGACCGCAGCGACGGCGACAAACCGCACCGAAGCCCATTTCGAAGCGTTTCGTCTGCGGCACGGCAGGCGGAACAGCAGCAATCTGAAGACAAGTTCCTCCAGCGCCGGTATCAGGACGATGATCTGCACGACGAGAACCGCGAAGGTTATGTTCCACCCGGCGGCCCTGCGCACGATATCGAGATTCATCTGATCGGGCAGATCGATACCGAAGAATTTCGCGCCCTCCTGAGTCAGAAAACAAAGCGCGACAGTGATAAGCGTAATCACCGGCCATGCTTTCAGAGTTGTAACGAACTTGGTCTTCATCGCGGGATATTATACCAAATGCTCCCGCCGATATGCCGGCACAACTGCATTTTTCTATACTGATTTTTGGCACAGATTAAATGCAACGTCTGAATTTTCCGCAGAAGATTCTCATTTTTGTAACGCACTAATTATAATCCAGTAAATCCTGTTAATCCTGTCTGAAATTATAGGCAAGCGGTTAGTCGTTAGTGATTAGAAAAAAATGTACTATCAATTTTGGAATGTCAGACGATTTTATTTTTGCTCCATAAACGGACATACGGCGAAGGAGTCGGAGGAACAGGCGTCTTCGGCATAAGGACAGCGCGGATGGAAAGCGCACCCTTTCGGCCAGTCCCACGGCGGCGGAACCGTCCCCGGAATGTCTTTGAGCGGCGCGTCCTTCGCGGCCGCGATGTCGGGTACGGCGGCGAGGAGACCTCGCGTATACGGATGTCTCGGCTCCGTAAGAACTTTGTCCACCCGGCCGCTCTCGACAATCCTGCCGGCATACATGACGTTCACGAATGAGCTGTAAAGTTTTACGAGACCGAGGTTGTGCGTTATGAAGAGAACGGCGCTGCCGCGCTCCGAAGCTTTTTCTTCGATTAGATCGAGCACTTCTTTCTGCGTCGTCACGTCAAGCGCCGTCGTCGGCTCGTCCGCGATCAGAAGGTCGGGTTCGGCGGCGAGCGCCATCGCGATCATGACACGTTGCTGCTGCCCGCCCGAGAATCGGCACGGATATGCGCGCGCGCTGTCGCGCGGCAACCCCACATCCTCGAGCGCGCGGGCAATCTCGCTCTTCGACATCTTTCCGCGCGGCGAAGTCTCCTCTATCTGGCGGCCTATGCGCATTACGGGGTTGAGCGACTGCATGGGATTCTGAAAGATGTAGGAAATGCGCGGCGATCCGGTTATCCTGCCCGTTATTTCCGCCCTTTCCACGAGTCCGCCTATCGCGAGAGCCGTCAAGCTCTTGCCGCAACCCGATTCTCCGACGAGAGCGACGCGACCGCCCTCGCCGACAGAAAAACTCACGTCGCGCACAGGCACGGAAGTTCTGCCTTCCATCCTGAACGCGACGCTGAGATTTTCTACTTTTAAAAGCATCCGTTCTTTAAGGAACGGGGAAGAGCGCAACGAGTTCGGCGGCCTCGCGTTTGACGCGCTCCTGCACCGAAACGTCGGCGATATTGTCGAGAACGTCCGCGATCCAAGTGCCGATCTTGATCATCTCGGCTTCTTTCATGCCGCGCGTCGTGACGGACGCCGTACCGACGCGGATGCCCGAAGTCTTGAACGGCGACTCGGTGTCGTAGGGAATCGTATTCTTGTTGACGACGATACCCGCCGCGTCGAGGGCGGCCGCAGCCTCCTTGCCGGTAATGCCCTTGGTCGTCTTGACGTCGACGAGGAAGAGATGGTTGTCGGTGCCGCCAGAAACAATCCTGTAACCGCGATCTTGAACTGTCTTGCAGAGAACCGCGCAGTTTTTGACTACCTGCTGGGCATACCTCTTCTTCTCCGGCTGCATCCACTCGCGGAAGCACACCGCCTTGGCCGCTATGATGTTCTCGAGCGGTCCGCCCTGCATCCCCGGGAAGACGGCGCTGTCGAGAGCCTTGGCCCATTTCTCCTTGCAAAGCACCATGCCGCCGCGAGGTCCGCCGAGCGTCTTGTGCGTCGTTGTGGTGACGAAATCGGCGTAGGGAACGGGAGACTCGTGGGCTCCGCCGGCGATGAGACCTGCGATATGCGCCATATCGACCATCATGATGCAGCCGACCTTGTCGCAGATTTCGCGGATGCGCTTGAAATCGAGTTTGCGCGGATAGGCTGATGCGCCCGTGAGAAGGATCGCGGGCTTAACTTCCAAAGCCTGCTTCTCAAGCGCGTCATAGTCGAGCATCTGCGTCTCTTTGTCGACGGTATAGGGGACGATGTTGTAATACTTGCCCGAGAAGTTGACGGGCGAGCCGTGTGAAAGATGTCCGCCCTGATCGAGAGACATCGAAAGGATTGTGTCTCCGGGCTTGATGGTAGCGAAATAAACGGCCATGTTCGCCGCCGAGCCGCAGTGCGGCTGAACATTCGCGTGGTCTGCGCCGAAAAGCTCGCAGGCGCGCTTGCACGCGAGTTCTTCGGCTGCGTCGACGGGCAGGCATCCCGAATACCAGCGCTTGCCCGGGTACCCTTCGGCGTACTTGTTCATAAGGACGCTGCCAGCGGCTTCGCGGCAGGCGCGCGAGGAGGTGTTCTCCGAAGCTATGAGATTTATTTCGGTGTCTTCCTGCAAGGTCTGCGCTTCGATCGCCGCCCAGACTTCGGGATCGTCCTTCATAAGCCCCGAAGCGTCGGAGAGACGCGCCGCGCGCTCGAGCTTCCAGCGGCGGCGTTCATGACGCTCGTCCATATCGACGGGCGTGGAGATGAACGCCTTGACGATCTCGGCCGCATATTCGAGCGAAACGGTATCGGCGCCGAGACATAGAACGTTGGCGCCGTTGTGCTGACGTGTCATGACCGCCGCTTCGACGGTGGGGCAGAGAGCGGCGCGCACGTTCTGGAAGCGGTTGGCGACCATAGACATGCCGATGCCGCTGCGGCAGATGAGAATGCCGAAATCGACTTCGCCGGACGAGACCGCCTTGGCCACAGCGATGCCGTAATCGGGATAATCGCAGCTCTTCTTGTCGGCCGGGCCCTTGTCGAGAAACGTGACGTCGTCTGAAAGCGACTGTACGAGAGCGGCTTTGAGATCCACGCCGCCGTGATCGGAACCGATAGCTATTTTCATTTGAACTCCTTGGTCTTGATTTCGTTGTATTATATCAAATTTTACGCATCCGGGAGAAAACCCGCGGCACGAAGTTTTTCTTCGGTAAGAGACGTCTTTCGCATCGCGGCGGTGACGTACTTGCCGAGAACGTCGCCCTCGAGATTGATGCCATCTCCGACTCTTTTCGCGCCCAGAGTCGTTTCGGCGGCCGTCGTCGGAATGACGTCGACCGCCAGAAAATCGTCACCTACGGCCGAAATCGTCAGAGAAACCCCGTCGACCGCGATCGAACCTTTGAGAACGGATGCCGCGGCGAGCGCGCGCGGACAGCGTATCTTCAATCTGAAATCGCGTCCGCGAGGCTCTTTGGCCGATATGATGCCGCGCGCGTCGACGTGCCCCTGGACAATATGCCCGCCGAGCGGCTCGCCGGCTCTGAGCGCTCTTTCGAGATTGACTTTCGCTCCGGGGAGAAGTCCGCCGAGCCCGGTCCGCGACTCGGTCTCCTTGAGAACATCGGCGGTAAAGCGCGTGTCGTTGAAATCCACAACCGTAAGGCAGACTCCGTTGACGGCAACCGATTCGCCCTTCTCAAGCGGTCTCGCCCACGGCTCGAAACCAATTTCAAGGACGAGCCCCGCCCCGCGCGAAACGCGCTTGACAGTACCGATCTTTTGTATAAGCCCCGTAAACATTTCAGGCAGTCCATCCGTTGTAGACGTTCATCGCTTCATCCGGCCCGCCGGTCAGAACGAGAGCGGCGGCCTTTACCGATTCGGCGACAACTTTAGTCATTGTCTCCCGCGACGCAGGGTCGAACTTGCCGAGGACGTGGGAGATGACGTTTTCGCGGTCTTTCCCGACGCCGATTTTCAGACGCAAAAAGTTTTGTGTGCCGAGACGTTCGATTATAGACTTGAGGCCGTTGTGTCCGCCGGAGGAACCCGTCTTTCTGACGCGCATGCGCCCGAGGGGCATATCGATGTCATCGTGGATGACGAGAAGATCGCCGGCCGCGGCGTTGTGATATTTGACGACCGGCGCTATCGCATCACCCGACAGATTCATGAACGTCTGCGGCTTCACGAGCAGAACGCGCTCTCCCGCGAACGTGCACGCGGCGAGCATCGCGTTGAAAGACTTCTTGAACTCCCAGGAGGCGAGCGTTTCGGCGGCGATCGCGTCAACGGCCTCAAACCCCGCGTTGTGCGGGGTCGAGCCGTATTTCTGCCCGGGATTGCCGAGCCCCGCGATGATTTTCATTGCGGGAGTTCTCCGGTCACTCGTGGTTGAAAAGATCGTTCACGCTCGCATCATTGTGAATGCGCTTTATCGCCTCGCCGATAAGCGGCGCGACGGAAAGCTGCGTGAGCTTGAACGGCAACTTTGAAGGATCGAACCCTTCGCGAAGAGGAATCGAATCGGTGACGACGAGTTCATCGAGCTGTGTTTCGTTCATAAGGCGCTCTTCGCCCTTCGCCGTAAGCGGGAAGTGCGAAACGAAAGCGTGCACGCTCTTCGCGCCGTTTTCACGGCAGAGTTTCGCAGCGGCCGAAAGCGTGCCGCCCGTCGCCGTCATGTCGTCAATCATGATGACATCGCAGCCGTTCACGTCGCCGACAACGGAAAACGCGTCGACAGTCGAATCGCCCGTACGCTGCTTGGCGACGATCGCAAGCCCCGTCCCGAGCTTGCGGCTGTAGCTGTAGGCCGATTTCGCGCCGCCGGTGTCGGGAGAGACGATGATCGGCTTTGAGAAATGCTGGTCGCGGATGTACTTCAGAATGACGGGTTCGGCCTTGAGGTGGTCGAGGGGAATGTCGAAAAAGCCCTGAATCTGGTTCGCGTGAAGATCCATCGTGAGGACGCGGTCGGCGCCGGCGCATTCCAGAAGATTGGCGACGAGTCTCGCCGTGATAGGCACGCGGGGCTGGTCCTTGCGGTCTTGACGGGCGTAGCCGTAATAGGGTAGAACCGCGGTGATGCGCTCGGCGCTGCCGCGCTTGAGGGCGTCCATAATCACAAAAAGCTCCATATACGCGTCGTTGGGCGACGGAGAGCCCGACTGGATAACGAAGACGTCTTTACCGCGGACACCTTCCTGCACCTGACAAAACGTTTCGCCGTCGGGGAAATGCTTGATATCGATTTTGTTGAGAGGCTTTCCGAGATACGATGCGACCTTTTCGGCAAGCGGCAGATTGGCCGTTCCCGAAAAAACCATGAAGTCTTCTTTGAGTTCCATTATTGCTCCTTGAAATGGTGTCATATTCACCAACGGCGCATATTATACCAAACTTCCGCAGTCATTGTAACCCCGGTGACAAACGCAAGGGATTTTGTTAAAATTGAAAAACAGATTCAAAAACCCATCGAAAGAAAAAATCATGAAGAAAAAAACGATGAACCGCCGCGATTTTCTCAAAACGTCAGCCATCGCCGCTCTGACGGCCGGCACGACCTCAGACGCCGCCGTCGCGGCGGAATCATCGCCCCCGCGGAGAAAAAAATGTCTCATAGCTTCGGCTCCCATCCTGCAGAACGCCGCGGAGACTTCGATGGGCGTCGCTTTCGCCCTTAACGGGGAGGCTGCCGCGTGGGTGGACGTTTCACTTTCGCCCGACATGAAAAACGCGAAGAGATTTTTCGCCGGCGGCACCGGTCTTGTCGATCTGAACGACAAGATAGCGCTCGTGCGTCTGACGGGGCTCAAGAGCGCCACGCGCCACTATTACCGCATCGGCGCCGACAAGATCGAATACAAACACGGCTATTCGATGAAAAACGTCTGCTCCGTGACAGATCCCAAAACGCGTTCCTTCACGACGCTCGGCGCGAAAGCGTCCGGCGCGTTCTGCGTCATCAACGACACGCACGACCAGAAGAAAACGCTCGATAAACTGTTCACCAAGATAGACTCCATCGCTCCTGCGGCGGTCATTTGGAACGGCGACGCGACGAACACGACGGAAACGGAAGAACTCGCGGTGAACATCTTTATTCATGCGCATGAAAAACATCCCGAATACGCCTCCGAAACGCCGTATATGTTTGTCAACGGCAACCACGATTTAAGAGGGCGTTTCGCGCGTCACATGGAGCGGCTTCTCATGTTCCGCGAGCCTGCGGAGCGCGACGGCGAATTCCACGAACTCGGGCGCAACTTCGTCCAGCGCCTCGGTGACATAGCGCTCATCGGCCTTGACACGGGCGAAGACAAGCTCGACACCAACCCCCTTTTCGCGGGCATTTTCAAAATGCGGCCCTACCGGGAAAAACAGACGCGCTGGCTTGAAAAGATGATCGAAACTCCGGCGGTGAAAACCGCGAAGTTCAAAGTCGCCTTCTGCCATATTCCGCTTTTCGATCCAAGAAAGAACGCCAATCCCGGCGATCTTGCTCCGAACGACAAAGCGCCCGGGTATAAAACCGATTATGCCGTCTGGCAGCGCACTTGCGCGAATCTCTGGGGGCCGCTTTTCAATCGTGCCGGCGTACAGCTCGTCATCACGGCGCACCAGCACCGTTTCCGCTATGACGCGCCCGCGCCCGACAGGCCCTGGGCGCAGATCGTCGGCGGCGGATGGAAACTCGGCGACGAGCGCGTCTCGCGTTCGAAAGACGGCAAACTCGTCTCGACGCCGGTTCCCGGGATATTCCCGACGGTCATAGAAGGACGTGAAAAAGACGGCAATCTCGTCGTGACCGTCCACAACATCCTCACCGGCGGCGTCGCGGGCGTCTACACCTTCCCGCCTAACGCCTGACGAAGACGAGACGCTTCTTGACAGTCGGCGTCTTCAGACAAGCGCGAGCGCGACGGCGGCGAGAACGAGAAGAAAGGCGATGAAACGTTTGAGGCCCGAGGGGCGGACCCTCTGCGCCCGAGCGTCTTCTTTTACGCCGCGATCGGCGTCGAGCATTTTCTTAAGCCCCCTCAACGCGAGCGGAAGGCGGCCCTTCTCGGCGGAAATGAGCGCGGCGAGAACGAGAATGACGATAACGGCAAAAACCCTCAATGCCTCAACAAACACGATTACGCCTCCTCGCTGCGTGTTTCAAGAACCTTCACGGCGCGCAAACCGCCCCATACGAACGCCTTCCACGGGCGTATGCCCCGCACCGTTTTGACTACGCGGTTTTGACGGTCGAGAAAAACCGCGTCTATCGGAAACGACATGAAAAACGTATGTATCGCGTTGCACCTTTCAATGAGCATGCCTTCTCCCGGCGGAAGAAAACGCGTGCCGATGAGCCCGCGAGCCCTCTCGGGGAACGTGCGAGCGACGCGGGCTTTTACCCCGAGAATCTCACGGATTTCCATCGGCGGCCCTTTTCGAAAATTCGCACCCGCAGTAATTCTGACGGTAAAGCCCCAGTTCCTTCGCTCTCGCGATGGAGAGTTTGAAACCTTCGCGTTTCTTGAAGTCTTCTTCGAGAAAACGCGCGCCGTTTCCCGAGGTTTCGCGTCCGGCCGCGAAAAGAACGCCCGAAGGCTTGTGGGGGCTTACGCTGAGCGACGTCGTGAACGCGTCGAACCCGTTGGCGGCGGCGTATGCCGCCGTCTTTGAAAGATTGTATCTGAAACACTTCGCGCAGCGAGCGCCCTTCTCTT
Source organism: Kiritimatiellia bacterium (assembly GCA_045537795.1). Classification (GTDB taxonomy): domain Bacteria; phylum Verrucomicrobiota; class Kiritimatiellia; order RFP12; family UBA1067; genus UBA1067. The sequence continues at coordinate 27,406 of JAZSQE010000015.1, read as the reverse complement.
TTTCGTTCTCAAGCCCGGCTGCGACCTCGCACAGCCACTCTTCGTGGTCGTATCCGGCGCAAACGAAAGAAACGCCTTCCGTTTCGGCGAGTTTTTCCGCGGCCGCCTTTCGTTTTTCGAATTCTTCAGCCGTGTCGATGTTGGAATTCGCGTAATACATCGTCACGTCCGCGCCGCCTTCTTTAAGACGCGGCACGCAGGCGCTCGCGCACGGGCCGCAGCAGACATGGAGAAGAACCTTCACCTCTTCACCTCCGTCAGGGACGAAACGAACCGCTCGGCGTTCTCTTCCACGACGCGTTCCAGCGAAACGATGTCGACGGCGCGGATTTCGGCGAGCTTGGCGAGAATCTCCGTTATCCGTGGCGCGTCCTCGGGCGTCGCGTCGGTGCGGTCGCTTTCGACCAAGAGCATGCCCTCGGGAATCTTTCTGGCGAGCGCGCGGTAATTGACCGCATGATCGTTGAGAAGCGCGGGACCTATCGATACGAAACCGTTCATCGCCGCGATATCGGGGAGAAGACCGTCGCTTCGGGAAAACCCGTGAAAAAGAAACGCGGGAATCCTGCCCGCGAAAGGCCTGCACGCTTTTGCGACTTCACCCCAGCATTTAGCGCCGTGGAGAACCACGGGACGCGAAAACGCCGCTGCCGCATCGAGCTGATCAAGAAACGTTTCGCGCATCGCGGGAGGTATCTCGCGCTCACGCAGCCGATCAAGGCCAATCTCACCCACCCCGAGACGCGTATCCGCGGCGAGACGCGCCCGCAAGGTCTCGGCTGCGGCGGCATCGTACTTCGAAGAATCCCAGGGATGAAAGCCGCAAAACCTCACATCGCCGTCTCCCGCCGGCGCATCACCGCAAAGGAAACTGCGCATTCCCTCCGAAACAAGATGGCAATGCGCGTCGGTCATCGAAGAATATCGCGCCGACGGATCAATCGACGAGAACTTTTATGACGAGTTTTCTGATCTTGCGCCCTGCGCCCGTCGTGCAACAGGGAGCGTGCGCTCCGAGCGGCGGGAAAAATATCGCGAATTCACCGGGCTTGAGCGTAACGAACTTCGCCGCCGTCCTGTCCGACGGCGTGAACAGGCAGTAATCTTTTTCGACGTCGAACTCTGCGGCCAAGGCCTTTTCGTCCATGGTGTACAACCCGAAGGTCTCTTCACCAGAAAGCGGCGACTGGATGTCGACATATCTGCGGTGCGCCTCGAAGCGTTTCGAGTCCGCGTCGCAAGCCGTGAGTTCGGCCTCCTGCACCATCGCCCAGCATTCGCCGGGAATGATGTCGTACTTTCCGCAGGAGAGCGATGCGAGATCGGGCCGTTTGAGAAATTCAAACGCCTTGACGAATCTCGGATTGAGCGACACGTACGCGTCGACATTCGCTATGCTGTCCGTAATGTGCGGGGTGTTTTCGGTCACGGCCGATGATCCTTTCCTGCGATCGGCGTTTTCCCCGCAGCCGGCGAGAAGACAGGCCGCGAGCGAAACGATCGCCGTTGTTTTCAGCATTGTCATGAAGCGGCTTGACTCTCAGTGACGGAAGCTGCGCTGCCCCGTAAACACCATCGCGACCCCCGCCGCGTTGCAGCAGTCGATGACATCCCAGTCGCGGATCGCTCCGCCGGGCTGGATTATCGACGTGATGCCTTCGCGTATGCCGACTTCGGCGCCGTCGCGGAACGGGAAGAACGCGTCCGAAACCATCGCGCACCCGGGCAATCCCCCCTTTTCGGCTTTCGTGCGCTCCATGATTTCGGCCTGCTTCTTCGCGCCGTCCTCTTCACCGAAGACGAGTCTCAGGTCGTTGAAAGGCTTCTGATACATCTCCCAGGAAATCCAGTCTGCATGCTTCGTGTACGCCTTGTCGCGCGCGATTTCGGCGACGCCCACGCGATCCTGTTCACCCGTGCCGATGCCGACGGTAGCCCCGTCCTTTACGTAAAGAACGCTGTTGGAAGTGACCCCCGCCTCAACGAGCCAGCCGAAGACGAGATCTTCGTATTCTTTTTCGGTCGGTGCACGCGCGATCTTGTGCTCTTCGTACGTGACGGCGCCCGTCGCCTTGTCGGTGATTTTGCGCTTGCAGTACGCGTTCATCAGATCCTCCGGCCTTCTCGCGTCGGCCGAGAACGACGTCTGCGCGACAATGCCGCCGTCGATGAGCGACTTGAAGTCTATGACGTGTTTGGCGACGAAATCCGTGAGTCTTTCCATGTTCTTTATGCGAAAGACCCTGAGATTTTTTTTCGTGGCGAAAAGATCCATGACACCCTCTTTGAAATCGGGCGCCACGACGACTTCGGCGTAGTTCTCGAGGATGAGCTTCGCTGTCTCGACGTCACATTCGCGGTTGAGCGCGATCGCGCCGCCGAACGCCGCGAGTCTGTCGGCCTTGTTCGCCCTGAAATACGCCTTGGCGAGCGTCGAACCCGTCGCCACGCCGCACGGGTTGTTGTGTTTGACGATGACGGCCGTGGGCTTCTCCATCAGATATCTCAGGATGTTGAGCGCGTTGTCGGTGTCCGTCACATTCGTCTTGCCCGGGTGCTTGCCCGACTGAAGAAGCTCGGGCACCGACGCGAGATAGCGCCCAGCCTGAAGCATTTCGACTTCGCCGAGAACGAGGTTGCCGTTGACGAGCTTGTAGAGAGCCGCCTCCTGCCCGGGGTTCTCGCCGTATCTGAGCCCCTTTTCCTCTCCGTCTATGTTCCACGTCACCTTCTCGTACGAAAACGTGCTGCGCTTGTCTGCGTCGATGAACGATATCTCCATCTTCGGCGCGAAGTGATCCGCTTCGATGGTTTTGTATGCTTCTTTGAGATCTTTCATTTTTACTGCCTCTGGCTCACTTGATGAGCGAATTTACTGGAATGACCTTGTTGCGGATGAGAACCGACAGATTCCTGTTGACGTCGTCGACTTCCTTCTTGGCGCCGGGCTTGGCGCGGTAGGCCTTGAGACATGCTCCGAAAGCGTTCGCGTACTTGCCTTCGTTGGCGTAGGAAATGACTTCGGCAAGAGCGATCAGAGTCGCCGCGTCGCTCGCCGCGGGGTTTCTGATCTTAGCGAAGAGCGCGGCGGCCGTCTTGCGGCGCTCGGCCATCACATCGTTTTCATCGGCCGAAAGAACGCTGTGCGTCGTGTTGGCCCAGCGCGAAGGAATCGGGCGGTACCAGACATTGCGAAACGCGACATCGCAACCGTGATCCTGCAGCGCGAGCGGCAGCTTGTCGGCGTGCGGAGCGAGAGGACGGCGGTTGCAGTGGGTCGTGAGGCCTTCCATCTCCCAGTGGTCCTGAACGAGAACCCCGTTGAAGAACACGGTGACGCTGCCGGGTCTGACAAGCCTGAGACCGTCCCAGATCGGCTGGTGGAAGACTATGTCGTAGACCTGCCACTCTCCCGGCTTGCGCGCGGGATTGACCATCGGCGGATTTTCGGCGTAGACGCTGCCGGCCTGACCGTCGGCGTAATTGTCGAGCGTGAGATTGTCACGGTTCGTGCCGTACGAGTCGAGAACCTGGATTTCGTAATTGCCCATCAGAAAGACGCCGGAGTTGCCGCGCATCTGCGGCCCCTTGTCGGTGAAAAGTTTCGCTGGGTCGTGACGGTATTCGATGTGAAGCTGGCAGTCGCCGAAACCTTCGCGCGTGCGTATCTCGCCGGCCTTCCAGCCGAGCGGACAGCGGAACGCTCCGTCGGCGACTATCCATTTGAGCGGACCGCCGTTGCTCGACACCCAGTTCTTCTCGAAAGATTCCTTCGTTCCGTCGAAGAGAACGACCGCGTCGCTCGGCGGATCGCCGATCCTGTCGGCGGGCTCGACCTTGACGGGTTTCGGGCGGTTGTAGTCGTGAACGCTCCACGCGTGTTTGGAGTCGGGAGTGTCCCCGTAAAGTCCTGCGGCGAAACCGCCAAGAGGCGCGACAAGCGCGAGAGCGGCGAAAACGGTCATCTTCTTCATTTCAAACGGATTCTTTCTCAGTTCTTGAACGTAACGACGCCTTTGCCCTTGCGGATGACGCCGATGATGCTGTAAGGCTGATGCTGGGCCTTGAGTATGTTCGTCGCCTTCGTAAGCTCGCGCTTCGGAATGATCATCACATAACCGATGCCCATGTTGAAGACCCGGTACATTTCGTCGCGATCGACCTTGCCCTGGCGCTCGATGAACTTGAAAATGGTAGGCACTTCCCACGAGGCGCGATCTATCTCGGCGTTGCACGATTTCGGAAGAACGCGCGGAATGTTGTCCTGAAAACCTCCGCCCGTGATGTGGGCCATGCCCGAGATTTTGACCTTGCGCTCGAGAAGTTTGGCGACGGGCTTCAAAAAGCTCTTGTGCACGGCGAGAAGCGCGTCGCCGAACGTCTGGTTCGTGCCGGGGAGCTTGTCCTGCCAGCTGAGCTGGCACAGATCGAAAATGACGCGGCGGGCGAGTGAGAAACCGTTCGTCTGAAGGCCGCCGGAAGGAAGTCCGACAATGACGTCTCCGGCCCGGATCGACTTGCCGGTGATGAGCGTCTTTTTCGAAACGCAACCGACGATCGTGCCGACGAGATCGTATTCGCCCACGGGATAAAGCCCGGGCATTTCGGCCGTTTCGCCGCCGAGAAGAGCCATCTTATTCTCCTTGCAGGCCTTGCAAAGACCGGAGACGACCTGTTTGAACTGCCTGGGATCGACCTTGGCCGTTCCGATGTAGTCCATGAAGAAGAGAGGCTTCGCGCCCTGCACGAGAATGTCGTTGACGCAGTGGTTGACGATGTCCTGCCCGACGGTGTCGTGCTTGTTCATCATCGCCGCCACTTTGAGTTTCGTGCCGACGCCGTCGGACGAGGCGACGAGAATCATGTCGCGCCCCGCAGGAACCTTGTGAAGTCCGCCGAACGCACCGATGCCGCCGATGACGTTCTGCGTCTTCGTCGAAGCCACCATTTCCTTGATGGAGCCGACAGCATCCATTTTGACATCGATATTGACGCCCGACTGGGCATACGCGGACTTTACGCTTTTCTGTTCCTTGGCCATGACGATGGTCCTCTGTTGTGTATTTGTTGTTTTCGAAAGGTCGTTAAAACCAAAAAGCGCGCAGCCGTAGCCGCGCGCCTTTTGGTTTGTCGGCTTAGAGCTTGTCGTTCGAGCCCAGAACCTTCATGATCTTGTGGATGTACATCTTCTTCATGTTCTCGCGCGCGGGAGTGAGATACTGGCGCGGATCGAAGTGGCCGGGGTTCTCCGCGAAGTGCTTGCGGATGGCGGCGGTCATCGCGAGACGAGAGTCGGAGTCGATGTTGATCTTGCACACGGCGCTCTTGGCGGCCTTGCGCAGCTGAGATTCGGGAATGCCGACCGCGTCGGGGAGCTTGCCGCCGAACTTGTTGATCGTGTCGACTTCATCCTGCGGAACGCTGGAAGAGCCGTGAAGAACGATCGGGAAGCCGGGGAGCTTCTTCTCGATGGCCTTGAGGATGTCGAACGCGAGCGGCGGCGGAACGAGCTTGCCGGTCTTTTTGTCGACGGTGCACTGCTCGCGCGTGAACTTGTACGCGCCGTGGCTCGTGCCGATGGAGATGGCGAGCGAATCGCAACCGGTCTTGGTCGCGAATTCAATCACCTCTTCGGGCTTCGTGTAGTGCGACTCGGCCGCGGAGACCTCGTCTTCGACGCCCGCGAGAACGCCAAGCTCGGCTTCGACCGTGACGTCATGCTTGTGGGCGTAGGCGACGACCTTCTTGGTGAGCTTGATATTCTCTTTGAAATCAAGATGGCTGCCGTCGATCATGACGGACGAAAAACCGCTGTCGATGCAGCTCTTGCACGTTTCGAAGCTGTCGCCGTGATCGAGGTGAAGAACGATCTGGGGCTTCTTGCAGCCGAGTTCCTTGGCGTATTCGACGGCGCCCTGGGCCATGTAGCGCAGGATGGTGGGGTTGGCGTACTTGCGCGCGCCCTTGGAGACCTGCATGATGACGGGAGACTTCGTCTCTACCGCAGCCTGAACGATGGCCTGCATCTGTTCCATCGTGTTGAAGTTGAACGCGGGAATCGCGTAGCCGCCCTTGACGGCCTTGGCGAACATCTTCTTGGTGTTGACGAGACCAAGCTCTTTGTAACTGATCATTTTTTATCTCCTTGAAAAAAGCGCAAACAGCGCGTTTGAAAAGACATTATATCAAATACGGCAGTCGACATCAACCGTCCGACGATGCCGGAATTTCCAACCCCGTCGATTCGTCCGCTCCGATGACGATGTTCATGTTCTGTATCGCCGCCCCCGAAGCACCCTTGCCGAGATTGTCGAAACGCGAAACAAGAAGAATTCTGTCCGCGTTGCCGTAGACGCTCACCTCCATGTCGTCACGCCCCGAAAGCTTCGCCGAAGAGAGAAAACCTTCTTCGTCGGCGTTCTCGACGTACCTGACGAGACCTTCGGAGTAATACGATCTGTAAAGATTCTTCACGTCTTCGGGCGTACCGTTGAGATCCGCCGCGAAGACAGGCACGCTGACCTCCATGCCGGAATAATGCGGCACGACGATCGGGATGAACGCCGGAGCCGTTTCAAGACCGCAAACCGCCGAAATTTCGGGCAGGTGTTTGTGGCTCTGCGCGAGCGCGTACTGGCGGCCGCCTTTCTTCAGCCCGTCGAGCTCGTCGTAATCGGCGATCATCTTCTTGCCGCCGCCGGAAAACCCGGTAAGCGACGTCGCCGCGAGACGGACGTCGCGCTTCAGAAGCGAGTTTTTGACGAGTGGTTCGACAAGAGCGATGAAGCCGCTCGCATGACAACCGGGGTTGGCGATGCGCTTCGATGAAGCGATTTCGGCGCGAAGCCCCCCGAGTTCCGGGAAGCCGTACGTCCACGCGGGATCGGTACGGTGCGCCGTCGACGTATCGATGACGACCGTATCGGGGTTGTCGACGAAAGAGACGGACTCTCTCGCCGCCGCGTCCGGAAGGCAGAGAAACGCGACGTCGCAGGCGTTGAGCATATCGCGTCTGGCGGCGGAATCCTTGCGAAGTTCTTCCGGGAGGACGAGCAGCTCAAGATCCTCGCGCCCTTCGAGACGCTCGCGTATCCTGAGCCCCGTCGTCCCGGCGCTGCCGTCTATGAAGACCTTCTTTTTCATTCCCACTCGATCGTGGCGGGCGGCTTCGGGGTGATGTCCCAGACGACGCGGTTGACGCCTTTGACCTTCGTCGCGATCTTCTCTGCGACGGAAACGACGAACTTGAACGGCAGTTCGACGATGCCGGCGTGTACGAACTGCGACGTCGAGACGGCGCGGATGGCGATGACGTAGCCGAACGTGCGAGCGCCCTTCGTGACGCCGACCGACTTGACGTTCGTCATGACGGCGAAGAACTGCTGCGCTTTCCTGTCGAGCTTGGCTTTCGCCATTTCACTGCGGAAGACGAAATCGGCCTGACGCAGGATGTCGAGTTTTTCCTTGGTCAGCTCGCCGAGACACCTGACCGCAAGACCGGGACCGGGGAACGGCTGGCGCATGACGAGCTCTTCGGGGATGCCGAGAGCCTTGCCGACTTTGCGCACTTCGTCCTTGTAGAGATATTTGACGGGTTCGACGAGACCTTCGAAGCCGAGATTCTTCGGAAGACCGCCGACGTTGTGGTGAGCCTTGACGGCTTTGTGACCGCCGACGCCCGATTCGATGATGTCGGGATAGATCGTGCCCTGGCCGAGAAATTCGATTTTGCCGAGCTTCTTCGACTCTTCTTCGAAAACGCGCACGAACTCACCGCCGATGATCTTGCGTTTGAGTTCAGGTTCGGTGACGCCCTTGGCCTTGTCGAGGAAGCGCTTCTCCGCGTCGATCTGAATGAGATTGATGCCGAACTTGCCTTTGAATACCTTCTTGATCTCCTTCGCCTCGTTAAGGCGCATGCAGCCGTGGTCCACGAAGACGCAGGTGAGCTGACTGCCGATGGCCTTCTGAAGAAGCACGGCGCACACGGAACTGTCAACGCCGCCCGACATGGCGAGAAGCACCTTCTTGTCGCCGACCTGTTCGCGGATGGCGGCGATTTCTTCTTTGATGTATTTCTTGGCGTTGAAGGTTTTACCTATGCGCGCCAACCTTTCTTTTTCGACTTTTATCATTTTAGTGTTCCTTTTCGGTATTCAACCGACTGAAAATCGGAATGTCCGCGGCATCCGCCGCATTTCACTTGTCGAGATGGACGGTGAGCTGCGGGAACGGAATGGCGACGTCGTTCTTTTCGAACGCCTTCTTGACGAGCTGCTGCACGGCGTCGTAAACGCTCCAGTAATCGGCGACGTTCGACCAAGGACGGATGTTGAGCGTGACTTGGCTGTCGTCGAGGGAGCCGACGGTGACCGCGGGCGCAGGTTCGGCGAGAACGCCGGGAATCGTCTTGATCGCAGAAAGAGCGATATCGACGGCCTTCGAAACGTCACAGCCGTAATCGATGCCGATCTTGACGTCGACCCGTCTTACGCCGAGCGAAGAATAATTGACGATGGGCGAACCCCACGCGCTCTTGTTGGGAATCACGATCTTGCGGTTGTCGGCGCTCGCAAGCACCGTCGCCATCATGTCGACCTTGAGAACGCTGCCTTCATGCCCCGCGACCGTCACGTAATCGCCGACCTTGAACGGCTCGTTGATCGCGATCATAAGCCCCGAGGCGAGATTGCCGAGAGACTCCTGAAACGCAAAGCCGAGAATGAACCCTGTCACTCCGAGTCCGGCGACGATAGGCCCTACGTCGACTCCGAGACGACCAAGCACGACTACGATAAGAACGGCCCAGCATATTTTCGATGTCGCGTTGCCGGCGAAATCGACGAGAAGCGACTTGCTCTTGCCGCCGCGAAGAATCGCCTTTTTGACGCCGCCGACGATGAGTTTTATGACGAGCCACCCGAAAAGAAGGATGACGGCCGAGAGAAGAACGTTTATCGCGAACGACAGCCCCTTTTCGGCGAGCCATACGGTTATCGCGTTCACGAACTCTTCACCATGCTCGAACTGGCAGAGAATCTCTTCGCGGATGTTGCTCGCCGCCGTCTGCGTGCTGTTTGTCATTTCTTCTTACCTTCCTTTGCTGTTATCGGATTCATTGTCTGCGCTCACGGATATCGGCTACCGTAGCGCCCGGTATGGAACCTAAAATCGAATTGAGTTTCGGGTCGTCAAGAATGTCCTTTCTCGACGAAAACGTCCTCTCCCGCCCGCTCGGGATGGGCGCGGCACCGACCGGCGCGGCCTGAGCCGGCGCCGCCGGCACGGGAATCTCCGGCAGCGTCCCCTCGCTTTTAAGCGCTTTCACCGCCCGCATCAGCTCTTCGATCGTCGCGACGGTGGCGATACGGGAAGCGCGGATGAGAGACATCTCTATCAGAGTGCGCACACTGAGAACGTATCTCAATTTGTCCTCCATGTCAGCGAGCTGATCGCAGACCTTGAAGATGCGTCCGGCGTCGGTCCCGCGCGCCTGTTCGACGAGCGTCTTTATCTGATCTTCGGTCGCCTCGAGACTTTTCGACTCGGGCCCGAGAGCCTGCAGGACGACGAGATTCCTGAAATGCGAAAGCAGCTCCCCCGAAAGACGGCGCATGTTCTTGCCCGCCGAATCGAAAGTCTCTATCGCCTTCAGAATCGCGGCGACGTCGCCTTTGAGTATCGCTCCCGCGAGATTTTCGAGCTGAGTGCGCGAAACGAGCCCGAACACGCCGAGCGCATCTTCTTCGGTCACCTTGTCGCCCTTGAACGAAACAAGCTGGTCGAGAGACGACAAAGCGTCGCGCATGCCGCCCTCGGCGCCGCGCGCTATCGCCAGAAGCGCGTCTTCTTCGGCGTCGATACCCTCTTTCGAGCAGACGTGCTTGAGACGTGAAACGATGTCGTTCGTCTGTATGCGCCTGAGGTCGAAACGCTGGCAGCGCGAAACGATCGTCGCGAGAACCTTGTCTCCCTCGGTCGTGGCGAATATGAAGCGCACGTACGGTGGCGGCTCCTCGAGAGTCTTGAGAAGAGCGTTCCACGCCGCGTTAGAAAGCATGTGGCATTCGTCGATGATGAAAATCTTGAAACGCGAAGCCGTAGGTTTGAATTCGACGGCCTCGATTATCGGCTTTACGTCTTCGACCTTGTTGTGACTCGCGGCGTCCAGTTCCGTGACGTCGAGACTGCGCGACTGCGCGATCTCGCGGCAGTTGACGCACTCGCCGCACGGCTCGGCGCCCTTCGGCGAAAGACAGTTCATCGCCTTGGCAAAAATGCGGCTCATCGTCGTCTTGCCGATGCCGCGCGGCCCTATGAAAAGATAGGCGTTCGCGATGCGCCCCGACTCTATGGCGTGTCTCAGGGTTCTGACGACGTGCTCCTGCCCGACGACGTCGTCGAACGTCATCGGCCTGTATTTCAGCGGCAGGGAAACATGCTCTTTCTCTTGCATCGCGCTTTCCCCGTCTTACGGCGCCATAAAATACGGCTTTATTCCGCCGGGCGCGTTCTCGAAGTAGAACTCCTGCCCCGTAGCGTCCATCACGCTACGCCAGAGATCGCTCTTGAGCGAGACGCTTTGACGCTCGATCGTCGCGAGACTGATGGGCACAAGCGTATAACTTTCGCCCGTGTTTCCGACGACGCAGTCGGTGCGCCCCGCCATCGCCGCATGGACGGCGTTTCGCGCGAGCATGTAGCAGCGTATCGCGTCCGTGCCTCTGGCGGGAACCGACCTTATCGTGTAGCTCGGGTCGAAATATTTCACCGAACTCCTTACGCCCTTCTCCTTGAAATACGCGGATATCTTCGCCTTGAGAAAAGCGCCGATGTCTTTTTTGAGGATGTTGCCGCTCGCGTCGCGGCGTTCCTCCTCGCCTTCGATGAGGTGCTGCCCGGCGCCTTCGGCGACAACGACGACGGCGTGCGATTTGCCCGCGGCGAAACGCTCCGAAAGAGCCGAGAGAAGCCCGCCTTCGCCCTCAAGCTCGAAACGCACTTCGGGGATGAGACAGAAATTGACGACGGGGTTCGCGATCGACGAATAGGCCGCGATGAACCCGGAATCGCGCCCCATCAGTTTCACGAGGCCTATGCCGTGTTCGGTGCCCTTCGCTTCGACGTGCGCGTTGCGTATGACGTCCGACGCCTCTGCGACGGCCGTCTCGAAACCGAAACTGCGCCCCACGAACTGAAGGTCGTTGTCTATCGTCTTGGGTATGCCGACGACCGAAATCTTGAGCCCCCTTTTCATGCATTCGCACGCGACATCGTGCGCGCACCTGAGAGAACCGTCGCCGCCGATGCAGAAAAGGACGTTGATGTTCATCCTCTCGAGCGTGTCGACTATCTCCTCGGTGGGCTGCTGGCCGCGGCTGGAGCCGAGAATCGTGCCGCCGAGTTCGTGGATGGTGTCGACGACATCGGGATTGAGCATCATCGGCTGGTGGCCGAATTTCGGCGAAAGCCCCGCGTAGCCGTAGCGTATGCCGAAAACGCTCTTTACGCCGTAGTCGAAATAGAGTATCTCGACAAGCCCCTTTATGACGTTGTTGAGCCCGGGGCACAGACCTCCCGCCGTCACTATCCCCACGCGCGTCCAGTTCGGGTCGTGGAATATCTTTTCGAGAGGCCCCGCGCGTTCGAACGTGGGCGTATGGCCGAGACGCTCTTCGAGATATCTCATGTAACTCTCGTTCTCGGTGACGAGAATGCGCTCGCCCGAGCGGATGAATTCATGGTGGTGGACGGGCGAGAGAATCTTGCATTCGCCGAGCGTCTTGACGTTGCAGGAAAAATTCTTCTTGTCCGCCGCTATTTTGTCGAGTGTAGATGACATGGTCTGTCAATCCTGTTTTGAAAGGAGTTTGAGATACCGGCCGTAGGACGACTTTCCGTACGTCTCGGCGAGAGCCGCGAGTTCGTCGCGTCCGATCCAGCCGCGCGACCAGGCGATCTCCTCGATGCAGCTCATCTGAAGACCCTGGCGTTCGATGATCGCGCGCACGAAGTTCGTCGCGTCGGCGAGCGACTGATGCGTGCCCGTGTCGAGCCACGCGAAGCCGCGGCTCATGATTTCGACCTTCAGCTCACCGCGTTTCAGATACTCGCGGTTGATGTCGGTGATTTCGTACTCGCCGCGCGCCGAAGGTTCGAGCGAAGAGGCTATGCCGACTACGCTGTTGGGGTAGAAATAAAGCCCCACGACGGCATAATTTGACTTCGGGCTCACGGGCTTTTCTTCGAGCGAGACGGCGTTGCCGGCCTTATCGAATTCGACGACGCCGTAGCGCTCCGGGTCGCTCACGCGGTAGCCGAACACCGTCGGCGAAGGTGAAGCGCACGCCTTCTTGAGAAGCCCGGGAAGCTCCGCCCCGTAGAAAATGTTGTCGCCGAGCACGAGACACACGTCGTCATCGCCGATGAATTCACGGCCGATGACGAACGCCTGCGCGAGACCGTTCGGCACTTCCTGCACCCTGTAGGAGAATTTCATTCCGAGCTGCGAGCCGTCGCCGAGAAGCCGCTCGAACATCGGCAGATCCTGCGGCGTCGAAATGACGAGCACTTCGCGTATACCCGAGAGCATGAGCGTCGAAAGCGGGTAGTATATCATCGGCTTGTCGTATACGGGAAGCAGCTGCTTCGAAATGACGCGCGTAAGCGGATGAAGACGCGTTCCCGCCCCGCCCGCAAGTATGATGCCTTTTCTCATGATCCGACTCCTATTGCCCGAGCGCGAGACGATCGGCCAGACGCCCGGGAAGCCCCGCCATGCGGATGCGTTCCTGCGCGGCGGCGACATCGTACTCGAGCCGCCTGAATTTCACGAGACGCGTCGCCTGGTCGTAGATGACGTACGCGGCCCGGGGATCTCCGTCGCGCGGCTGCCCGACCGAGCCTACGTTTATGAAGTATTTTCTCCCGACCGGCAGTCTGAAATCCTGCGCGTCGATGCGGTAGACGGCTCCGATCTGCTTCTCGTATATCATCGGGCAGTGCGTGTGCCCGTGGAAGCAAAGCGGCGTCACCTGATGGGAGAAATGCGCTTCGGCCTGAAGATGGTCGAAGACGTAACCGAAATCCTGCGGCCCGTCCATCGTCGCGTGGACGAGCGACATCCCCGCCGTCGTGACGGTGAAGGGAAGTGTCGAAAGATAGGCCAGTTCTTCGTCTCCGAGCTGGCCGCGCGTCCACTCGATGACGGCCGCGGCGTGCGGATTGAAGTCGGCGAGATCGCGGCACGACGAGACGTAATGGTCGTGGTTGCCCATGACGACGGGGCAACCGAGATCGCGCACGATCTTCAGACATTCACCGGGGCAGGCGTTGTAGCCGACCACGTCGCCCGTGCAGAGAAAATCGGTGACCCCTTCTTTGCGGCAATCCTCGAGCACGACCTCGAGAGCCTCGAGGTTCGAGTGTATGTCACCGAGAATCGCGAATACCTTGGCCATTGCCGAACCTTTACTTGAGAAGCGCCCCCGCGACCTGAAGGTCTTCGACCGTCGTGATCTTGAAGTTGGGTTTGAGATTCTCAATCATCTTGATCTGGCCGCCGGCCAGTTCGATCGCCGTGCACTCGTCGGTGATTTCTCGCTTTCCGAGCGTCTTGAGCGCATCTTTGAGAGCGCGCAGCTGGAACGCCTGCGGCGTCTGGACAGCCCAGAGCTTTTCACGCGGCACCGTTTCGGATACGATCATCGCCTTTTCGGCGCGTTTGACCGTGTCGGTGACGGGTCTCGCGAGCGTCACCGCGCAATGGCGCTTGAGCATCTTGACCGTCTCCGAGACGAGATCCGGCGTGATGAGCGGACGAGCCGCGTCGTGGATGACGACGTTTCGCGTATCGATATCGCACGCCGCCAGACCAGCCGCGACCGACTCCTGGCGCTTCGACCCGCCGGGCACGATCGCGTGCAGCTTCGAAATCCCGAACATTTTGACGACGGCTTTCGAAGCGAGCAGCTGATCCTTGCGCACCACAAGCACGATCCTGTCGATTTCGCTCGAACGCTCGAACGCGATAAGGCTCCACGCGACGACCGGCTTGTTGACGAGACTCAGAAACGCCTTGTCGACGCCGCCGCCCATACGCTCCGATTTGCCGGCCGCGAGGATTACCGCTGTTGTCATATCATTGCCCTCCCGCAACACTTTTTGTATTTTTTCCCGCTGCCGCACGGACACGGATCGTTGCGCCCGGCCGACGGAGCGGAAGAAGCCCTCATCACGTTCTGCGCGCCAGACATCATCGAGGCGAACACATCGGCGACGGTCTCGATCTTCCTGTTTTCCGGCGCGCCCTTCGCGTCTTCGCCGAGACCGTCTATGAGAACGTCGTCGTCGTTCGTCGAGGCCGATTCGGCGCGTTTTGCCATCATATCGAACATCGCCTGCATGCGCGTGGCGGTGGCGCTCCTGAATTCGCTTGAAACGACCTTCGACTTGATCGACGTCATGAGAGATTCGAACATCTCGAAGGCCTCTTTCTTGTATTCGATAAGCGGATCGCGCTGACCGTAGGCGCGAAGATTGACCCCGTGCCTCAAATCGTCCATCGCCCGCAGATAATCCTGCCACTCGCGGTCGATGACCTGCAGAAAGACGCCTCGCTCCATGTAGGGGAGCGTCTCCTGATCTTCGCCGGCGCACTTCATCTCATACGCTTCTTCGACGCGCTTCATCACGAGATCGCCCGCGAGACCGGGCGTGCCCATGAGAGGCTTTATCTCCTCCTCCGTCACCGTAACGGGGAACGTGACGCCGAGCCAGTTCATGAAATCGATGAGCTGCCCGTCCTTCGCGTCGAAGAGGTAACGTTCGGCCTGCGTCTGAATGAGATCGTTCATCACATCGAGAATGAGGCCGTGAACCGTCTTCTGGTCTCCGGTAAGGACGCGCGAGCGCAGTTCGTAGACGATCGAACGCTGCTTGTTCATGACGTCGTCGTACTCGAGAGTGCGCTTTCTGACCGAGTAATGCTGCTGTTCGACGCGGCGCTGGGCCGTCTCGACGGAGCGGTTGAGCCACTTGTGCTCCATCACTTCGCCTTCTTTGAGACCGAGTCTCTGCATGATGCCCGCGATTCTCTGCGAACCGAAAAGACGCATGAGCTGATCTTCAAGCGATATGAAGAACTGGGAACTGCCGGGGTCGCCCTGACGCGAACAGCGGCCTCTGAGCTGGCGGTCGATACGCCTCGATTCGTGGCGCTCCGAGCCTATCACATGAAGGCCGCCGAGGTCGGTCACGCCCTCACCGAGCTTGATGTCGGTGCCGCGCCCCGCCATGTTCGTCGCGATCGTGACCGCGCCGGGACGACCCGCGAGAGATACGATCTCCGCCTCGCGCGCGTGGTTCTTCGCGTTGAGCACCTCGTGGGGGATGCGTGCGATCTTGAGCATCCGCGAAAGGATTTCCGACGTATCGACAGTCACCGTCCCCAAAAGAACGGGCTGCCCCTTCTCGTGGCGTTTCTGGACGTCGGCGATGATCGCCTTGAATTTTTCGCGCTGCGTACGGTATATCTGGTCGTTGCCGTCGATGCGGTTGACCGGCTTGTTCGTCGGGACCGAAACGACGTCGAGTTTGTAGATGTCGCGGAATTCGCGCGCCTCCGTCTCGGCAGTGCCGGTCATGCCGGAAAGTTTTTTGTAAAGACGGAAGTAATTCTGGATCGTAATCGTAGCGAGCGTCTGCGACTCCTTCTCGATCTCGACGCCTTCTTTTGCCTCGACCGCCTGATGCAGGCCGTCGCTCCAGCGCCGCCCGGGCAGAACGCGCCCCGTGAACTCGTCGACGATGTACACGTGGTTGTCCTGCACGACATAATCGACGTCTTTTTCGTAAAGGCAGTAGGCTCTGAGAAGCTGATCGACGACATGGACGCGGTCGGAACGCTCGACGAACGCCGACTGCACTTCGCGTCGCTTCTCGAGCCGTTCGGCGTCGCTCAGGTCGCGATCCCCGTCGATCGCCGACATCTGCGCGGCCAGATCGGGCAGAACGAAAAGCTGCGGGTCCTGCGGGCATATTTTGAGACAGCCCTTGTCGGTGAGCGCCACCTCGCGCGTGCGCTCGTCGATCGTGAAGTAGAGTTCGTCCTTGAGTTCGCGCGCGTGCTCCTTGTACATTTCGCTGAGCATCTGCATCTCGACGTCTTCATGGAGCTTTCTTATCTCCGCGTCCTCAAGAAGGTGCATCAGCTGCTTGTGCTTCGGCATCGAATGGTAGACCTGGTAGATGCGGTCTTTAACCTTCTGCATGTCGCCCGACCCGATCGCCTTCTTCGCCTCTTGGATGAGGTCGTTGCACATCGAGCTTTGAACCCTCACGATCGAGGATACGAGAGGATTGACCTCGGTGTAGATGTGCGACGTCGAAACCGTCGCGGGCCCCGAAATTATCAGCGGCGTTCTCGCCTCGTCGATGAGAATCGAGTCCACTTCGTCGACAATCGCGAAATTGTGGCCGTTCTGCACCACCTGCTCGGGAGCCTGCGCCATGCCGTTGTCGCGCAGATAGTCGAAGCCGAATTCGCTGTTTGTGCCGTACGTTATGTCGCAGAGATACTGCTCGCGCCGCTCGGCGCTGTCCATGGAGTTCTGGATGCAACCGACCGTAAGGCCGAGGAATTTGTAGAGGTGACCCATCCACGTGGCATCGCGCTTCGCGAGATAGTCGTTGACCGTCACGAGCTGAACGTTCCTGCCGGTGAGCGCGTTGAGGTAGAGAGGCAGCGTTGCCACGAGCGTCTTGCCTTCACCCGTCTGCATTTCGGATATCTTGCCCTGATGAAGAACTATGCCGCCGATGAGCTGGACGTCGAAGGGAATCATGTTCCACGTGAGCGTATGGCCGCAGACCTCCTCGGTCGTGCCGACGAGGCGGCGGCACGCGTTCTTGACGAGCGCGTACGCCTCCGGCAGAATCGAGTCAAGCGACTCGCCCTTCGCGACGCGCTCCTTGAACTCGCGCGTCATGCGCGGATAATCCTCGTCGGAGAGGCCGGCTTTCTGAAGTTCCTCCTCGCGGCGGTTTATTTCGGCCACGATCGGCCAGAGCTTTTTGAGCTCGCGCTCGTTCTTCGTTCCAAATAAAAATTTCAGCAGATTCATCGTATTGTCTTCAGATCTTATCTCTGTCGCAGAGCGCCGAGACGAAAAGCGCCTTTATCGTGTGCATGCGGTTTTCGGACTCGTCGAACACTTTGGAATACTCCGACTCGAACACTTCGTCGGTAACTTCCAACGCCCCGGAATCCTTCGTCACTTCGGTATTGAAATCATGGAACGCCGGCAGACAGTGCAGGAACATGAGCTTGCCGCCGGCATTGCCGGTAGCGCGCATGAGATCCATGTTTATCTGGTAGGGCTTGAGCATCTTTATGCGCTCGGCCGTCTTCGATTCTTCGCCCATCGAAACCCAGACGTCGGTGTAAAGTACGTTCGCGCCCTTCACGCCTTTGACGGGGTCGTCGAAAACCCGGATGTCGACACCGTTGCGCGAGGCGACGGCCTCGGCCTCGGCGAGAACCGCTTCGTCCGGCCAGAGTTCTTTCGGAGTGCAGCACACGTACCTCACACCCGCCTTCGCGCAGCCCATCATAAGGGAATTGGCGACGTTGTTGCGCCCGTCTCCCACATACGCGATGGTGCAGTTCTTCAGATCTCCGAACGTCTCTTTGACCGTGAGAAGGTCGGCGAGAATCTGCGTCGGGTGATAATCGTCGGTAAGGCCGTTCCAGACGGGGACTCCCGAATATTCGGCGAGTTCCTCGCACGTCTTTTGCGAAAACCCGCGAAAGAGTATACCGTCATAGATACGACCGAGCACGCGGGCGGTATCCTTGACCGACTCTTTCTTTCCGAAATGTATGTCGGGCCTTGTAAGATACTCCGCTCCGCCGCCCTCGTCGCGCGCTGCGATAATCGAACTGTTACGCGTTCTCGTCGAAGATTTCTCGAAAATAAGCGCTATGTTTTTGCGCCTGAGAAGATCGCCTCTCACCCCGGCCTTGCGTCTGGCTTTGAGCTGACCGGCGAGATCGATCAAATCGAGCATCTCCTCGTCCGAAAACGAGGTTAAGCGCATGAGACTGCGCCCCTTCAGACTGTCCATCCAATTTAACATGCCGTATATTATACCATAATCTGGCCGGATATTACCTTTTGAGAAGTACGTCCTTTTCGTATTTCTGAACCGTTTTGAGCCACGATTCGTCGGCGGGCATGCCGGCGCGGCGGCAGAATTCGGCCCATACGTCGCTTACGGGGTAGTTTTTGAGTTCTTCCTGCATGACGAGCTGAGAGGTGAATTCACCTGCGTCCTGCATAGCCTTGAGAGCGTCATTGGGCTGAAGCATCGCCTTGAGAAGCTCCTTTTGCATGTTGCGCATGCCGAGTACCCACGCCGCGACGCGGTTGATCGACGCATCGAAATAATCGAGAGCGATGATGAAATTCTTCGGCCCCATGCGCACAATCTCCTGCGCGGCGGCGCGAAGATCGTCGTTCTGGCGGATGACATGGTCGGAATCCCACCTGACGGGACGCGAAATGTGGAAGGCAACCTTGCCGAAGAACATCAAAAACGAGCTGATTTTGTCCGCGACGTTTTCGCTGAGATGGAAGTGCCCCATATCGAGAAGACCGAGTATTCCCTTCTTCATCGCATATCCCATGACGAATTCGTGCGAGCAGACGGTGTACGATTCGACTCCGATTCCGAAAAGTTTCGACTCGAGAAGCGCGATGACTTTCTTTTTGTCGTACTTCGCGGCGAAAATCCTGTCGAGGGAATCGGCCATGCGCTTGCGCGGCCCGAGACGGTCGGAGGGCTCGTCCTTGTAGCCGTCGGGCATCCAGAAGTTGATCGCGCAGGGCGACTTGAGTTCTGTCGCGAAATATTCTGCGATCTTGAGGCATTGTATGCCGTGCTTCACCCAGAACGCGCGCACCTTGGGGTCGGGGCTTGACAGCGTAAGACCGTCGGCCGCGAGAGGATGCGAGAAGAACGTCGGATTGAAATCAAGCTTGACGCCGCGCTTCTTCGCCCAGTCGACCCACGGCTTGAAATGCGCCGGCTCAAGTCTGTCGCGGTCGGTCACCTTGCCTTCGTGGACGCCGTAGCACGCGTGAAGATTCACGCGGTGCTTGCCCGGGATGAGCGACATGGCGACATCTATGTCGGCCATAAGCTCTTCGGGCGTGCGGGCCTTGCCGGGATAGTTGCCCGTCGTCTGTATGCCGCCCGACGCGCCTCCCGTCGTCTCGAACCCGCCGACGTCGTCGCCCTGCCAACAGTGCATCGAAATCGGAATTGCCGCGAGATCCGCGAGAACCTTCTCGGTGTCGACGCCGATTTTGGCGTATTTTTTCTTTGCTTCGCTGTAACTCATTTTTTTACCGCCTTTCTTGCTTCAGTCAAATCGGCGAATTCGCCGGAATAAATCATCTGCACTATGAGATTGCCTATCGCGGTGCCTTCGGTAGGTCCCGCGAAAACCTCAAGTCCCGTCGCCTCGGCCGTGAGAGCGTTCAGATAGCGGTCCTGCGAGCCGCCGCCGACGATATTGAGCGAGGTGTACGTCTTGCCGGATATCTCGCTGAGATTGCGCACTTCCGCCGCGTAGTTCTCGGCGAGAGAACGGTAGACGATCTGAATGAGCTCTCCGACGCTCTCCGGCGCTCGTCCGGCTGCGGCCGCGGCGGACGTGACGGCGGCGATCATCGAGTCGGGGTTCAGGAACGCGTGGTTGTTGACGTCGAGAATAACGCCCGCGTCGTCGGCCGAGCGCGCAGCCATTTCGAGGTCGGCGAAGGAGTACTTGCGCGAAGCGTCGTAATCCTTTATCGTCTTCAGCGCCTCGCGCGTCTCGTCTGCGCTCTTGCCTTCGACGTACTTGACGCCGTTGAGTTCGCGGCGGATAGACTGTATCATCCAAAGGCCCATGATGTTCTTCAAAAACCTGA
Organism: Kiritimatiellia bacterium; assembly: GCA_045537795.1. Lineage (GTDB taxonomy): Bacteria > Verrucomicrobiota > Kiritimatiellia > RFP12 > UBA1067 > UBA1067. The sequence goes on along the minus strand of JAZSQE010000015.1, from coordinate 7,427 downwards.
AACGGTACCACGCTCCGCCCTCGTTCGAGAAGTTGGCGTTCAGCGACTCTTCGGTCGTGATCGCCTCAGCGTTCTCCACGCCGATGATCGACCACGTTCCGCTCGACAGATAGACGGCTTTGTCGTCTCTCGCGGGAACGGCGAGATATGCGCTGCCCGTATCGTGGCACGCCGGCAGAATCACCTTCGCGTCATACCCCGCCGCCTCGCGCACTTCGGGGGATAAGCCGCCGATTTCAGTGCCCGGCATCGAAAGCGGACGGAATATCTTCCCGGGAAGGCCGAGCTTCGCGATGATATCCGCGTCCCACGTCTTGGTGCGGGCGTTGAGTAGCGAGCTCGTGGAGGCTTGCGTATATTCGTTGACCATCTTCCCCGTGAGAACGTAGTTCAGGTAATCGGGGATGAAGAGAAGCCTGTCGGCCTTCTCAAGCTGCGCAGGATCTTCTTTCTTGAGCGCCGCGAGCTGGTATATCGTGTTGAAGAACGCCTTCTGAATGCCCGTGACGGCATAGAGATCCTTGAAAGGGATGATGCCGTCGACGTATTCGGGCATTCCGTCCGTGCGCTTGTCGCGGTAGGCGACGGCGTCTCCGACGGGTTTTCCTTCGGCGTCGACAAGAACGAAGTCCACGCCCCATGTATCGATGCCGACCGTCTCGGGAGTCATCCCCTTGTCGGCGGCCGCCTTCAGCCCGGCGATGACGTGCTTCGAGAGCGAATCGATGTCCCAGCATTCATGGCCGTTGGAGATTATCTGCGTATTGTCGAAACGGTAGACCTCCTCGAGTTTGATCTCGCCGTTTTCGACATATCCCACGATATGACGGCCGCTGCTGGCCCCGATATCGATTGCAAGATGGTATTTCATATCTTCTTGTCCGCTTATTCGATGGTGATTTTGACTTCCTTACCGACGCCGCTGGCGACATCTGTGACCTTGAGCGTCCAGACCGAGCCGATCTCGTCGTTGAACGCGATCGGGAAAGATGTTTTCATTTTGCCTTCCTTCGCGTCAAGAACGCGCACGGGGAAAGGCAGAAGCTTCTCGTGAGTCCAGCCGCCGGGAGGCAGCATCTCCACGCGGAAGACGTGCGTGACGGGCTTGCCGGCGGAAACCGCGATTTCAGCGCAGACTTCGAGCGAAGTGCCGCGCTTGACCTTGGCGGGCACATCGAGCTTCATCGCCTCGACCTTGTAGGGCATAAGCGCGAAGAACTCGAAATCAAGACCGCTGAGCGTCATCGGGAACTCGCTCACCTCGCCGATGAACTTGCCCTTGCGGATATCGTAGACGAAGCTCTTCTTGTCCGCCACGAACTTCGCTTCCATCGGGAACTTCTCGTAGGAGTGGCCGAGTTTTTCGACGCCGAGATAGGTAACTCCGTCACGGACGAAGCGCGAGAACTCGGTGCCCGTCAGATCGGAACCGTCAGCCTTCTTGAGGACGTAATGCGCCTTGCCGGCGGCGGAGAATACAGCCTTGAGAACATCACGCACGCCGCCCAGTTCATTGCGCCCGTCGAGGAACGGCAGCACCGCAGGATTGAAGTTGAGGTAGAACGCGCGGCCCTTGCCGAAGTTGTTGCAGATGAACGCCGACGCTCCGTCGGACGACTTGCCGTAGGCGACGGCCGTCGCGGCGGGAGAAATCGTAAGATCGGTGAGCGCTCCGGTAAGCTTGACCGGCGAGGGGATTATTCCGCTGACGACGAAATCTCTCAACTCGCACACGGGCTTGACCTGAGAGTGTTTGATGCCGAAGACGTCGTCGAGAAGCGGCGTTTTGTTGCGGCAGCCCTTCTCGTCAAACGTCGCGACACGCGCATCTGCGATAATCGTGCCGCCGGCCTTGACGAACTCGCGGATCTTCGCCGCCTCAAGCCGCGAAAGCGACTGGGCGTACGGAATGACAAGAATCTTCGAGCCGGCGAGAAGTCCTTTTTCAACCTGCTCGGACGTGATCGAATCGTACTGATAGCCGATGGATTCAACGATCTTCATCAGGACGGAACGCGCCTGGGGATGGGTGTTCATGTCGTTGACGAGCGCGTTGTAGCGGCCGCTGTTGGGCGAGATGAGAATCCTGATGCCGTCGTTCTGGCGCTTCGAGCGCAGGCAGAGCGCGGCGGGGCCGCCGAGAATCTCGCGATACGCTTCAAGCATCCATCCGAGACGGCCGGGGTTGAGCGTAAGATCGCCGCTGGCGAAGCACGAATCCCAGAACCAGCTGAAGTTACAGCCGGTGAGAAGCCCGTGCCAGACCTGACGATATCTCATGGACCTGCCGACCTGACGTCCGCCGTAGATTCCGATGGTTTCGCCGATGAAATGATGTTTCTGTCCGCGCATAAGTTCAATGTCGTCGCTTCCGGCATACGGGCAGACGGTATCGAGGTACTTGACCGATTCCTGGAACGTGTTGCCGAGAACCGACGCGCCGAATCCGAGGCCGATCGTGGGATCGACAGACTTTATGCCTTTGGCGATCGCACGGGCCTGATCGACAAACGCCTTTTCAAGAAAGACCTGCATATCGATGCTCGGAGTCAACACTCCTTCCATCTTCTGCTCGTCGATCATCGGGCGCTTGATATCGGTGAAGCTCTTGACTTCGGTGCCCCACGCCTTGTTAAGATTCGAGATGTCCTTGTAGGTTCTCTTAAGCCAGAGAAGGAAGTTGCACCATTCAGGCGATCTCTCGAACTTAAGATTGCGGATGGTATCCAGAGTAAGCTCCTTCCAGTCCTTGATGGAAGCGTTCGCGTGAACATTGAAGCACTCGATCGTTTCGTACGCCTCCTTGAAGCTGTCGATGTAATCTTTCAGCTGCGCGGGAGTTTTCGCGTTGTTGAGAATCTTTTTCCACTGGCCTTTCGGATAACATTCAAATCCCCAGTAGTTGTTGTACAGTCTGTCGGTCACTCTCTCCGGCTTGAGCCCGAAGCTCTCGTACCATTCCTGGCACGCCACCACAACGGGACGGTCGACTTTGCGCGCGGCGAGAACCTTGCTTCTCTTATCGATGCTTGCCATCTGGCGCTGAACCCAGGCAGGCACGAAATCGGGAATGTTGTCGTAGAAATCCGAGGGATTGCCCGAGTCGTCGCCGAGCGAAATCCAGCGACCGTTGTTCTTTCTGAGCTGACGCGCGTGCGCGGCATATCGGGCGGTGAGATGTTTCAGCCACCATTTGCTCGAAAGCGAACCGCCCTTGTCGGGAGCCCCTCCGGGGATGCGGTCACGGTAAACGATGTCGCCGCCGTGATAAAGATACGATCTGTCAGCGCCGTAGATCTGATAGAGATTGATGCCGTAGTTCTGCAGCATCGCGAAACGCTGATATCCCATATAGCCGCCCATGCCGGGAGCGCCGGTGAAGATCTGATAATCGTTTACTTCGCCGCGATGACGGAATACGCTTTCGCTCTTGCTGTCGATGCAACGGCCGGCGCAAAGAAGCTTCACGTCGACGAAGAAGCACGTCCAGTCGTAGCATTTGATCTGATCGATCGAGAGCGCGGCCTTGCCGGTCTCGGGGTCGACGGGGAACGAAGCGCGCGTCAGAACCCTGTTTCTGACGTCGCGCAGCTCGGCAACGACCGTAAGATCTTTCGTCGCGGGAGAAACTTCAACGCTCGCGGCGACCTTCGTCGCGTTGTTTTCAAGAAGCGGAGTGATGATCTTGAACGAAGAGATGACGGGCGTGTCGATCGTTTCTTTGCATTCCTTGGTGCAGGCGCAGGCGATATAAGAAGCCTTGGGCTTCGCTTCGATCGCGCCGGCGGCGAAATCGACGATATTCTTCTTCGCGTCGTAAAGGAACACGTCGACCGTGTAGCGCCCTGTCGATAGAGCGTCGACGGGCAGCGAAACATGCCCGTGCTTAGCCGCAAGAGCGACCTTCTTCGTGCGCTCGGCGCAGACGACGGTGCCGTCGGATTTCCTGACGAGCCAGCCGATTTCACCCGCCCAATCGCCGGAACCTTCCGTCTCGAACGCGACGGTGAACGGCTTGTCGCTTTCGACCTCCTTGTACGAGCCGCAGACGCTCAGCGCGCGGCGATCTTCTCTAAGACCGAGAGCCTGCATGTAGCATTTTACCGCCCACGCAAAGCAATATTCATCCTGAAAGAGCTTGTCTGCGGCGCAGTTCCACGCGGGCGTGGCGATCGACGTGTGAACGTATCCGCCCTTCTTGCCGGTGGAGAAATCGGAATAAGTTCCCTTGCCGAACGGCGCGGTCACGAGATCGGAGACGACAAATTTTACGGGAACCTCCTTAAGCCCGCTGCTGGTGGAGCTGTCGGGAACGCAAGCGGTCATGCCGCCGGGAATACCCTTGGAGAGTTCTTTCTGAGGCGGACACTTCGACATGGGCAGCGTATAGCGCCCGTCGCCGTTGTGAACGATGACTGTCGCGCCCTCCGCGACACGTTCCCACAGCCAGCACTGAAGCTCCATCGGCCAGGTCTCGCTGCGGCAGCCCATGAAGACGTACGCGTCGAAAGGCCCGTTTTCCTTAAGAGCACGCTCAAGTTCCGCGCGCTTCTTATCCGTGCGCCAAAGCCCTTCGTTGTAATAATCGCTCGTAACGCCGATGGTTGAAGCGTTCGCGGTCTGGAAAATGAACGCGTCGATATCGATACGCTTGGCAAGCGCCCACGCGTCGTACGCACCCTGAGAATGAGCGGTAATAAAGACTTTCTTGCGCTTCCCCGCCAAGGGGGCCGCCCACTTCACGAACGGCGAATTGCGCTTTTCAGGACGGAACCAGGACCAGTCCTCTTCGCTGTTGAGAGCCGGCGCGTCTGCGGGCGGGTTGAGCTTTACGCTGACGCGACTCTTGCCTTCTATCTTGAGAAGGTTTCTGACGACTTCCCAATAATAAGTATCGAACTTGCTGGACCATTTGCCCGTCTTTTCCGTAAGTTCGGTGATCTTGGCCACCGTCATGTCCTTGGCGGCTTCGACTTCATCGCGCACGGCGAAGAAATCCTTGCGTTCTTTGTAGTAGACTCTGAGCGTATTCGAAGCGGCCTTTACGCAGTCGTTCGAGGACGAAGCGATGAAATCATCGAGTTTCTTACGCAGCCTGTCAACGCCGTTGACGAGTTCTTTCGCCTTGTCGAGATAGGGAAGCGTTCTTGACGCGCCCTTTTCAAAAACGGCGTATTCGCTGCCGGTCTGAACGTAGATTACGCGCTTGTCCAAATCTTTGTAAGCCAGCGAGAGACCTTCCTTTACAGACGAAGGCGCCTTGTCGACGAGAACGATCTTGCCGTAGCCGTCGGCGTTGTGGTGGTTCTTGCCCTGTGCGCCCCATGCGAGCCACATTCCGCCGTTGGGCGAAAGAACTTTCTCTTTGTCGGGGCTGTAGATCTTCTTGTTGTAGCGGAAACGCGCCGGCTCCAAGCCGAACATATAACCGACTTTAGGCTTGATTTCAAAATGCGAAAGAGCGAATCTCGTTTCCACGACCCAGTTATCGTCGTTGATCTGGAACGACTGCTGCCAGTCGGCGTTAAGGCCGTAGTTGCCGTCCGTCAAAAGGCCCCAGCCGAAGTCCCAGTTCCAGTAGACGACCTTTTCTTTGTTCGCCACCATCCAGCACTGGAACGTCGTATGCTCGTCATTGTTGCCGTCGATGTGAAGCTCGATGCAGTCGCGCGTGAAGATAACGCGCTTCTGGTCGTTGATGATTTTGAGAAAACTCTCCATATTCTCCTTGGAGTCTTCATAGCACTTCGCCGAGACGTAGAGATACTTATCGTCCCAGAGAACCTTCACTTCCGTGCGCGGGATATTGCGCGGCGCCGCCTGCGATATCGTGCAGGGGCCGAAGTCCGTGATGGGCTCGGCTTTTTTCCACTCGGCCTCGTCGAGAACGCCGTCTATGAAGATCGGACGCGCCGTTTTTTCGGCGAACTTGAGCTTGTAGCTCTCAACAGTTTTTTCGGCGGCGCCAACGACCGCAACGAGACAGGCGGATGCCGCGAACGTGATTGCTTTCATCATTGTTTTCACCGTTTCCCTTTCGCCGTTTTATGCCAGAAATCAATCGGCGTCGCCCATCGTGACGCGAAGAACCTCCTGAAGGCTCGTCATTCCGCTGGCAACCTTGAGCATTCCGTCTTCGCGAAGCGTGCGCATCCCCATCTCGCGGGCGCGCTGCCGGAGAAGAGTAGCGGGCGCGTGATCGAAGATGAGTCGCTGAATGGTGTCATCGACCTTGAAAATCTCAAAAATGCCCTTGCGACCCTTGTAGCCGGTCTTGCCGCAGCGCTCGCACCCCGCGCCGTGATACATCTTGTCGGGTATGGTCTTCGAGATCGACCCGAGCATCTTCAGCTCGCGCTCTGTCGGCGTGTACCCCTCCTTGCACTGCTCGCAAATGGCTCTGACGAGGCGCTGGGCCATCGCGGCGCGAAGCGCGGAGGCGACGAGGAACGGTTTGACGCCGATGTCGAGAAGACGCGTGACGGCGCTCGGCGCGTCGTTCGTGTGCAGGGTCGAAAAGACGAGGTGGCCCGTCAGTGCCGCTTCCATCGCGATGTCGGCCGTCTCTTCGTCTCGGATTTCTCCTATCATCACGATGTTGGGCGCCTGACGGAGAATCGACCTCAAAGCCGCGGAGAAGTCGAGCCCGACGTCTTTGTTGACCTGCACCTGGTTGATGCCGCTCATCTGATATTCGACAGGGTCTTCAACCGTAATGATCTTGCGGTCGGGAAGGTTTATCTGCCCGAGACAGGCATAAAGGGTCGTCGTCTTTCCGGAACCGGTAGGACCCGTCACGAGCACCACGCCGTCGGAAAGGTGAATAAGGCGCTCGAACTTGTTCTGGTCATCGGAAAGGAAGCCGAGCTGCGGAAGACCAAGCGAGAGGTTCGACTTGTCGAGAATACGCATGACGATCGACTCGCCATGGTTCGTCGGTACCGAGTTCACACGAAGGTCGAGGTCGCGTCCATTGACCTTCACCTGAATGCGGCCGTCCTGCGGGATGCGCTTCTCGGAGATCTTGATCTTCGACATGATCTTGAAGCGCGAGATCATCGCGCCCTGGAGGCGCTTCGGCGGCGAGTCCATCTTGCGGAGCGCGCCGTCGATGCGGTAGCGCACGCGGAATTCCTTCTCCATCGGTTCGAGATGGATATCGGAAGCCTTCATCTTGATGGCGTTGGTGATGAGCATCGAAGCGAGCTTGATGACGGGCGCGTCATCGCCGGAAGCCTCGCCGCCGTCGTCGCCGATCTCGTCGCGGGTCGTCACCTCCGCGCCGTCGTCGGAGGGATAGAGTTTCTGCATCGCGCTTCGCACCTCGGCGAGCGGACAGAGCACCGCCTCGACGTCTTTGCCGTGCAGAACGTAGCGCAGAGAGTCGATGGCGTCGTAGCCCATCGGATCGGAAAGCGCGACCGTCA
>JAZSQE010000045.1:0-102825 GCA_045537795.1 Kiritimatiellia bacterium | reverse complement strand
CCAGAATTCAAAATCGAAAAGGAGAAGCGAGGCTTCTCTTTGATCGTTGTTTTTTCTCAAGCCCCACCACAAAACTCCGTTGTAGTGGCTCTTGCCGGTGATGGCCCGAACGACGGCAGTCGGTGACGTGTAGATCTTCTGTTGAAGTTTCAGTTACTTCTTCAGCAGTCGGGTCACATGATGCCGTAATGACAGGCTGATAGCAAGTCGAATCAGATGATTTTTCAGACATGAAAAACTCCTTTCTTTTTACGGGGGATAAAGCCGCAGAGTTCGGCTTTCATCTGTAAAGAAAAGTCTTGCGGCTCGACTTCTCCGGGTTCCAATGAACGAGATCGTCAATCGCGGCGCGAAAGAGATCGTGCTCGATGTCGGGAATGTCGGAGTAGCTGATGAGCTTCGCACGGGCGAGATCCATCGCGACCAAGCGAAGGTGGGTGCGATACCACTCCTTCAGTTCATCCTTCGCACCGGCTTTTCTTTCTTCCTTATTAAGAGGATGCAGAATGCGCTCTTCGATGATGATGCGTTATGATATAATTTGCATGTAAAGGAGATTTTAAAGTTGCTACGTATGAAGAAAACTTAAATGGCGTATGGGAAACTTGCTATAGATACGCGATAAGAAAGAATTGGCCGCCGAAAACATGGAGGCGTAGAAAAAAGAATAATCCTGCACCTGGAGAAGTTCCATATATTAAAGACAATTGTAATGAATAAAAAGGCGTGGGTGGTCTCTCTGAGACTCCCGCACCACAACTTTTACAGATCAAAGAACGAAACGGCACCCTCAACACCGAAATTGCCGCCGGTATCGTAAAAGAGGCTCAACGAGCGGATCGCTTCCTCATTTTTCGCCGTGAAATGAAACTCCCTGATGCGCGTATTCAGGAATGGCGATGATTCAACGTCATTAGCGGTGATGTATTCAAGTCTCGGAAAGTCGACTCTTCCAGTAAGATTGATACATCCGGCAAAGGCCGAAGTGCCAAGTTGGGAAATTTCGCTGCATCCATCAAGAGAGCGCAATGAGACGCAATCCTGAAATGCGTAATTCCCAAGCGACCGAATAGCCGAGCCTCGCAAATCGACAAGTTCAAGGTTCGTCGTATTCCTTAATCCAAGTCGCGGAATCGAAGTCATAGCCTGCGCATTTGAACGAAATTCCCTCACCATCGGCGCAAATGTCGTAAAGCAAATCGTATCAACGCTTGAAGATACGCGAATGCTGCTTATATCATCGCTGATGCGGATGCGGTAAAGCCCAGGTCGTGAATACGCATGAGCAAGATTTGTAGCCGTCTCTTCAAGAACTTCCGCGCTCCCATCACCCCATTCCACTGTAAAACGACTCGATGTGTTCGAGATCGCCAAACGGGAAATCATAAATGTGAATCCGTCAGTTTCTGCTGTAGCTTTACCGTCCATGGAAGGATTCAATGGCAAGGTGCGATGGCTTATAAAGCAAGCCTTTGGATTCAGAGACTTCAAATACTTTCGCCTAAAAATATTCGACCTGCCTTCAACCGACATCAGAAAGAAACTTTAAGCCGCTCTCACGAATAATGAAGAAGAGCCTTTATTTTTCCTTCTGAAATTCAAGAACCGGCAACAACTCCCAAGACGGAAAAGAAAAAAACAGTTAAGCCAACGCGAGTCAGGCCTGTAAAAGTTGAGGCGCAGCAGCCCAAGGAAGAAGTTGTAATGAAGCGCGATCGCAAAGGTAATTTGCGTCCTTGGAAGAGACCTGAAACGTATCGCGATGAGAAAGGTGTTCTTCGCTATAAGGCTGGCGGCGCACGGGCACCTGAAAAAGACGAATTTAAAAATGCGGTAAAGATAAATACACCGAGCAACATACCTCGTTTCAAGTACCATGTTGAACATGAGATTGCGACATTGCTGACGATTGAGCCGGGTTGTGCCTTGTTTGGTTCAGTTCGATACTACAAGCGATTTGAGCAGGATTTTATCAATTCTCTGATGGAGCCAGTGAAGATAGAAGAAGATGATAGTGAAGAAGATAAGCAGCTTAAGAAGGATGTGGAAGCGACTAAGCGTGAACTTGCACAAAGAATCAAAGCTGGAGAGGATCTTGCGACAATTTTGACAGAGACTCGAGAAGAAGTAAGACGGCTTGCGGCGATTAAGCAAGACATTTTGACAATAGCACGCGACGAAATGTCGAAAGCAGAAATAAGCGATTCAGATGTAAAGGATTACTACGAAGCAGTAAACAAACTGTTAGAGCAGAAAGGAATTGCTCCGATAAACGCAAATTCTCTTATGAAACGCCGTGCGATTCGTCAGGCGAAAATGGCAAATCAGATAAACCAATAATAATTTCAAAGGAAGGATTAAAACATGAAGAACATCATCATTGCCGCACTTGCCGCCGTATCGCTGACAGCAACGGCTGCCGACGCACCGTTCAAGCCGAAAGAAAACAGGAAGATTAAGGCGATGGGCGGATCAATAATGGTTCCCAATTCGATGAAAGGACACATCCTCGTTGCTAATATGCAAATGAAGGTTCCCGCAAGCGAGTTGGAAAAGACCGTTAAACAACTCATTGGCATGAAGAGACTTGATATTCGTTTTGTGAATGTACCAGGGGAAGTGACTCCTTCCGTAGCCAATAAGAAAGTGAAGGAACTTGGAGCCAATGCAGTCATATTTATTACCGATTCTGATAAATGCGACGTTTCGCTCCTTTGTGCACCTGAAAATGGTTGGACAATTATAAATTCTTCTGTCGTTACGAAAGATGCAAAGAATGAGATTTTTGCCGCCGCTCGTTTACGAAAGGAGCTGATGCGCGGTTTCTTCGCTGCGACAGGTGCGATGAACTCGCGTTATCCCGGTACGATTATGAATTATATCGGCAAGCCTTCCGATCTCGACAAGTTAGTGGAGGAAATACCAGTTGATATGAGCATGCGCACAATAGATTATCTCGCTAAAATGGGAGTTACGCCAGTTCAGTATACTACATACCAGCGAGCCGTGCAAAATGGCTGGGCTCCAGCCCCGACGAATGACATTCAAAAAGCAATCTGGGATAAGGTTCATGCGATGCCGACGGCTCCAATCAAGATAAAGCCGGAGACGAAGAAGGTCAGGGAATGAAGTGTGGGAGTGGAGGAGTTAACTCACCCACTCACCCACTCACCCACTCCCTCACTTTGAATTCCCGCCGCTATGTCATTCCGTTTCTGCTGGCTGTCGCCGTCTTGACGCTTAACAAGACGACGGGCATGAGCTCGTTCACGAGCTATCTCGTTTCGATCCTGCATAGTGCCGGATTCGACGGCATCTTCGCGAACTGGGGACAGCTTGCCGTGAAGCTGACGAACATGGTCGTTACGCTTTTCGCGGCCGCGATCATCGACAGGAAGGGGCGTACGTGGCTTCTGAAAACCGGAGTCGCCGGCATGACGATCGGACTCGCCGCCATCGGCTCGGTGTTCCTTGCAATCGAGCGCTTCGGCGTGGAGGCGAACAACTTTACGGGACTGGTCACGCTTCTCGCTTTCTTCTTCATGCAGGTCTTCTACGCGCTCGGTCCCGGAATCTGCGTGTGGCTTGTTCTTTCGGAGCTTATGCCGTCGCGCATCCGCGCGAACGGAATGGCAATCGCCTTGTTCATGAACCAGCTCGCGGCGTGCGGACTCGCCTCGACGTTCCGTCCGTGGGTCGAGGCCTGGGGATGATCATCGATGTTCTTCTTCTTCGCAGCGAACGGAATAGTCTACTTCGTTGTCTCGCTCTTCATCCCCGAGACAAAGGGCAAGACGCTGGAGGAACTGGAGCATCTTTTTGATGCAAAGTCACAATCTTGTAAATCCTGTTAATCCTGTCAAAAGAGGCACGAAGAAAATGATAACACAAACATCCATCAGCTACTACGGGCTCAACTACGTAGAACACGCCGAGGCGGACTTCAAGGAGATGAAGGCCCACGGCGTCACGCAGGTAATTCTCGCCGTGACGGAATTCGACTTCGACTTCTGGCGGCCGAACATCCCCGCCATCGTCGACAAGGCGCACGAGCTGGGGCTTCGGGTCCTGATCGACCCGTGGGGCAACGGCAAGTACTTCGGCGGCGAACAGGTCTCGAAGTTCCTGCAGGACAACGTCGAGAACCGGCAGGTCAGCGCGCTCACGGGCGAAAAGCTCCCCTATGCGTGCTTCAACACCAACAGCTACCGCGACTACTTCAAGAACTTCTGCACGACGCTTGCCCGCGAAGCGAAGCCAGACGGCTTCTTCTGGGACGAGCCGCACTACGCGTTTCCGAAGGGCATCGCCTCAATCACCGGAGGAGTCGCCGACGACTGGACGTGCTACTGTCCCGTCTGCCGCAAACGTTTCGAGGACTACTACGGCTACCCGATGCCCAAGTACATGACGAACGACGTCAAGCAGTTCCGGTGGCGCGAGGCTCTCGTCGTTCTTTCCGAGACATCAAAGGCTCTCAAAGAGCTTAACCCCAATCTCGAAATCACATGCTGCGTCCACGCTACGCAGAACGGCTATTACGTCAGCGAATATCGCGGCTACGACAACTGGGACATGGTCGGCGAATGCCCCTACTTCGATGTCTTTTCCACGACGATAGTCAATTGGGCGCTTCCTGAAGATTTCTACCGAGACATCGTCAAGCGCACCGTCGCCATCGCCAAGAAATACGGCAAGAAATCTGAGCGCTGGCTTATGGGTTACTACAAGCAGCCTAAAGACTGGTCGCAGGTAGATAAATGGGTCGATATCGCGGTCGCCGAAGGCGTAGACCGCTTGGCGGCATGGACATACCGCGGCGGCTACGGCACGGTCGTCGGTGCGCCCGATGCGCTCAAACTCTGGGATACGATCGGCGAGAATTATAAGAGAGTGATTAGTCGTTAGTTGTTAGTGATTAGTCGCTAGTCTTTAGGTATTACGTATGAAAGAATATCTTAATAATGTAACTGAAATACTAAATAAGATCGAGGCGGAGGAGAGCGCAACTCTCTGCGCCGCCTCTGACGCGGTGGCAGATGCCATCTGCAACGACAAACTGATTTACGTTTTCGGGTGCGGACACTCTCACCTCGTCGCGCTCGATACGTTCTATCGTGCGGGTGGCCTCGCGTGCGTATCGGCGCTTCTTGATGAAGACTTAATGCTTCATGATGGAGCGGCGAAATCAAGCCGTATGGAAAAAATGACGGGAATAGGCGCGGAGGTATTTCGCCGCCACGCGGTAAAACCGGACGATCTCGTCGTCGTTATTTCGGCGAGCGGCAAGAATGCCGCTCCCGTTGAAGTTCTTCGCGCGGCGAAGGCGGCGGGAGTTAAGACGATTGCGATTTCATCGTCCGAATACCGTTCAAAAGGCGGCGTTCTTCTTGACGAGGCCGATATCGGCATCGACAGCAAAGTCGCATACGGCGATGCGGTCATTCCCGTCGGCGACGCGTTCATGGGCGGAATGTCTACGTTTGCAGGTCTTTTCATCCTCAATTCAATGTTGATCGAAGGCTCTCGCAAGGCGCTCGAGCGCGGCACAGTTCCGCCGATTTACAAAAGCGGCAATGTCGAAGGCGGCACCGCCGGAAACGCCCTTCTTGAGGCGCGTTATTTTGACCGCATTAAGAGGCTGTAACGATGGCGAAAGTCGTTGTAATAGGCGCAGTAGGAAAATCCGTCTCGATGGACGTCGACAAATTCCATGTCGGCGGCGAGACGATTTTCGCGAAAAACGCACACGGAGAGTTCGGCGGCAAAGGCTTCAACCGCGCCGTCGCTTCGGCGCGCCAGAATGTCGAGACCGTCTTTATCGCCGCTTGCGGAGCGGAGGATGCCAGCGCCATAGAGTCGCTTTTCGAGGCTGAAGGCGCGAGGGCGATCCTTATCGGTCGCGAGGGCGAGCAGTCCGATTTCGCTTCGATAATCACAGACTCCGTCGGAACGACTCACGTCACCGTCTTTCAGGGCGCGGCATTAAAGCAGGAAGACATCCCTTCATTCGCGGACGAAATCGCTTCAGCCGCAATACTTGTTCTTGACAACGAAACTCCCGAAGAGGTCAATATTGCGGCGGCGGAGATTGCGGCGGCAAGCGGCGTTAAGATCGTTCTCAATCCCGCCCCTTTCCGTCCGCTCGGCGAGCGGATGAAAGAGCTGGTCGACATTTACACGCCAAACGAATTTGAGACTGAAGGGCTTGAAAACGTTCGCGGTGAAGTCGTGGGAACTCTCGGCGAAAAAGGATGTGTAATCCGCTCTGCCGGAACCGTAATTCCGGCGGTCGATTTCGGCAAGGCCGTCGATACGACAGGCGCAGGAGACACCTTCAACGGCGTTCTCGCCGCAAGGCTCGCGCAGGGCGAAGAACTCGCAAGCGCCTGCCGTGCAGCAAATCTGGCCGCCGGCATCAAGGTTACGCGCCGCTATGTTCTGCAGGCGATACCGCACAGAGAAGAAATGATTTGAAAAGAAAGGATAAATGCAAATGACAAAAAAAATAAAATTAGCGGCACTTGGCGCCATTTCATTAGCGACAATTACCGCCTTCTCCGGCAACAAGGCGAATCCCGACGCGATTGAACTTGCGCCGCTGCCGTTGCCCATCGAGTTTAAAAGCGATATAGACAACCCCGTTGCATTCGATTCGAACACGTCCGTTACGGTAGATTGCCCCGATGAAGCCGGATCAGTCTGGCTATCCGAACATTTTACCCAATGGTACGGCAAACAGTCGCCCAAAGTAATAAAAGGCGCATCGAATCTTACGCTCAAAAATGGAGATGAGGCGTATGCGGTAAAAGCCGACAAATCCGGTGTCAAAATCGCCGCGCGCACTCTCTGCGGCGTAAGGTGGGCCGCGTACTCTCTGCGCCAGATCGCGATCGCCAAGCGCGGAACTTTCAAGACAGAAGGCCGCATTCTGCCTACATTGACGATTTCAGACGCTCCGCACCTCTCGTTCCGCTGCATCCATCTGTGCTGGATTCCTGAAGTGCGCAAGGAGCAGATTGAACGCGCCATCCGCCTCGCCGCGCTCATGAAGTTCAACTACGTCATTCTTGAGCCGTGGGGAATGTACAAAAGCGACAAGCATCCGTGGTGGAGCTGGCCCAATGCCAAGATGACGCGCGACGAAGTTCGCCGCCTCGTCGCCATAGGCAAAGATCTCGGCATTACGCTTATCCCGCAGATTGCCGCTTACGGTCACGCCGGCGCGGGCCGCAGCTGCACGCTCAAACATTCCGTAATCGATATTTCCCCCGAATACGAGCCGCTTTATGAGCCCGGCGGCTGGAACTGGTGTCTGTCGAATCCCGTGACGCAGCGCGTCCTCAGAGAACTCATCGTCGAAATGCTCGAGGACTTCGGAAATCCGCCCTACATCCATCTCGGTTGCGACGAGGCGCAGCCTCCCACCTGCCCCGACTGCCGCCGCCGCCCGTACGGAGAACTCGTCTGCGAGCATATTACGAATCTCGCGAAATTCACGGCTGAACGCGGCGCGAAAGCGATGCTTTGGCATGACATGCTCCTTGAGTGCGGAGACAAGCGCTGGAAAGGGTTTGTGCATTGCGGATCGAAAGATACGGCCACTCTCGCCGACACGCTCCCGAAAGACGTCGTCATCTGCGACTGGCAGTATTCCTACGGCAATATGAGAGAGGTTCGCAAGGAATGGCCGACAATGCGTTATTTCAAAGACAAGGGTTTTCCCGTCGCCGGCTGCCCGTGGCTCAACTTCAACGCCATGAAACCGATGGCTGACTTCATCTCGAAGATTAACGGCTTTGGCTACATTCAAACGACGTGGCACCACCTTCGCGGCTCAGACTGGATAAACATGTACCGCTTCGGTTCGTCCGCCGCATGGGGCAGCGAACTTCGCAACAAAGAACGCTTAGGCACGATACCGCAATTCGACTCCGAGTTTGCGAACGCTCTTCGTCTCGTCGGACACGATATGAAAGTTACCGATTACCGCGACACCGGCCATGTCGATTATCAGATTCCGCCGAGCTGGTGGATTGATAATTGAGGGAAGAGGGAAGAGGGAACGGGGAAGAGGGTAGAGGGTAGAGAGTAAATTTAAAAGTTAAATAAAAGGGAAATGATGAACATAAAAAAGATGAACAAAGGGCTTGATTTCCTGCGCGAAAAATACATATCCCCCGAACGCAGTGAGCCGCGCAAGCGGTCGCTAGAGGGGTGTGCGGCGAAGGGCGGGATCGTTCTCAAGGACGGGCATTGCTTCGTTGGTTCGACGCCGCTTCTCGCCGGGCGCATGGAGCGCAAGATCGTCGAACTCAAGAAGATGACGGAAAACGGGACGCTCGAGGGCGTCTCGACGCTGCGCTTCGCATCGTTCGCCCCGAAAGGCGCGGACATCGAGGCAATGCTCGCAAAAGAGCTTGACCTCGCCGCTTACCTCGGAGCGTCGGATGTTGTGCGCGTTATGGCGGTGGCGAACGGCAATGCGATAAACGTTCTCGCCAAACTCGCCAACGACGTTAACGTTTCTGTTGAAGTGGCATCTTCCCTTCCGAAGGGCGAGAGCGCTTTCGATCGTCATGAAATCATCGCCAAGCGCGGCGTCGCCTGCGATCAGACGGTCGACACCCACACGCCTCACGCTTCTATCCGCTGCTACGGCGAGAAAGGCGCGCTTGAGTATACCGATGTCGACACGGAACTTTTTGGACTTACGTACGACGAAATCTGGAATGTCCGCGCGGCGTTCGCGCTTCTGCAGAAACGAGCCGATGCGAAGGTCTGGAAGGCCGCGTGGGCCAAGGCGACGAAGGCCGCGAAACTCGCGTTCGCCGCAGACAAGTCGAAGGCCGCGAAGACGATTGCCGTCAAGAAGGGCCTCGACACAAACCAGTCGATAAAGGTTGCTGAAGTTAGATAAAGACAGGATTAACAGGATTTACAAGATTTAGCATGGCTCACAAAATCCTGTTAATCATGTAAATCCTGTCAAAAAGCGAAATGGAAAATATATGAAACCGGTAAAAATAGCAATGATGGGCATGACTCACGGTCACACCCGAAAGTACTATCAGACGCTTCTTGACAACAAAAAGCTCGACTGGATCGCCTCATGCGCGCAGGACGAGGACGCGAAGAAGACTTACGAACTTTACAATACGGGCGTTCCGTGCTATCTTGATCCGGAGCAGATGTATAAAAACCATCCCGACATCGAGGCGGTGGTCATCGCCTCCGCGAACGACAAGCACTTTGAGCAGATGAAGTGGTGCGCTGAAAAAGGCATTCACATCCTCTCGATGAAAATCCCCACGTTCGATATGGACGAATACGACGCGATGATCGAGATGTGCGACAAGGCCGGCATCGTCTGCCAGATCGAACTTGAGATGCACTACAATTCAGTCGTCCGCCGTTTGAAAAAGCTCATCGCCGACGGTGCCGTCGGCAAGATCAAAGCGATTCAGATGACGAACATTACGCTCTCCCCAGTGTGGGCGTTTCCGTGGCAGGGCGACCCGAAGGCGAGTTTCGGCAAGGCCGAGCGTCTCAAAAAAGGCGACGAGCGCCACAAGGGCGGAGCCCTGTGCGACCATCCGCACATCTTCGATCTGATACGCCACTTGACGGGCAGCTCGTTCGATTACATCTACGCCGAAGTCGCGCCGAATCTGCGTGACGGCCTTAAAGTCGAGGATATGCTTATGGCGGTCGGCAAGATGAAGGACGGCACATCGTTCCTTTTCGATCCGAGCTGGTCGCGTCTGGAAGAGAAACTCAAAGTGCCGGGCCCCGGCTGGGAGCGCTTCCCGAAACGCATGGAGGTCAACATCACCGTCACGGGCGACAAAGGAATGCTCACGTGCGATTGCTTCGGACCCAACGTCTATCACAACGGAGCTCCGAACGACCGTTACACCGTGCAGTACACCTACTTCGACGAATGGATCGGGCTTATCGACGAATTTGTAGATTGCATCCGCAACAGGAAGACTCCGCTCATCAATCTAAAATGGCATAAGGAGTCCATTCAGGCGATGCTCGGCTGCTACGAGTCCATCGAAACGGGCAAGATCGTCAAGGTGGGGTAAGCTATTTTTCCGGAGTATTGGAATATCCCCAGTTTTTGACCCCTAAAAACAATGAGAGACCTTGTTTTATTGGGTGATATGAGTTTTTGGAAGTGAAATAAGCGAAAAATCGGTTCCAGTTGTTGGATGTGGTAAAATAACCACGCACAAAAAAACCACAAAAGGAACCGACATGGGAAATGATAACATAATTGCCTTGCTCAATTTGCCGTCCGTTGCAAGTCGGCGGCGGGTGTGTTATAATAGCCGGATATCGAATAAGCAAACTGGAACAGGCAGAAATGGCACAGGAAACCAACGAATACCGCGAGCAGCGTCTCGCGAGCATGAAATCTCTCGCTGAAATGGGGTTCGCCCCCTACGGAGCGAAATACGATCACGACGATCTCGCGCAAGTGCGTTTGGCGTTCGAGGAGGGCAAGAGCGCGCGCGTCGCCGGCAGACTCATGATGATACGCCGCATGGGCAAGATGAATTTCTGCACCATGAACGACGGGACAGGCAAATTTCAGCTCATTTTCAAGCGCGACGAACTCTCGGAAACGATGTTCGCCGCGTTCAAACTCCTCAATCTCGGCGACATAATCGGCGCCGAGGGGACTCTCTTCACGACCCAGAAGGGCGAAAAGTCGCTCGTCGTCAAGGAGTGGACGATGCTCGCCAAGGCGCTTGAACAGCCGCCGGAGAAATTTCACGGTCTCGCCGATCAGGAAGAGCGCTACCGCCGCCGTTACGTCGATCTGATGACGAACGACGAATCGCGCGCGCGCTTCTTCACGCGATCGGAAATCCTCAAGGAAACACGCAGATATCTGTGGTCGAAGGGCTTCCACGAAGTTGAGACCCCGATACTCCAGTCGCAGGCGGGCGGAGCCGCCGCCAAGCCGTTTGAGACGCATTTCAACGCGCTCGACCAGAAGATGGTTCTCAGAATCGCGCCGGAGCTTTATCTCAAACGTCTTCTTGTCGGCGGCATGAACAAGGTGTTCGAACTCGGCAAGGACTTCCGCAATGAAGGCATCGACCGTTCGCACAACCCGGAATTCACCGTTCTCGAGGTCTACGAGGCCTATGGCGACCGCACGTCGATGGAGGCGATCATCGAAGGTCTAATACCGCATCTTTGCGATACGGTGATAGGAAAGCGCGAAATCGAATACGGCGAAGCGAAGGAGATCATAAACTTCAACCCTCCGTACAGGCGCGTTTCCTACAACGATCTCGTCAGGAAGCTTATGGGTGAGGACTGGTTCGATCTTCCGTTCGGGACCCAGCTCGAGAAGGCGAAGGCCATGGGCCGGGAGAAGGAGACCAACCTCGAACTCGACGACGTGACGACGTCTCTCATGCTCACACACGAAGTCTACGACAAGCTTATCGAGAGGAATCTGCGCCAGCCCACGTTCGTCACGCGTCTGCCGCACGAGTTCGTGCCGCTGGCGAAGGCCTGTCCAGACGATCCCTCGCTCGTGGACGTCTTCGAATTCGTCGTCGGCGGGCGCGAGCTCTGTCCGGGCTACACGGAACAGAACGATCCGCTCGAACAGCGCAAGGCGCTCGAAAACCAGGCCGGCGAAGACACCGAGAAGATCGACGAGGATTTCATTTCGGCGCTTGAATGCGGCATGCCTCCGACGGGCGGGCTCGGCATCGGCATCGACCGTCTCGTGATGCTGCTCATCGGCGTCGACGGGATACGCGACGTCGTTCTTTTCCCTCAGATGAAAAAGTCGTAAGGCATGGCCGCAAACCGTCAGAATTATCAGGCAGCAAGAGATCTCGTCGCAAAGGCGAAGCGCATTCTGATATCAGGCCACATCAGCCCCGACGGCGATTCGCTCGGCTCGATGATCGCGCTCGCGCGCTTTCTGACGGCGCTCGGTCACGAGGCGTACGCGACGGCCGATACCAACGCGCTCGGCAAGCTTTCGTTTCTCGAGGGCACCGCTGACATTCTGCCGGTGAAAAAGCTCAGGCGCGCTAAAAAATTCGATCTTTTCATCGCCGTGGACTGCGGCGCGTTCGACCGCATGCCGCCGGAAGTCCGCCCCGTGGCGGAGAAGCTGCCCGTCATCTGCATAGACCACCACATAACCACGAGCGGTTTCGGCGATGTCGCGATAGTCGACAGCAAAGCGTCGTCGACGGGCGAGCTCGTCTGGCGTTTCGCGAAGTGGAACGAGTGGAAGATCGACCGCGCGAGCGCCGAGGCGCTGTGGGTCGCGATCGTCACCGACAGCGGGCGTTTCTCGTACGATTCGACGAAATGTGAAACGCTGCGCGCCGCCGGGGATCTTCTCAAGTACGGCGTAAGGACGGCTCTCATCAACGACATCATCTACGGGGTCTTCTCGAGAAAGGCCGTCGAACTGAAGCGCTTAGCCTGGCGTTCGCTGCATATCTGGAAGAACAGTCGCGTGGCCGAAGTGACGCTCTCGCGCGACGATTTCAGGGCGGTCAGAGGCAAGAAGGCCGATGCCGAGGACGTCATAGAAATCCCGCGCAGCGTGGCGCGAAACGAAATCGCGCTCTTCTTCTATCAGATACCCGACCGCACCAGGGAGACGCGCTGTTCGATACGCACGCGCGGCGATTGGGACGCGACGCGTCTGGCGGCGAAGTTCGGCGGCGGCGGACATCTTCGCGCGGCCGGCTGCACGATAAAGGCTTCCATGGGGGCCGCAAAGCGCATGATGCGCGCGGCGGTGAGGGAGATGCTCAAGGAGGGCGCGTGAGTCCCGATACACACGGCAAGCGTCAAAGGAGTCTATGATGATCATCAAGACAGCGAAGGTGGCGGCGTTCTGCGCGCTCGCGGCCGCATCCTTGCACGGCGAGGATTTCCGCCGGCTCGCCTATCAGACGGCGCTTCCCGTCGAGGGGCAGATCACCATTGACGGAAGACTCGATGAAAAGGCGTGGACGCGCGCCGACTGGAACGACCGGTATTACGAGTTTCTCAAACCGAATCCCAAACGCGTTTCGACAAAAACGCACTGCACGATTCTCTACGCTCCCGACGCGCTCTATATCGGAGTGAGGAACTTCGAGCCGCATATCGCGAAGATGCGCCGCAACGTTACGCGCAACCATCACGGCGGCACGTGGTACGACGACTGCGGCGAATTCTACATCGACCCGGCGGCTCAGGGCATCGGGTTCTACAAGTATGTCGTGAACTCGAGGGGATGTTTCGACGATTCGTGGCAGATGGACCGCGCGAATTTCTTTGAGCAATGGAACAGCGAAGGCGTCTCGACGGCCGCGCACGTCGATGAGTCGAACAAGGTCTGGACGATCGAGCTGAGGATCCCGTGGAGCGATCTCGGTCTGGCTGCGGCACCGAAAAGCGGCGACGTGTGGATGTTTTTGCATAACCGCTTCCGCTACGTTTCGCGCGGCTGGGGCGATTTCTGTTCGAGCGCTCCAGAAGCGGCGTATCACGCTCCCGACAAGTTCGGTTACGTCTTCTTTTCCGACGGCTCGCTCCCCGACATGGAGGAGATCGTGCGCCGGATCGACGAAAGGCTCGATATTTCGTGGTTTATCGAGATCGGCGACAGGCTCGCCTTCCATGACGAGGACGGGACGCATTTCTCGACGAGCGAAGCGTTCTGGTCGAAAGTGAAAGCGCGGGAGAAGGAACTCGCGCATTGGCGCAGGCTCGCCGGCAGGATCGCCAAGGCCAAACGCCCCATGCCCAAGGTGCCGCTCGCGCGCAAGCGCACCCAGCAGCCCCCCGACGAATACGACGGCTACAACGGTTATTACATCCATCACCTTCAGGGCACGTTCAAGACGCCCCATTTCGACTGGGCGCCCGACATCGCATGGCCTCTTTACGTCGTCTGGGCCAACCCCTACTGGGGAGCGCGCATGCGCCACGCCGCGGAGCTTTTTCAGCGTTTCGGCTTCAACGGCGAGTGCATGACGACTTTCTGGAGCTCCGGGCTCGGCGGCCACGGGCCGTATGACGATCCCGTCAAAGGCGGCACGCCGAACGAGAAAGAGGCGCAGTTCACGAACATCCTTCTTGACAATCCCGACGTGATGTTTTTCTGGCACTTCCCCATAGCTAAGATACGCTGCGACCTTTATTACGAGATATTGCGCCGCATCCACGACGAAGGCATGGGGCTTGTTCTCGGACACGCCGCGCTGCCGAGGGATTTCGGCAGAATGCAACGCGACGAGGCTTGCGAAAAACTCATTCTTGAAGGTGCGGCCTACAACGCGGCGGCGCTTCGCGTCTACCGTTTCGGCAAGGGTCGCGTCGTGACGCTCGGCAATGAACTCAAAGACCGCGACTGGGATCTGGGATGGGCGGCCGATTTCGAATACAGAAACGCCTACCTCGGCCGCGTGACGCTCGCCGCCGCCGGTAAACTGCGCGCGTGGCGCATGCCCGGAGATGTCGTGGAAGAGCGCATCCGCGACGAGCGCAACCGGGTCTTCTCCCCAGACGACGATCTGCCCGCAGGCACGTATTACCGCGATTGGTTCGTGCGCGCTTCTCCCGCCTGGTGGAAGGTCGGCTTTTCGCGAGGGGACGTTGTCGATTTCGGCTGCACGAAATTCACGGTCGCCGGGCGCACGTTCAGGCTCGAGGCGCCCTACGAAGCGCCGGAGTCGTGCCCGTTCGACGCCGATGTCGTTTTTGATGTGCCGGTCGACCTCGCGACCGAAGTCGTGGTCGAGCTGCGCGATCTGCCCGATTCGCATCTGCGCGCCGTCAGACGCGTCGTTCTCGCCCCGGGCGAGAAGCGCGCGAAAGTGCGCTTCGAAGGGTACAATCTGACGAATCTCGCCGGCTATCTTGACGCGCGCGCCGTCGGTTTCGGCGGCAAAGTGCTTTCGCGCGCGTGGAAGCACGTCTACTTTCCGAATTGGGACTGGCCGGTATACACGCAGATCAACTGGGAGTCTCTCAATAACGCCGGTGTCGCCGGACTCATCGGCAGGCGCATGGTCGAAGACTGGGGCTGGGACTGCAACCTCGGCGAACATGGGCCGTTCTCCGCTCACTGGAACGCCCGCGGCCTCGCTTCGGCCTCGCTGCTCAGGATGGGCGCGTATCCCGACGGAGCCGTAAGAGACGCGCTCTCCTGCGCCGTCACGGGCTGGGATTCGCGCCGCTGGAACGAAATCCTCAAAGAGATCGGCAAGGACGAAAATCCCTTCAGGCCGATCGTGCGCGAAGTGTGCGAGCGCGAATACCGCCGCCGCTTCATGAAGACGAAATCGCACGGCATGAACGCGTACAATCTCGGCGACGAATGCGGCTTTTCGACGGCGGCGGGCTACGGACCGAGCGACAAAAAGCACTTTCCCGAATTTCTCGGGCGCAAGTACGGTTCGATCGAAAACTACAACCGCATCGCCGGCACGAAGTGGAAGGACTTTACCGAAGTGCCGCATCTCAAACTCAAGGAAGCGCGCGACAAAGACGATACCCAGTCGTGGTTCGACCAGATACAGTACGCCGAGGCGCTCTATGCCGAAGCCATGAAGATGCACCGCGACGCGATCTGCAAGATCGATCCGCGCGCGCGAGTCGGCGCCGAAGGCAGCGTGCCGGGCGATCTCGAGCTTACCGTCAAGAACCTCAAGTTCTGGGGACCTTACAAGAGCAAGGTTCAGAACGAGCTGCTGCGCGTCATCTCGCCAGACGATCTTCTGCGCGGCGTATGGTGGGGCGGCTACGTGAACGAGCCTCGCGACGGGGAGATCCGCCTGCAGTGGGGCTTCATGCTTACGGGGGTTTCGAACTGCAACCTCTGGTACACGGCCGAGCCGGGCTCCACGATGGGCATCGGCAACGGCGCGTACGAAATCGCCCCCTACTTCGAAAAGCAGCTGCCGAAACTACAGGCCCTCAGGTGGGGTTCGGGGCAGCAGCTCGTCGTCACGCCCATCGTTCATCAGGGGCTCGCGATCTGGTATTCGCATGAATCGAACCGCGCGTCGGAACTCGATGAGACGGCCGTCCAGCCGGGAGATACGCAAAACGCGTTCATCGACTTCTGCTACCGCCACGGTATCGGTTTCGACGTCGTCACGAAGAACAGGCTCGAGGCGCTCGAAAAACACAGGCTCGTCATTCTCGCGGGCGCTCACGCGCTGACCGAAAAAGAAATATCCGCGCTCAAGCTGTTCGTCGAAAAAGGCGGCACCGTTCTCGCCGACGCGCAGCCTTGCCGCTTCACGCAGTGGATGACCCGCCGTAAGGACAGACCTCTCGAAAAGACGGTCAAACTCATCGAGCAGCCGCTGGGCACGATGCGCCGCAGGATGAAAGACGATGTCGCGTTCGATGCGAAGGTGATGTCCATGATGAACGCTTTCGGCATCAAGCCTCTCATCGAGCTTAAGGGCGCCGAAGCGTGGCCGCTCACGCAGTTTCGCATCCGTCAGGGCAGCGGCTTTCTGCTGGCGGGGGTTCTTCTCCCGGAGAATTCCGAAGACGGCCGCTTTTCGCTCAAGGTTCCGGGCGCGCTCAAACGCCACATCTACCGTATCGACGGCGGATATGTCGGATACGCCGATGAAGTCGAATTCTCCGACCGCGATTATCCGTGGGCGCAGTTCTCGTTCTTCGAGGAGCGCCAGAGCGCGCCCGAGATCCGTCTCGAAAAGGAGGTTTTCGCGCCCGGGGAATCCGTGGTGCTGCCGTCCGGGTCCATGCGCTCCAACGGCGTCTATCTCGTGACGGTGAAGGGCGCTCGCGTCGAAAAGCGCGTCCATTGCGTGAAGGACGGCTCGAAGCCTTATGCGTTCAACTTCGCTCTTGACGACAAGTGCGGGGAGTGGACGATCGAAGTTAAGGATATGGCCACCGGTCTCACAAGCGAAAAGACCGTCAGGCTCAAACGACAACAGATGGCCGACGGACGGTGAACGCTCTCGATTACATACTTGCGGGACTTGAAGAGGAACTTCGTCTCGAACGCGAGCTGGGAGTTCGGATCGTTGAATTCGACCGCGCTCTCCTTGACGTTTCTGCGATCTCTTCTTCTGTCGCCGGCCCTTCGCCCGCCGGCGCTCCTTCGCCCTCCGCCGACGCTCCTTCGCCCGCAGCGGCGCCCGCCGCGCCCGCCGCGGGCGTGCGGCGGGAGAGCGCCGTTTATGATTTCGTTTTCGTGCACGACAAGCCCTTGAGCGATGCGGCCGTCGCGATGATGGCGAAGATAACGTCGGCTCTCGGCAAAACTCCCGAGAGCGCGCCGGTCGTCTTCGAAGGGGAACTGCCGAAGGCGAAGGCGTATGCCGTGATGGGGGCGCTCGCGCTCAAAAAGTTTTTTCCGTCGCTCAAAGGGGTGCCCGGCCAGTGGCTCGACGGCGAGCGGGGAGAGAGCGTTCTCGTCACATATTCACCCCACTACATTCTTCGTTTTGAAGTAGTCACGCAGGCCGTGCAGAAAATGAAGACCGATATGTGGAAAAGTCTGAAAACACTTTTGCAAAGGACACGCTAAAATGGTCATCGATGAAAAATGCAAAATTCTCGAGCACGTCGAAATCGGCGCGGGTTACCGCTATCTCGTTCTCGAGTCGCCGCGCATAGCCCCGCTTCTGGAGCCGGGGCAGTTCGTTCACGTTAAAGTGCCGGCGCTTGAGGAGAGCGCCCTCAGACGGCCGTTCTCCGTCTTCGACGCCGAAGACGGCAAGGTCACCGTTCTCTACAAGACGGTCGGCCGGGGCACGGCGGCATTGAACCGCGCGGCGGCGGGCGAAACGCTGATGATGGAAGGTCCCCTCGGGTTCGGGACGTTTCCGACCGAAGTCGACGGCACGGCTCTTCTCGTTGGGGGCGGCTTCGGCGTCGCGCCGCTCCATTTTCTCGCGAAAAGGCTCAGGTCTCGCGTGAAACTTTTCGTCGGCGGACGCACCGGCGACGACCTTCTGGCTCTCGACAGGTTCGCCGCGCTCGGCATCGAAACGTTCACGGCGACAAACGACGGCAGCTGCGGGACGAAGGGTTTTGTCGTTGAACCGCTCGATGCCGAAATCCGCCGTCTGCGAGAAAACGGCGAAAAGTTCGAGCTTTTCACGTGCGGGCCGGACGGACTTCTCAAGGCCGTCGCCGACCGCGCCGTATCTTTAGGCGTGCCGGGCTGGATTTCGATGGACCGCCATATGATCTGCGGTGTGGGCGCCTGCTTCGCCTGCATACAGAAAACGAAGCACGGCAATATGCGCTGCTGCGTCAACGGCCCCGTCTTCGCCGCCGCCGATCTCGTGTGGGATTGACGCGCCGCCGGAAATCGGAGGCCGCCTGCGGCCTTGGCCGAAGAATTTTGAACGTTTTCGTCCGGGAAGCATTTTACCTGTTGAATGGAGATATACGAGCAGATTCGGATAGATCGTGAAACAGGCGCCCGGCGACTTGTCGCCGAGTACCGCGCGAGACTGCAGGCCGCGGCCAAGCTTCTGTGCGGAGACGAGCATGAGGCGGAGGATCTCGTTTTCAGGGCGTTTGAGCGGGCCGTTCTCAAGATAGACGATTTCAGGCCGACGGGCTCGTTTTATTACTGGATATACACGATTCTTCTGAACTTCCACCGCATGGACGCGAGGAAAAAGTCCGCACGCAAGGTTTCTCTCGTCAAAGGGGAACTGCCCGAGGTGGAAGACGACGGGCAGAATCTGTTCGAGTATCTTACATTCCGCGCTAGCGCGGAGGCCGTGAGAAACGCTGTCTTGCGTCTTCCCGACAACTACCGCGAGGTGGTTGTGCTGAGGTACTTTGAGGAAATGTCGACGGCCGAAATAGCCAAGGTCGCCGGCATCCCCGAAGGCACGGTGAGAAGCCGCCTTCATTACGCGAAGGACGCTCTTTACGCCATGCTCTGCGATACGGAGCTTTCGCCCGGCTTTGCGGACAGGCTCGTGCGCGCGACGAGGCGCAAAGGGTGGCTCTTCCGCAAGGCGTGGGCGCTGCCGCTCATGTTTCTTCTGGCGCTCGGAGCCGTCGCCGCCGGCACGACCGCCGTTCTCGCGAGGGGCCCGTCGGAGAAGGCCGGGTCTCCCGACCGCGTTGCCGCCGCCTCTCCGCCCGCAGCGAAGGCGTGGCGTGTCGTCGCGGGCACGTCGACGTTTTCCGCGACGTCCGATGACGTCGACAGGGCTATCGAACGCGCTCTTCAGTTTCTATCCTCAAACCAGAAGAAAGACGGATCGTTCCCCGGGGCGTACGGCAATTCGGCCGCGATACCCGCTCTCGCGGGAATGGCGTTTCTTTCAAAAGGGCATCTGCCGGGGAGCGCCCCGTATTCGGAAGCGATAGAAAAATGTCTCGACCGTGTGCTCTCTCTCGCGGATATGCGCGAAAAACCGCGTTGGCGCGGCTACATGGGCGGCGAAGGGCGGATGTATTCGCATTCGATAGCGACGCTGTTTCTATCCGAGATAAGCGGAATGGTCGACGAAGAGCGCCAAAGGCGCATCGACGAGATCCTGCCGTTCGCCGTCAAGGTTATCGTGGACGCGCAGAACGTGAGAAAAGCGGCCGCGCACGTCGGGGGCTGGCGCTATTCGCCAGACGCCGGCGACAGCGATCTTTCGTGCAGCGGCTGGGCGCTGATGGCTCTGAGAAGCGCCAGGCTCAACGGCGCGGACATTCCCGACGAGGCCGTCGAAAAAGCCGTTCTTTACATCAGGCGATCTCAGAACGCCTCGGGCGCGTTCAGTTATCAGGGCAACGGCGGCGGGAGCGGCGATACGCTTTCGGGAGCGGCGATACTCTGCCTCGAGCTTTGCGGCCGCCACCTCGACCCGGCTTCGCTCAAAGCCGCGAAGTTTCTCGAGAACAGATTCGAAAAAGCGCTTTCGGGCGGCGGTTACCGCTGCTACGGCATGTATTACACGGCGCAGGGACTCTTCCAGCTGGGCGGGGACATCTGGAAAAAATTCGAGTCATGGATGTACGGAACATACATGCCGAAACAGCTGCCAGACGGTTCCTGGCCGAACGACGCCGTGAACAACGCCGCGTATTCCACCGCGATGACGGCGCTCGCATTCACGGTGCCGTACCGGATGCTGCCGATTTACCAGCGCGACGAAACGGTCGACGACGAGGAAGAAGAAAGGAAATAAACGAAATGAACGAAGCGAGCCGCGAAAACGACGTGAAACGCATGGAGAAACTCCACGCGAAGTTTCTTGAGATGAAAGCCGAGCTTTCGAAGGCCGTCGTGGGCCAGGAGGCGATGGTCGACGAAGTGCTGACCGCCGTCTTCGCGCGCGGACACGTGCTTCTCACGGGCGTGCCCGGGCTCGCGAAGACGCTGCTTGTAAGAACGATCGCCGAAACGCTGGCGCTCGATTTCAAGCGCGTGCAGTTCACGCCCGATCTCATGCCCGCCGACGTCACCGGCACGGAAGTTCTCGATGAAGACCGCCAGAGCGGCAAGCACGTCTTCAGATTCGTCGAAGGCCCCGTGTTCACGAACATCCTTCTCGCGGACGAAATCAACCGCACCCCTCCCAAAACGCAGGCTGCGCTTCTCGAGGCGATGCAGGAGAATTTCGTGACCGTCGGGGGCCGATCGCGCCCGCTCGGGAATCCGTTTTTCGTTCTCGCCACGCAGAACCCGATCGAGCAGGAGGGGACGTATCCGCTCCCCGAAGCGCAGCTCGACCGATTCTTCTTCAACGTCAAGGTCGATTATCCAGGCCGCGCGGAGGAATGTGAAATCCTGCGCCGCGCCACGGGAGAAGAAGCCGAAAAGCCGCGTGTCGTTCTGACGGGCGCGGAGATTCTCGAGCTTCAGGACATGATCAGGCGCGTTCCCGCCGCCGACCACGTGATAGAATACGCGGCCGATTTCGTGCGCGCCACGCGGCCGAAAACCCCCGAGGCGCCCGAATTCGTCAAGGAGCTCGTCAGCTGGGGCGCGGGACCCCGCGCCGGAATGGCGCTCGTCACGGCGGCGAAAGCGAGAGCCGTTCTGCAGGGCCGCGCCTACGCGACGCTCTCCGACGTCAGGTGGGCGGCGCTGCCCGTCCTGCGCCACCGCATAGCCACAGCCTTCAACGCGGAGGCCGCCGGCGTCTCGAGCGACGACGTCATAACGCGCCTTCTAGACCATCTGCGCGTCAGAGAAGATATCGATGTCTGACAGACCCGCATACATGAGATGGCTGCCCGAAGGGGCGCTGCGCAAAATCGCCCGGCTCGAGTTTCTCGCGCACGGCGCGGTGGAGGGCTTCGTCGCGGGCCGGCACAAGAGCGCGCGCAAGGGCGCGAGCGTCGAATTCGCCGAGCACAGGCAGTACATGCCGGGCGACGATCTGCGCTTGCTCGACTGGAAGCTCGTCGCGCGAAGCCGCAGGCTCTACGTGCGCGAATTCGTCGACGAAACGAATCTCAGGGCGACGGTAGTCCTCGACGCTTCCGGCTCGATGGGGTACGCGGGCGCCAACTCCTGCGGGAATCTTTCTAAATTCGACTACGCGCGCCATGTCGCGGCGCTTCTTTCGTATCTGCTCGTCAACCAGCAGGACGCG
This sequence comes from Kiritimatiellia bacterium, assembly GCA_045537795.1. GTDB lineage: Bacteria > Verrucomicrobiota > Kiritimatiellia > RFP12 > UBA1067 > UBA1067. The sequence continues at coordinate 81,223 of JAZSQE010000045.1, read as the reverse complement.
GTCGGGTTCGCGACGTACGACACGGAACTTCGCGACTACATTCCCGCCCGCGGACGGCCCGCGCAGCTCAAGAGCGTCCTCGAGCTCGTCGATTCGCTCGAATGCGGCGGCGATACGCATGCGGCGGATGTTCTGCACGAAATCGCCGAGCGCATCCCCCGGCGCGGCGTCGTTTTCATCCTGAGCGACTTCTTCGACGACCTCGGCTCTCTCGTCAAGGCCCTTTATCATCTCAAATACCGCAGACACGAAGTGTTCGCTCTGCAGATTGTCGCCGAGGAGGAGCTTACGTTTCCGTTTTCGCGTCTCAGCCGTTTCGAAGATCTCGAAAGCGCCGCTCCGCTCGACGTCGACACGCGGGCGATCCGAGCGGATTACCTGAAGCGTTTCAACGGCCATTGCGGCGAATTTAAGCGCATCTGCGGCGAGATGCGCATCACAAGCGAGACGCTCGTCACGAACGTGCCGTTCGACGAGGCGCTCGCCGATCTTCTCGTCCGGAACCGCCGCGCAGGAGGGCGTTGATGTCGTTTCTTTCTCCCATTATGCTGATCGGGCTGTTGGCGGCTGGGCTGCCCGTTCTCATCCATCTTCTGCGGCGCCGCACGGCAGGGCGCGTTCTCTGGGGCGCGTGGATGTTTCTTTACGACTCGATGAAAAGGAAACGCCGCAAGCTGATGATCGAGGATGTTCTGCTGCTCGTTCTGAGAACGCTTCTCGTCATATCCGCCGTGCTCGCGTTCTCGCGACCCTTTCTCAAGGAGATACGCCTTTTCGGCATCGCGGGCTGCGACAAGGACGTGGTTATCGTCATCGACACGTCCGCTTCAATGCGTCTTTCCGGGGCCGGCGGCCGCGCGTCGTTCGAGCAGGCGATAGAAGAAGCGTGCGAACTCGTGCGCCTGTCGCCCGACGGCACGGCGTTCGGCGTCGTCTGCGGCGAAAGCACCCCCGTTATCCTGACGAGCGCGCCGATGTCGGACAAACGCGAAGTGACGGCGCTGATAGAAAACATCAAGGCGACGAGCGACGCGATGGATGTGCCGCGCACTCTCGCGGCGGCGGGCGAAGTTCTCGCCGGCGGCAACAATCCCGCCAAGGAGATCATAATCTTCGGCGACGGTCAGGGGTATGGCTGGCGGCCGGACGAAAAGGCGCAGTGGGCGCGCGTCGAGCGCATCTTCGAGCGCTTTCCCGTGAGACCGCCCGTTATATGGAGGTCGTTCCCGCGCCCGGAAAAGGTCCGCAACGCGGCGATCGCGGCCGTCGTGCCTTCGAGCCGCGTCATCGGCACCGATCGTCCCGTGTTGTTCACGGTGAGCATCGTCAATTCGGGGAGCGAAGCGTACGCTCCGGGAGATGTCGTCTTTTCTGTTGACGGCGACGAAAAGGCGCGTCTGCCGGTCGGGCAGATACTCCCCGGGCTCTCGCGCACGTTCACGTTTTCGCACCGCTTCGGAAAGAGCGGTCGGCGAAAGGTCGTGACGTCTCTTTCGAACGCCGACGACATCATGTCGGATTCGACGCTCACAAACACCGTTGAGGTCATCGAGAAGATAAACGTGATGCTCGTCGACGGGCGTCCCGACGCGACGGGCTACAACCGCGCGGGCGCGTTCGTAGAGGCGGCCCTGAGTCCCGCCCGGCGCGGTTCGGACGCCGTCTTTCTCGCGAGGCCGCGCAGCGTCAGGGCGGCGGCTCTCGAAAACGAAAAGAGTTTCGAAGGCGTTCACGCGACGGTTCTCTGCGACGTGCCGATGCTTTCGCCGGCCGCGATGACGAATCTCGTCGCATACGTGCGCGGCGGCGGTTCGCTCGTCAGTCTGCCCGGCGCTCTCGCGGACGAAAGATTCTACACCAACGCTCTGTTCACGGCGAGATGGACGAACAGGTGCGAGGGCGTCGCGAACGTCACGTTCAAGGGCGCGCCGGTGACGCTGCGCGTCATGTTCGACGAAAAAGACCTGCCCGAAAGCGCTGAAACGCCGTGGCGTTATTCGGACGGGGAACTCGCCGGCGTCGTCGCGCCGTTCGGCCGCGGGCGCACGGTGACGCTCGGCTTTCCGCTCGATTTTTCGTCGACCACTCTTCCCGCGAGGCCCGCGTTCGTGCCTTTCGTGCACGAGCTCGTCTACGCTTCGCTCGCCACCAATTTCGTGTCGGCGTCGTGCGACAGCCGGTGGCGCGCGCGCGAAGGCGATCTCAAGGAACTTTCGGCGGAAGAACTCGACGCCCTCGCCGTGTCGATCGATCTCGGCGTCGCCCGCAGCCGCGACGACGCGTTAGCCGCCGTGGTAGGCAGAAGTTTCGGGCTCGAGATATGGCGGCCGTTCGCCGTTCTCGCGCTGCTGCTTCTCGTGGCCGAATGGCTGCTTTGCCGGCGTCTCGACGCCGAGCGCGACGGGCGCGTCAAATCGCCGCTGCACGCCGCCCTGAGGACGGCCGCGTTCGCGGCGGTAGTCTGGCAGCTGCTCCACATCAGCTGGGTGCACGACGTCACGAGGCGCATCCACAGGCGCGTGGCCGTCGTCACGGACCTTTCGCTGTCGATGGAGAGATGCGATTCTTCGCCGGGGACGAACGCGCCGTCTCGTCTCGTCGTCGCGACGAATCTGGCGAGGATCATCGAAAAGAGACTCTCGCGCCGCTACGACGTCGAACCGCGCGCGTTCGGCTCGTCCGCCACCGATTTTGCCGAAGCCCTCGAGAACATCCTCGAAGAAGTGCCCGGAGACGAACTTTCGGGAGCCGTTTTTCTCACCGACGGATGCGACACGCGTGAAGGCGAAGTCGCGGCGGCGGCGCGCCGCTTCGCCCGCGCGGGAGCGAGGATTTCGACGGTTCTGATAGGTTCGACGTCGAACCGCGCGGACGCCGCCGTCACGGCTGTCGACGTCGCCGAGACGGTATATCTCGGCGACAAGATACGTCCGGCGGCGAGGCTTGCGGCCTTCGGCATGAAAGGGCGCTCTCTTGCGGTGTATTTCAAGGCGGGCGATAAAGTGATCGAAAAGCGCGAGATCGAAATCGATGCCGACGAATGGAAGGGAATCGCGCGTTTCGCGCACGATCCGGCCGGCAAGGGCGTCGGCTCGTACTCCGTCGCGATCGTTCCGCCCGAAGGTGACAGCGAAGAGAAGAACGACGTGTGGCCTTTCGACGTGGCCGTTTCGGACGACAGGACGAACGTGCTTGTCGTCGACAGACGGCCGCGCTGGGAGTTCAGATATCTGAGAAATCTCTTCCATGCGCGCGACAAATCCGTCCATCTGCAGTACGTCATCACCGAGCCCGACAAAATCGCCGCACCTCCCGGACCGGCCGCGCCGCCGGCCGACGCCTCGCGCAGATTCGGCGATGCCGAAGCCGGGAGGCTCCCCGTCTCGTACGATGACTGGCGCAAATTCGACGTGATCGTCATCGGAGACGTCCCGCCGTGCGTTTTCGACGACGAGGCGCGTCGGTCGGTGAGGCGCGCCGTCGAAGAGCGAGGCGCCATGCTCGTGGTGATCGCGGGAGAAAAACACATGCCGCGCGATTACGTGTCGGACGCGTTCGCGAAGCTGCTGCCCGCCTCGTTCACGAATTCGCTGGGCGAAACGACCGCCCGGTGGGTCGCGTGCGCTACGCCGTTCGCGCTGACACCCTCGGGCGCGGCCCATCCCGTGACGACGGTGTCGGAGAACGCGTCCGAAAACGCCCGCGTCTGGAATTCTCTCCCGCCCGTCGGGGGAAGACTCGCCGGCTTCAGTGTAGGTCCCGGAGCGGAAGTGCTGCTTTTTGGCGGCGATTCCACGGCTCTCGATTCGCCGCTTCTCGTCGTCTCGGAGACGGGGCGCGGCAAGGTCGCGTTTCTCGCGACGGATGAAACGTGGCGCCTCAGATACCGTGCGGGAGACAGATACCACCACCGCTTCTGGGGCAATCTCGTCAATTGGGGCGCCGGCGAGAAGCTGCGTGACGGCAACAGTCACGCGCGCGTCGGCACCGACAGGATGCACGTTCTGCCGGGAGAAAAAGTCAAGATCGCCGTCAGATTCCGCGACGGCGAATTCAACGGCGTGACGAACGCCATGCCTGTGGCGGTGGTCACGCCGCCGGGGGGTGCGTCGCACCGCATCACTCTCTCGAGGCGTCCGGGGGGGAGCGGCTATTACGAGGCCGTGTTCGGCGAGACGTCGCTCGAGGGGCGTTACGGCGTCGTGATAGAGGAGGAGGTCGTCGAAGCCGCTATCGGCGCGCTCTGGCCCGACGGACTTTCGACGCATTTTGTCTCAAGTCGCTCTCTCGCGCCCGTCGAGTACGCTTCTCTGAAAGCCGACGTGAAAATACCTTCGGAGATGGCCCGGATCACGGGAGGGCGGGTTTACCCGTCGACCTGCGACCCCGCGCTTTTCGACAAGGCTTTCGGCGCGGGCTCCGTCAGCGTGACGGAGCGCGTTGAAGACCCGATATGGAACCATCCTTCGGCGCTGGCCGTCGCCCTCGCGTCTCTTGCGGCGCTCTGGATGTTGAGAAAGTCGAGGGGGTTGGCATGATCGAAATACCGCCGAAAGTCGCATCTCTTCTCGACGGCGCGCTCAGGCGCGTGCGCTGGATATATATCGCGCGCGGCATCGTCGCGGCTCTCGCCGTGTTTCTTCTGTTTTCTCTTGTCGTAATGGGCGTCGACGCGTGGGTTACGATATATTCCGATCCGCTCAGATGGGCCATGTCGCTGGGCGTGTACGTCTCGTCGTCCGCGGCTTTCGCGCTCGCCGCCCTGCGTCCGCTCTCGCGCAGGATCGACCGGCTGAAGATAGTGAAAATATTGGACGGGCGCCATGAAGAGAACGAAGAATGTCTGACGACGCTCGTGGGGCTGTCGCTTGCCGGGGAGCGCGCCGAACGTGCGGCGGCACCGGACGCTTTCGTCAGACTGCTCGCGGCGCAGGCCGAAAGAATCGCGGCGGGAATCGACGTGAAAAAGGAGTTTACGGCCCGCACCGTCGCAAGGCGGCTTTTCGCGCTCGGCGCCGCGGCGCTTGTTTTCGCCGGTTCGTTCATCGCCCTGCCCCGGCTCGCGGGGATGCTTTTCCTTCGCGCGGTCGCGCCGTGGGCCGACGTCGGCAATCTCTACTCTGACGCCATCCGCGTCACTCCCGGCGATATAGACGCTCTCGATGGAGGAAAGATTGTCATAAAGGCCGTCGTGGAAAAGGGTTTCGCGTACGAGCCGCAGATACGCATTTCGCGTCGCACCGCGCTCGGCTGGGGCGCAGAAACCGCCGAGCCGATGAGTGGCGGTGTCTACAGGGCGACCGCCGATCTCGCCGACCGCGAATGGCGCTACCGCGTGAGCGCCGGACCCGCCGTCACGAAGTATTACTTCGCGAGGGTGCACGAGAAGCCGCAGTACAAGGCGTTTTCGGCGAGGGTGGAGTATCCGGCCTATACGGGGTTTTCTCCGCTTGTCGTCTCGAACGAAGCGGTGACATCCATCTGCGCGATCGAAGGCTCGCGCGTGACGTTCGACGTCGCTCTCGATCACCGCGCCTCGAAGGCGCATCTGACGATTTCGGGTAGGGAATCGTCGTCGTGGACGATGCTCTCCACGAACGCGGCGCAGTGGTCGCTCCGGCTTGAAAACGCGGCGGGCTTCATGTCTCCAAAGCGCACGGGGACGCTCGAGAGCGAGCCCGACATGCCGCCGTCCGTGGTTATCGAAAAGCCGCAACGCTCCGTCAGGGTGCCGCCGCACGCGAAAGTGCCGCTCGCCGTCACCGCTCTCGACGACACGCCCGGGCTGTCGAACGAACTGCTCGTCAGGACGCGCGGCGGCACGTGGCGCGTTCTGCGCTCTCTCGAAAAGTTTTCTCGCGCCGGAGCTTCGCTCTGGAAGGGCGAGGATGAACTCGATCTCTCGCTTCTCGATCTCGAAGGCGAACGGCGTCTCGAGATCGCCGTCCTCGTGCGCGATGCGCGTCCCGGCGGGATGGGTGGGCCGCATTGCGTCACGTCCGCGCCGGTCGTCGTTTCGCTTGAATCGAAGGCGGAGAGTTTTGCCCTGCAGTCGCTCGCGGCGGAAGAGAAGAAGCTGAAGGCGAAGATCGACGAGGCGAAAAAGAGGCTCACCGCCGCGGTGAGTCCGTCGAAAAGCGCGGCGGCGAGAATCAAACGGGAGAAAACGGTGAGCGAAACGGCGGACCGCGAAATCGCGAAAGCGGCGCATGAAACGCGCGAGGCCGTCAAGCGGCTGGATGAGATCCGCGAAAGAGCCGCGGCGGACGCGAGGCTCAGGCCGCTTGAAAAGAAACTCGACGAAGCGATCGGAGAAAAGGCGTCCGCCGTTCTCGAAAAACTGAAGGCCGCGCAGTTCGCTTCGCCGCAGAAGCGCGGCGAGGCGCTCGAAGAAGTGCCGGAGAAGATAGAGGAAGCCGTCGGGAAGGTGAAGGAGCTCGAGGAAGAGTTTAAGACGAGAATGGCGCAACTCAGGAATCTCGAACGCATGGAGGATCTCGCGAGACGGCAGGAGGCTCTGGCAAGGAGCGCGAGGACTGGGATGCGGCGCGAGGAGGACGAAAAGAACGCCGCCCGGATGATGGAGGCGTGGCAGCGCATGCAACGCGAGGCTGCAGCCGAAGCGAAGGAGCTGGCCGCGGCCGTCAACGACGCACGGCTTGATGAAGCGAGTCGGCGCATGGAGAAGGCGGCGACCCTCATGGAGCGCGAGAAGATAGCCGAAAAAGAGCGCTTGAAATACGCCGGCAAGCCGCAAGAGCTGGAAAAACTGGCCCGGGCGCGCGAACGCAGGGAAGATGCGCAGAAACTTCAGGCGATGCGCAAGGCTCTCGTGGCGGCGAAGAAGGCCGAGCAGGCGCTGTGTGAAGCGGATAAGATGAAAATGCCACGCCCCGCCGCCGACGCCTTGCACAGGGCGATGAACGCGCAGCGCACGGCGCAGGATGAGCTCGAGAAAGCGGGAATCGGCAAAGAAGAAGAGAGGGTTCGGCAGCATGAGGCGGAAAAGGCGGTGCGCGAAGCGTTGAACGCCGCGGCGCAGGCGCGAAAAGCGGGGGAGAAGAAAGACGATGCCTCGCGCGAAAGCGCGGCGGCTGCGCTCGCCAAAATGAATGAGGAGCGTAAAAAGGCGCTTTCGCATCAGCAGGCCGCCCGCGCTTTGATGGAAAAGGCGCTCGCCGAAGCGGAGAAGACAGGCGATGTCAGGGCGTCTTCTTTGGAAAATTCGGAGGACGCGAACGTCGGCGCCGCCGAGAAAGCCGCACAGGCGGCGCAGGCGATGAAGGAGAGCGTCGAGAAGGCGGCCGAGCGTTTAGGTCTCGACGGCGGGCCGGGGTCGGACGCGGCGAAGCGCAGGGAAGAAAGCGGCAGACTCTCATCGGGAGGCGTCGCGGCGGAACTGGAGCGCCGGATGCTTGAACTGAAGAACGTCGAAATCGCGGGCGATATAAAAGAGCTTATTCTGCGCGAAGGGTGGTTTCGCGTAAAGGGCTCCGCCAAAGACGGTCTCGGAGCAATCGACCTCGACGCGGTCGCCCCCGAATACCGCGACCTCGTGCGCCTCTATTTCCTCAAACTCGCCGAAGAGAACAGATAGGCTCCGAAAAGAGATTGTTGTAAAGGGTTTTGTTTATATGTTGCCCGTATATGATTACGAAGGCGTTGATTTCGGGGGTTCGGTATGATATAATTCCCCGCGAATTTTTCAACAAGCCCCGAAAGGGACAACAAGGAGCAAAAAACATGGCCAAAACGCCGAAATTCGCGAACGCAAAGGTGTTCGACTGGGTTGACAAGTGGAACAAGATCTGCACGCCCGACAAGATCGTGGTCGTGACAGGCACGAAGAAAGAACATGTCGCAATCTGCGAGATGATGGTCAAGAACGGCCAGTTCATCAAACTCAACGCGAAGAAGCGCCCCGAATGCTATCTCGCCCGCTCGCACGCCAGTGACGTCGCCCGCGTCGAAGGCCGCACGTTCATCTGCTCCGAGAAGGAGATCAACGCCGGCCCCACGAACCATTGGGTCGATCCTAAGGTCATGAAGCCGCTCATGGAGAAGAGCTACAAGGGCTGCATGAAGGGCCGCACGATGTACGTCATCCCCTTCGCGATGGGCCCGATCGGCAACCCCATCACCCAGTACGGCATCGAGCTTACCGACTCGCCTTATGTCGTCGTCAACATGAACATCATGACCCGCACGGGCGACGCCGTCATGAAGCAGCTCGGCAAGGACGGCGATTTCATCCCCTGCATTCACTCCGTCGGCGCCCCGCTCAAGAAGGGTCAGAAGGACATGGCGTGGCCCTGCGCGAAGAATATCGAAGACAAGTTCATCACGCAGTTCCCCGATGACCGCGAAATCTGGTCGTTCGGTTCGGGCTACGGCGGCAACGCTCTTCTCGGCAAGAAGTGCTTCGCGCTTCGCATCGCCTCGAAGATGGCCAAGGATCAGGGTTGGATGGCCGAGCACATGCTCATTCTCACGCTCACGAGCCCCGAGAAGAAGCAGTACCACGTCACGGCGGCGTTCCCGTCCGCATGCGGCAAGACGAATCTCGCGATGATGGAGCCCAAACTCAAGGGATGGAAGCTCCAGACCATCGGCGACGACACCGCCTGGATCAAGCCCGGCGAAGACGCCCGTCTCTACGCCATCAACCCCGAGAACGGCTTTTTCGGCGTTGCTCCCGGCACCTCGATGGATTCGAACCCCAACGCGCTCAAGAGCTGCAAGAAGGGTACGATCTTCACGAACGTCGTCCTCACTCCCGATGGCGACATCTGGTGGGAAGATATGGGTGTCAAGGCTCCCAAGGAAGGCGTCGACTGGCAGGGCAACCCCTGCTACGTCTGCAAGGACGATCCTTACCGCATGGGTCCGAAGCCCGGCATGACCAAGAAGGAAATCAAGGAGTGCGGCTACGTCGCCGCGCACAAGAACTCGCGCTTCACGGCTCCCGCCGAGAACTGCCCCGTGCTTGACAAGGCCGGCTTCAACGGTCTTTACAACAAGAAGCCCACGGGAGTGCCGATCGACGCGATCCTCTTCGGCGGCCGCCGTCCTTCGACGATTCCTCTGGTGAACGAGGCCAAGAGCTGGACGCATGGCGTTTTCATGGGCTCCGCCGCCGGCTCCGAAGTCACAGCCGCCGTCATCTCCGACCAGATCGGTCAGGTCCGCCGCGACCCGATGGCGATGCTTCCGTTCTTCGGCTACAACGTCGCCGACTACTTCCAGCACTGGCTCGAGATGGAGCGCACCTCCGCCGACGCGACGAAGCTTCCTAAAATCTACTTCGTCAACTGGTTCCGCAAGGGCGACGACGGCCGCTTTATGTGGCCTGGCTTCGGCGACAACAGTCGCGTTCTCAAGTGGATCTGCGATCGTATCGACGGCAAGGTGAAAGCCACCAAGACCGCGATCGGCAACCTCCCGCTCGAGAAGGATATCGACCTTTCGAACAACGAAGGCAAGTTCAAAGTTGTCCCCGCCGATCTCAAGGAGATTCTCAAGGTCGACAAGGCTGGCTGGATCAAGGAGATCGAGACCATCGGCAAGAGCTACGACGAGTACGACGCCAAGGCTTCCAAGGACTCCAAGGTCGTCTCCAAGACGGCCAAGCGCGTCCCGAAGGCTCTCCGTCAGGTCCTCGCCGACGTCACGGCCGAACTCGCGAAGTGACGCGCCGGTACCATACGGCAAACGGAAAGGTCCGTCACGATTGCGTGGCGGGCCTTTTCGTATCGCAAATCGGGCGTCTTTCCGTTTGTCCGGGTGTCCTGAAATGTGATATAATTGCGCGTTAAAAAACTTCATTGAAAGGCGCAATATATGAAACGACTTATGCCTGCCGTCGCTTTTGCGGCCGCGACGCTCTGCCTTGACGCTTCCGACCGTTCGCAAAACCGCAATGCGGTCGATTCGTCCCCCGAAAAGGAATGTGTGTTTTTCGTCGGTGCGCATCCTGACGATACCGAAGGTTTTGCCGCGACGGCGTTTTTGTTGCGGGAGAAATATGAAATTCATGTGATTGATCTGACGCGCGGAGAATTGGGGCTTGGCATGAAAGGGTTCAAAGACGGCTCCACCGCGAAGCGGCGTGTGGCGGAAGAGACGCAGGCGTGCGCGTATCTCGGGGCGAAATTGCATTTTCTCGATGAAATCGACGGCTTTGCCTATGCCAGCAGGAAAGCGGTCGACAATTTGGTCGCGCTTATCCGCAAATTCAAGCCGGTTGCGATCTTCACGCATTGGCCGGTCGACATGCATTCGGATCATGTTCAGACGGCGGCGGTGACGCGGCGCGCGGTCAACGAGACGAATTGGAAAGGAGAGTATTATTTCTTTGAGGTGCTTCGCTCTCAGACCAAGAATTTCCGCGCGTTGTATTCGGTCGATGTTTCAAAGACGATTGATTGCAAGGCCAAGATGTTGAGCAAATACGTCTGCCAGAATACGGGGGGCTCTCTTGTCAGGGAAAAGCTCGCTCAAGCCGGTGATCGCGGGGCGCAGAGGGTTCCGGCGTGTTCTGCCGCGGAAGTGTTCACCACATACGACGGCGAGCGCATCAAAAACGGTGTTCTGGAACGCCTTCCCGAGACGGTTGTCGTGCGATGATATCCGGGGTCGGCAACCGTAATTTTACGCCAAATCGCAGTTGCCGGCCATAGCAATTGCCGCGTTGCCAGCGACGGGCGATTTTGTTATAATTTCCGCATGCAAAAGATGAACATGGTGATTGCCCAGTCGGGCGGTCCGTCTATGGTTATAAACCAATCGCTCGTCGGGGCTGTCATCGAGGCGAAAAAGTCCGCTGAAGTCGGCAAAATCCTCGGTGCGCGCCACGGTATCCTCGGTATTCTCTCCGACGATTACATTGATTTGAGAAAAGTTTCGCCCAAGAAGCTCGAGGCTGTCGCCGCGACGCCTTCGTCCGCGCTCGGGAGTTGCCGCAGAAAACCCGATCTCGACGATTGCCGGGCCATTTTCGAGGCTTTCAGGAAGAAAAACGTCGGGTACTTTTTCTATATCGGCGGCAACGATTCCGCCGATGCCGCCCGTATTGTCGCCGAGGAGGCGGAAAAGGCCGGATATCCTCTCGTCGTCTATCATATCCCCAAGACGATCGACAACGATTTGAGAAGCTGCGACCATACGCCCGGCTTCGGCAGCGCCGCGAGATTCGTCGCGAGCGCGATAAAGGGCGACGATCTCGACAACCGCGCTCTCGGCGGCGTCAAGATCGACATCATCATGGGACGCGACGCGGGCTTTCTCACGGCCGCGTCGGCCCTAGCGCGCGTCAGACCCGACGACGGACCTCATCTCATATATCTGCCCGAAGTTCCGTTCTCGGAGGCGAAGTTCATAAAAGACGTCAAGGCGGCGGTGAAAAAGTTCGGCCGCTGCGTCTGCGCCGTATCGGAGGGCATCCGCGGCAAGGACGGCGTTCCCATCGGCGCGAAGCTCGGCTCGGGCGAAACCGACAGCCACGGCAATGTCCAGATGTCGGGTACGGGCGCGCTCGGTGACGCTCTCGCCAAACTTCTCAAGGCGAAGGCCGGCGTGAAGCGCGTCAGGGCGGATACGTTCGGCTATCTCCAGCGCTCCTTCCCGGGAATCGCGTGCGAAACAGATTCGCGCGAGGCCCGCGCCGCAGGTGAAGCGGCCGTCAAAGCCGCTCTAAAGGGCGATCTCAAGAAGGGAACGATCGCGATTCTGCGTGCCGAAACGAAACGTTATCAGGTCGCGTTCGCTCCGCGTCCCATAGCCGAAGCCGCGAAATACACGCGCTCCGTGCCGAAGGAATTCATCGCGAAGAACGGTCACGACGTGACGGAGGCGTTCATCGAATACGCCCGAGCGCTCGTCGGAGAATTGCCGCCTTGCGAAACGCTTTGACGGAAAAGAACAAAATGATCGAATTCACCGAAAACCAGAAACGCACGGTCGCCAACGCCCTCACGGTGCTGTCGCTCTCCGTCGTCGTCCTTTTCGTCGCGCTTGTCGCGTTCGGCGTTCTCAAGTTCATCTCGTTCGCGTCGTCCGCGATCGTGCCGGTCGTCCTCGGGTTTTTCCTTGCGCTTTTTTTCAAACCTTATTACGCATGGTGGAAGAATGTCCTGAGAAATCCGACGTTCGCGCTCGTCGTGATGCTGACGACTGTCTTTTTGCCGCTCGGGATACTTCTCTGGTACGCGGGGGCGGTCCTCATCGATCAGGTGAACAATCTGATCGCGCAAGGCCCGCAGCTCGTCAAGTCCGTTACCGCATGGTTCAAGACGACGTTCCCCAAGTTCGACACGCTTCTGGCGATGACCGGGTTTTCGTACGACGATTTCGGCGACATCTACACGAAATACGGCCCTACCGCCCTCAAGGCCGGTTCGGGTGCGATCAAGTGTCTGTTCGGGCTCGTAACCGCGCTCGTGACCGTCATATTCTTCGTTTTCTTCCTGATGACGAAAGAGCGCAGGGGCGATGAAATCGTCGCTCACGTGCCGATTCTAAAGGACGAAACGAAGGTTTTCATTGCCGCCCAGATCGATTCGTTCATAGATATTCTCGTATCGTTCTTCCAGCGCCAGACGGTGATCTGCCTTATCGAGGGCGTGATGTACGGGACGGGCTTCTGGCTCGTGGGGCTTCCGTATGGTTTTCTCATCGGTTTTTCTCTCGGCGTCATGAACCTAATCCCGTTCTTCGGCTCGGTGATCTGCCTTCCGGTGGCGCTGCCGATAGCGTATTTCGTGAACGACGGTTCCGGTCTGAGAGTTCTTCTCGTTCTGATCGTCTGGGGTATGGGGCAGTTTCTCGACGGGTATTTCATCACTCCGAAGATACAGGGCGACAAGACGGGTCTCGGGTACGCCGGCGTCATATTCTCGTTCTTCTTCTGGGCCACGGTCCTGGGGCCGATGCTCGGGATGCTTCTGGCGATACCTCTTTCGGCGTTCTGCGTAGTTTTGTGGCGCGCGCTCAAATCCAAATACATAAAGCCGGTGGTGTAAGATGTTCGAAGGCTCTGTATTCGGAAAACTCGACCAGAAACTCCAGCATGCCGTCAAGGACGCGGGGTACGAAAATCCCACTCCCATTCAGGAGAAGGCGATCCCCTATCTTCTCGCGGGGCGCGATCTTATCGGCTGCGCACAGACGGGGACGGGCAAGACGGCGGCGTTCATGCTGCCGATTCTCAATCATCTCTTCAAGAACCGCCGCCCCCGCCGCATCGGCCGCCCGCGCGCGCTCGTTCTTTCCCCGACGCGCGAACTCGCGACGCAGACGGCGGAGAACGTGAAGAAATTTTCAAAATACATCGATCTTCCGTTCGCGTGCGTCATAGGCGGCGTTTCGCAGTCGGGTCAGGTAAAGGACATAAAACGCGGAGCGGAGACGCTCATCGCCTGCCCGGGGCGTCTCATCGATCTCATGACGCAGGGGATAATCTATCTCGATCAGGTGGAGTGTTTCGTCCTCGACGAGGCGGACAGAATGCTCGACATGGGATTTTTCCCCGATATAAAGCGCATCATGTCGAAGCTTCCGAAAGCGAGACAGTCGCTTTTCTTCTCGGCTACGCTTCCTCCCGCCGTCATGAAACTTGCGGGCGAACTCGTCAATGATCCGGCGCAGGTGACGATCTCGCCCGAAGCGCCGACCGTTGAAAAGATAAACCAGAAGGTGATGTTCGTTCCCAAGCCGCAGAAAGACGCGCTGTTGATGCATCTTCTCGACGAACATCCCGAATGGAACAAGGTCATCGTCTTTACGAAGATGCGCCACGGCGCCGACCGCGTCAACAAAAAGCTCATGCGCGTCGGCGTCGCGTCGGCGGCCATCCATTCCGACAAGACGCAGGGGCAGCGCACGCGCGCGCTCGAGGGGTTCAAGCGCGGCGATACGCGCGTTCTCGTCGCGACCGATATCGCGAGCCGCGGCATAGACGTTCCCGACGTCGACTGCGTCGTCAACATGGAGCTGCCTTTGGAGACGGAGAGTTATGTCCACCGCATCGGACGCACGGCGCGTGCGGGCGGTTCGGGCATCGCGATAAGTTTCGTGACGGCCGACGAGCGCGCCCAGCTCAAAGCCGTCGAACGCTACATCAAAAAGACGATCCGCGTCGACCGCGACCATCCGTTTCACAACGACGAGGCGGACCGTAAGGCGGGCAAGGCGTCTGAAGGTCTTCCGCAGGCGGCGTGGGTGCACCCCGCAAACATAAACCGCAGCAATTCAAAGCGCCGCAAGCGCAAAAATTTCCAGGGCCGCCGTCAACCCGACTTCGGCCGGAGGTGAAAATCATGTTTCAATCGAAATACAGAATGTTCGATGCTTTCGGCATCCCCGTCTACATCGATTTCACGTTTATAATCCTTCTCGTTCTCTTCATGACGAATTCGGGCTCGTTCTCGTTCGGTCTTGCGACGGCGCTCGTTCTGGCGATATCGATAACGCTTCACGAGCTCGGGCACGCTTTGACGGCGCGCGCGTTCGGTTTTCCGACGCGGGACATAACGCTCTCGCTCCTCGGCGGATGCGCTTCGCTCATAGCCCTGCCGAAAAAGGCGTGGCAGGAATTCATTACCGCTCTCGCGGGGCCGCTTGTTTCCTTCGCCATAGCGGGGGCCGTTTTGCTTCTTGACGTGTTTCAGGTGCAGATCGAAAACAGATGGCTTCACGCCGTTCTCTCGTATACGTTCTGGATGAACGTCGTGCTTGGATGTTTCAATCTCCTGCCGGGGTTTCCTCTCGACGGAGGCCGCATATTCAGAAGCGTTATGCTCGCTTTCATGTCGCGCTCGAAAGCGACGCATGTCGCGATGGTCGTCGGCCGCGTGGTGGCGGTCCTGATCGGGCTTCGCGGAATTTTCTCGATTTTCACCGGCGGCAGCTGGGGCTTCATATCGCTTTTCATCGCGTGGATGATCTGGAAAGAAGGGTGGCGGGAATTTCAGGCGGCGCTCGCCGAGGAGCGCTGGGAGAACTGGACGCAGGACGATTTCAACGCCCGCGTATCTCCTCCGCCGTATGACCGTTGAATAAAAAAAGGAAGGAATATGCAATCCGATGTGATCGTAATCGGCGCAGGTGTCGTCGGGGCCATGACGGCCCGCGAACTCTCGCGCTACAACCTGACGGTTCGCGTTCTTGAAGCGGGCAGTGATGTCGCGGAGGGCGCGTCGAAGGCGAACAGCGCCATTGTGCACGCGGGCTTCGACGCGAAGCCGGGAACGAACAAGGCGAAGTTCAATGTTTGGGGCAACAATCTTTTCGAGAATGTCTGCAAGGAGCTGAAGGTGCCTTTCCGCAGGAACGGCTCGCTCGTTCTCGCTTTCGGCGCCGACGACGAAAAGCGCCTCGAAGAACTCGTTGACAAGGCCGCGAAGAACGGCGTACCCGTCGAGATCATCGGCAGGGAAGAACTTAAAAAGCGCGAGCCGAACGTTTCCGACGCGGCGACGGCGGCTTTGTGGGCGCCGACGGGCGGCATCTGCTGCCCTTACGAGCTCGCGTTCCGGGCGAGCGAAAACGCGGCCGCCAACGGCGTCTCGTTCGTCTTCGACGCGAAGGTTACGGCGATCGAGCCGGGGTGGAAGGTGACGTGCGAAGACGGACGCGTTTTCGAGGCGTCGGCGATTGTCAACTGCGCCGGGTGCCGCTCCGATGAACTCAACAATCTCGTGAGCGCGACGAAGTACTCGATCAAGGCGCGGCGCGGCGAATATCTCATGCTCGACCGCGACGAGGAAAACAGTTTTTCGGCGACGATGTTCCAGGTTCCCGGGCCGATGGGCAAGGGCATTCTCGTTTCGCCGACCGTCGACGGCACGGTGATCGTCGGACCGACCGCCGAAGATATCGACGACAAGGACGACAAGGCGACGACGTACGAAGGCCTCGGCAAGGTCAAGGAGGGCGCGCGCCGCACGTGGCCCGGACTGCCGCTTGCGAAGGTGATCAACGAATTCTCCGGCCTGAGGGCGCACGAGACGACCGTAGGCGATTTCATCCTCGGCGAAGCGCCGGACGCCGAAGGCTTTTTCAACGCCGTCGGAGTCGAGTCTCCCGGGCTTACGAGCGCACCGGCCATCGGTCTGTGGCTGGCCGAGAAGGTCGCCGAAAAGCTCGGCGCCGGGAAAAAGGCGGCGACGGAGATCTCACACGACGTGAGCTGGTGGCCGCTCACACGGGAGATGCCGAAAAAGGAACTCGCCGAACTTATTCAGCGCGAACCGTCGTTCGGCCGCGTTATTTGCCGCTGCGAAGAGATAACCGAAGGCGAGATACGCGCCGCCATACGCGCGCGCGTCGGAGCGAGGACTCTCGACGGCATCAAACGCCGCACGCGTTCGGGCATGGGGAGATGTCAGGGAGGCTTCTGCACCCCGAAACTCATCGAAATACTAGGCGAAGAACTCGGTCTTGCGCCTGAAGCGTTTCTCGTTTCGCGCAAAAAGGCGCCGAAGGCTCTCGTGCGCTCGGCCATCGACGGCTCTTCGGCGCCAGACGTCGTAGACGTCCTCGTTGTGGGCGCGGGCCCCGCGGGTCTTGCGGCGGCCTGCGCGGCGAAGGATGAGGGCGCCGGCAGCGTTGTTGTCGTGGAGCGCGACGATGCCCCCGGGGGTATTCTCCAGCAATGCATCCACAACGGGTTCGGTCTGCACCGCTTCAAAGAAGAACTGACCGGTCCCGAATACGCCCAGCGTTTCATCGACAAGGCGGAAGAATGCGGCGTCGGCGTGCGATGCGGCACGATGGTCGTCGGCATAACTCCCGCGAAAGACGGCGATAAGCACCATGTCGTCACGACCATGTCGAGGCGCGGCGGACTTGAAGAGATAAAGGCGAAGTCCATTGTGCTGGCGATGGGGTGTCGCGAGCGTCCGCGAGGGGCTCTGATGACTCCCGGCACGCGTCCTGCGGGCGTGTATACTGCCGGCACGGTGCAGCGCCTCGTCAATATGGACGGCATAATGCCCGGCAAACGCGTCGTCATTCTCGGCTCGGGCGATATCGGGCTCATCATGGCGAGACGACTCACGTTTCAGGGCGCAAAAGTTCTGGCGTGCATCGAAATCATGAAGAAGAGTTCCGGTCTCATGAGAAACGTCGTGCAGTGTCTGCAGGATTACGACATACCGCTTCTTCTTTCGCATACCGTGACCGAAGTGGAAGGCAGCGAGCACGTCACGGGGGTAAAGGTTTCGAAGGTGGACGACGCTCTCAAGCCGATTCCCGGAACGGAAATCCGCTTCGAGTGCGATACGCTTCTACTCTCGTGCGGGCTCATCCCCGAGAACGAACTTTCAAAAGGCGCGGGAGTCGAAATCGACCCGCAGACGCGCGGGCCGAAAGTCGACGCTTCGATGGCCACGAGCGTCCCGGGCATATTCGCCG
Organism: Kiritimatiellia bacterium; assembly: GCA_045537795.1. GTDB lineage: Bacteria > Verrucomicrobiota > Kiritimatiellia > RFP12 > UBA1067 > UBA1067. The sequence continues at coordinate 63,811 of JAZSQE010000045.1, read as the reverse complement.
GCGGCAACGTCGTCAAGGTCTACGACCTCGTCGACTGGGTGAGCCGCGACTCCGAAACGGCCGGCCGCAGCGCGGCGGCGTACGCGAAAGGGATCTGAAAATGGAACTTATCTGCATCAATTGTCCGAGAGGCTGCCGCCTCGAAGCCGTCCGCACGCCGGAGGGTGTAAGCGTGAGCGGTCATGCGTGCCCGCGCGGAGAGACTTACGCCGTAGATGAACTTACGAACCCCGTGCGCATGGTGACGGGGCTTGTGAAAGTCGCTGGGACGAAAAAGCCGCTCCCCGTCAAGACCCGCGTCGCGATACCCAAAGGTAAGATAGCCGAGGTGACCAATCTTCTCGCCAACACGACGGTTCTTGCGCCCAAGCGCATAGGCGACGTGATTGTCGCCGACGTGTGCGGCACCGGCGTAGATGTCGTGGTGACGGCCAACTGCTGAAAGTGACGCGCGCGGGCAGACTTTGATTCGCCGCCGCGCATCAATCAGCGTGCCGGCAGACGGAGCGTCGAGACGATCGGAAAATGGTCGCTCGGATAGAGTTTTTTGCCGGGACGCGGCGCGTTGACCGTTTCGATGTCAAGCACCTTGATGTCTTTAGAGACGTAGATGTAGTCTATGCGCGGGCCGTCGCACTTTTTTGAATCGGCGGGTTGCGCGCCCGGCTTTTGCAGCGCGTTGCGTTCAGCCACGCTCGAAGAGAGGGCCGCGGCGTTCGAGATTTCGTTTTCGCGCCAGCGCCAGCCGTTGAATGTGCGCCACGAACCGCGCGGAGTGCTTTCGCTCGCGAGCAGGGCGTCGTTGAGGACGCTCGTTACGGCGAGCGCGGGTTTTTCGTTTTCGGTGCAGTTATGGTCGCCGACGAAAATGATCGGCGCTCCTTTGCCGAATTTCTTCATCCTCTCAAGAACGAGAAGCATTCCTTTTTCGCGCGCCAGAGCGCTGCGGTGGTCGGTATGGGTGTTCGCGAAGCAGAAACGACGTCCGGTCGCTTTTTCGCGAAGAACGAGATACGAGCAGACACGTGGGCAGGCCGCGCCCCATCCTTTGAGTCCGGGCGTGTCCGGCGTTTCGGAGAGCCAGAAAGTTCCTGTTTTCTCCGGCGAGAACATGCTCTTTCTGAAAAAGACGGGCGAAGCCTCGTCGCTCTTGCGGTCTTTGCCTCGGTGATCTCCGACGAATTCGAATTCGGTCAGTTTCTCCTTGAGATAGTCCGCCTGCCTTGGGGTGACTTCCTGAAGGCCGAAGACGTCGAGATCCATATCGCGTATGAGATCGACGAGATCTTTGCGTCTTTCATCCCACGAGTTCGGCGATTTGTCCCCGATGCAGCGGATATTGTACGTTCCCACGCGCAAGGTGTCGCATTTTCGTGTCGTGCAACCGGCGAGGGTGATCGCAAGGAGTGCGAGAATCGCTGTCGTCATGATTTGTTTCATTGTTTCGTTTCCTTGTGTTGGAACCGTCGCGGCTGTGCCGGACAGGAATTGTTCGAGTTTTCGTTTTCAATTATACCAAAATTGGGCTCTTCGTGCATAAGTGTAGGTCTATTTTAGTAGTATAATGAGTTTTGGTCCTTTATTTTCGCGGGCCGGACGTCATTCCTGGGCCAAAAGAATAGAATATGCAAATTCGCGCCTAAAATCAATGCTTTGAGCGGTTTCTCAACTTGGTTTTAGGCGCTTCTTCTCACGAATAATGAAGAAGAGCCTTTCTCGGCACATCCCCAGTTGACGTTGCGGCGGATAATATGATATACTCTCGCGCCAAAAGACAAAAAATGAACACGAAACTTCTTCTTACGAGCCTTCTTCTTCTCGCGCTGACGCGGTGCGGGGCGGAACGCTTTGTCTGAAGAATCCGATACGGCAGATAATGAGACGCGGCCCCGCTCCAAAAGGAGAGGGGTCGTTTTTGTTTTGCCTGAAAGCAGAAAATGAAAACGGTTGAAATATTCGACACGACGCTCCGGGACGGTGAACAGGCTCCCGGTTATTCTATGAACCTCGACGAGAAGGTGCGCATGGCGCTTCAGCTCGAGGCGCTCGGCGTGGACGTGATGGAGGCCGGTTTCGCGATCGCTTCCCCCGGCGATTTCGAGTCGGTGAAAGCCGTCGCCGCCGTCGTGCGCGAAAGCCGCGTCTGCTCGCTCGCCCGCGCGCTCGAAAAGGACATCGACGCGGCCGCGGACGCGATCGCGCCGGCCGCGCAGGGACGCATCCACACGTTCATCGCTACGAGCGATCTTCATCTCAAATATAAGCTGCGTATTTCCCGCGCCGATTGTCTGCGGCAGATCCGCCGCGCCGTCGCCTACGCCCGGAACCGTTCGGCCGAAGTGGAGTTTTCCGCCGAAGACGCGTCGCGCACCGACATCGATTTTCTCTGCAAGGCGGTTGAGACCGCGATCGCCGCCGGCGCGACGGTCGTCAACATCCCGGATACGGTCGGGTACTCGACGCCGGACGAATACGGCGCGCTGATCGCCGCGCTCGCGAACCGCGTCAAAGGCATCGAGCGCGCCGTTCTCTCAACGCACTGCCACGACGATCTCGGACTCGCCGTCGCAAATTCGCTCGCAGGCGTCCGTGCAGGCGCGGGGCAGGTCGAATGCACCGTATGCGGAATCGGCGAGCGCGCGGGAAACGCCGCACTCGAAGAGGTTGTCATGGGTCTGAAAACGCGAAGCGACGTCTACGGGGAATTCTCCTGCGCAATCAAAACCGGTGAGATCGGACGCACCGCCGCTTTGCTCTCGACGATCACCGGCGTCAAGATCGCGCCCGGCAAGGCGATTGTCGGAGCGAACGCTTTCGCGCATGAAAGCGGCATCCATCAGCACGGCGTTCTTTCGAAGGCGGAAACGTACGAAATTATGACGCCGGAATCTGTCGGCGTGCGGAAGACGGAACTCGTCCTCGGCAAACATTCCGGCAAGCATGCGTTCGAAACGCGCCTGAAAGAACTCGGTTACGACATCGGTCCCGAGCGGACGGACGAACTTTTCGCGGAGTTCAAAGACCTCGCCGACCGCAAAAAACGCATCACGGGGCGGGATATCGCCGCATTGGTCGAAGCGCGCGCCGCCCGGAAAGAAACGACCGCGCCGGAATGGCGCCTTGATTCGTTCGTCGTCAACAGCGGTAACCGCATGCGGGCGACGGCGCAGGTCGCTCTCGTGAAAGGTAATCGGCGCGTCGAGGAGGCGGCGATCGGGAACGGCCCCGTTTACGCGTCGTTCCGGGCGGTCGAAAAAATCATCCGACGCAGATTCGTTCTCGAGGATTACCGCATCGAGGCGGTGACGGAGCACAGGGACGCGCTCGGCGAGGTGCTTGTCAAGATTTCGGACGGCGAAAAAAGCTGGCGCGGCCGCGGTGTGTCGACGGACATCATCGAAGGTTCCATTCTCGCTCTGCTCGTCGCGGTCAATAAAATGCTTGAATCAAAACCGGCCGTCAAACCGGCCGCCAACCGCAAATCGTCAATCACTAACCGCTAATCACAAACCGCTATGACACAGACACAGAAAATTCTCGCCGCCCACGCGGGAAAAGAATCGGTACGACCCGGCGAACTCATCACGGCGAAGCTCGATCTCGTTCTCGGTAACGACATCACGACGCCCGTCGCGGCGAAGGAGTTTTCGAAGTTCGGACGCAAAAACGTGTTCGATCGGGAAAAGATCGCGCTCGTCCCGGATCATTTCACGCCCAACAAGGACATCAAGGCGGCGACACAATGCGCCTCTATGAGAGCGTTCGCCAAAGAGCACGGCATTGTTCACGCCTTCGAGGTGGGGCATGACTGCGGCATCGAGCACGCTCTTCTGCCGGAAAAGGGTCTTGTTACCGCCGGAGATCTCGTCATCGGCGCGGACAGCCATACATGCACTTACGGCGCGCTCGGCGCGTTTTCGACAGGTGTAGGCTCGACTGACATGGCCGCGGGAATGGCTACGGGCGAGGTGTGGCTGCGGGTGCCGCAGGCGATCCGCGTCGAACTTGTCGGCTCGCCGCGCCGGTTTGTCGGAGGAAAGGATCTCGTTCTCCATCTGATCGGGATTCTCGGCGTGGACGGCGCGAATTACCGTTCGCTGGAATTCTGCGGGCCGGGCGTCGCGGCGCTTTCCATGGACGATCGCTTCACCGTCGCGAACATGGCGATCGAGGCCGGCGCGAAAAACGGAATTTTTCCTGTAGATGATGCGACGCTCGTGTATCTTGATCGGCACGGCGCCAAACCGCCGCGCGTGTTTCATGCGGATTCCGACGCCGGGTATGAAAAGACGGTGACGATCGACCTCTCCGCGCTGGAGCCGATAGTCGCGTTTCCCCATCTGCCGTCTAACGTGCGGCCAGTGCGAGAAGCGGGCGATGTTTTCATCGATCAGGTTGTGATCGGCTCTTGCACGAACGGACGTATCACAGACTTGCGCATCGCGGCTGAAGTGATGCGCGGCAGGTCCGTCGCGCCGGATGTCCGCTGCATCGTCATTCCCGCGACGCAGCGCGTCTACCTTCAGGCGATGGAGGAAGGGTTGATGAAAACGTTTGTCGAGGCCGGTTGCGTCGTTTCTCCGCCGACGTGCGGGCCGTGCCTCGGCGGACACATGGGTGTTCTGGCGGCAGGCGAAAAATGCGTCGCCACAACGAACAGGAATTTCGTCGGCAGGATGGGGCATGTCACGTCCGAGGTTTATCTCGCCGGGCCAGCTGTTGCCGCCGCATCCGCCGTCGCCGGCAAAATAACAGTGCCTTGAAGGGAGTAAACAATGAAAGTGTTCAAATTCAAAGACAATATCGATACTGATGTCATCATCCCCGCGCGCTATCTCAACACGTCCGACCCCGCCGAACTCGCGCGTCACTGCATGGAAGATGCCGACGCGGCGTTCGCCGCGTCCGTGAAGAGCGGCGACATCATCGTCGCGGGGCGGAATTTCGGCTGCGGCAGTTCTCGCGAACACGCGCCGCTTGCCATCAAAGCCTGCGGGGTTTCGTGCGTAATAGCCGCGAGCTTCGCGCGGATTTTCTACCGCAACGCGCTCAATATCGCTTTGCCGATTCTCGAGTGTCCCGAAGCCGCCGCCCGCATCGAAGCCGGCCATGACGTATCGGTCGATTTCTCGACGGGTGTGATCGCCGACCGCACGACGGGAAAGATGTTCCGGGCGGAACCGTTCCCGCCGTTCATGCGCGATCTTATCGCGGCGGGCGGACTGGCGGAGTACGTGAGAAACGGAAAGAGGTGAAAAGATGACATGCAAGATTGCTGTTTTGCCGGGCGACGGAATCGGACCTGAAACAACCGCGCAGGCGGTGAAGGTTCTGCGGGCGGTCGCCGGGCGGTTCGATCACACGATGGACATCGACGAACGTCCGGTCGGCGGCGCGGCGTATGATTTGTGCGGCGACTGTTTGCCGGAAGATACGCTCGCGGCGTGCCGAGAATCGGATGCCGTGCTGCTCGGCGCCGTCGGAGGCCCGAAGTGGGATGCGTTGCCTCCGCGGATGCGCCCCGAGAAACGTGCGCTTCTGACGCTCAGGTCGGAACTCGGACTTTATGCCAATCTGCGCCCGGTGAAGGTATATGCGCCTTTGGCCGAGGCGAGCCCTTTGAAAAGCGAGATCGTTCTGCGCGGAATCAATCTGATCGTCGTGCGCGAATTGACGGGCGGCGCGTATTTCGGGAAGAAGAGCCGCTCGTCGGACGGGAACGCGGCGTATGACGCGATTCCGTATTCGCGCTCCGAGATCGAGCGTGTCGCGCGCAAGGCGTTTCAGGCGGCGAAGACGAGGCGCGGAAAAGTGACGAGCGTTGACAAGGCGAACGTCCTTGAAACGTCCCGGCTCTGGCGCGAAACGGTGACGGAGATTCAGGAAACGGAATTTCCCGATGTCGCGCTTGAACATCTGTACGTCGACAATGCGGCGATGCAGATGATTCGCGCGCCGGACGGTTTCGACGTTCTCCTTACGGAGAACATGTTCGGCGACATCCTCTCGGACGAAGCGTCGCAGATCACGGGGTCAATCGGCCTGCTGCCGTCGGCCTCGCTCGGAGACGGCCGCTTCGGGCTCTATGAGCCGATCCACGGTAGTGCGCCGGACATCGCCGGATGCGGGATCGCCAATCCTCTTGCGACGATTCTTTCCGCGGCGTTGCTGCTGCGCCATTCGTTCGGGCTCGAATCCGAAGCCGCGTGCGTGGAGAGAGCGGTCGATGTCGCGCTGGCGGATGGTGTGCGCACCTGCGATATCGCCCGCGCCGGAGAGCGGGCCGTGTCGACCTCGCAGATGGGAGATGCTGTTGTACGGTTCGTTCACGAAGCGCGTTAAAGGACGAGGCTTGTCCATGCAGTTTCAAAATCCGATATAACTTGCGGGTATTCGTTTTCATGCATCTGTAATGTGCTTACGACCGATTACTTGTCGCGTTTGACTTCGCAGGCGCTTATTTGATATAATAATTCTCAATTCACCCACGGTGGGTGGATTGAAGCGAACGAACTCGGGGTCTCCATCCCCGGTCAAAGCGGATTAATCTGACCAATTAAAGATTGAAAGGTTATCAAAAAATGGAAATGCCTACATCCACCCTCACGGGTATATCTCTCCAGGACATGTTTGACGCCGGCCTTCATTTCGGCCACCAGACGAAGCGTTGGAATCCGAAGATGAAAGGCTACATCTTCGACAAGCGCAACGGCATCCACATCATTGACCTCACCCAGTCCGTTCAGCTTCTTGATGAAGCGGCCGAATTCCTCCGCAAGACGGTGCTCTCCGGCAAGAAGGTTCTCTTCGTCGCCACCAAGAAACAGGCGCAGGAACTTGTCAAAGAGACGGCTGTCGGCGTCGATCAGTTTTACATCACCGAGCGTTGGCTCGGCGGCACGCTCACGAACTCCAAGACGATCCGCTCCTCCGTCAAGCGCATGCGCCAGCTTCAGGCGACCGCGAAGGCGAACGGCGGTGAACTTTCCGAGCACAAGCAGGAGGCCTCCATGCTCCGCCGCGAGCTTCAGAAGCTCGAAAAGAATCTGACCGGCATCGCCGATATGGCCGAGCAGCCCGGCGCCGTCGTCATCGTCGACTGTGTCAAGGAGGCGAACGCCGTCAAGGAGGCCGTCCGTCTTAAAATCCCCGTCATCGCCATCGTCGACACGAACGCCGACCCCGAGCCTATCGACTACGTAATCCCCGGCAACGATGATTCCGTGCGCGGCATCGAGCTTATCCTCGGCGGTCTCGCCAAGGTCATCAAGGGCGCGAACGACGAGTACGGCGCGAAGGCGGCCGAAGAGAACCGCAAGCGCGAGGCCGACCGCAAGGCGCGCGAGGAGAATGAAAAGGCCGCCCGCGCCGAGCGCAAGGCCAAGGCCGTCGCCAAGACGGGCGCGCGCAGCTCCGTCAAAAAGTCGGGCGGCGTCTCCGCGAACGTGAAGGCCGCCGCGCGCGCCGCCAAGGAAGCCGCCGAGACGAAGGCCAAGGCCGATCTCGCCGCGAAGCGTCAGGCCAAAGCCGCCGCGGTCGAAGCCGCCGCCGCCGCCGTCGCCGCGCCCGCTGCCGAAGCGCCCGCCGCAGAGTAATCGATATAGAAGTTTTCAAGAAAGGTTTCAGAAAATGGCCATCACGATTCAGCAGATCAAGGAACTCCGTGAAGCGACCGCCGCCGGCATGGGCGCCTGTAAAGAGGCTCTTGCCGCCACCGACGGTAACATGGAAGAGGCGATCAAGTATCTCCGCGAAAAGGGTCTCGCCGTCGCCGCCAAGCGCGTCGACAAGGAGTCCAAGCAGGGCATCGTCGCTCTCGCCGAAGCCGCCGACAAGAAGTCGATGGCGCTCGCCGAGATCAACTGCGAGACCGACTTCGTCGCCAAGACCGAAGCGTTCATCAAGTTCGTCGACGATGCCGCCAAAGTCGCGCTCGAAGGCAAGAATATCGAAGAAACGCTCAACGACGACTACAAGATGCTTCTCACCAAGACCGGCGAGAATGTCAAGATCCGCCGTAGCGAACGTTACGCGCTCGAGGGCGACGGCGTTCTTTCGGGCTACATCCACATGGGCGGCAAGATCGGTGTTCTCGTCGAGATCGCTTGCGGCAAGGCCGAAACGGCCGTCAGGCAGGAAGTCGTCGACGCGGCTCACATGATCTGCCTGCAGATCGCCGCGAACGCTCCGAAGTACGTCAACCCCGAGGACGTCCCCCAGGCCGAGATCGACGCCGAGCTTGAAATCAAGCTCAACGCGCTCAAGGAGCAGAAGGGCAAGCTTCCTCCCGAGCAGGCTCTCGTCGGTATCAAGAAGGGTATGGCCGCGAAGTACTGCACGCAGATCTGCCTCACGAAGCAGGACTATGTCGCGGACGGCGACCTCACGGTCGAAAAGTATCTCGACGGCGTCGCGAAGAACGTCGGCGATACGCTTGTCATCAAGCGCTTCGCGCGTATGCAGCTCGGCGCGTGATAACGCCGGCGTCATTACGATAATCGAAACGGCGCTTGCGGATAACCGCAGGCGCACGTTCTTTTTTGATATAATGTGCGAGACATGAACGAAGGTGTAGGTTTAGTCGAGAGAAAATCGTTGAAACTCAAGCTCCCCGAAGGGGGTTTCAAGCTTGAGACGGGCAACGTTCTGCATGAAATCGAAGTCGCGTACGAAGAATGCGGCGCGCCTTTGAAAGAAGGCAACGCCGTGTTCATCTGCCACGCGCTCACGGGCGACGCGCACGTCGCGGGCGTGAGACCCGGCGAAACGAAACCCAGCGGCTGGTGGGAGGGAATGGTAGGCCCGGGGCGCGCCATCGATACGCGCAGGTATCATGTCATCTGCGCAAACGTTCTCGGCGGCTGCAGCGGTACGACAGGCCCGGGGTCGATAAACCCCGCCACGGGCAAGCCGTACGGAGGGTCCTTCCCGCAGTACGGATTTTCGGACGCGGTCGACGTCTATCGCATGCTTCTCAAGCAGCTCGGCGTCGGTAAACTCGCCGCGCTCATAGGCGGCAGTTTCGGCGGCATGCAGGTGATGGACTGGATAACCCGCCATCCCGGCGAAATGGAGAAGGCGGCTCTTATCGCGACATCGGCTTCGCTCAACACGCAGGCGCTGGCCTTCGACGTCGTCGGGCGAAACGCCATCACCGAAGATCCTCTCTGGAAAAGAGGTGATTACTATCTTGAAGGCGACGGCAAGGGTCCGCGCAACGGGCTCGCCGGCGCGAGACAGCTCGCGCACATAACGTATCTTTCGCGCGAGCATCTTCAGGACAAGTTCCGCCGCGAGCTGCAAAGCGAATTCGTGAACGCTCCCGAGGCGGAACGGGCCGAGCGCGACAGGCTTTTCAAGACGTATTTCCAGATCGAAAGCTATCTCGACTATCAGGCGAAGAAATTCATCAACCGTTTCGACGCCAACAGCTATCTGCACATCACGCGGACGATGGATCTTTTTGATACGGCGGCGCGTTACGGTTCGCTCGATGCCGCGTGCGCGCGCGTGCAGGCGAAGTGCCTCGTGGTTTCGTTCTCGGGCGACGTTCTTTTCACCGAATGGCAAAGCCGGGAGATCGTCGCCTCTCTTTTGCGCGGCGGCAAGGATGTCTCGTACTGCCATCTTGATGTGGGTACGGGACATGACGCGTTTCTCACCCATATCGAGGATCTCTCGAAACTTGTCGGCGGATTTCTCGGAAGCCGCGACGTCAAGGTGATGAAATGGCAGGAGCGGCTTTATTCGAAGATTTCCGGCATGATAAAGCCTGCCTCGCGCGTCATCGACATCGGTTGCGGCGACGGTACGCTTCTCAATGTCCTGAGAAAGGTAAAGGGCGTTAAAGGCGACGGCGTGGAGATTGACGTGGAGAAATTCGAAGAGGCGCTCGCCGACGGCAACCGCGTTTACTGGGAGGATGCCGATGAAGGGCTCACGTACATCCCCGATTCGTATTACGATACGGCGGTCGTGTCAGACACTCTGCAGGAGGTGAAGAATCCGCGAGGGCTTCTTCGCGAGGCGTTGCGCATAGCCGACGAGGCGATCGTGACGTTTCCGAATTTCGCGGCGTACAGAATACGTCTTACGCTTCTTTTCGCGGGGCGGCTGCCCGTTTCGAAGGCGCTGCCGTTCGAGTGGTACGACACGCCGAATATTCACTGCATAACGCTGAAGGATTTTCGCAGGCTCTGCGACAAAGAGGGCATCGAGATTCTCGAGACACGTGCCGAGTCACGCCACCCGATCGGAAAATTCCTTCTCGCGCTCGGGTTCAAGAACCTTGGAGCGACGCGCATCGTCGCGCGTATCAGAGCGCGGCGATAGCTTCGATCTCGACCTTCACGTCTTTCGGAAGGCGCGCGACCTCGACGCAGCTTCGCGCGGGTTTCGTCTCGCCGAACATTTCGGCGTAGACGCCGTTGAGCGCCGCGAAATCGTTCATGTCCTTGATGAAGACGGTTGTCTTGACGACGGCCGCGAGGGAGGAGCCGGCGGCCTTGAGAACGTTTTCGAGGTTTGAAATCGATTGACGCGTCTGATCTTCAATCGTGACGGCTTCGATCGCGCCGGTGGCGGGGTTGATCGGTATCTGCCCCGAGCAGAAGAGAAGCGAACCTGTATTGATAGCCTGGCTGTAAGGGCCGAGCGCTGCGGGAGCTTTGTCTGTCGAAATGATTTCGCTCATGTTTTTTCTCCGTATAAAAAATGGAGCCGGGTAAGGGACTCGAACCCCTGGTAATTCCTCATTACAAATGAGGCGCAGTCGCCACTGTGCCAACCCGGCATAAAGGGGGAAACTGGTGGGCTATAGTGGATTCGAACCACTGACCTCTTCCATGTCAAGGAAGCGCTCTAACCAACTGAGCTAATAGCCCTCGATTGGCGCGTATTATATCAAAAGAGCGCATGTCGCGTCAACCGGGTTTTTCAAAAAATCTGCATGCGGCGACTTGACGCGGTGACGGAAAAATTGATACAATGCAAATTATATAATTCTGCGGTAGGTACCGTCGAAACAAACAAATAACGAAAACAAGGAAAATCAAGATGGAAATCTATGTTGGTAACCTCGCGTACGCGACGACTGACGATGGGCTCAAAGAGGCGTTCGCGAAATTCGGCGAAGTTACCGCCGTTCGTGTCGTTAAGGACCGCATGACCGATCGCAGCAAAGGCTTCGGCTTCGTCACGATGCCCGATGCGGCGCAGGCTCAGGCGGCCATCGACGCGCTTAACGGCCATGAACTCGACGGGCGCACCGTGCGCGTGAACGAGTCTCAGCCCAAGCCCCGTGACGAGCGCGGCGGTTTCCGCGGCGGTCGCGGCGGATTCGGCGGCGGCAGGGGCGGCTACGGCGATCGCGGTCCGAGACGCGAAACACGCTGGTAATGCCTTGAACGGCATCACATTGCAAAAGGCGCGGAATGACCGCGCCTTTTTTGGTATAATACCATCTTATGAGCAACCGTAAACTACCTTTTGACAAAGCGAAGCTTGAAGAGATCGCTTCGACATGGCCGACGCCTTTTCACGTCTACGACGCGAAAGGTATAAGGGATAACGCCAAACGCCTCAAGAAGGCGTTCGCCTGGAACAAGGGCTTTCGCGAATATTTCGCCGTCAAGGCGGCGCCCAATCCCCATCTCATGAAACTCCTCAAGGAGTTCGATTTCGGTAGCGACTGCTCGTCGATGGCCGAACTCGTCCTCGCCGAGAAGACGGGCAACACGGGCGAAGCCATCATGTTCACCTCGAACGACACTCCAGCCGAAGAATTCAAAAAGGCGTGGGAGCTCGGCGCGATAATCAATCTCGACGACATAACGCACTGGGACTTTCTTCTGGAGTCGGTCGGAGTCTCGGCACCCTCCGATTTCGAAGGGCGCGTCATGTGCTGCCGCTACAATCCCGGCCCTCTCAAGGGCGGCAACGCCATCATCGGCAAGCCCGAAGAGGCCAAGTACGGGTTCACGCGCGAGCAGCTTTTCGAATGTTACGCGAAGATGAAGGCCGCCGGCGTCGAGCGCTTCGGCATTCACACGATGGTCGCGTCGAACGAGCTCGACCCCGAATACATCATCGATACCGCGAAGATGCTGTTCCGTCTCGTCGCCGAAATCACGGCCGAGACGGGAGTGGAATTCGAGTTCGTCAACATCGGCGGCGGCATCGGGATACCGTACCGTCCGGATCAGAAGGCGATGAGCCTCGAGCGTGTCGGCGAGGGGATCGAGGAGGCGTACGGGGAAATCATAAAGGCGAAGGGTCTTAAGCCTCTCAAACTCTACATGGAATGCGGCCGCTCCATCACGGGACCTTACGGCTATCTGGTTTCGCGCGTGCGTCACATAAAGAACACCTACCGCCTTTACGCCGGCCTCGACGCGTGCATGTCCAATCTCATGCGTCCGGCGCTTTACGGCGCGTATCACGAGATTGTCGTGCCCGGCAAGGAGAACTCGGGCGACACGAGCGTCTACGACGTGACGGGTTCGCTCTGCGAGAACAACGACAAGTTCGCCATCCAGCGGCTTCTGCCGGTTCTCGAACGCGGCGATTTCGTCGTCATCTGCGACGCGGGAGCGCACGGCCACGCGATGGGCTTCCAGTACAACGGCAAACTGCGCAGCGCCGAACTGCTTCTCGAAGAGAACGGCGCCGTCAGGGAGATCCGCCGCGCCGAAACGCTCGAAGATTATTTCGCGACGCTTGATTTCTCCTCTCTGTGAGCGCCGAACTGTTAGCGCCCGCAGGCGATTTCAAAACGGCGCTTGCGGCTTTCGCGGCCGGCGCCGACGCGGTTTACTGCGGGCTCGCGGAGTTTTCGGCGCGCGCTTTCGCGCACAATCTTTCCATAGACGAGCTGAAACTTCTCGTCAGGTACGCGCGTGCGAACGCGAAGAAGGTGTACGTCACCTTCAACACTCTGGTCAGGGAGGATGAGCTCGAAAGCGCCGTCGAGACGCTCTCGCGCATCGACGAAATACGTCCGCACGCGCTGATCGTTCAGGATATCGGAATCGCGGCGTTGTGCAGGGAGCATTTCCCGCGTCTCGAACTGCACGCTTCGACGCAGATGGCGGCGCACGATCTCGAAGGCGTTCTCAAACTCGGCGAACTGGGTTTCGGCCGCGTAGTTCTCGCGCGGGAACTTTCTCTCGACGAAATTGCCTTCATAGCGAAACGTTCGGGCGGAATCGAACTGGAGTGTTTCATACACGGGGCGCTCTGCTATTCGATATCGGGGCTGTGTCTCTACGGCGCGATGGAAAAGGGCCGCAGCGGCAACCGCGGCAAATGCCCGTACTGCTGCCGCCTGCCGCATGAGATTGAGGGCGGCGAAAAATCACCCGTTTTCTCAATGCGCGATCTGCGGCTCGACGAAGACGTCCTGAAACTCGTCGACGCGGGGGTCGGGTCTCTCAAGATCGAAGGTCGCATGAAAAGCGATGTCTATGTCGCGTCGGCGGTGAAGTATTACCGCAGCATCCTTGACGGCGTTTCGGGGCGCGGCGTAACGAAGAGCGATCTCGAGACCGTGTTTTCCCGCCGCACGACGAAACTTTATCTGAATGAACCGCCGGAATCGGCGGGAAGTCCTCTCGATACGTCATCACTCGGGCATCTCGGCGCGGAGATCGGCAGCGTCAAGCGCGTGACGAAAGACCGCGAGGGCCGTTCCTGGTTGAGGTTCCACACTTCGCGCGCGCTCGAACGCCATGACGGGCTGCAATTCGGCGTCTGCGACGCGAATGGCAAGCCTCTCGGCGTCGGCATAGGCGAAATGCGTCAGGCGATTTCGAGGCGCAACGTTTTCGAGGTGGCGGCCGGGACGGATGTTGAAATACTTTTGAGAGAAACCGACGGCGAGGATCCGCTCGCCGCGAAACTGAAGAGCGGCGTGAAGATATACTGCTCGGCGTCGCAGGCGGTAAGGCGGATGTTCCCGCCGCGCTCGATCAGACCGAGCGATTATCCCGGCGACACGGCGCTCGACATCGAAGTGAAACTGCGAAAAGACGAAATCTCCGCCTCGGCGACGCTGGATGGCGGGAAGATTTCCGTCGCTCTCGCCTGCTCGCTCGATTCCGCGAAAAATCCCGACAGGACGCGCGGGAGCGTCGAAAAGGCTTTTTCGAAGCTGGGTCAGTCCGATTACCGTCTCGCCGCGCTTTCGCTCGTTGACGACGAAAAACTTTTCGCTTCCGCGAGTCTCTTGAACGATTTGAGACGCGCTCTCGTGGAAGACCTCGACGAGAGGCGCGAAGCGCTCCGCATAAGGCGCGTGGAGAAAGCTCTCGAGACGGCCGAGCCGCCCCCCGTTACGGACGAAGCGGCCGCGCTGAGAGTTCTCAAGATAGCGAACGGCGGCAAGATCCCCGGCGGAGAGTGGGACGAGATCGTCGTCACCGTCTTTCCCGGAGAGGAGCCTTCGGCGGAAGGGGAGAACGTGAGAATCGCGCTTCCCGTTTACACGAAGCAGAGCGATTTCAACCGCCTCAGGCTCATGATCAGGAATCTTCTCCGGCGCGGCTTCGCCAAATGGGAGGCGAGCGACATTTCGACGCTTTCGCTTCTCAAGCGTCTCGGAGTGACGGACATAACGGCCGACTGGTCGTTTTACGCGTTCAATTCCGCCGCGCTCGCCGCGTTGTCCGGCATGGGCGTAAAGCGCTTTGTGGCGAGCCCCGAGAACGACCGTGAAAACCTGCAGTATCTCGCCGAGAGCGGTTATCGGGTGGAGTTCCTTTCGCAGCAGTCAACGCCGCTTTTCATTTCATTGACGAAGCCGGCCGCGCAGGCGGCAGGGCTTGCCGTTTACCAGCGCGGGGGGCTGTGGGTCGCCGTGAAGCCCGTTCCCCGGACTTTCGAGGTGCCGCAGGGCGCGTCGGTGCGCGTCGATCTCTCTTGGGAGGCCTGAAATGATAAAAGACGTTCTTGAAAAGGCCGTGAAGGTTTTCTGGTTTCTCCCCGGATTTCTTCTCTGGGCGGCGTATCCGCCGATGGGGGAAAAGGTCGACATCGTTTTCGCGTTGGCTCCGCTGATGTGGCTCTCGCGCAGGGGCGAGCCTAAAACGAGCGCCAAGCGGTGGTTCCAGAGCGGCATCTTCTTCTGGATCGCGACGCTGTCGTGGATGCCGGCGATCGTAAAGAACGGCGGGCCGTGGCCGCTCGTCGCGCTCGGCTGGTTCGTTCTCGCCTTGTATTGCTCGGCTTATTTCGCCGCGTACGGATATCTTTCGGCGTCGGTGTGGAAGTGGGCGCGCGAGAACGTCGGCGGGCATGGGCGCGCCGCTTACGGTCGCAGGCTTTTTGCGATATTCGTCGCCGAGCCCGTTCTCTGGTGCGGTCTCGAACTCCTGCGCAGCCGGCTCGGCGGCGGTTTCGCATGGAACCAGCTTGGCGTCGTGCCCGCGAACGGAGGCTTCGCCGCGCCGGCCGCGATAGGCGGGGTCTATCTCCTTTCGGCGCTCGTCATTCTCGTGAACGGCACTCTCGCCGGAGTGGCGGAGCGCGTCTGGAAGGGCGAGGAGAGCCCCTTCGGGAATCTCCGCCGCCTCGGGTCTTTGGAGACGCTCGCGGCGGGCGTCGTCGTGGCGCTCGTCTATTTCGCGTCGGGCCATGCGGTGCGCGGCGACGTAGACACCCGCTCTCTCAAGGTCGCTCTCGTTCAGCGCAATTTCCCGTGCTGTTTCGCGAAAGATCGCGAAAACGGGAATCCGTACGAGATCTACGAAAAACTTCTCGAGAACCCTTCGTATCTGAAACCTGATCTCGTCGTCCTCGCGGAGAGCGCGATGAGCGAATTCGGAGCCGTAGACGGCGCGAGGGCGCGCTCGTTCGCGAAGCGTATCTCGCGGCAGACGGGCGGCGCCGTGCTCGCGGGCGGTTCGCGGCGCGAAGGCGATCGCGAGTACAATTCGGCCGCGCTCTATCCGCTCGACGACGGGGCGCCTCTGCAGATATACGACAAGGTGCATCTCGTGCCGTTCGGGGAGTATATCCCCGGAGACAAGATCGTGACGGCGCTTCAGAAGCTCGCGCCCGTCGGCAGCTGCACAAGCGGCGAGCTCAAGACTCTCAAACTGCCTCTCGAAGGCGGCGATGTTTCGCTCGCCGTGGCGATATGCTTCGAAGACACCGACTCGGCGCAGCTGAGGACTCTCGCCGAAAAGGGGGCGCAGGCGCTCGTCTTTATCACGAACGACAGCTGGTTCTCTCATTCGTGCGAAGCGCAGCAGCATGCGTGGCAGTCTGTCGCGCGCGCCGTGGAGACGGGGCTGCCCGTCGTGCGCACCGGCAATTCGGGCGTTAGCGGGACCGTGACGCCTGACGGCAAGGCCGTGTGGCTCACGGATTGCCGGGGGCGCGTTCTCGTCGACAAGGCGGCGGCGATGTGCGACCGCATAGAAATCGCGAAGACGCCGAGTCCGACGGTTTACGTGCGCTTCGGCGACAAGCCTCTCGCGACGCTCTTTTCGCTTCTCATCGCCATGATGATTTTGGTAAAATACAGAAATGAATATGAAAAAAGAAGATTCCTGTCCATGTAAATCCGGCAAGACGTACGGCGAGTGCTGCGCGCCGGTCATTTCCGCTGAAATCAAGGCACCTACCGCGGAGGCGCTGATGCGGGCGCGGTATTCGTCCTACGTTACCGGCGAGGTCGAGTTTCTCAGAACCAGCGCCGTGAAGGAGGTGCAGGAGGAATTCAACGCCGAAGAATCAAAGGCGTGGAGCGAGGCCGCCGAATGGCACGGCCTTGAAATAATCGCCACCGACAAGGGCGGCGAAGAAGACGACGAAGGTGTCGTCGAATTCCGCGCGCTTTACACCGCCAACGGCGAATTCTGCAACCACCACGAGGTTTCGAAGTTCGTCAAAGAGGCGGACGGCTGGAAGTTCGTCGAGGGCGAAATCGTGGGGGAAGAGCCTGTCACCCGTGAAGGGCCCAAGATCGGACGCAACGATCCCTGTCCGTGCGGCAGCGGCAAAAAGTACAAGAAGTGCTGCGGTAAATAACGTCAGATGAGTTCCAATCCCGATTTCGACCGCTGGTATGCCGCCAAGAGCGCCAGGTTTCTGATCGAGCCTTCGCACCGGCTCGAGACGTTCGGTTCCACTCTCGTCAATTACCACCTCATTTCGGAATTGAGCGACCATCCCGGGAAGATCCGCATACGCGAAGGCCGTCTCGAGGCGCATCAGCCGCTCGTGATAACGCCCGATTTCTCCCGTATCGAAACCGAAGGCTTCGGCGACGAAGCGAAGGCCTACCTCGAGTTTCTCAAGGAAAACGAACAGCATCTTCGTATTCTGCGCTATGGGTATCATCTGAAGAGCGACAATTTCTCGGAGCAGATCGTCACCGACAGCCTTTCGGCCGTCACCGAACGCGTGAAAGCCGCCGTCATTGAGTCGAACGACAGTTTCGCGGCCGTCATTCAGGGCGTGGACGAACCGTGGGATGTCGCGCTCGTCGAGCTGTGGCTGCGCGAAATCAACCGCAGCGCCCGCCATAACATCAAAGAACTCGACGAAATGGGACGGCTGTAGCGTATTTTTGGTATAATATGCGGGAGTTTTCGTATACCGCAAGGAGAATTATGTCAGAGATCAGCAACGAACAGCGCAGGCATTCGGCGGCGCATTTGACGGCGCGTGCCGTCATGAACGTTTTCGAGGACGTCCAGGTTGACATCGGGCCTGCGACGGACGACGGTTTTTATTACGATTTTGATCTGCCGCACCGCATTTCGACGGACGATTTCGCGAAAATCGAAGAGGAGATCAGACGTCTCATCGCGCTCGACGAGCCTTTCGTCAAGAAGGTCGTCAGCCGCGAAGAGTGCGAAAAAATGCTCGCCGGGCAGACGTATAAGCTCGAGCGTCTCGCGGACATTCCCGATGGCGAGGATATTTCGACTTATACCGTCGGCGATTACGTCGAGATGTGCCGAGGCCCTCACGTGGAGCGCTCTTCCCAGATCGGTGTCGTCAAATTGACGCGCGTCGCGGGCAGCTACTACCGCGGCGACGAGAAGAACAAGATGCTCCAGCGCGTATACGGCATCGTCGCGAAGGATCAGGCCGAACTCGACGAAATCATCGCCCGCGAAGAAGAAGCGAGAAAGCGCGACCATCGCGTTCTCGGGCGCGAACTTGAGCTTTTCACGATTACCGAATCCGTCGGCCCCGGGCTCGCGCACTGGCTGCCCAAGGGCGCGCGCATCCGCGTCGCGATCGAGGATTACTGGAGAAAGAAGCACTACGAGGCGGGCTACGAAATCGTCTACACGCCGCACGTGGGGCGCGCGAATCTCTGGCAGACGTCGGGGCATTTGGGCTTCTACAAGGAGGGGATGTTCCCTCCCATGAAGGTCGCCGAAGGCGAGGGCGAGGACGCTTACGTGGAGGAATACTACGTAAAGCCGATGAACTGCCCGTTTCACATCCAGATATATCAGGCGAAGAAACGCAGCTACCGCGATCTTCCTATGCGCATGGCCGAACTCGGCACCGTCTACCGCTATGAGAAAGACGGCGTCAGGCACGGGCTTTTCCGCGTGCGCGGCTTTACGCAGGACGACGCGCACATCCTCTGCACGCCGGAGCAGATCGTGAAGGAAATCAAGGATACGGTCAACTTCGCCAAGGCGATGCTCGGCAAATTCGGCTTTCACGACATTCAGGCGTATCTTTCGACGAAGCCCGAAAAGGCGGTCGGCGATCCCGAACGCTGGGAGCAGGCGACGGCGTCGCTCAGAGCCGCGCTCGAAGAGGAGGGGCTTTCCTACGAGGTCGATGAAGGCGGCGGCGCGTTCTACGGGCCCAAGATCGATATGAAGATCAAGGACGCCCTCGGCCGCCCGTGGCAGCTCGGCACGGTCCAGTTCGATTTCAATCTGCCCGAGAGATTCGATTTGACGTACGTCGGCGCCGACGGCAAGGATCACCGCCCCTATATGGTGCATCGTGCGCTTCTGGGGTCGATCGAGCGTTTCTTCGGCATTCTCATCGAGCATTACGCGGGGGCCTTTCCGCTCTGGCTGGCGCCCGAGCAGATAAGGATTCTTCCCATTTCCGACAAGGCGATGGATTACGCGAAAAAGATTCAGGCGGCTCTCCGCGCCGCCGGTTTCAGGGTCGACATCGACATCTCCGCGGAAAAGCTCGGCGCGAAGATCCGTCTCGCGACGGTGCAGAAGGTGCCGTATCAGGTCGTGGTCGGTCCGCGCGACGAGGCGGCGGGAACCGTCTCCGTGCGCAGCCGCACCGACGGCGATCTCGGCGCGATGAAAGTCGAAGATCTCGTCGCCAAACTCAAGAGCGAAACGGAAGCGTAAACTTTTTTTCATCGGGAGAAAACTTCCATGGCGGGAGAATACCAGTTCAGTCTCATAGACGTCACGAAGCAGCAGGGCGCCAAAACGATCCTCAAGGACGTGAACCTCAGTTTCTTCTACGGCGCGCACATCGGCGTCATCGGCGGCAACGGCGCGGGCAAATCGTCGCTCCTTAAAATTCTCGCCGGTCTCGACACCGAGCTTATGGGCACGGTGCAGGTCGCGAAGGGGACGAAGGTCGGTTATCTGCCGCAGGAGCCCGAACTCGACGACTCGAAGACGGTGCTCGAGACGGTCATGGAGGGCGTCGCCGACGCGCAGGCGATGGTCTCCCGCTACGAGGATCTGTGCTGCGAACTGGACGATCCAAAGGCCGCCGCCGAGATGGAGAGGCTGCAGGAGATCATCGACCGCAACGATTACTGGAATCTCGAGAATCTCGTCGAGCGCAGGATGGCCGATCTCTGCTGTCCGCCCGGAGACAGGCCCGTTGCGGTCCTCTCCGGCGGAGAGCGCCGCCGCGTCGCGATCGCGAGGCTTCTTCTGACCGATCCCGACGTTCTTCTTCTCGACGAGCCGACGAACCATCTTGATGCCGAAACGACGTTCAGGCTCGAGGCTTATCTCAAGGATTTCAAAGGCACTCTTATCGTCGTCACGCACGATCGCTACTTCCTCTCCGACGTTACCGACTGGATTCTCGAACTTGACCACGGCGTATGCTACCCGTACAAAGGCAACTACGAAGAGTGGCTCAAGCAGAAGGAGGCTATGCTCGCCAGAGAGGCGAAGGTCGAGAAATCGCGGCAGAAACTCCTCGAGAACGAACTCAAGTGGATACAGACGAATCCTTCTGGGCGCCACGCGAAGGCGAAAGCCCGCGTCGAGCGTTACGAGGAGTTGCAGAAGCGGGAGGTTTCGACCCGCGAAGACGATCTCGTAATCCGCATTCCGCCGGGGCCGCGTCTGGGGAATCTTGTCGTAAGAGCCGAGCACGTGAAGATGGGTTTTGACGGCCGGACACTGTACGAAGATCTCAATTTCGATCTGCCCCGCGGCGGAATCGTCGGCGTCATCGGCGCGAACGGCGCCGGCAAGACGACGCTTTTCAAACTCATCACCGGCCAGCTCGAACCTCTCGCCGGAGAGTTCAAGGTCGGAGAGACGGTTAAACTCAGCTACGTCGACCAGACCCGCAGCGAGCTGAAGGCCGACGAGACCGTTTACGAGGCTATCACGGGCGGCGGCGAGTTCGTGAATCTCGCCGGCACGACGATGATGAACGGCCGCGCCTACGTAAGCCGCTTCAACTTCAGGGGGGCGGAGCAGCAGAAGAAAGTGGGCGTTCTTTCGGGCGGCGAGAGAAACCGCGTGCATCTCGCTAAACTTCTTACCGGCGGCGGAAATCTCCTTTTGCTCGACGAACCGACGAACGACCTGGACGTGGCGACATTGAGATCGCTCGAAGAAGGTCTTCAGGAGTTCGGCGGATGCGTGATGGTCGTTTCTCACGACCGCTGGTTCCTCGACCGGATCGCCACGCACATCCTTGCTTTTGAAGGCAAGGGCAAAACCGTGTGGTTCGAAGGCAGCTACAGCGAATATCACGAAGCTCTGGCGAAACGCAAAAACTGATGTCAAATCCAAGTCGGGTAAAGAAATGAGTGAATTCAAACTGACAGACCCTTACGGCACGGCGCCGTCGAAGGGACCTTTTACGCAATCGGTCTCCACGGGAGTTCCCTGGCACAATCTGCCCGTCACGCGCGAGTACACGCTGGGGCAGCTGCTCGATCAGACGATCGCCCGCTGCGGCGAGAACGACGCCGTGGTCTATGCCGACCGCGATTTCCGTCTTACGTGGTATGAATTCGGCGAAGAGGTCGATCTTGTCGCGAAGGGGCTGATGGCTCTTGGCGTCAAGCGCGGGGAGAAGGTCGCGCTCTGGGCGACGAACGTCCCGCACTGGGTCGTGCTGATGTTCGCCACCGCGAAGATCGGCGCGATTCTCCTGCCGCTCAACACGAACTATAAGAGCCACGAGATGGATTTCGCGCTCTCGCAGTCCGAGGCCGAGAACCTTTTCGTCATCAACGGTTTCCGCGATTGCGATTACGTCGAAGTCATAAATTCGCTCATTCCCGAACTGAAGGAGTGTCCGCGCGGGGAACTGAAAGCGAAGAAGTATCCGCACCTCAAACGCGTTTTCTTCCTCGGCGGCGAGAAACATCGCGGCATGTATTCCCTCAACGAGGTGAAATCGCTCGCGTGCGAGACCCGTCACGAGGACTATCTGGCGCGTCAGGCCGAATGCGATGTGAACGACATCGTCAACATGCAGTACACTTCCGGGACGACCGGTTTTCCCAAGGGTGTGCAGCTCACTCACCGCAACATCGCCAACGACGGCTTCTGGATCGGCGCGTGCCAGAATCTCTCTTCGCGCGACCGCGTCTGCATCCCTGTGCCGCTCTTCCACTGTTTCGGGTGCGTCCTCGGTGTGATGAGCTGTGTCAACCACGGCTCCACGATGGTCTTTCTTGAAAAGTTTGACCCCGTGCAGGTGATGTCCTCTATCGAAAAGGAGAAGTGCACTTCGACGTACGGCGTGCCGACGATGTACATCGCGATGCTCGACCACCCGCTCTTCGACAAGTTCGATTTCCACTCGCTGAGAACGGGCATCATGTCGGGTTCGGCGTGTCCGGTGCACCGCATGCGGCAGGCGCAGGACAGAATGTTCATGAAGGAGATCACAAACCCCTACGGGCTTACCGAGGCGGGTCCCGTGATGACGATGACGCGCTATTTCGAGACTTCCATCGAGCGCAAGTGCCAGACGATCGGGCAGGCGCTGCCCGGCATCGAGGTCGCGATCGTAGACCCGGAGACGGGCGCGATAGCCCCGATCGGCAGCGACGGCGAAATCTGCTGCCGCGGCTACAACAACATGAAGGGCTATTACAACATGCCCGAGCAGACCGCGAAGTGCATCGACGAAAATGGGTGGCTGCATTCCGGCGATATCGGCCGCATGGACGAAGACGGGTATTATTTCATCACGGGGCGTCTCAAGGACCTCATCATCCGCGGAGGCGAAAACATTTCTCCTAAGGAAGTCGAGGACTTTCTCGGCACGATGCCCGGCATCCGCGACGTCGCGGTCGTCGGCTGTCCGTCTAAGAAGTACGGCGAGCAGCCCGCGGCGTTCATCATACGCTCCGAGGGGTCGGATATTTCGGAGCACGACGTGCAGGTTTTCTGCAAAGACAAGATCAGCTGGTTCAAGATACCGAAATACGTCCACTTCCTCGAAGCCTTCCCGATGACGGCCTCGCAGAAGATTCAGAAGTACAAACTGCGCGAGATGGCGCACGAGCTCTGGCCCGACGCCTGATACGGGGGTTTTCGCCATGCGCGCGTTGGACGAAATACTTTCAGAGGTGCGCGCACGCATAGCGTCGGCGTGCGGGCGCGTCGGCCGCGACGCATCCGAAGTCGAGATCGTCGCCGTGACGAAGACGCACGGCGCCGAGGTCGTGAAGGAGGCTTTGGAAGCCGGGCTCGCGATCGTCGGCGAGAACAAGGTTCAGGAGGCGATGTGGAAGAAGGAGGCGTCCCCGTGCGGGGCCGACTGGCATCTCATAGGCCACCTCCAGACGAACAAAGTCCGCCACGCCCTTGAGACGTTCGATTTCATCCACTCGGTCGATTCCCTTAAACTTCTCGAGAAGATTTCATCGGTCGCTTCCGCGATCGGCCGCGATGCTCATATTCTTCTCGAGGTCAACGTCTCCGGGGAAAAGTCCAAAACCGGCATGCCGCCGGAAGCGCTCGCGCTCCTCGTCGAACGCGCGCTTTCGCTCGACAGAATCTGGCTCGAAGGCCTCATGACGATGGCTCCGTTCAGCGAAAATCCCGAAGATTCCAGGCCGTATTTCCGAAGGTTGCGCGAACTCAGGGACGAAATGCAGGAGCGCTTTTCGATTCGGCTGCCGCGTCTTTCGATGGGCATGAGCGCAGACTACGAGGTCGCCGTCGAAGAAGGGGCCACTTGGCTCAGGCTCGGTACGGTTCTTTTCGGCGAGAGACCGAAGCTGAAAGCCGCGAGGTCTTCGTCCGACGAAGAATTTTCATCCCCGATGGCGCTTGATTCGTACAGCGGCGAGGGGCCCGTTTTCAAAATCATCGATTAAGGACGCTTTAATATGCTTTATCATCTTTCCGTTTTTCTTCAGTCCTACTGGGGGCCGTTTCGTCTTTTTCAGTCGCACGCGATTCTTCTTGCGGGCGGGACGTTTTTCGCCGCGCTCGCGATAGCGCTTTTTCTCCCGCGCCTCTGGGACAGGTTGCCTAGAGACCGCGGCAAGGCGATATGCGGAGAGGACGGCATGAAATCGCAGGGCAAGCCGACGGGAGCGGGGTATTACGTGACTCTTCTTTCGCTGCCGGTGATACTTCTTTTCGTGCCGCTCGAATTCTGGGATTTCGCCGCTCTGGCGGCTCTCTATGCGGCGATGCTCTTCGGCTATCTCGACGACAAGGCCGAAACGCCCTGGGGTGAACTGAAGAAGGGGCTTCTCGACGCCGTCGTCTCGCTCGCGATAGCGTTCTTTCTCGCCAAGGGCCACGGCACGCTCGTATGGGTGCCGTTCGTCAAAGGGATGTGGTACATACCGATGTGGATTTACGTTCCCTGCGCGGCGTTTCTCCTCTGGTTCACGATGAACGCCACGAACTGCTCCGACGGAGTGGACGCTCTCGCGGGAACGCTTACCGAAATCGCGCTCGTCATCCTCGCGGGGCTTCTTTACGTGGTCATCGGCTACAAACCCGTCGCGAACTACTTTCTCATCCCCTGCAATCCGGAAGCCGCGAAGTGGGCCATCCTCGCGATGACCGTGGCGGGCGGGTTCGGAGGCTACCTCTGGTTCAACGCCGAACCTTCGCGCATATTGATGGGCGATGCGGGGAGCCGCTTTCTCGGGATTCTCGTCGGCGCGCTCGTTCTCGTGACGGGCAATCCGTTTCTCATTCTCGCGCTTTCGCCGATCGTCCTCGTCAACGGCGGCGGCGGTCTCGCCAAGCTCGTCATTCTCCGCCTCGCCAAAAAGACAGGCTTCGAAATCGGCGACGACGCCGCGATACGCAAGATACGCTTTCCTCTGCACGACCACTGCAAGAAAAACCTCAAATGGTCGAACGCGCAGGTTCTGATGCGCTTCACTCTCATGCAGATTGTCGTCATGTCCGTTCTCCTCGTGCTGCTCGTCAAGGTCAGATGACGTGAAAATACTCGCGGCCATTCTCGTTCTGGCGCTGACGCGCGCTGAAATCCTCCGGAGGATGCGCGCGCCGGTCATACGTCAGGCGGACGGGATGGTGAATGTGTTCGCGCACTGTCCGGAGGATATCCGCCGCGAATTTCAGCAGCCCGTCGCGCGGTTTGCCGCGGACACGGTAGGCGCGCTTTATTCTTCCCTCGCGATGAGACCCGTCAGATTCGAGCGCGCCCCCATACGGTTTTATATCGGTGACGTGCGCACGAACGACACCGCCGTCATCTCGCGTGTGCGCGATACCGACTCGGGCAAGATCACCGACATCTACATATTCAGCCCGGGGTACGCCGATCTCTCCCGGCTGAGGCTTGAGATCGTGAAAGCGTTTTTCAGGGCGGTGAAGAACGAGGAGATCGGCGACGCGGCCGCCCGGCGTGCGTACAGGCGCGCCGACCCCCGCGTGCGCATCGCCGACGAGCGGGCCATGCTCGAGCGCTGGCTTGCCGGCGGGCCGCCTGAAGAAGGCGACAGCGTTGACGACGAAGAATATCTCGCGCTCATGCGAAAGGTTCTCGAACCGGGGCGCGCTTCGCGGCGAGACGTTCTGGTCTTCGCTTCTCGTCATTTCCTTTATCCGCGGACGTTCGACGCGCCGTTTCTCGGGCGTTTCCGAAGCGTGTCTTTCCGCGATGCGGTTAAGCTCGCGAAGGACGATCCCGAAATCAGGCTCGCGGCTTACGCCAAGTCGGGGGAGATGATCGTCTTCGGCGGCGGGCGCGGGGAAAAGATGGCCGAAGCTTCGCGGATGTACTGGAAGTTTCTTCTCGATCTGGCCGCGTACAAAAAGAGCGCCGGCGAACTACTCTCTCTTCTCGACGAGGCAGACGCGAAACTTCGCGAAGCGCTCGGAGAATCCATGAAAACGGATGACACGAAATGAAAATGAATACGAAAAAAACGATTACGGACAATACCGTCGATCCCGACGTTTTGACTTACACGGTGGGAGAAGATCCCGTTCTCGACCTCGCTCTGGCCAAGTGGGATTGCATGGGTACGGCCGCGCACGTGACGATGCTCTCGGAGATGAAACTGCCTCGCCGCGTGGTGACGCCGTCCGAAGCCGCGAAAGTGCGCAGGAGTCTCGCCGAAATCGTGAAGTCGGCGGAGAACGGCACGTTTGAAATCCGTGTGGACGATCAGGACGTGCACATGGCCGTGGAGCGGATGCTGACCGAAAAACTCGGCGATCTCGGCAAAAAGATCCACACGGGACGAAGCCGCAACGACCAGGTGGCCGTCGACGTGAGGCTTCACATGAAGGATTCGATTCTCAGAACGTCTCTCGAAGCGCTTGATCTCGTCTCCTCGCTCGTAGCGTTCGGCGCCAAAGGCGGCAGAACGCCGCTCGTCGGCCGCACGCATCTGCAGCCGGCCATGCCGTCGAGCGTCGAGATGTGGGCCGCGGGACACGCCGAAATGATTCTCGATCAGCTTGAAAACCTCAAGGCCGCGTACCGTCTCGCGGATTTGAATCCGCTCGGGAGCGCGGCCGGCTACGGCGTGCCGCTGCCGCTTGATCGCGCGCGCACGACGCGGCTTCTCGGTTTTTCGCGCACGATCCACAACTGCTTCGGAGCGTCTATGGCGCGCGGGGAATGTGAAGCGTCGCTTCTTTCTGCGCTCGCCCAGATGATGTGCGTCCTCTCCCGTCTCGCCGAGGATATGATAATATTTTCGATGCCCGAATTCGCGTATTTCAGGCTGCCGCGCGAATACTGCACGGGTTCGTCGATAATGCCGCAGAAATACAATCCCGACGTGCTCGAACTCGTGCGCGGCAAGACCGCACAGGTGATCGGCTGGCAGACGGCGGCGCTTACGCTTCTTCACGCGATGCCGGGGGGGTACAACCGCGATCTTCAGGACGCCAAACTCCTTTACATGAAAGGCCTCGACACGACGCGCACGACGCTGAGAATCCTCGCCAAGCTCGTCGCCGGCATGAAGTTGGATGCGGCGGCATGCCGCGCGGCGTTCTCGCCGGGGGTTTTCGCGACTGATGTCGCGCTGAGAAAAGTGGCGCAGGGGATTCCGTGGCGCGACGCGTATCACGAAGTCAGAGACAATCTCGATCTTCTGGAGAATGAAGATTGCGACGCGGCCGTTGCAGCGAAGACGCACGAAGGCACCACGTCCGGAATCGACCGGGCGCTCTACCGCGACAGGATAGCCGCCGAAAAGAAAGCCGTCAAGGCGGCGCTCAAACGTCTTGATTCGAAATGCAGAGCGTTGTTGAAGTAAAGAATCTCAAGGTTCGCTACGGGTCTTTCGAGGCCGTCGGGGGCGTTTCGTTTGAAGTCGCGCCGAACACGATATTCGGGATTGCCGGCGAGTCGGGTTCTGGTAAATCGACCGTCGCGAAGGCTATCGTCGGGCTCGAGCGCAAAAGCGCGGGCGAGATCGTCGTCAGGGCGCAGTCGGTGCAGATGGTTTTTCAGGACGCCGTCGGCAGCCTCAACCCGCGCATGACGGTTAAAGCCGCCCTGTCGGAGGCTTTGAAGCATGCGAAGGGACGTTCGTCTTCTCGCCGCCGCCGCGAAGACGAGCTTCTCGATCTTGTGGGGCTCTCGAAGGCCGTTCTCGACCAGTATCCGCGGGAAATGTCGGGCGGCCAGTGCCAGCGCGTTTCGGTCGCGCGCGCTCTCGCCGCCGATCCGGGGGTGCTGATAGCCGACGAGCCCGTCTCGGCGCTCGACGTTTCCGTTCAGGCGCGTGTACTCAATCTTTTCCGCGATCTGAGGAGGGAATTGGGTCTTTCGGTGATTCTCATCGCGCACGACCTCGCGGTCGTCAAGAACGTCTGTGATACGGTGGCCGTCATGGAGAAGGGGGTTTTTGTCGATAAAGGCCCGGCCGAAGAGGTTTTCAACTCTCCGAAGAGCGATTACACCAGACGTCTTCTCGCCGCCGTCCCGCGTTGATTTTCCCGCAGAACACTTCCCCTTGTCGGCAAGGCGTTTTTTTGGTATCATACCCGCAAATGATTTTTCCATAACAAGGAGTTAACGAAATGAAGTTCTCTACAATGATGACCGTTTTCGCCGTCGCTCTCTGCGTGGCGGGTTGCAAGTATGACAAGGCCGGCAAGGGCGCGGGCGGCGATAGCTCGGCCGCGGGTCACGATATCTCCACCGGCGGCGATGTGTCCGCACAGGAAGGCCTCATTTCCGGGGCGAGCGAAGGCAAGTTCGAAGATCTTTACACACGTTGCACCGACGTCGATTTCGCGCCCGTGTATTTCGGGTTCGACTCCACCGTCGTTCCTCAGGGTGAACTCGGCAAGATCGATGCCGTCGTCCAGCACCTCAATTCCAAGTCCGACCGTGTGGTTGTCGTCGAAGGAAACTGCGACGAACGCGGCTCGAACGAATACAATATGTCTCTCGGCGAGAACCGTGCTATCATCATCCGCAACTATCTCGTCCAGAACGGCATTTCGGCCGACAGGATCCAGACGCGCAGCTACGGCGAAGAAAAGCCCGCCGCCACCGGTAACGACGAGTCGGCGTGGGCGCTCAATCGCCGCGGTGAGTTCGCCATTTATCAGAAATAATCGCGCTTAAATGACGTTAGCGATTGTTTTCGACAGCGTCGGCTTCGGCGAGTGGTTTGTACTGCTCGCCGTCGTGCTTGTCGTGGTCGGGCCGAAGAATCTCCCTTCGACGGCCAGAAAAATCGGCGGTTACTACTCCAAGTTCCGCAGGGCGGCCGAGAGTTTCAAGCGTCAGCTCATGGAGATGGATACCGAGTTCGAGAAATTCATGGACGAGACGAAGGAAGAAGCCAAAGATGCGTTCACCGTCGAGCCTGAACATGACGATCTCTACGGCGACGGCGGGTATCGCGGCGTTCCGCCGTACGACGGCGAATACAATCCCCAGACCGGAGAATACGAGTTCAAGACGCACGATGGCGAAAACGCGCCCGAGCCCGCGCCGCCCGGAATAGTCGGCGCGGACGATTCTCTCGCGGATGACGCCGGACACGCGACCGGTACCGACGCGCCGGAACAGAGCGTGACGCAGGACGACACATCGAAAAAAGACGAAAATGGCGATAAAGCTTCTTGAGAAACCTGACGAGCGCAACGATCCGCCCCGTCCGCTTTTGGAACATCTTCTTGCCCTCAGGGATATGCTCGTTTTCGGTGCGGTCGCATGGGTGGTATGCGTCGTCATCGCGGCGATCGCCTCGCCTTACATCCTCACGTGGTTGAAAAGTCCGGCGGCGGCGAGCGAAGATATGCTTCAGGGTCTCGACCTCACAAGCGGCTTCACCACGGCCATGTCTATATCTCTCTGGGGCGGGACCGCGATAGGCTTTCCGTTTCTCGTTTATGCGCTTTTGCGGTTCGTCTTTCCGGCGCTCACTAACCGCGAAAAGGCGGTGCTGCTGTTTATTCTTCTTTTCGGTTCGGGTATGTTTCTCATCGGGGTGGGCGTCGCTTACGCGAAAACTCTCCCCGTCGTCGTGTCGGCGTTTCAGGCGATCAATTCGTGGATCGGGTTGCCTGTGACGACGATCAGAATCGAAGGATACATTTCAATCGTTCTCAAAACGATCATAGCCTTCGGTCTCGTCTTCCAGCTGCCGCTCATAATATTCGTTCTCGGCTGGTTCGGCATCGTCACCTCGCAAGGCCTTAAAGATAAACGCCGCATCGCGATCGTTCTTTCGTTCGTCGTTTCGATGTTCCTCACTCCGCCCGATCCGATGAGTCAGCTGTTTATGGCGGTGCCGCTTTGTCTGCTGTACGAAGTTTCGATATGGGCGGTCTGGCTCAAGGAAAAGGGCGCGCGTTCGGAGTGATGACCAAAACCGAAGAGAAATGGTCGCTTGTACGGGAGACGCTCAAGGACGGGCGTCTTTCCGTCATAATGCCGCTTTTCAATCTCGAAGAAACCGTAGTTGGCAATATCCGCGAAACGGCGGAGCTTTTCGAAAAACATGCGGTGCGCGCGGAGCTTCTTCCCGTCGACGACGGCAGTTCCGACGCCACGGCCGCGAAATTGAAGGAGCTTTCTTCTTCGCTGTACGAGAACGTCTCCATAAAACCCGTTATTCTTGAGCGCAACGGCGGCAAGGGAGCGGCGCTTCGCGCCGGCTTCGCTGCCTCGAGCGGCGATTTTGTGATGCTGCTCGACGGAGATCTCGACATCAACCCGAAACAGACGGCCGAGTTTTTCATGGAGATGTCGAGAAACAACGCCGATGTCGTCGTAGGCTCGAAACGTCACAGACGCTCGATCGTCCAGTATCCGTGGCACCGCCGCATCGTCAGCTGGGCGTACTTCACGCTCGTGCGACTGTTCGTCGGGCTCAAAGTGACCGATACCCAGACGGGTATGAAACTTTTCAGGCGCGAGATTCTCGCCGACGCTCTTTCGCGCATGCTCGTCAAGACGTACGCCTTCGATCTTGAGCTTCTTTCCATCGCCGCCGACAGGGGCGCGAAAATCGTCGACGCCCCCGTCGTCATCCGTTTCGGCGACAAGTTCGGCGCTCTCAAGCCGAAGACCGTCTTTGAAATGGCGAGAGATTCGGCGGCGGTCTTCTATAGGCTGAAGATTCTTAAATACTATGCCACCGCCGAGTCTCCCCGCCCGCTTGATCGCGAGCCGAAGGTCTCCATCGTCATCGCCTGCCCGAACCGTAGCTGGATGCTCGATGAGTGCCTCAAGGGAATCGCTTCGCAGACGTGGCGCGACTTCGAGACGATTGTTCTTCCCGATGCCGGTTTCGACCTCGAAAGCTCCCTCGCCGATGCCGCGCGCGCGCGCATCGTTCCGACGCGAAAGGTCCGTCCCGCAGAAAAGCGCAATCGCGGCATAAAAGAAGCGTCGGGCGAGATCGTCGCGTTCATCGACGACGACGCCTACCCCGACGCGAACTGGCTCGAATACGCCGTCAGGTTTTTCTCGGAGCCGTCCATCGGCGCGGTAGGAGGCCCCGGCATCACGCCTCCCGGCGACGGTTCCCTCAACCGTCTCGGCGGGCGCGTCTACGACAACATTCTCGTCAGCGGCAACTACCGCTACCGTTACAGGGCGGGCGGCATCAGACGCGATGTCGACGATTATCCGAGCTGCAATCTTTTCGTGCGCAAGCAGCTTCTGGACGTCATCGGCGGCTACCGCACCGATTTCTGGCCGGGTGAAGACACTCTTCTGTGCAAAGACATCGTCGATTCCGGCCGGCGGATAGTCTACGATCCTTGGATCGTAGTCTATCACCACCGGCGCGCTCTTTTCATGCCGCATCTGCGCCAGCTCGGCAGGTACGCTTTCCACCGCGGATATTTCTGCCGCAAGTTTCCTTCGAATTCGCTCAGATTCAGCTATTTCATACCGAGCCTTTTTGTCCTTTATCTCGCGCTTTGCCCCGCGGCGTTTTTCGTTTCGGTCGAAGCGGGGACGCTTGCGTGGTGGTCGAAGCAGGTATTCCTTCTCGCGCTGCCGGCGTATTTCGCGCTCGTTCTGGCGACGTCGTTTTCGCTTAATCCGCTCGACTGGCTTCTGACGGGAGCCGGCGTCTTCTTTTCGCACGTCTGGTACGGCGTGCGTTTCGTTCAGGGGCTCTTCGCCCGCAAGGCTCCCTGTGAATACATAGGAAAGGACCATCCCGATGAATGAACAGCTTCTTGTCTTTCTCTGGCTCGCCGGCGCTTATATGACCGGCGCCGTGCCGTTCGGTTTTCTTATCGGCAGGATGCGCGGCGTAGACGTGCGCACGGTCGGCTCGAAGAACATAGGCGCGACGAACGTCTTTCGCACTGTCGGCAAGAAATGGGGGCTTCTCGCGTTTCTCTGCGATTTTCTCAAAGGCCTGCTGCCTACGCTTGCGGCCAAGTATTTGTCGGGCGGGGCGGACTGGCTGCCTGTGGCGGTCGGGCTTTGCTGCGTCGTCGGTCACACGCTCACGGTTTTCATGAAATTCAAAGGCGGTAAGGGTGTCGCGACGGCTTTCGGGATGCTCGTCGCTCTCATGCCGGCTCTCGTCGGCATCGCGTTTCTCGTTTTTGCCGTTCTTTTCGCTTCGTCGAACTACATTTCGCTCGGCAGTTGCGGCTCGGCGGCGTTTCTCGCCGTCACGGTGTGGTTCTGGCCGCCTTCGGCCATTCTCGCCGAAAAGATCATCATCACCGCGATTGGCGTCTTCGTTATAGTGAAACACAGATCGAACATCTCTCGTCTCCTCAAAGGCGAAGAAAACAAAATCTATCTCTTCAAGTCGCGCTGAATCCCCGTACCGGGTCTGCGATATGGTATAATATGCGGCGATATGACGCTTGAAAACATACGAAATTTCTGCATAATCGCCCATGTCGACCACGGCAAGACGACGCTCTCAGACCGCATACTCGAACTTACCAACGCCATCAGCCAGCGCGAACTGAAAGAGCAGACGCTCGACGCGATGGATCTCGAACGCGAACGCGGCATCACGATCAAGTCGCACCCCGTGTCGATGACATATCTCGCCAAGGACGGCAAACGCTACCTTTTCAATCTTCTCGACACTCCCGGCCACGTCGACTTCGCATACGAGGTCTCGCGCTCGATGGGCGCGTGCGAGGGCGCGCTTCTCGTCGTAGACGCGGCGCAGGGCGTAGAGGCGCAGACGGTCGCCAACACGTATTTCGCGCAGGACGCGAAACTCGAAATCGTCCCCGTTCTCAACAAAGTCGATCTCCCCGGCGCCGACGTGAAGGAGGTTTCCCGCGAAATCGAAGACATTCTCGCGATACCCATGGACGAGCCGCTTCTCGTCTCGGCCAAGACGGGCATGGGCTGCGCGGACGTGCTCGAAGCGATCGTCAAACGCATACCCGCGCCGGAGACGGCCGGAGTGGATGCGCCGCTGAGAGCGCTCGTGTTCGATTCGGTGTTCGACGAATTCCGCGGCGTCATCACGTACGTGCGCGTCATCGACGGCTCTCTCAAGGCGGGGCAGGGCGTCTCGTTTATGGGTTCGCGCGTGACTACGACCGTCCATGAAGTCGGGATATTTTCGCCGAACAAAAAGCCGGTCGACCGTCTCGAAGCGGGGCAGGTCGGGTATATCGTCGGCACGGTCAAAGACCCGAGCGAGATCAAGATCGGCGATACGGTGACGACGACGAAACTCGGCGCTTCGCAGCCGCTGCCCGGCTTCCACGACATCCACCCGACCGTTTTCTGCGGTATCTACCCGATGTCCACCGACGAATTTCCCAAAGTCGCGCAGGGGCTCGAAAAACTCCATCTCAACGACGCGGCGTTCACGTTCCATCACGAGAGCTCGCTTGCGCTCGGCTTCGGGTTCCGCTGCGGTTTTCTCGGGCTTCTCCACATGGAGATCGTTCAGGAGAGGCTGCGTCGCGAATTCAACCTCGACATCATCTCGACTTCGCCCGGCGTCGTGTATAAACTCAAGATGCGTGACGGAACGGAGAAAGATCTCGACAATCCGCTGCAGATGCCAGACCCATCGGCTCTCGAGACGATATCCGAGCCGATTCTCAAGGCGCGCATCATCACGCCGTCCGAATCTATCGGCGACATCATGCGTATCGTCATGGACCGCCGGGGGCTGGTGGAAGGGACGGAGACGATGGACGCCAAGCGCGTCATGCTCCATTGCATGCTGCCCCTGAACGAGATACTTATCGATTTTCACGATACGCTCAAATCCGTCTCGCACGGCTACGCGTCGATGGATTACGAGCCGGCGGGGTATCAGGTTTCGGACATCGTCAAGATGGATATTCTCCTCAACTCGGAGACCGTCGACGCCTTCGCGACGATGGTACACCGCGACAAGGCGCGCGCGCGCGGCATCCAGATGTGCAAAGCTCTCGCCGAGACGATCCCGCCGCATCAGTTCAAGATACCCGTTCAGGCCGCAATCGGCAAAGAGATAATCGCGCGCGAAGACATCAGACCCTTCCGCAAAGACGTTCTCGCGAAACTCTACGGCGGCGACGTGACACGCAAGATGAAAGTTCTCGAAAAGCAGAAACGCGGCAAAGCGAGAATGAAGGAATTCGGCCACGTCAACGTGCCGCAGTCGGCGTTCATCGCCGTTCTCAAAGGTACGGTCAAAGAAAAGTGACGATTCACAGGAGGTATCGGATGGCGCGACCGGAGGAATACGGTGACATTTAAGTTCTTAGGCACGGGCACATCGGTAGGCGTGCCGCAGATAGGGTGCAAATGCCCCGTCTGCACGTCTTGCGACAGCCGCGACAAACGCCGCAGATGCGGCGCGTACGTATGCGCGGAGGAAGGGGCGTTTCTCATCGATACGCCCCCCGAGATGCGCGTCGCGGCGATTGAATACGGCATCGACAAGGTGGACGCCGTCGTTCTTACGCATTCGCACATGGATCATGTGGCGGGTTTCGACGACATCAGACGCTTCAACACGATAAACGGCACGCGCGGTGCGCACGGGCGCGTTTCGGGCAAGCCGATGAATTGCTACGCGATGAAAGAGACTGTCGAACAGATGCGCAGGATTTTTCCTTACGTGAAGCCGTCGGTCAACGAACTCGGGCTTTTCCGCCCGATGGTCGAATTCGTGCAGGACGACGTGTTTACCGTCGCCGGCGTAAAAGTCGAACGGCTCGCCGTGGAGCACGGGTTCGCGTGCTGCGGGTATCTGCTCGACGGAAAAATCGGATACATATCGGATTGCCATGTCATTCCCGATGAAACGATCGCGCGTCTTCGCGGTGTGGATACGATGATTCTCAACTGCCTGCGCGTGCGGGAGCATCCCACGCATCTGAATCTCGAACGTGCGCTCGCGTATCTCAGGGAGATTTCGCCCGCCCGCGCATATCTCGTGCACATGTGTCACGACTTCAGTCACCGGGAGTGGCTTGAAATGCTTCCGCGGGGCGTAGAGCCCGCATACGACGGATTGGAGTTCAAATCATGAAATACCTGACAACGGCGTTCTTCGCCTCGCTCGCGCTCGTTTTTTCCGCTTCGGCCGAAAAGTCCGTAAGCGAGATAAAAGTCGATCTGAAATTCGACTTTTCGGATTATGTTTCAGGTGAACGCGTCCGCGCCGTCGTGGATATAGCGAATTCATCGCCTCGCACGCTCGCCGTGGCGCCGGGTTCAAACGACGTGTTTTTCATCGAAGTGTCCCGCGCTTTCGACTCGGAGAGCCTCGCGCGCAAGAATGGCGCGCGGTTCATAGCGGATTTCCGGCTGAAGTCGGGCGAGGGGCAGAAGTTCGAGACGTTCCTCGGCGATCATTACGATCTTTCGAAACCGCGACGTTATCTCGCCAAACCCGTGCTTGTTCACGACGGCACCAGATACGAAGGGGAAATAAGGGCGTTCGACGTGGTAAGCGGGATGCGCATCGACGGCGCGATGCAGATGTTTTCGGGCAGGTCTTCGCTGCAGCGCAACTTCTCGCTTTTGTACTGGCCGCGCAAGGGCGCGGAGCATCTCTTTCTTGCCGCCAGAGATTCAGGGTCGTCGAAGCGCGTGTTCGAAACGCGCGATCTCGGAGTCGTTTCACGCATGGACCGTCCGATCATCGGCATTCTCCCCGGCGGCGAAGTCATCGTCATCCACAGGCTGAACACTGATCAGTACGTCCGCACCGAATTCTGGTCGTTTCCCGATGAGCTTCTTTTCCGCGAAAGGGGGGCCGTCACCGATCCCGAAATCGCCGGCACGGCGCGCGTCAGGGAGCTTTACCGCGACAACGGGATCAAACCAAAAAAAAATCCGTGGTGGAAATTCTGGTGAGCGCCCCGCTTGCGACGGTGCCTGACGACTCAAAATGGCACTTGCCTGCTTCGTTGCCGTAATGATATAATCAGAGCCTATGGGATACGCAAAAAAGAAAACAAACGGCGCTGCCGCGTCCACCGCTTCCGCGAAACGGACTCAAGCTCCCGAGAAGGCGAAGGGCAGGCCCAAGTCCATCTGGCAGATGGAGATCGGCGGCTCGAAACAGGCCACCGTGATGAAGCGTATCGAAGTGCTCCTTTTCACGTCGGAGCTCGCCGATCTGATAGAGGCGGGCATGACTCTGGGTCAGGCGTTGAGCGCTCTCGCGCGCCAGGGCGAAGACCTGAGCGCCCAGAAACACGTCTGTCAGGACCTGTGCGAGCGTATCGTGCGGGGCGAGAATTTTTCGGATGCGTGCGCCCATCATCCGAAATCGTTCCCGCCTCTTTATTCCAACATGATTCGCGCGGGCGAGGCGTCCGGCGCGATGGTCGAGGTTCTGCGCCGTCTCGGCGATCATTACGAGCGGGACGACAACATGCGCAGCAAGATAAAAAGCGCCCTTACGTATCCCGCCATCGTGCTCGTAATCGGCGTTTTCGCGGTCATCGGCGCGATGGTGTGGATCATACCGCAGTTCCAGAAAGTGTTTGATTCTCTCGGTGCGGCGCTGCCTCTGCCGACGAGGATTCTCATGGAGATGTCTAATTTCACCGTCAACTACGGCTGGACGCTTGCCGCGGGAGCCGTGATTTTCGCGGTGTGGATGAAACGCTGGAAGTCCACCCCCGGGGGAAAACGCAAAATCGACGGATGGAAGCTCAGACTGCCGCTCGTCTCCGGGATTGTCGCGGCCGGCGCGTACGCGTCTTTGGCCTATACGATGCGCACTCTTCTCGTCAACGGCGTCAACGTTCTTCAGGCGCTGAAAATCTGCGAGGAAACGTGCGGCAACGCCGTCATCGCCGACGCGCTGAACGTCGCGCGGCAGAAGGTCACCGACGGCACGACGATTTCCGGGCCGCTCGCCGAGTCGGGGGCATTTCCGAGGATGATGACGGATATGCTGGCCGTCGGCGAACAGGCCGGCGACATGAACGGTTCTCTCGAACACATCGGCAGGCGTTATCAGAAGGATATGGACCGCAATATCGTCGCGTTCACGAACGCGCTCGAGCCGATTTTGATCGTCGTGATCGCCATCGCGGTCGGGTTTGTGGCGATTGCCATACTGATGGCCGTCTTCAAAGTGTCTTCTTCTCTGGGATGAGCGCACGTACTGCAGAGGAAATCGGCGCCAAGATGGACGCGCTTGCGATCTGGGATGAAATCGCCCCGTTCAATTTCGCGGTAAAACCCGCGGGGACGGTCTTTCCGTATTTCTGCACGGTTCTCAGGGGAGATGGCGCTCCCGTCAAAATACGTTTCCTGATGCTTGAGGGCTGGCAGACTCTGCATGATTTCGTGCGCGTGAGATTCGACAGGAATTTCGGCTTTTATTCTTCTCCGATGGAGATGGCGCATCTCGAGCTCGTCATCACCGTCGACGGGACGATCAGGCTTTTCCGCCACGATCCGGGGTACATTCCGGCGGAGGCGGATGAGGCGCAACGCGCCTTCGCTTCGAAAATACTGTGGGAGGCATACGGGGTGATGCTTCGCGTGGAGTCTGATCGTTCGCTGCCGATGAAGTTTTCGGGTGACAAGGCCGTGTTCGCGCGCGTGGAGAAGTCTGCGGGCGAATGGAGCGACGAGCCGCTCGTGATTCCTCCGCCTCCGCCGTATACCGAGACAGTCAAACTGCCGAAAGCCGATATAGCGACGGCGAAGGATCTTGCGTTCGATTCGGGAGATTTTCTCGAACTTGACATGCGCATAATTCCCGGCGTTATGACGAAAGAGCCTCGGCCGCGCACGGTTTACGAGCTTGTGGCTTTCGACGGCTCGGGAGAGAAAGTGATAGACAGCAGAGCTTCCGTCGATCCGGCGGCGGGGTTGAAGTCTCTGTGGGAGATGCTTGCGGGGGAGGTTCTCAAGGCTCTCGTGCGACGCGGTCGCATTCCGGGCGAGATAAAAGTCGTCTCGGGAAGGGTTTTCAGATTTCTCAGGCCCCTGTGTCTGGAACTTCCGTTTAAACTTTCTTTACACGACACACTGCCGCATCTCGGCATTTAACCCCATAATTAAGGAAAGGTAAAACAAAATGAAAAACATAAAGACAATAAAGTGCGGTCTTTTCGCGTTTATCGTGTTGTCCATGCCGATTTTCTGCGAAGCCGGCGCGCCGCACGGCGTGCGCGCGTTCTGCGTCTCTCCCGGGCCTGTTCTGACGCGTGCGGCGATGGCGAAGATGCAGACCGCACTCGGTTTCGCTTCCGAGCCGCAGGAAATCGTCGACTACGTTCTTTACATGGCCTCGCCGGCCGGTCGTTCGATCACGGGCACGACGCACGTCATCGACGCGGACCGCCTTTGCGTGCAGCGCGGGTCGACGGCAGGTTTTCTCGAAGCCGGCTCCAAGAAATGATTTTCTGATGAAAACCGTTCTCTGGTGGGGCAGGTTCGACCCGGGATATTCGCGCAACCGCGTCTACATCTCGCTTTTCAAAAAGCTGGGGTGGAACGTCGACTTTTTCTTCGTCAAAGTCTGGCCGCGTTTCGGCGACGCCGAGGCGTTTTTCAGGGGGCTTTGGCGCAGAAAGAAACCCGATCTCGTCTGGGTGCCCGTCGCCCGGCAGCGAGATGTCGCGGCGGCGTGCCGCTGGGCCGGAAAACGCGCTATACCTGTCATATTCGACCCGATGATTTCGGCCTGGGATAAAAAAGTCCTCGAGCAGAAAAAGTGGAGCGCCGACGAGCCGCGCGCGAAAAGACTTCTCGCGCGCGAAAAAAAGCTCATGGCGATGAGCGACATCGTCTGCTGGGATACGAGTTGCCACGTCGATTTCTGCGCCGAATATCTTGACGTGCCACGCGAGAAACTGCGGGTTCTTCTCACGGGCACCGACGAAGCCGTGTTCAGACCCCAGCCGGAGAATCCCCGGCGCGACGGGGATTTTCGCGTCCTTTATCACGGCGCGTATTTGCCTCTTCACGGGACCGAATACATCGTCGAGGCGGCGCGGATGACCGAGGGCATGGGTGTTCACTGGGATTTTCTCGGCTGGGGCGCCTACAAGGCCGAAACGGAGGCGAAGGCGGCCGGGGTAAAAAACATCACTTTTCTCGACAAGGTGCCGTATACCGAAGTTCCCCGCGTGATATGCGACCATGACGTCGTTCTCGGCGTTTTCGGAACGACCGCCAAAGCCGCGCGCGTTATAGGCAACAAGGTCTACGAGTGCATGGCCTGCCGCAGGCCTACAATCAACGAGTACTGCACGGGTTATCCGCCTGAAGCGAAATCGTGCGAGGCGATCAAGTTCGTTCCTCCGGGCGATGCGAAGGCGATCGCCGACGCCGTGCTCGAATACAAGAACGATTGGGAAAGGCGCGAATCCTATTTCGCGTCGGCCCGTGAATTTTTCGAAAAACATCTCTCGATGAATGTCATCGAAAAACAGCTTGAATCCGTTTTGAAGGAGGTTGTCGGATGAATATGCTTGTCTCTAAAAAATCATGGATGCTCGCGCCGGTTCTCTTTTTCGTTTCGGTGGCTGCGCTGCTCTGCGTCTGGGGGGCGATGTCGCCTGAAAATCTCAGGGCCGCGT
This sequence comes from Kiritimatiellia bacterium, assembly GCA_045537795.1. Lineage (GTDB taxonomy): Bacteria > Verrucomicrobiota > Kiritimatiellia > RFP12 > UBA1067 > UBA1067. The sequence goes on along the minus strand of JAZSQE010000045.1, from coordinate 24,662 downwards.
TCGATTCGGACGGGCGCTCGGCGTTCGAACTCATGACTTTGCCCCTGTACGCGCTTATCGTGCCGTCGGTATGGCTTGTCTGTCCGTTCGGCGGCCGCATCAAGCGCAAGGTTCTTTTGGCTTCGGCCGTGACGCTCGTCGTCGCCGTGGCAGTCATGAAGCAGCTCGATCTGCACATAGACGCGCTTTCGGCGCTTTATCCTGACACGGTCGCCAATTTCAAAGGTACGCCGTTCAAGATGCGCTTTTTGACGCGCTCGGGCATTCCGATCGGCGCGAAACTTTTCGTGATCGCGTATTTCGTGTCGATGTTCGGTGTGTTCGCCGCTCTCGCCGCGTATTACGCGGTGAAGTTCGTCAAGGGTGTTTTCAAACTCCATCCCGTCGCCTGGTCTTTCGGCTGTTTTCTCGCTTCGGGGACGATGGCGCAGGTGTTCGACCGTCTGCCGGCCTGGTACCGCGACGTGACGGGTGTGTCAAAGTCGGATGTTCCCGCGGCGGTTCTTTCGCTGTTCACGGCGTTCGAAGAGGGCGGCGAGATGATGATGGCTCTTTTCGCTCTGCTCGCGATCGTGCAGGCGCATCTTCTTTACTGCGACAACGCCGAGAAGTACGAGGTTAGCTTCTGACTCCCGGTCAGCGGGGGCGGTAGGCGTATCCGCGCGATCGTACCGACATAATGCACGATCCCGCGGGCGAGAGTTTTTCTCTGAGGCGCATTATCGCCACAGAGAGCGAACTGTCGCCGGCGCGATATCCCTCGTCCCAGAATTTCAAGAGAAGAAAGTCGCGGGAGAAAACCTCTCCAGGATGGGCGGCGAACCATTCGAGAAGCGACGCTTCTCTTTTGCTCAGGCATGCGGTATCTCCCCGGGCCGTGCTCATAGACAGCGTCCTTGTGTTCACCCGCCACCCCGAAAAATCGAATTCGTCCGTCCTGACACGCCCGCGCGTGCGCAAGGCGGCCGCCGTTCTGGCGAGCAGAAGTTCGTCCGAGACCGTTTTCGCGATGTAGTTGTCGCCGCCCGCTTCAAGAGCTCTGAGCTCCGGCTTTTCACCTTCGAGCTGGGTAAGAAAAACGACGGGCGTTTGCGCATCGATGGCGCGTATCTCTTCACAGACGGCGAACCCGTCCATGCGCGGCATCATCACGTCGAGAATCATCAGATCCGGCCGCCGTTCACGGTAGAGTTCAAGCGCTTTTTCTCCGTCGGCCGCCGTCCGGACGCAATAGCCCGCTCGCGTCAGCAGCGACGCGACGGCCGTGCGGATTATGCGCTCGTCTTCCGCGAGAATGATGTTCACCGTATCCACGCCGATTTTTCCTTATTGTCCCGCGATTATAACAGAGCGTTCCCGTGCGTGTCAATCCACCCTCCGAAAGGTGAAATTTCCGGAGTTTGCCGTTGCATCATATCTAAAGTCAATCACTATGGTATAATGTTGGTGATTGAATGTTAGAATAAATGATGTATGAGATTTTCCAAAGCGTTTTTCTTGGCGTGGCTCTTGTCGGGCTTGCGCTCGCGCTTGTCGTCTTGGTGGCACGCTCAAGGACGCTGCGCATTGTGCAGGCGAGGCAGCAGGCGCTTTGGTCAACGCTTACGCCGTGCGGCCGCGCGATATCGGTATCGGTTTTGACGGTATGTATTCTTTACGGGGGAGGCAAACAGGGTGTAGAGAAATGTTTGAATGTTCAAGTATCTGAATGTTTGAATGTTAGAATGTTAGAATGTTTGAATGAGGGGAAGGTGTTGTTGTATGCTCAGAAAAAAGCACAAAATTGGAATATACGCGGTGCGTGGAAAGATTCGTTTTGGCTTAATTTCGCGGATGGCTGGCGTTTCCCTTACGGCACCAATCATCTTTATGGCGGTGAAGTGATTTCTTACGGAGAGCTTTGGCAAACGCCATTTGACAATGACCCAATTGCATCGCTTGGCGCACAGGCAGAAATCGTGCCAAATCTTTCATCTTTTTTTTATGAGTTTATGCCTTCAAATTCTTATCGTTTCGTCTGGGAGAACGCCGCAATAAATCGTGACACAAATAATCTTCTCACCGCTTCGCTTGAATTATTCCGCAACGGCGATATCGCGGTTACGACAAACGGGGTCGCCAAGTACCTTCCGCGGGAGTTGCCGATAGATCATGAAGGGTTCGGTCAGGATGACGAATGGGTTGAAGCGAATTTCACAAATTCGACGGAAATACTTTCGCGCGGCTATGCCGCATGGGTGGATGCTCAGGTGGGAGAAGGGCTCACCAACGGTCTTTACAAACTTACCGTTACAGTGCCTGAGACGCCGCTTGAAACGGTCGGGCTCTCCGTCGGCGATTATTCCGTCGCAATCACCAACGCGGGGGATTACGTTTTTCTGCTGGAGAAATGTGTCGATTATTCTCTTTCGGTATATCCGCGCGACGCGACAAATTTTCTGTATTCGGTTGTAGATGATGTCCCCTCGTCGCGAGAACGGACGATGGCGGGAGTTGCGCAAAGAGGTCGTTGGTCGTCGGATTCGGCAAAACTCAAATTGATCGTGCCGTATTATCCGCTCGTGCCCCTTGCGCCCCCGGCACATATCATTTTTCCCGCGAAACTTTATATTTCACCACCGACGTGGCAACCGTCGCAATTGCATGATACCGAAATATTCGCGGCGGTTGTAACGGATATTCCCTGGTATATGAGACCTGCGTATAAGTGGAATACTTCCGATTCTAATGTCGTTTCGATTAAATCGCCCTCTTCACGGGTGACGGAGATGACTTGTCATCAGGGATATGATGCATTCCAGCATATTTCCCTGTCTCTTGAAGTTGCCGTCGGTGATTCGGTTCTCAGGGCTTATTACGGATTCGACGGAGACGATGACCAGCAAGTCGCGTCTTTGACCGTTTCCGCGCCGGAAGTTCTTTTCATCAACGACGATGATGACAATGATGACGGAACTTCGGATTGGATGGAGTCAGCGTTCGCTCTTGACGATGATATAGTGACTGAGCAGATACTTTTCCATTCGCCGTATCCGACGAACGGAACGATAGTGATTGAAGATGTTTTTGGACACGACGGCGGTATAGCCGACAAGGCTCTTATATATTCCGACCCTGGTTGTACGCAGGAAATAGAGCCGGGGGCGTCGTTTCCCGTCGCCGCTGCGACGAGATGGTCGATGCCGCTGTATTTCAATCCCGTTGCGACAAGCTCGTCCGTGCCCGGTGTACAATTGAAAGTGCGATGGATTCCGGAGCAAGGGTATGATCTTACGGCATCATCGTTCTCGACCGTCGTCATGCCTGTGTTGGAGCCGATCTGCAATGAGGTGAAAGGCGTTACGGAAAACGCAGTCGTGCATACTTACACGGTGAATCCTTCAGGTGTGGGCGTCGGGCGAGACGCTTATTTCAGGCTGCGGGTTTATCCGCAAGCCTATTCCAATGATAAAATCGTATGGAGCGCTGAAGGTGACGGCGAAGTGTCATTTCCTGACGGCAATACAGGAAGAGAAGTCAGAGTGCGCGGATTGTCGGCGGGCGATGTAGAGCTCACGGTTACGATAGGTGACCGTACTCATTGTCCGCCGACATTCCCGTTGAAGGTCGTTGAGAACGTCACCGTGGATCTTAGAGCATGGATAATAGAAGATGATAAAGGAAATACGGCGCAAACCATAGAAAATGTCCGTGAGATGGTCAGAAAAGCGAATGACATATACGCTCAGGTCGGCGTTACATTGAATCTTGTAGAGCCTGTTGTCGTGACGAATATTCCTAATGCGTATGATGCGGTATATTATGAGTCATTCACGAATCAAAGTTCATTATGGACATTTTGGAATATTGTGGACTTGCAGTCAAGCACACGCGGACTGGAGTGTTATTTTATAAACACTTTCTCTGATTCAAGCGATACTCTGGCGGCAAACAGTTCCAAAGGGATGATTATCACGCGAGAAGCCGATTATATGGATTTTGCGCACGAAATCGGCCATGCATTCGGAATGAGAGATATTTATGTAAAAAGTGATAATACGGCATCGTCCGCCGTCGAACTTTCGCAGAAGGTGTTAGTGAAAGGTTCATATTCTTACTCCGATTGGAACGGCGGAACAGGAATGAGATATTACCCGTATGGAACAAAGCAAAGAGATTTGATCTCGCGTTTGTTGATGAACGGTGTTCGCTCGCAGTCAAGTGTGCCCCGTGACATTTCGGCAGGTGATATTTACGGTGTTCATAAAGTCTATGGTGAAGCAGGCGCAATATGGGAATTGGGCATGACGCCGGTGGGTTTTCCGTGGCACAACAGAAATCCAATGCATAATTAAATCAGGAGTGATACAATGAAGAAAAGAATCACGGTTTTATTATTTTTAATGGCTGGGTATGCCGGCTTTGGAGATGGTTATAGCGATGAAACGATAAAGCAGATGTTTGTGGAGTATCTGAGACCGCGTACTGTTGACAAGGATTTAGAGCCGCATCGACGGAGAGAATTGATTGATGTCATTCACCTTCGTTCGGATACTAATCGGCTTGCTCGGCTTCTGGTCGAACTTGCGCAGACTAATAATGCCTGGTATGCAAATATGGCTATGTGGCAACTTGAAAAATACGCAACACCTGAACAGCTGCCGTTCCTTTATTCCTGCGCGACAAATCCAGTAATCGGCCATAGGGCCATGAAAGCCGTTCTTAATGTCGAAGGGATAACAAGCAATTCTCTTGAGAGTTTAGGTCGATATTTCGCGCTTACAAACACGATTGATAATGCCGATCATGATAGGGCGGAATTATGTGCAAGAATTATACATTTATCAAAAGAAAATAGGTTGTGTAATTCATCAATTTCAAACATTGTGAATACATATATGCTTTCAAAAAATTGCAATAGCTATTGGTTTGATACGATCTGTATTAAAAACGATGCTACGTATGAATTTTCCAAAAGAAGACTGGCTTTTTTGAGGGGAGCTGTGACAAATGCGGTTCAATGGAAATTTCAAATCAATTACGTCACCAATGCGATCAACGAACTTGTCGCGTACCCGGAATCGGATTTGCCGGAATAAGTGGACGTATGTGTCGCTTTACAGAATTTACAGGTTTATCAGGATTATGAAATCTCTAAAAACACTTGCACACTGCAAGAATCTTGTAAATCCTGTTAATCCTGTCTAAAAAGACACACCTTGGGAAGAGGGTTGCAATACACACTCAGAGAACGCGGGGTTGAAAGATGAAATTTTTTTTGACATAACGATTTTGCGCAAAATGACATAGCGGTTTTTTTGACATATTTCCCTCTTTTTGGTATCCTCTCTCGCAAAGGTCAAAAAAGAATCAAGGCTTCGGCTTTAACAGGCATACAAAATAAAGGAGGTACTTATGTCAATCGTGATGAACAAGTCGTATTTTATGATTTTGACGGGGGGGGGTATGTTTATGAAACATATAAAAATGTTTCGCGCCGCCCTCGCCGCGCTCGTGACGGTACTTCCCGCCGCTTACGCACAGGCTGAAGATGCCGCGGTTGAAGATACTCCGGCAGTCGATGAAACTCCCGCGGTTACGAAAGTAAAACGCCTGAAGCCGAAGTATACTTCAGTTATGACGGTCAGCGGTTATACGGGCGAGAGCGAGCTTGAGAACTTTCCCGTGGCGGTGAGAATCTCGACCGCGAATATTTCGGGCTTCGATTATACGAAGTGCGACGGCGAGGGCGATGTTACGTTCACCGATAATGAAGGTAATCTCCTGCCTCATGAAATCGAAGTTTGGAATACCGAGGGCGAGTCGGTCGCGTGGGTTTCGATACCGAAACTCTCAACGGTCGTAGCCGAGGATAAGACAACGTATACGACCTTCAAGATGCATTGGGGTCATGAGACGAAACTTGCCGATACAAAAGCAACGGAGGTTTGGACTGGTGCGAATTATCTTGGGGTCTTTCACATGAATACTCCTTTGGATGCAACGGCAACTACTCAGTATCAGAAGAATTCTTCACTTGGACCTGATTTGACAATGGTGGGCGCTTCTCCCAGTTTATTGACGACAACGGCAACAGCGGGAATGGTGTTAAAGAACGTTTATAGTAAAACATCTACTGGGGATATTCTTAAATTTCCAACTATGATTAAAAGTGGGGTTAATGCATCGGGTTTTAAGCTTTCGGGTTGGGCATATTGGTCCGGCTATAAACGGGATGGTGCCGCGTATGTTATGGAAGTTAGGAATCCTACCAGTGGATCATATCCATGGGAATTAGCTGTCAGATATAATAATCCAGGTATGAAATTTGGTACTGGTAGTCCTATAAGAGATACGGGCACTTTGGTATATTCTGGTTGGTTTCACTGGGCTATTGTTGTAAGTGAAAAGCGAACATTTAAATGTTATATAAATGGTGTGCATAAGTCTTCAAAAACAGTTGATAATGATAAGTATGTTGATAATGCAACTGACATATATTATCAGACCGGAGGAACTTCTGGTTATACGGATGAAATAAGAATTCACAATGTAGCCGCGTCCGCAGATTGGATTAAGGCCGAATATGACTCGATTAATAACAAGCAATTTGTTGTGGCGTCAGAGGCGGTTAAGAATGGTTATGGGCTTAAGATAATTGTCCGCTAAGGATGGTTGCGGCGGCGTAGGGACACGCCGCCCTACCAATAATGGGATTATGCTGTGAAAAATTTATTATTTCTCGTTGCGATTTTGATTCTAAGTGCGGCTCAGGCTTTGGCCGCAGAGAGAGTTTATCTTGATGAGGATGATATACGCTCGCGCTTTGCGGGTAACGGCATTGTCCGCGTTTGCACAAACGGCGAGACTATTGTAGGCGGCGAATTCAAGCGCGGCGTTGCCGTTCCGTCGCCCGCGAGACTTTGTCTCGTGACGGGCGGCAAGGCGAAATCGTTCAGCGCAACATTCGGTCAACTCGAAAAGCCCAACCGCTCGATGCTTCATCTTCGCGTCTTTGGCGACGGAAAGCTGATCGCCCAGTCGCCTGAACTTAATTCGACATCTGGCCCTCATCGCGTTACGGCTGATCTTAAAGGTGCGCGTTGGGTAGAAATAGATGTTCACGTCGTCGGAAATCCCTGGGCGGGAAAATCAGTTATAGGAGACGCTTTCATTGAAATGGAAGAGGGCTTTAGACCGCGTGATATTACTTGTCTTTCGCGGCAGTTAGGCGTTTTAACTCCGAAGGCGGGCGATGCGCCGCGCTTTAACGGGCCTAAGGTTTTCGGCGCGCGCCCGGGAAACCCCGTCTTTTTCCGTATTCCTGTTTCAGGTGCGAAACCTCTTAAGGTCAGTATAGAAAACCTCTCAGAAGTTCCAGGACTAAAATTTAATTCGGATCTTAATCTAATTGAAGGGCGGGTTGAAAAGCCGGGCGTTTATTCACTTAAGGTCGTTGCAAAAAATGCGGCGGGAGAAGCTCGTCGCGAGATAAAACTTCATATCGGAGAAAAACTTTCTCTCACGCCTCCGATGGGCTGGAACAGCTGGAACGCTTTCGCGCATGATGTTTCGGCTGAAAAAATCCGCAAAACCGCCGACGCGTTCGAGCGCCTGAATCTCGCTGATTACGGCTGGAGTTATATTCTCGTCGATGACGGCTGGCAGATAAAGGCTGACGCCAAAGAGCCGCGCCGCGATAAGAACGGCGTTCAGCTTACGAACGAGCGCTTCCCCGATATGAAAGCGTTGGCCGATTACGTTCATTCGAAGGGGCTTAAGATAGGCCTTTATTCAAGCCCTGGACCTGTTACGTGTACAGGTTACGAAGGGAGTTTTCTTCATGAGAAGACGGACGCTCTCACCTACGCCGATTGGGGGTACGATTTTCTTAAATACGACTGGTGCAGCTACGGCAATATCGCCAAGGGCGAGACGGTGCAGCTTAAATACCTTTATCCGTATTTGATTATGGGGCGCAATTTAAGAGCCGCAAAGCGCGATATCGTTCATTACGCCTGCGCGTACGGTTTCGGCGATGTAGCGACATGGGGGGCGTCGGTCAACGCGCAATGCTGGCGCACGACGCGCGACCTCTTTGATTTCTGGGGCGGGATTTTAACGGCGATGGATCAGATGGACGCGCTTTGGCGCTTCGCTTCGCCCGGCGGCTGGAACGATATGGATATGATGGTTATAGGAGACCTTCACTGGAGCGGCGGAAAAACGCGTCTTACGCCGAACGAGCAGTATACCCACGTTTCGATGTGGGCGATGGGCTCGGTGCCGATGATTCTCGGGTGTGATTTAGATAAGATTGATGAGTTTACTCTTTCGCTCATCACGAACGGCGAAGTCATCGACATTAATCAGGATTCTCTCGGCGCGGCTGCGGCGAAAGTGCAGTGCGGCGAGGGCTGGTCTTGTTGGGCAAGGCCGCTTGAGGGCGGAGATTTTGCGGTTGCGATGGTAAATGAAAGCCAGCTTGAGCGCGAGATTCTTTTCTGTCTTGAGAAGGCGGGACTTGAAGGCAGGTGGGCCGTCCGTGATTTGTGGCGTCAGCGCGACGAGGGCGAAGTCATCAGAGGCTACCGCGCAAAAGTCTCAGGTCACGCGACTCATTTAATCAGGCTTTCGCCGCGCGAGGGTGCAGGACTTTCTGATAGGCTCGGCGATATCCGCGAAAATTCATGGCTCAGACGCGCTGAGAAGATTCGTGGTCGGCAGCAGTCGGCAGGGTGTGCCGATTGCCCATGATTCGTAGAGTCATAATATGATATAAAGGAAAAATCATGAGACTTACAATATTATCCGCTCTTCTCGCCGTATTCGCCATATCCGCCGACGCGAAGGATTTTACGGCAGTTGAAAACGGTGTAGCCCGCGCTCAGATATGCGTCGAGAGCCCCGAACTTGAAGCTGCAAAACATGCGGCGAGCGAACTTCAGAAATACGTGAAAGCTATGACGGGAGCGGAACTTAAAATCGTCAAGCCTGAGAAAATCGGATCTTCAAATGTAATCAGAATTTCCGCCGCCAAAGGGATGAAACGCGATGAGATTTCAATCAAGGTCGACAAGTCAGGCCGTGAACTTATAGTTAAGGGTGATTGGCCGCGCGGATGCCTTTACGCGACGTATGAACTTCTCGAAATCTGGGGAGTGAGATTCTTCGGCGTTAAGACAGAGAAGATTCCGAAGGTGAAGTCGCTTAAGCTGGAGGAAAAGTTTTCTTACTCCTATGCGCCGCCGTTTGAAATGCGTCAGCCGAGCTCTGTCGCCCTTGATGTGAACGCGGGCCCGGCGTGGGCCGTCAAGCTTCGCGTTTCACGCAACTACCAGAACAGGAAACTCGGCGGCAAGTGGGACTCAGTCATCGGCAGCGGCCACTCTCTCGGCAACAAATCGTTCGTCGACAGCGAAAAGCATTTCGCCGCGCACCCTGAATGGTACGCGCTTATAAACGGCAAGCGCGCCCGCAACGGTCAGCTTTGTCACTCGAACGAAGAGATGCGTCAGCAGCTTTTAAGTGAAGTGCGCGCTAAACTTGAAGCGCGTAAAAAATCCGGCGGAATAAAAATCTTAAACCTTTCGTATCTCGATCATACGAGATTCTGCTCCTGCAAAGGCTGCAAGCGGCTTAAAGAGCGTTATGGCGGCGCAAAAATCGGACCTGCCCTCGATATAGCCAATTTTATCGGCAAGGCGATCGAGAAGGATTATCCCGATGTCAGGGTGGTGACGCTCGCGTATTGGGACTGGCGTGAGATGCCGACAAAAATTCCAGAGCCTATGAACGATAACGTCTATGTTCGCCTCTGCCAGAATGGGAATAAGGCCCTTCCGCTTAAAAGTCAGAAGGACATCATGGCGCGGCTTAACGGCTGGAACAAAATCGTTCCGGGGCGACTTATGATCTGGGATTGGGATGCGTGCTTCAGAAATTATCTTACGCCATATCCGACATATCATCTTTACGGCGAGGATTTTCGCGTTTACCGTGAGCTTGGCGTAAAGCATATTCTTTCGCAGCTTCCTCACGGCGCGATCTTCGCTGATTTCGTGGAAATGCGTACATACCTTTATGCGAAACTTGCGTGGAATCCCGATCTTGACGGCGAGGCGATGGCTAAGGAGTGGATAGACTACTGCTGCGGAGACGGCGCTTCTCAGGTGTGGCAGTATTACAAGCTCGTTGAAAGAGCGGTTTGGGGCAAGAACCCTGAAAAGCGAGAGACCCGCTGTAAACTTCACGGCTATAATCCTTCCCGCACGTGGCTGAGCGCACGGGATCTCGCCGAGGCGTATGTTCTTCTTGAAAAGGCGGAGAAAGCGACAGAAGGTGATAAAGCCTCTAATGACATGGTGCGCCGTATCGGAGCCGGGCTTCTTGAACTTGTGATAGAGCGGTATGACGAAGTCTCGCCAAAGATGAAGGGGCGTAAGTTCCCGTCAAGGCTTGAGCTTGTCGAGCGGTTCGCGAAACTTGGCGAAGACTTTTCCGTCTGGTGCTTCAGAGAAGGGCCATCCCCGCGCAATTTCGCCTCACTTATCGAGAAGATGAGAGGGGGCGGGCTGTGAGAGCGCTTTTTTTCGCGCTTTTTGCCGCGACGTCTTTTTCGCTTGCGGCTGAGAACGTATGGACGCTCGGCGAGTATGATAAGCGTCTTGGGTGGGCGCTTATAAGCGGCGACGGTAAAGTGACGCTTAGGCTTGAAGGCGATGTTAAATCTGATTTGCCAAAGGGTATCGCGAGACTGAAAGGCGATAAAAAATCTTCAGTTTCCGGCAGCGGGAGCGTGGATTTAACCTCCCTTCATATCAAGTCGGGGGAGGGCGTTTTTCCGATCCGCTCACTCCGTATCGGCAGAGGTTTTCTGCAGGAGAACAATACCGTTAGCTCTTTTAAGGCGGACAACGTAGATGAAATAGGTTCGTTCGCGTTTTGCCGCGCAGGGCTGCTCGAGAAGATTGAACTTTCCGGTTCGGCGTCCGTTCTTCCGGATGGGCGTTATGCTCTTCATTCTTCCATACGGCGCGGAGTATTTTCCGATTGCGTTAAACTTTCGGACTTGACGCTTTCGCTGCCCATTGATCATATCGGTTCTGCCGCGTTTGTCGGGTGCACGAATCTCACGGCGGATGTCGGCGCGCTTTTCTCCCACGATGTCAAGAATGTAGGCGCGGCGGCGTTTTCCGGGTGCCCCAATCTGAGAGGAACTTTCGCGGCAAGCGCCGTAAAGTTCGTCGGGATGTGCGCCTTTGAAAATTCCGGCATCGAGGATATAAGGCTCGCGTGCGCTCCGACGCTCGTAAAATTCGCGGGCGATGAAACTTCAGGCAAGAGCGGCGAAGGTGTTTTTTCGCCTATGCCCTCTCTTACGAATCTTGAAATCCGCGCATCGTCTTTGCGTACGATAGGCGCGAGCAATCTTGGACACTCTCCTAAACTTAAACGCATCGTAATCGACGCGCCTAATCTTCGCTCCCTCGGCGAATCGCGCGGCAGTTGTCGCGGCCTTACGGCGCTTGAGGTTTTGGATTTGAAAACGCCCATGCTAAGTAATGTCGGAACCGGCTGGCCGCCGTTTCATGACGCAAGGAGCCTTAAGGAAGTTGTTTGGAGGACGAAGCCGCCGCCGTTTTCCGTATTAAAGCGCATCTTCAACGGAGTGCCGTGTGTGCTCAATTCCGCCAAGGAAGGTAAAAAGTGTATTATCCGGGTGCCTGCCGATGATGAGGAGTGGCAAGGGCTTATTTCTCCGTTCGAACTCGAGGAGAGCAAGTACGCGCCGCCGTCGTGCGCGGGCGTCATTTTCGCTTCGTCGCGCAAGGCGTGGGTCGTGCGCGACAAGGGCTTGTCCCGTTAGCAATGTTCCGTGCGGATTCTCGGCGCGGTTGAATGAGATGCGCCGCCGCTGGAAGTTCTCTTTGCAGATCGCGGCGAAAACTGATATACTACCGCGGAAAATTTACGTCAATTCTGGAGAAATATGTTGAAAAAAGTTAGAGCGGCAATCGCGCTTGGATTTATCGCGCTGTCCTGCGGGGCTTTTTCGGGTGCGGTCACGAATCGTTGGTTCGACTCGGAGCTTAACTATATCGGCCCGGTCGATCGCGGCCCCGTTGGCGGAGTGTCGCTCATCGGCGGCGCCGATGGTCGGCGTCATCTCACTTGCTGGGGGTGGTCCGACGAAGCGAAGAAAATAAAGTTCAACGCCGATACGATGTGTTGGATCGCTTCCAATACGAAAGGCATAGCCGCCGCCGTTGTGCTTACGCTTGTGGACGACGCTCTCGTGAGTCTCGATGATCCTGTGTCGAAGTATTTGCCGGAATTTGCCGTTCTTGGCGTTAAAGATAAAAACGCAGTGGTGCGTCCCGCGAAAACGGCAATGACTCTGCGCCATGTTCTTTCGCACACTTCGGGGCTCGCGTTTTTTCCCGGCAAGCCGTGCGACCGCCGCGACGAGCGTCCGATGAGGCTTCTTGCGCATCTTGGGGCGAAAACTCCGCTTGAATTCGATCCCGGGCAAGGGTTTAAGTATTCAAACTGGGGTATAGACGTCGCCGTTGCCGTAATCGAGGCGGTTACGGGCCGTCCGTGGGAGGAGCGGCTTAAAAAACGGCTGCTCGAACCGCTTGGGATGAACGATACGACTTTTTGGCCGAATGAAGAGCAGATGAGCCGATTGGCGAAGGGGTATGCGTTCAAAGCCGACGGCGGCAGGTTCGAATCGACTTCCTATCCGCTGCGCGATCTGCGCGGTGCTGAGCCGCGCTATGCCGAAGCGGGCGGCGGGCTTTTTTCTACCGCCAACGATCTTTACAGATTCTTTCGCATGATTGCGAATTTCGGTTGTGGCGAAAACGGTCGCCGCGTTCTTTCCGAGAAAGCGATGCGCGAATGGTTTTCAAAGCAGACGCCTGCGGAGATAAAAAAGCAGTACAGCCTCGGCATGTGGATAAATCCGCAGGAGAATTCGATTTCACACGCCGGCGCGTGGCGTACGCATGGATTCGCGGATTGGAAAAATTCCACGGTGCGTCTTTATATGGTTCAAGTTTCCCGCGGCAACGGCGATACTAAAGAATGTGGCTCCGAATGGGAACGGGTGTCGGCGGAATTTTTGCGCGGCGGACATTTTTCATACCGACGATAATGCCGCGTCGCATTAACAGTCGCTATGTTAAAAAAACGGCTTGTGTCAATATGCGCGCATTTCAAAGACCACGACCGTAAAAAAAAGATTATATTCCGAACTGTAATCTCATTTTATCATTGCCTTTCGTATTTTTATGTGGTATCATATCTGTCGTGAAGGTGCAGTTTAGCGTTTTGGCATCAAAATGGTTCATTTAAAGATGGTTTGACGTTATAATATTATGAAAATTGATACGTATAAAGGCGTTGGAAATACGCGGTGTCGTGCCGTGGGCGAGAGACACGCTCGCGGTGTGCCCTCGGTCGTTAAAGACGAGTTCACAAGATGGATGGCCAAATACGAGCCTGTGGAGCGTGCAATTATGGTTGAGCGTGAACGGCGCGAGGAGAGACGCCAGGAGCGTCGTTGCAGGCGTATGCGCGATTTCAACAGGGCATTTGCGGATTTGTGTGACGCTACCGAAGGACGAGCGGTTATCTGGCGCAAAGAAGGGTTTTGCAGCATCGAGATGGCTTTTGAAATAGCTGTTGATCCTATGGTCAGGAAAACCGCCGAGCGTTATTTTCGCTTGTCGGGCGGCGAAGCGCCAAAGTTGCCGCGACTGGAGAAGATAATCACTTCTTTTATACAAATATATTTTTTATTGTCGTTGAATCTGGGCGCAGTTATTAGTTGTTGCGCCGTTGAACTTTTGATACAGCTCGCCAATAAGGCTGTGAATCATCTTAAGCATAGGGCGATACGGCCGTTTTATTACGAGAGCGAAGCGACGAGGCGAAAGGCGCTCGCCGCTGATCGCCGCCGAATCGTAAAACGCAGAACAACTAACGATTGTCCTACGAAAGAGGCAATCTTAGATGCTTATATTCATCGTAAAGATTCAAAAGAGGCTGCAATTTATTTCGGGAGTATAATTCATGATTTGGAATGTTATGTGGATAATTCTCTTCGAATTGTAGAGGGGAGGATAATAGGCCGCAATCAAGGAATAAAAGGGTGGTTGCAGGAGAATATTCCCGCGTTAGGTTGTAAGTATACGACAATAATGCGATATAAAGCGATGGCCAAAAAGCTTAAACAGATTGTTGAGCTAAAAGATCCTGTTCCGGCAGCGGCGGTTTTGATGTGTGAAGATTTTGGTGGTTGGGGTATTGGTGGTAGTGGTGATGTTTCGATAAATAAGACGAAGAGTGGAAATGGTGTTGTAAATAAGGGCGGTAAGAGTAAAAACGGCGTGTGCACTGAAAATGATGCGGCGCAAAATAGCGAAGGTCGCGATTTTTCGCCGAACGATAACATTCTCCGAGGGATTGCGATTTATCGCGAATTGACGGACGGGGTGAAAGGCGCTACGCAAATGATGGCGCGAATCGATGCGTTTCTTGATCCTTATTGCGTGGAAGAGGCGACAACCCTTGCCGTTTGGCGCGAAAAGTATAAAAATGAGATTACAGTTCGGAATAAATCTTATTGGTGGCGGCGGTTGAGGAAGGTTCGGCGGTGATGGAAGGGGTGTGGTGATGGGCCGTGTGAAGGTAATGAGAAGGTAATGTGATTGGTAATGGGATCGATAACGTGAATGACAACATGAATGACAACGTGAATGACAATGTAAAGGTAACGTGATATATAATGTAAAGGTAATGTGATATATAATGTAAAAGAAACGTGTAAAGGAAACGTGATTGATAATTTGATTGGTAATGTGATCGATAAAAAAGGTAATTATGAAAATGAGACAATACAAAACGAATAACGTACCGGTGGAATTAGGCTTTTCGGAAGGCGGAATGCCTGTGAAAAGCGACATGTCGGAGGGGTGCGGCGTCTTGAAGTGCGCCGTGCCGAAGAAAGTCAACGCGCTAAAGGGTGTTCGGCGCAAAATCGTTCTATCGGCGGTTTTCTGCGCCGTTTTGCAGGTGCACATGTCCGCGTCTACGTCTCCGTCGTATGCGCCGGAGACGTGGTTTCATGTTATCGGCGGGAACGTCTCGAAAGAGGGGCTTGTCGCCGACATAAAGGCGCTCGCCGAAGCGGGCATATCGGGAATTCAGTTTTTTCACGGCGGTTGGAGCGGCGACGAGCCGTGGCCGGGCGTGACAAATCAGACGGTGTGCCTAAGTGAAAAATGGGTCGATATGGTGAAGTTCGCCCAAGAAGAATGCAAGCGCAACGGCCTCAAATTCAAGATGCAGAACTGCCCCGGATGGTCGATGTCGGGCGGGCCGTGGGTGACGCCTGAGCGGGCGATGCGAAAACTCGTCGCATTCGAACCGGGCAAAAAACCGAAGTTCGACGCGGACGACGATTACCGCGAAATCGGCGAGGTCGAGTTTTTTGAAGAGGCCGCCGACGAATCCGTGGTCAGATCGGTTACCGTGCCCGCGCCGTGTCTCATCAATTACGGACTTTGCTACGAACTGAACGTCGTGTTCGAAGTCTGGTCGAAAGGACGCAAAGTTCTGGAGCGCTTCTGCCCGCAAGGAACGTGGTCGGATAAATATCGCGGGGATAAAGAGATGACGTTCGATGTCGGCGCGTTGCCGCGCGAGGGTCTGGAGCTTCGCGTCCGCTCGTCGCATAAGATTGCCGATTTTACGCCCGTATGGTCTTCGCAGCGCCGTCTCGACAACTGGCAGGGCAAGGCGGGCGCGACTCTGCGCGGCTTTGAGATGTCGACGTCATCGGCACCCGTGACGAACACCGTCAGACGCACTCTCGTTTTCGGACATGTGAACATGAAGCGTAAAAACCATCCCGCTCCGCCGGAGGCGACGGGCTGGGAATGCGACAAGATGGATCCGCGCGGGTTCGAGGCGAATTTCGACGGATACATCGGCAGGCTTCTTAAAGCGGGCGTCGAAATCGACGGGATGCTGGTGGACAGCTGGGAGTGCGGTGTCCAGAACTGGACATGGAACATGGAGGAGGAGTTTGAAAAACGCACGGGCTATAAACTCAGGCCGTGGCTGCCAGCCCTTTCGGGACGCGTTCTCGAAAGCGAAGCGCAAACCGAGAAATTTCTCCTCGATTGGCGCAACGTCTGCTCGCGTATGATAGAAGAGAACTATTACGCCGTAATCGCGCGCAAGGCAAAAGAATACGGCATGAGCGTGCAGTATGAAACGGCTTTCGGCGATGTGATCGCCGGCGACATCATGCGCTATTGGAAATATGCCGATGAGCCGATGTGCGAATTCTGGAGCCCTCATGACAACAAGGAGTTCGTCGGGAGCTTCAATTTCAAGCCCGTTCTGCCGTGCGTTTCGGCGGCGCATATCTACGGAAAGAGAAGAGTGAGCGCCGAATCGCTCACGAGTTTCGAGCTGACGTTCGACGAGAATTTCAACGATTGGAAGAAAATTATCGACAAGCATTTCGCCCGCGGCGTCACGCACATCGTTTTCCATACGTACACCCACAACCCCGTCGTAGGCGGCAAGCCCCCGTCCTCGAGCTTCGGCAGCAAGATCGGCTCGCCGTTTCTCCGTGAGCAGTCGTGGTGGCCTTACATGAAGCACTTCACGAAGTATATCGAGCGCTGCGGCAGAGAACTGGAGCGCGGCAGACCCGTCGTCGACATACTGATGTATCTCGGCGACGACGTCAACCACAAGCCTTCGGAACGCGAACTTCTTTTCGGCAACCGCTACAAGTACGATTATCTCAATTTCGACGCGCTGATGACGAGAGTTGATGTCAAAGACGGACGCGTCGTTTTGCCCGACGGCATGAGTTACCGCGTCCTGTGGGTCCCGAAGGGGACTTTCCTGCTCCCCGGGACGGAGGAGAAGCTCGTGCAGCTCGAGAGGGAAGGCGGACGCGTGGTGCGCGGAGACTTCGTGCCCGACTGGGAGTCTCCGCTCAAGGACCGACTGGGAAGGGACGCGTCTGACGTTCTCGGGTGGTATCAGCGGCGTGACGGGGACGCGGACATCTTCTTTGTCACGGAGAATGACGGACGCTCGGCCTTCTACCATGTGGAGGGGGGGAGCTGCACCGTGTTCGACCCGGTTACGGGAAGGGAGTGTGACGCCGACTCGTGGTCCGCGGCGTCCGGGCGCAGCGCATCCACCGCGCTGCCGGTGGCGCTGAAGCCAGCCGAGGACTATCCTGTCTGGGCGACTCGGCGCGTGTACGAAGGTGTGGTCGACATCCCGTCGGACGCCGCGGGGTGCAGGCTTGACCTTGGGTCGGTCCGCGACTGGGCGACGGTGTACGTTGACGGAAGGAAAGTCGCCGACCTCTGGTGCTCGCCATACGTCTGCGAGATGCCGTCGTCTGCGGTTCCCGGGGCTCGCGCAAGGGTGCGGGTCGAGGTCGTGTCCACCTGGTACAACGCCCTTGTGCGCGATGCAAAGCTGCCGGAGGGCGAGCGGACCACCTGGACGAAAAAGGGGCCGGGGCCGGACGCCGAGTACCACGAGAGCGGTTTGATCGGCCCCGTCGCCGTCTTGTTTGACAAATACGCGAAAAAGCAGTGAAAGGAGTTGCTTCCATGGTTTCAGTACTTGCAATTGCAATGCTTGCGGCGTCGAACGTCCCGCAGGAGATCGATGATCTGAATGCCCGTGATCTCGCCGCCGAGGTCCGTCCTGGCGGCGTTGACGGATCTCCGTTCTGGAATGTCAATTCCCGGCAGTTCCTCTATGCGCCGCGTTTCGACGTGCGTCCGGTCGAGAATGCCTGCAGCTACCGCTACTGCGTGGTAGACGCGAAAGGCAAGAGGCATGTCTTCCGGTCGGAGGCGGCGCAGTCGCCGTTGACGCCGGTCTGGAGGGATGTCGCGCCTGGTAGTGCGGTTCTCGAGGTCGTGGGCCTCGACGCGGAGGGGAACGCGGTCGGGCGCGCGTGGAGGCGGGAGTTCCACAGGGCGGAGCCGTTCGCCCCAGGTTCGTATCCGCCCGCGGCCCGTTCCTACAGGGAATGCGCCAGGAGGGGCCTCGAGTGGATGTTTCGCTACCATCCAGTCGTCTCGTGGAGGACGAACGTGTTCGACAAGACCTATCAGCTGAACTGCTTCCCCTCGAAGAACGTGCGTGCGGTGGTGGATGCGGCGCTGCTGCTGTCGACTCTCGACCCTTCGCGTCGTCAGGAGCTTGTTGCGTACGCTGAAAACGCCGCCGGATGGCTGATGGCGACTTCGGTCCGCGAGCCGCAGTCGATGCGCGGTCTGCCCCTTACATACGCCGACTACTGGAAGGAGACCAGGGCGCTGGGGGATGTCTACAAGTCGAAGCAGATCGCGCACAGGAAGCGAAACCAGGTGATGATGATATACCCGGCCGAGGTCGCGGCTTCCATGGTCGCGCTCTGGAAGGCGACGGGGAAGAAGGTGTACATGGACTATGCGCGTACGATAGCTGACCGCTATCTCGGCCTTCAGCGGCCTGACGGTTCGTGGGCGCTGGTGCTTGAAATCGGAACGGGCAGGGAGCTGGCGTCAAACGCGATCGGCGCACAGGGCGTGTGCGACTTTCTCGGGCAGATGTCGAAAGAGACCGGCGACGGGAGGTACGCGGAGGCGGCGCGGCGCGCATTGCCTTCGTTCTGCGAGCGGCTGCGGACTTTTGACTGGGAGGGGCAGTTCGAGGACGGCGATGTGCAGAATAAGCCCTACGCGAACTTGACGCAGTTCACGGCCTCGTCAACCATTATGCATCTGCTCGAGGCCTTCCCGGACGGACGCTATCTGGCGGCGGCGCGCGAGACGCTGCGGTTTTGCGAGGACCAGTTCGTCGCATGGGGAACGCCGCTGCGCAAGTCGTGGTATGCCCCTGGCGCGGTGGAGCAGTACGACTGTCTCGTTACGATCGACGCGTCGTATTCGCAGATGATCGAGTTCTACCTCAGGATGTACGAACTCGAGCGCAACCCGCTCGACCTGGCCAAGGCGCGCGCGCTTGGAGTCGCGATTACGCGCAACCAGATGCCAGACGGACTGATCCCCACGGTGTTCCCCTACGATCCCGGGCGCGCCGGCAGGAACTGGCTCAACTGCATGGCTTTCACGGCGCGCACACTGCTCAGGCTCGCCGACTTCTGCGATGAACCCGACGCCTTGTAATCGCGAGAAGTCAGAATTCTCGCGCAGGTCCTTTGTCCGCAGCTCCGCTGCCTGGACCATCGGCTGCTTCGCCGGATGCCGGATGGCGCCCCTGCGTTCGTCGTATTCCGTGCCGCTCCTCGGCGACGTGCACTACGACCGCCCCCCGATCGACACCTTCCACTCCGAGTTCAGGCACCGACATCTGACGGACGGCATGTTCGACAGGTACCGCGCCGAATTCGAGGCGTATTCGTCGATGTGGGGCGAAGGCGGTCGAAGCGCCGCGCTTGTCGCCGCGTCGGGGAAGGTGCGCCGCGCCGATGCCGCGTTCGCTCTTCAGCTCGGCGATCTTATCGAAGGCGACTGCGAATCGTCCGCTCATCATGCGCGTATGCTTTCAAATGCGCTTGAGCTTATGAAGCGCACTTATGGCGACATTCCCTTTCTGACGGTTGCCGGGAATCACGATGTGCGAAGGGGCAGGCATCGTCAGGGTGAATTCGAAAATTACCGCCGCGACATCTGCGCATGGCATTCGCGCGAACTCGGCCGCAGGATCGACGACATCACGTTTTCTTTCATGCAGGGCCCTGATCTGTGGATCGTGGCCGACTACAACCGGCCCGACATTGAGCTTGTGGAAAGACTTCTCTGCGAGAACCGCGATGCACGCCACACGGTGTTCTGCACCCACGGCGCAGTTCTCACGGACGGCAACAGGGACAGGCGGAGGTGGTTTTTCCTCGGGTATCCGCAGTACAGCGAGCATACCGGCAGAAGGATTTCGCCGAAGGAGCTTGAGGCGGCGATTCCCGTCTGGGATGCGGCGCGCCGCCGCGTGAGGCGGCTTTTGGCCGAGCGGCACGCGATCGTGCTGAGCGGCCACAGCCATCGTCTGGAGCTTCGCGATTGGTACGGCGACGGCGGGCGCATAACGGAGTTCGTGATGAATTCCGTGACGCGGACGGTGGACGGGCGGGATATTAGCGCGGAGCCTGTCGTGTTCGCCGAAAAGCCGTCCGATTTCGGGCGCTACCGCGGCAAGAAGCCGCAGCCAAAGGACGACGGAATCGATCGTCTTTACGCGGAGTACGAGGCGGGGATCAGGCGCTATTATCTGGCATCGGCCGCGGGGCATGCGGAACTGATCTTTTCGGACGAGGGGGTGTGCGCGAATTATTATGCGCTCGATTCGACAAGGCCGTGCGCGTCGTTCTCCTTGAGGGGGTGTTGAAATGTCCGTTGCGTCCAAATCACCGCCGCTTCTCGGCTGTATCGCCTGCGCCGTTGCGTTGGTCGCGTCCGTGTCGGCTTCTTCGTCGTTCGCGCCCGAGACGTGGTTTCATGTCATCGGCGGGAATGCCTCGAAAGAAGGGCTTTTGGCCGATATCGGAGAGAGAGCTAAGGTCGTCTTCACCTGGTATAACGCTCTTGTCGAGGACGCTAAAAAGCCCGTGAAAGAGCGCAAGACCTGGACTAAATGCGGCCCTGATGAAAATGCCCGATTCCGCAAGTCCGGGCTTCTTGGGCCTGTAAGCCTGAAGTACGGTTTTGGGCGATGAACGGTATTATATAATTTTGACACAAAAAGCCTTGCGGAAAATGACATAGGTTTTTTTTGACGGATAATCTTCGGTTTTGATATAATTAAAAAAAATATGTCGTGAAAATCTGCAAATCGTATAATTGAATCTCAAATTAAAAATTATGAAAAGACTTGTTTTTATCCTCGGCGCAGCGTTGGTCGCCTCCGCATTCGGAAAATGCGCCGTCAGCATGGGGCTTCTGGCGCCTACAGGGCGTAAGGTCGAGACTTTTTCCTGGTGTTCGGCGCGCGGCGGCGAGAGGCATAATATGATTTTGGTTCATCCGAAGGATGATCCGAAAGGAGAGGCTCCGCTTTTTGTCGCGCTTCACGGTCACGGCGCTCATCGAATAATCTTTGTTGAGCGGCGAAGGCCAGAGACAGAAGCCGTCGTGGTGCTTGCAGACGAGAATGACGGCCTTGATGCCGCCGGCGGCCATCACTCTGACCCACTGCTCGGGATCAAGCGAATCGGCCTTGAGCACCGACGGGCTGACGTTGCCGAACCCCCATTCCTGGTCGGTGTAGGTGTTGAGACCCCAATGGACAATCGCGATTATCTCGCGGTTGTGGTATTCGATGTGGGCCGGCGTGGGCAGCGGGCCGTACGGTTTTTCGTCTGAAAGACCGGTGAAAGAAAAGGCAGACGCGACTGCCGCGCAAACGGTGAGGGAGTGGATGGTTTTCATGAAGGCGATTATATCAAAATCAGAGCGCGGGTGTATGGGCGAGTCTCCGAACCGGGCGCGGGGGTGATGGGCACAAGCCGGGCAATTATGGTAAAATACGGCGTAACAGGTATTGGCGGGGATTAAACAAGCAATGAACGCGTACGCGATAATAATGGCGGGAGGCAACGGAGAGCGGCTGTGGCCGCTTTCGACGCCCGAGCGCCCCAAACAGTTCGTTTCTCTCTTCGGAGGCAAGCCTCTCGTGCGCCATGCCGCCGACAGGCTCGACGGGCTTATTCCCCCCGAGCGCGTTTTCGTCGTGACGGCCAAGCGTTTCGCGGCGATGACGCGCAAGGCGCTGCCTCACATCCCGAAAGGGAACATCATCGCAGAACCTTGCCGCCGCGACACGGCGGCCGCGGTGGCGGTCGCCTGCGGGCTCGTCAAAAAACACGGCGGCGACGATGCGATAGGCTGCGTTCTCACGGCAGATCAGCTCATGACCCCCGAATCGCGGTTCAGAAAAGCGCTTAAAGACGCGATCTCCGCGGCCGCCTCGAACGACGCGATCGTGACGCTCGGCGTGACGCCCGATCGTCCGGCGACCGGTTTCGGCTACATCGAATGCGGAGGAAAGATCGCTTCCCGCGGCAAAACGCAGTTTCATGAAGTCGTGCGCTTCGTTGAAAAACCGGACGAAAAAACGGCGAAAAAATATTTAAGGTCGGGGCGCTTTCTCTGGAACAGCGGAATGTTCATCTGGAAGGCGAAAGTGCTCGAGGCGGCGTTCGCGTCCGCCGCGGGCGATATCGGCTCGCTGATCGGCAAGGTCGCGCGCTCGCGCGGCGTGAACGCTCTTCTGGCGCGTGAATACGGCGCGATGCGCGCGATATCGTTCGACTACGCCGTCATGGAGCGCATAAGCGGCATACTCGTGGGGAAATGCGCTTTCGCGTGGGACGACGTCGGTTCGTGGCTGTCTGTCGCCGGGCATTTCCCGAAAGACGCCGCCGGCAACGTCCTTATCGGCAAAAGCGTTCTGCGCGACGTGTCGGATTCGATCATCGTCGGCTCCGGCGCGCGCGTGACGGCGGTCGTCGGCGTCCGCGACGTCGTCGTCGTCGATACGGGCCGCGCGATGCTCGTCTGCGCCAAAAGCCGGGTGCAAGACATCAAGAAGCTCGACGTGTTGAAACCGCTTCCGGCACCGTCTCGTCAATTTTGATACAATTGCCCATGAAAGGGAAAACACAACTATGAAAAAATTTGCGTTTCTTTCACAAACTCGTTTTCTACAAGAGCCGCCGCAGCGCGTATCACTCTTTCTTCGAGGTGCTCCCTCCGAAGAAGTACGCCAAGGATCATCCCGACTGGTATTCCGAAATCGACGGAAAACGCGTCGGAAGCGGGCAGCTCTGCGTCACGAATCCCGAAATGCAGCGCGAATACATAAAAAACACGCTTGAACTTCTGAGAGCCAATCCCGACTGCGACATGATTCAGGTTTCGCCGAAAACATCCGGCTTTTCCGCGATGCGGGCGCGGTGGGGCTTCAAGGGCAGCCGCCTTGCGGAAATCGCCGCTTTCCGCAAGGCGATCGAGGAGTTCAAAATCGACGCGTATCGCGAAACGATCACGAGAAAGACTTTGGACGATTATCTCAAGAGCCTTGACGCTCTTGCAAATTAAGTCGAACGCAGACGTTTCGCGACGGTTTCGTCCCGATAACCGGCGGCGGACATGCATCCCTCGGCGGTCTTTCCCGGCCACGACCGCCGAGGATATGCGGGTGGCGCAAGCGGTGGGGTTTTGGTATAATTACTGAATCTGATTTCACCGAGAAGCGCGAATAATGACAAGTAACGACGAATACGTAATACAATTGTTGACCGAAAGGGGGTATATCACCTCCGACCAGGTTGAGGCGGCCGCCGTTTCGATGAAGGCCGAGAACGAGACCACGCTCGACGTGCTTGTGTCCGGCGGCACTCTTTCCGAAGACGATGTCCTGGGCACGATCGCCGACCAGTTCGGGCTTAAATACTGCCACGTGAACGCCGATGCGATCGACTCCGGCGTGACGAACGAGATCCCCGAGGAAATCGCCAGAAAGTACGGTGTTGTGCCGATCGTCGCAAACGAAGAGTCGATAACGGTGGCGCTTTCCGATCCGATGGGATACGATGCCATCGACTCTCTGCGCTATGTCCTTCACGGCAAAGACGTCGAAGCCGTTCTCTGTCCGCTCGGCGAAGTGAAAAGCGCGATGGCCAAACTCTACCAGGGCGGCGACACGGCGGACGTCGCGACGCGCGACGAGATCGGCGGGCTCGAAGAGGCGACAGGCGACGACGCGCCCGTGATCAAGCTCGCCACGCTGATCATCGTCAACGCCATCAAGATGAAGGCCTCCGATATCCATATCGAGCCGATGGAGAAGGAGTTCCGCGTCAGATACCGCATCGACGGCGCGCTCAGAAAGATGGATTCGCCGCCGAAGCGTCTGCAGTCGGCGATCATCTCGCGCATCAAGATCATGTCGAAGATGAAGATCTCCGAAAAGCGCATCCCGCAGGACGGACGCATTCAGATCACCGTCGCGGGGCGTGATCTCGACCTGCGCGTCTCTTCGGTGCCGACAAACCATGGCGAATCGATCGTCATGCGTATTCTCGACAAGTCGAATCTCTCGCTCGGTCTGCCGCAGCTGGGCTTTCTCTCCGACGACCAGACGACATTCGAGCGTCTGATCAAGCTGCCTGACGGCGTCGTTCTCGTGACCGGCCCGACAGGCTCGGGCAAGACGACGACGCTCTACGCCTGTCTCGGGCAGATCAACACGCCCGACAAAAAACTCATCACCGTGGAAGACCCTGTCGAATACCAGATGAGCGGCATCAACCAAGTGCAGGTGAACCGCGATGTCGGCCTCGACTTCTCGGCTGCGCTCCGCTCGATTCTGCGTCAGGCGCCGAACATCGTGATGATCGGTGAGATTCGTGACTCGGAAACCGCCGACATCGCAATGGAAGCGGCTCTCACGGGTCACTTGGTGTTCTCCACGCTCCATACGAACGACGCACCGTCCGCGGTGACGCGTCTTACCGATATGGGGGTCAAGCCGTTCCTCGTGGCATCCGCGCTTCGTGCGGCGATGGCACAGCGTCTCGTACGCGCCATCTGCCCGAAGTGCAAGACGGAGTACACGCCCAC